>NZ_OBQM01000013.1:0-166301 GCF_900221055.1 Paenibacillus sp. RU5M | reverse complement strand
CTTCTCTTCAAGTCCGCTCGACTTGCATGTATTAGGCATGCCGCCAGCGTTCGTCCTGAGCCAGGATCAAACTCTCCAATAAAGATGAATTTCAGTAGCGTGGTTAAACGCTATGAAAATCATCTCAAGTATTTGAAAAGAGCGATAAGCTCATTTTGAAACTGACGAGATTAAAAATCTCATTTATTTTGCTTTGAAATCATACAGTCTGAAGACGTGTACCGATTTCTCAGCGTCGATCTTGCAAGCAAGATCGTTACTCACTCGTTGTTCAGTTTTCAAAGATCAAACTTGTTTTCGTTGCCGTCGTTGTTCTCTTCAGCAACTCTTATATATTATCACGTCCGAACCAACTTTGCAAGCTCTTTTTTTAAGTTTCTTTCGAAGCTTATTTCATTCGCTTGCCGCACTGTGTTTCTCGTGTTTTCTTGGCCGGATTAATAATATATCATGTTCTAATACTAATTACAACCCATATTATAAATTAATTTTATCTCAATATATTTAGTTGATCTACTTTCCTATTATAAATGTCTCCAGCGGTTGTTAAGTTAACGGAATCTACGGAACCGCTCTATGCGTTCTATGGGATAGCCTATAGCCTATACTGGCTGTAATTCCAACGTTAATACTCTAATGAACAGTTTGTCTTGTAGGGCCATGAAAACTTTTCTTCATTAATGTCACTACTTATTAAGTTATCTTCATCTATATACTGTTGTCTTTCATTACAGTAATAGGATATCGTTCATTGATCTTTTCGTATTCGCCAAGTCTCGTTTAGAGTCATTTTTGCGTATTAATGTATTTCATATATGCGCATATCTTTATTTCAACATAAATCCCTCTCCCCTTTATGTATATACATGTTAAGCACAATTCACTTTTTAAAATGAAGGGACCTTATTCCTTTTGGCATTTAATTTCCCCAATCTTCAAAGAAATTACCGTTATAGATTTGCGCATTTTTTAATAATGAACACAATAATGAAAGAAATGAGGAAAATTCTGAAAACCTTGGTACTAAAGCATCATTTTCATTCAAAAACTAACATTAGTCTAACCCTATTACGATATATCACATGGATACGAAGCACCATACGTAGAGCGAACACGCATCCAGATGGTCACAATTAGAAAAAGGAGTGAACTATGTTGTTAAATAAGATAAGGTGGAGTACTCTTCCCTTCTTTGCTAAAAATCTCGTTATTTCATTCGGCAGCATTATGTTGATTGGGGTTATCCTCATTACTGCGGGATATCAACTGCAAAAGAATATTCTGAGTCAACAATTGTACGAGCAGGCTGAAGTTACAACACAGAAATGGTTTGATGATCTGGATACAGACAAAGTAATTGAAGCAGTAAAAGAGAAAAGTTATTCTGGACCTGTTCAGAAAGAATTAAGAGAATACCTGGATTCCATCCACGAGCTATATCCCAATATTGCACAAGCCTATATCTTCGGCACTGAACTGAAGGAAGGAAATCAGACGTCCATCATCGCGATTCCTACTAATTTGTTGGGGCCTTTTGAAGAAAGCAATATGGCAGCAGGTTCAATGTATCCATTACCACAGAAAAATGTTATAGCTCTTGAAGGTATGAAAAACGACGAGGAGCCCGCATTAAGCAGTTTTTATACGGACGAATACGGTACTTGGACTACGATTATGTACCCTATCAAAAATGCCGAAGGAAAAATGTACGCCGCACTTTACTTCGACGTTGATGCAAACGCAGTTCCAAAAGGACTTCATAAGCTGATTACATACAGTAGTATTTTCCTTATCGGTTTCCTGGTCCTGTTTATGGTACTGCAGTTTATTCTATTAAAGAAAACACTTCAGCCAATCCGTGACCTTATGAAGGGTATTGAGACTGCAAGCGCAGGCAATCTGGATGTAACCATCCAAACCGGACGGGATGATCTGGGAATTATCAATGAAAAATTCAATACGATGATTCAGCGATTCAATGACACGATGTTCAATGTCCAAACGACATCTTATCATCTCTCTGACTCATCCAAGAAATTATTAGATATTTCCGAGAAAAATAACGATAATATCCAGATGATCAGCAGCAATATTCGGGACATCTCTCACGGCCTTCGCTCCCAGGATCAGGCGAGCGTGGAAAGTGCCCGAGCAATGACAGAAATGTCTACCGTTGTGCAGACGATTGCCAGCAGTTCTGCAGATGTAGCGGATGAGGCATTAAGCATGGAACAACGTTCCAATACAGGTCATGAGATTATGCAACAAGTGGTTGAGCAGATGAGACTCATCTCTGGTGCGGTGAAGCACACGTCGGAATCGATACAGTCTTTGGAAAGCCGCTCCAACGAAATTAGCAGCATCGTAAATATGATTACACAGATTGCAGATCAGACTAATTTGCTCGCCCTCAATGCTTCCATTGAGGCGGCTCGTGTCGGTGAGGAAGGAAAAGGGTTCGCGGTTGTCGCAGGGGAAGTCCGCAAACTCGCTGAACAGTCCCAGGATTCTGCCAAACAGATCCGTACCTTAATTGACGGCATTCAGCGCGATATCCTTCAATCTGCCGAAGCCATGCAGCTTGGCTCCCAAGAAGTGGAGAAGGGATCTCAAGTCACTATGGAGACGGGGCAATTTTTTGAAGATATTTTGACAGCTACGAACAAAGTCGCTAACCAAATTCAGGATATCTCCAGTTCTACCGAAGAAATATCCGCCAGCACACAGGAAATGTCCGCTACTGCGGATGAGTTGTCTGCGAGCGTCAGCAAAGCAGCACATAGTAGCAAACAGATTGAGCAATCCATTGCCGAACAGGAATCATCCATGGCCTCCATTGTTGCTGCCTCTGATGAACTTTCGGCTGTATCGGGCCAATTGCAAGAACTGATCTCCTTCTTCAAAGTAAGAGCTAAATAGAGCTGAATACCAAGTAAACAATAAGAACGTTAATTACAAAAAACCAAGATGCTTGAGGATAATTCCTGCGTCTTGGTTTTTTCTATTCGTTTAATATGATGCGCTTGCGACGAAATAAAAAAGAGACCATCCCTGTATTTAGGTCAGATCCCTTCTCTACTCTATCTCGTGCCCATTTACACGGACTTGTCACTTGGCGTTTCGGCATCGGTTTTATTCTTTGTGCCTTTACTTTTATAAGGCTTCGGGGCACTTTTCGCCCGGTTAGCGGCGGCTTGCCAACGGTTCCAGCCTTTTTTGCCAGTACCACGGCCGGTACCGCCTTTTCCTTTTGCTTTGCTCATGTTATCACTCCAATAATCCTGTATATGCTTAAAAATGACCGTCCTCGGTAACTTATTATGCAACCCAGCCCATCTTCTTCACTTCCAGCTTTCTTATTATAACAAAAATTGACGTCTTTACGTTCATTTCCATAAATCATTGTATTGTTATTCTGTTATGAAAGCGGTATAGTGGACATAATTGAAAGAGGAAGCTGTGTCTTCTTCGGGATTGTTACTGGTAAGCAGGCGATACCCAAACAAAAGGCTGTCTAATAAGCCTTTGTTTGGGTTTTTTGTTATTATTACGAGCTATTGAGGTGAACACATACATGATCATCCGACAGATTTTCAACAACAACGTCATTCGTGCAGAGAATCAGGTAGGCCAAGAGTTTGTTGTCATCGGCAACGGTCTAGGTTTCAAGAAGAAAAATGGACAGCCCGTGGATGAGGATAAAATCGAGAAAACCTTTGTGCTGAAATCGGATAAAATACCGCAAAAATTGATTGACCTGATCGGTGAAACATCGGTTGAATATTTAAAATTAGCTGACGAAATTGTAGGCTACGCCAAAAAGGAAATGGGTGATATTTTTAGTGATAATATCTATATATCGTTAATTGATCATATTCAATTCGCCATTACAAGGTACCGCAAATCCGTCGGACTGAAGAATTCCCTTTTGTGGCAAATCAAGAAGTTTTACAAAAAGGAATTTGGGATTGGCATGAATGCAGTAGATCTGATTCAGGAACAATTCGGCATCCAAATGGATGAACATGAGGCCAGCTTTATTGCCATGCATTTTGTCAACGCTCGCCAAGATGGTCAGGGTATGAAACAAACGGTTGAAATTACCGAGGTTATTGATGATATTTTCAACATTGTTACCAATCATTACCACATCGCCCTGGATGAAAATTCATTTAATTATTCCCGGTTTATTACCCATCTGCAATACTTTGTGCAGAGAATGCTGAGTAATGAACAGGAGCAATTTGCATCGGGTGATAACTTCCTGTATGAGCAGGTTAAAGACAAATATGCCAAGGCTTTTCAGTGTACACAACTGATTAATCAATACCTTGAAGAGAAGTTTGAAAGCGCCATGTCCATTGATGAAAAAGTGTATTTGACGATCCATATTCACCGTGTCACTTCCCGTAACGAAATGCTGGACGCTGAATAAAAAAAGCTTGCAAACGATTTCGGCGTCATTTATAGTAGGTCTCACAACTTAACGACAAGGATTGTTACTGGTAAAGCAGGCGATACCTAAATGATTGGCAACGGGTCATCTTTCCGATGATCATAGCCATTCGTTTAGGTATTTTTTTGTTTTCAGGCAATCTTAACAACAAAGGAGAATGAACATGGATCATAAAAAAATGGGGGATGACATCGTTCGTCTCGTCGGCGGAGAAGCCAATATCAATGGTCTTGTCCACTGTGCAACCCGGCTGAGATTCGATCTGAAGGATTCGAAAAAGGCTGAACGCGAAACGCTCGAGAAACACGATGGTATCATTACCGTTGTCGAAAGCGGCGGACAGTTCCAGGTCGTCATTGGCAGCAATGTGGCTCATGTATATGCAGAGATCATGAAGAACAGAGATTTTGGAGGGGATTCTTCCTCATCTGCTGAGTCCACAGGAGAAAAAACATCGGTTTTATCCAAAGTTTTTGAAATTATATCCGGAAGTTTCTCACCTTTAATCCCGGCCATGGCAGGATCAGGTATGTTAAAAGCTTTGTTGACTGTCCTGACCATGCTTGGATGGATGTCTGATACAAGTGACACGTACCTGATTCTATCTGCTGCCGGGAACGCAGTCTTTTATTTCTTGCCTATCTTCCTCGGTATCACACTTGGTATGAAACTGAAAGCCAATCCTTATGTAGCCGGTGTAATTGGTGCCGCTCTGATGGAGCCGAACTTTACCGGACTGATGGATAAAGGCTCGGATGTATCGTTCCTCGGCATACCCGTTGTCATGATGAATTATTCAGCCAGCGTGTTCCCGATCTTCATATCGATCAGCATCTACGCTGTACTCGACAAACTACTGAAGAAAATCATTTTGAAAGATCTGCAATTGTTCCTGGTACCGATGATTGCTCTGATGATTATGGTTCCTTTGTCCGCAATGGCCTTCGGACCATTCGGCACCACGGTAGGTGACTGGATCTCCTCCGGCGTAACTTGGCTTATTGGTGTCAGCGGCATTTTGTCAGGAGTTGTACTGGGTGGATTCATGACCTTCATGGTTGTCTTCGGACTCCACTGGGGTTTCACACCAATCACGATTCAGAATATCGGGGTTGGCGGCGATCCGATTGAAGCCATGGCAGCTGCAGCTGTGTTTGCACAAATCGGTGTAGCATTTGGTATTTTCCTGAAAGCCAAAAAGAACAAAACCCTGCGAACCCTTGCAGGTTCCACCAGCCTTACCGGTTTACTTGCAGGTGTCACTGAACCGATCGTATACGGTCTGATCTTGCGTTATAAACGAGTGATTCCTATCGTTGTCATTGCAGGTGCGATCGGCGGTGCCATTAATGGTCACTTTGGCGTTAAAATGACTGCTTATGTGTTCCACAATATATTTGCCATTCCTGTCTATACACCAACGGTTGTCTACGTGATTGCGATTGCCTTCTCCTTTGCTGTAGCAGCGATATTGACCGTGATGTTCGGATATGAAAGCAAAACCAAAGACACAGCTTCCGAAAAAAATGAATCTGTCTCCAATACATCGACTGAAAGTACACCGGAAGAACTTCCTGTCGTACCTGAGACAAAAACAACTGAAATCAAAAAGGAACAAATTTATAGTCCTCTTACAGGTAAAGCTGTAGCCTTGAGCACCATTAACGACCCTGCTTTCTCAACAGGTGCCATGGGCAAAGGATTGGCGATTGTTCCTGAGATTGGTGAAGTCGTCGCTCCCGTGGATGGCGTTGTAACTTCACTCTTCCCAACTGGACATGCCATTGGATTAACGACCAACGCAGGTACCGAGATTTTGATTCACATTGGTATTAACACGGTGGCGCTGAAGGGAAAACATTTCAATCCTGTCGTTCAGGAAGGCGATATCGTTAGACAAGGCGATCTGTTGATCCAATTTGAAATCGATAAAATTAAAGAGGCCGGATACGAAACCGTGACTCCTGTCATTGTTACTCTCACGCAGCAGGAAGTGGATGTATTCGAAACGACTCAAGAGCATGTACAGAAAAACGATGTCCTGCTGACTTTGGTTGTCTAACTCTTGTCTAACTCAACTTATATCATATGTATTCAATTTAGGAGGAACTAACAATGAAGCATACTCAACTTAAACCATTTCCTAAAGATTTCTTCTGGGGAGGATCAACCTCCGCCTATCAAATTGAGGGAGCCTGGGATGAAGATGGCAAAGGCCCTTCTGTCATCGACATGGGCAATCATGTGGAAGGCGTAACCGACTTCAAGGTAACCAGTGATCACTATCATATGTACAAAGAAGATGTGGCCCTGATGGCCGAAATGGGCTTCAAAGCCTACCGTTTCTCCATCGCCTGGACTCGCATCTATCCGCAAGGAGCAGGTGAAGTAAATCCAAAGGGACTGGCATTTTATGATTCCTTGATTGATGAGTTGATTAAATACGGTATTGAGCCCATTGTGACCATGTATCACTTTGATCTTCCTTATGCGCTTGAAGAAAAAGGGGGCTGGTCCAACCGTGCAACGATAGATGCCTTTGAACAATATGCCAAAACACTTTATGAAAACTACGGTGACCGGGTCAAATATTGGCTGACCATCAATGAACAAAATATGCTAATCCTTCACCCCGGCTCTCTGGGTACCCTGGATACAACACTTGTTGATCCACAAAAAACTCTGTATCAGCAAAATCACCACATGCTGGTCGCTCAAGCCAAAGCCATGGTTCTGTGTCATGAGATGCTGCCTGAAGCCAAAATCGGCCCAGCTCCCAATATCGGTGTTATCTATCCCGCGAGCTCCAAACCGGAAGATACGCTCGCTGCTGATAACTATGCTGCCATTCGCAACTGGCTCTATCTCGATATGGCTGTATATGGACGCTACAATCATATTGCCTGGAGTTATCTCGAAGAAAAAGGATATACCCCTGTCATTGAAGATGGAGACATGGATATCCTGGCTCAAGGAAACCCTGATTTTATCGCTTTTAACTACTATACATCACAGACCGTTGGTGAAAGCCTGAATGATGGCAATGACTTCTCCCATACAGGAGACCAGCATGAAATCGTCGGGGAGCCAGGAGCTTACAGAGGATCTGTAAATCCAAATCTGCAAAAGACTGAATTTGGTTGGGAAATTGATCCTGTTGGTTTCCGCTCAACGCTGCGCCAGATCTATTCCCGTTATCATCTGCCATTGATCGTTACCGAGAATGGTCTGGGTGCATTTGATAAACTGGAGGAAGGCGACGTGGTCAACGACCCTTACCGCATCGAGTTTTTCAATAAACATATCGAACAGATTCAACTGGCTATTACAGACGGTGTAGATGTATTCGGCTTCTGCCCTTGGTCTGCGATTGATCTGGTCAGCACACATCAGGGATCAAGCAAACGTTATGGATTCATCTACGTGGATCGGGAAGAATTCGATATCAAGGAATTAAGACGTATCCGCAAACAGAGCTTCCACTGGTATCAAAAACTGATTGAAACCAATGGAGAAGTCCGTTAATACTGTAAAATAAAAAGCCAGTCGTTTACACATCGTTCATGTGTAGCCGACTGGCTTTTTGTGTTGGTTCACTCACGCATTCAGATTCAAATCAGAATTACATTTCTGCTTTGGCGTTGCCTGTGGAGTTAACTCCTCTTAATACCCGCAGAGATAACAGGAAACAGATTGCCAGAACAACAGCTGCTGAAACGTAAGGATAGTTGATATTCACATCAAACAGTGCTCCCGCTACAATTGGACCTGCGATATTCCCCAAACTTGTGTAGGCTGAGTTCAATCCGGCCACAAAGCCTTGCTGTTCTTCCGCCAGTTTGGACATCTGCGTACTGATTGCCGGACGCAATATATCCATACCAAGGAAGACGATAAACGTTACGACAAGAATCATCCAGTAGGTGTTCACAAACAAGGTCAACAGTACAAATACGGCTACAAAAAGCAAGCAGACCGAAATGACTTTTTTCTCACCAAACCGGTTTAACAGCCAGCCAATCATGGAGACCTGCACCACAGCTCCCGCAATGGAACCAAACGTAATAATGAATGCAATATCCTTGGTGGTGAAGCCAAATTTGTGATCCACAAACAGTGAAAATACCGTCTCATAGTTAGCCAGACCAAACGCCATGACAAATACGATAATCAAACTGAAAAAGTAAGGCTCCCGGTACGAATGCAGCAACTGGGAAACCATGCCCGGGCTTTTGACCTTCGATGCACCCGCAACAGGTTTGGTTTGCTCTCCGGTAATTCTGGTCGATTCCGGCAAAATAATCAATGTAATGATGGATGCCAGCAAACCTGCAATACCTGCGGCATAGAAAGGAATCCGAATGCCAAAGTCCGCGATATATCCGCCGATCCCCGGACCAATAATAAATCCTGTAGTAATTGCCGCATTGATTAATCCCATGCCTCTACCGCGTTCTTCATCTGTCGTAATATCTGCGGTATACGCCATAACTGCCGGGAAGATCATTGCTGCACCGATTCCGCCAAGCATCCGGGCCGCGAAGAGCAGCGATGGTGCATTCACAGCACCAAACATAAACTCCGATACAGCAAAGATTAACATGCCGCCAACAATAATTTTTTTACGTCCCAAGATGTCAGACCAACGGCCCGCAACTGGAGAAAACAGAAACTGCGTGAAGGAGAATGCTGCTACCAGCAAACCAACCGTGAACCCGGTGATATGCAGTAGATCCATGTACGCAGGCATAATAGGTACAACAAGACCTATACCTGTAAAAACGAGAAAAATATTAAACATTAACAGCAGCAATGCGCCCCTGTTCCGTGTAAGTAATGCCATGATTCCATCCTCCGTAGTTGTCAAAATGTTGCCTTAAGCTTTATCTTTTGCTATTCCATATAAGAATACGCTAGCCGCCTGGCGGTATAAGGCAAGAGCCTGTTCTGGCTCCATTCCGCGCGACAGCTGACTAAGTCCAATAATGGTGCTTTCCAGAATGAGCGCAAGATTGTCTGCGTTGTCTGCCTTGAACTCTCCGCTCTCTATCCCCTGTTCCACCAATTGTTTGTTAAATTGAATATGCCGCTCAAACATCAAAGATATTCGTTCTTCAATATCATTTTCTTTCTTTTCCCCGGTAAAAAACTCATCTGCCGCCTTGGTTAGCGGGTGATTCATATCGTCGAGGATTAATTGTTCTGCCAAGCCGTAGATCTTCTCCGTAGAAGTATGATACAGATGCTCCTTGGCCGCCCAATTCTCTTCCCATTCCCGATCCCACTCATCAATCAGATACAGAAAGAGGCCTTCCTTACTTTTAAAATGGTAATAGATATTGCCTTTGCTGCTGCCTGTCGCAGCCACAATATCTTCAATGGAAGTTGCTTTATACCCTTTTTGCACAAAAAGAGCTCTTGAGGCATCCGCAAGTTTCTTCTTGGTCTGCTCGGTTTGAATTTGCTTTTTATTCATACTCATCCATTTCACTCCGCCTCTTGCATACTGAACGTTCGTTCTGTATTTTAACAGAACCATCACACTTAAGCAATCAAAAAGGAGAATCGGCTTGGTGCCCATTCTCCCTACATAACTTTTATTTCACTTTTTTTCCTTGACCATGAAGTATTTTCAGTTGTCCATTTTCATAACCGACTTGATACGTAACTTTATATTTCGTGGTGACCAATTCACTGTCTTTTCGTTCATCCGCTGTAATAACCGCAGTGACCTCTATTTCATCATTTGACTTGTCTGAGGACGAAACTTCGGCAATGGTAACATAACTGGTGTTGATGTAACCTTCACGGAACTTGGCATAACTTATACCGCTCTGCCACTCACTGCCAAGCAAGGCATATGCGGTAACATAGTCATTCAGATTCAGGTTCATATAAAATTCGGTCACCAGACCCTCCGCTTCCAAAGAAGCTGAGTCTGCTCCCGATCCCTGACTGCCACTCGTCTGAACCGCCGTTTTAGACGATGATGGTTTCTCAGACCAGGCCTGGACCTGCTTCAATACACTGGTGATCGGAATGCTGAACCCAATTCCACCTTCCTGCTCCACAACGGCTGAATTAATGCCCAATACTTCACCGGTTTCTGCACTGATCAGTGGGCCACCGCTGTTGCCGTGTGTAATAGGCGCCGAGATTTGATACAGATTACTATAGATATACGGGGCAATTTCGAAGCTGCGGCCAACTCCGCTGATAATGCCTGTAGTTACGGTGTTCTCCAGACCCAGCGGACTACCCAGAGCGAGAATCTCATCACCCGTCTCCGCTTTGGATTTGGCGATAGGTAACGGTTTAACTTTTTTCAGATCAGGCACCCTGACGACAGCAACATCCGTCTCTTCTCCAATCCCGATAACGGTTCCCTTATACTCCTCATGATTCAGGGTTCGAATCGTTACTTCTTTCGACCCCTCCACCACGTGAGCATTAGTTACCACATCCCCCTGATCATTGTAGAGAAAACCGGAACCCAGTCCGCTGCTGCTCTCAATTGTAACCACTTTCTTCTGACTCTCTTCAATAATCTGTTTACGTGTTTTCTTCACGGCTGTCTGGGAGGACGGTTTAGACGCTGTGGTTGCCGTTTCCTTCGTAGTGACAACAGCCAGTCTTGGTCCATCCTGCAGTTGATCTGCTGAATACTGATGAATCCAGAACACCCCTCCTGCTCCCGCTCCAATAATAATTGCACTGGATATAATCGTACTCCATGTTCGTTTGGCCATTCCAACCTGTCCTCCTATTCCAGATACCACGTTGCGTTCACTACAGAAACTTCAGCTTCCTCGTACACACCGTAATAATACGTTTCAAAAAATCCCTGATCCCCTACATCAAGCCAGCTTGGATACACATCCGCATAGGTTTGACCGAGATATGCCCCGTCTGAGCTGTAGATGTCCAGCATAACCGTCACGGAAGAGATAGGACGAGTGGCATTATTCACGATTGAGCCGCTTATATACAGATCGCCATACATATCAAGCGTCGCTTCTACGTCTACAATACTCACCGCTGCTGTGCGGTTTTTCAGGTCTTCTTCTGCCGCTTGTTGCTCAGCAAGTTGAATTCGTTCGGCTTCTGCTTTTTCAAAAGCCTTCTTCTCACTCAGCACCCGTTCGCGATATGCTGTCAATTTGTCATCCTCGGGCGCGTAGGACAGTCCCAAATCAACGGTTTGCAATGCAGCCGTAAAATCCTTTTTCTTCACTTGCTGTTCAGCTTGCTTATAGCTAAGGCCAGCCAGCTTGTCGATGATTTGTTTCTGAACCGCCTCTGCTTCCTTGCCTTTCAATTTCGATACCGTGTCCAATTTCTCAGCAAGTGCCTGTACGGTTGTCAAACTATCGATTTCTTTCTTTACCTTCAGGACAGCCAGTGTCACCTTGTTGTTGTTTAGAGTCGTACGTACCTTGGCAAATACCGGTTCTTCTCGCTCTTTCAACACTTTTGCTACAGCCTGAAGTGTCTTGTCACCTGCAGCAAGTTTTCCCGTTTTCAAACTTGTCGCAGCTTCGTTCAGCTGATTCATTAGATTGAAGGCTTTGGCTGTAATTTGGCGATCCTGCACAAGTCCATCAACATTTGGCCGTTTTGCAAGAGCCGAGTCCAGAAGTTGAAGCGCCTCTTGATATTTTCCGTCCAAGCCCGCCTGCTCCGCCTGTTGATGCAGTGTTTTTACCTCCGCATTGATGCCCATCTCCTGCTTGTAATAATAAGTCAACAAGGCCCCCATCACCGCTGCCAGAAGCAGTGGAATAATCCAGCTAAATGCTCGGCCTTGTGCCGTGTTGCTCTGCTTCAGTGCAGACTGATGCTGTCTGGATAACTGATCTAATGCTTTGCCCGTTCCACTTTCCAGACCAACTGCTGTTTCTGCCCAAATCTGTTCATCTGTAGAGCTTGAATCTTTTAATTTCGTTCTACACTTTCTACATGTGCTGTCCCCTGGATTGCTTTTGGTCCCACATACGTGACAATACACCCTGATCCCTCCATCAAAAAGAACGTATGTATACTATGCTATTTATACATGAATCGACACTTATCATATAGTAAAAAGGTAAATTACACCATATGTTATTGGGATATATGAACGCAAAAAGTGCCTCCCTGTTAATAGGAAGGCACTGACAAATGTATTCTATTCTTGCGTAGGAAAGCTACTTAGATCCATATAGGAAACTTCCCATAGATGATCATCCGGGTCCTGAAAACTCCACCCATACATAAACCCATGATCTTGAGGATCATTATACGGCTTGCCGCCAGCATCCAGGGCAGCTTGTACAATCAGATCGACTTGTTCACGACTCTCCACCGACAAGGCTACGATGACTTCCGCCGTGTCCGCCGCGTTGGATATTTTTTTGGAAATAAAAGATTGAAAACGATCCTCCACCAGCAGCATCGCATAGATGTTGTCTCCAATGATCATGCAAGTCGCAGACTCGTCTGTAAAATTCACATTGAACTCAAACCCTACTTTGGTAAAAAAATCAACGGACCTCTTCAAATCCTTAACGGGCAAATTAACAAAAATCTGCTTAGCGCGAACAGCCACCATCGATCACCTCAATCTAATAGAATGGATTTCACTTCAAATTAACATCTCGCGTATACGCTGTCAATTCATTATAATAACGATATTCCAAACTGTGAGGTGACACGGATGTTATTCCGAATCGTTCGAAGTAATTAGTCGTCGGGCTGGGTCAAAACGCGTACCAGCTAACATGGGGTACGTCTGCCCTTTTGAGCCTGTTCGGCATCTAATCGTAACGATTTGGTACAACATCTGTCTAGAATCAAGAACTCACATTGGAGGAATCATATAAATGAAGAAAAAGATGGACTATACTACTTTTTACGAACGTATTGGGCAATTGAATGGCTGGGACTTCAGCTCCCTGAAAGTGACTTCAGAAGGCATCGAATGGAATTTCTACGAGGAAGTTATACGCTGCACCGAACCGTCTGATCTATTGCTTGATATTGGTACAGGTGGTGGAGAAGCTGTTCTTTCTATCTCGAATGCCGCACTGTTATTGGTTGGAATCGACCTTTCCCGGGGAATGATTGAGACTGCCCAGCGTAATCTTAAGGCATCTGGTTCCAGGTCGAATGTCCGTTTTGTGCATATGAATGCAGAGCAACTGACATTTCCAGATCAATTCTTTAATGTGGTTTCCTCCAGACACTGCGACTTCTGCGCTACAGAAGTATTCAGGGTATTGGCTGATGGCGGTGTATTCCTTACCCAACAAGTCAGTGAACATGATAAATGTAATATCTGCAAGGCTTTTGACCGTGGACAATCGCTGGGCGTTCAGCCTGGCACATTAATGGAACGATACAAACGTGAACTTCGCGAAGCGGGTTTTCGTGACATTGAGGCACACGAATATAATGCAACAGAATATTACGCCACGCCTGATGATCTGCTTTTCCTACTGACCCATGCACCGATCATTTCCGGTTTTGGAGAGAAGGAATCCGACTTAGAGCATTTCCAACAGTTTGTTGAGCAAAATCGCTGCGATAAAGGGATTCGAACGAACTCGGCACGTTTTATGCTGACAGCTCGGAAATAAATCTTATAACATAAAGGCAAAATAAAGCCCATCCACCATTTTAGTAACATGAATGGTGGATGGGCTCTTCAAATACTAAAGATACATCGTAAATCGCAAATCAATTTACTGCGTTACTCCCTTTTTCTCCAGGAAAGGCTTTAATTTATCCAAAACATAATGACTGCCGCCTCGTCCGTTCACTTGTTCAATGACTGCGGCTATAAGGAAGGATGGTGATTCGGTATCAAACACCACAACAAAACCGTTCTCCTGTCCTTTTTCCCCCTTCTTGGCCTTAAGCTCGGCAGTCCCTGTCTTAGCCGCCAGTCCTTCAGGGAGTGAGTTCAAGGAATGAGCCGTTCCTCCCGATCGGGTCACGACCTCGCCCAAGGCATCCTTAACCGTATTTGCGACTTCAGGTGTAATCACAACTTCCGGTTCGGCGGTTTCCTTTTCCTCTATCAGTACAGGCTTCACCATTTTTCCTTCATTAATAAAAGGGGTGAAGGAGGATGCCAGATGGATCGGCGACATCAACATTTCTCCCTGTCCATAGGATGTGTCAGCGAGCAGCACCTCGGATGACAAATCGAGATGTGCCTCGTTTGCATACTGACTTGGTTTCAAATACAGTTCATCCAGTCCAAAGTTGTCTCCAAAACCGAACTTCTGAATGCCATCTATGAACTTGGCGCTGCCCATCTCAACAGCTTCCTTCGCAAAATAAATATTGTCTGAGTAGACCAGCGCATCAACCATGTTCACCGGGGATACACTTTTCACACGTTTCACATAGTAACCGCCCCAGCTCTCATCCTTGCGCCATTGCAGACCAGAGATATCATGCGATTTGTCCGCTGTGGTAACCTTCTCCATCAAACCTGCCGCTGCCGTAATGGCTTTGAAGGTTGAACCTGGTGCATAACGGTTCGTAAACCGATTGATAAAAGGAAGCTTTTCATCTGCTGAATAGGCATCCCACTCTGCCTGTGTCAGTCCCGTAACCATCTTGTTCGGATTATAGGCAGGCGCACTTGCCAGTGCCAGCAGATTACCATCCGTTGGGTTCATCAGCACCATTGCTCCGGCGTCACCACCACTCGATAATGTCTTATACAACTTGCGCTGTTGCTCAGAGCTTATCGTCAGTTGAATATTCTCTCCATCCACTGCATCCTTGCGAATAAGCTCAGAGCGAGTGTTTCCAGATTCATCAGTGATCTCGATCAGGCCACCTCGTTCGCCGCGAAGCTGTTTCTCCAGGGATTGCTCCAGTCCGGCTTTGCCAATCCAATCTTCCGCACGATAGTATCCTTCCGTATCTTTCTCCAAATCTTCCTTGGTGGCCTTGCGTACATAACCGATTAAATGAGCAGCAGCCTCACCAAGAGGATAATATCGTATTTCCTTGGATTGAACTTGCACACCAGCCAGTGCTGTAGGCACCCGGGAGTCCTCTGTTGAAGCAATCGGGACAAAATATTCCGGCTTCACCCATTTCTGTGCAAGTGCGGTGTTAATCATAGCTTCTGTTACTTTGTAATGCTCCGCGATCCGGGCGATCATCGGCTCCGGATTTTCTCCCAGCTTCTCAGGTATGATGCCCCATTCATATATATTTCCCTTTGTTGCGAGGGGCAGCCCTTCACGATCAACAATGTCTCCTCGTTCCGGGAAAAGGGTTTTCACCCGAACTTTGCTTCCCTTGACCATGTCAGTCAGAATCATGGATGGCTTCCAGTTGATCCGCCAGACTTTGCCACCCTCCTCAAGCTCTTCACGCACCAGTTTCAGTGTATGCGTCTCGTCCACTTCCCCGAGGAAGGTCGTTAACTGCAGACTGTAGTCCACTTCGTAGGTATCCGGATTTTGGTTTTGGTTTTTATTTTCATTACCAGTGCCGTCCGATGCCTCTTCGATTACTTTCGGTTTCAATTCTGCTTTAATCGCAGAAACCTCCATACCCGAATAGATTGCATTGTATTTTTCCACAAATTGTTCACGGTTCATGCCGGACTCTGTCAATGAAGCAGGCGTCATCAGGGTATACAGTTGATCAAATTCTTTCTTTTGCAGATGCTCTATGTACTGATTAACGGTTACCTCAGGCTTTACTTCCTCTGTTTTGCTATTCTGCATGTATAAGTACATTCCGATTCCACCGGCAAATAAGATGGGAAGCAGTCCATAAATAATTTTACGTTTCGATTTCATGATCACATCACCTCTAATATACACTATAGATTTCCAGCCTCAATTAAACAATGGAACAAATCTGACGAATTTATCATTAAAAATAGCCGAAAGCTCACATAATATGTTTAAATAAGGAGAGTGAGATTACAGTAAAGGAGCCCGATGATGGAAATCAGCTATTTTTTACTCCCCAAAGCCGACGTGGCCTATATCAAGTCTTCCGCTTCGATGAAAGATGCGATCGAGCAGCTTGAATTGCAGCATTATACCGCCATTCCCGTGATTGACCAGGATGGAAAATATGTTGCCACCCTGTCCGAAGGCGATTTGTTATGGAAAATGCGGAGCACTCCCGGACTGACATTTGAGACGATGGATCAGGTCCAAGTGCATGAGATCGACAACCGTGTATATAATGAATGTGTCTTTATTAAGGCAGAAATGGAGGATATGCTGACGCTGGCAGCAGATCAAAACTTTGTGCCTGTGGTGGATGTGGACCGTGTGTTCCTCGGTATTATCCGTCGCAAGGATATTATTGAGTATTATACGCGCAACATCTCCGACTAAATTTGAAATGAATATATGCCTTTTGCTGATCACATTGGCAGAAGACTGAAGCAGAGATGACGAGTCCTTGGGGCAATATCACTAAGTTACTTAACTTAATGACATTGCACATTGAGCTCGTCATTTTTGTGTTTTCAGATAACATCCAAGCCCCACTTTCATCTTTGCGAAAAAAATAAATAAACATATTGCGCAAATTTCGACAAATAACTACAATAATTATTGTGATACGACAAAATTAACCATCAAAAATTGAACCAATGGCTCTATATTTAACGAGGTCCTATCTCTTTTTTCAGAATTTGTTCAGAATCGTTTAGTACAATGATCACATTCTTTTTATTCCGATAGGCGGCACTACTCAGAAAAATCAGGAAGAGGTATTCACTTGAACTACTTAAGTACACGCAACAAGATACTTGTCACAGCTACTGTGATTATGTCTTGTATTTACGTCATTTGGCGTACATTTTTCACCATTCCTTTTGGACATGGCCCTCTCGCCGTAACCGCAGGTCTTGCCCTCCTCATTGTCGAACTTATAGGTATGTTCGAACTGGCCGTCCATTTTTACAATATGACCCGGCTCGAATATCCCGAACTTCCCGTTGTTGACGAAGCCTTATATCCGGATGTGGATGTATTTATCGCAACTTATAATGAACCCACATCGCTTCTGTTCAAGACGATTAATGGCTGTCTGAACATGGATTATCCTGATCGCTCCAAAGTACATATCCATCTGTGTGATGACTCCAACCGCCCCGAGATGCGGGAACTGGCTGCTCATCTGGGCATTAACTACCTTACGCGAACAGAGCATGTACATGCCAAGGCGGGTAACCTGAACAATGCCATGAAGCATACGTCTTCCCCACTAATCGTCACCTTTGATGCAGACATGATTCCAAAACATGATTTTCTGACGTCGTGCGTTCCCTATTTTCTGACCGGAGAAAAAATTGGTTTTGTGCAAACACCACAGAGTTTCTATAATCCCGATCAGTTCCAGTACAATCTGTACTCCGAGAACCGGATACCGAATGAACAGGACTATTTCTATCGGGACGTACAAGTGGGACGCAACAAATCCAATTCCGTCATCTATGGCGGAACAAATACTGTACTCTCCAGACAGGCACTGGAAGACGTCGGCGGATTCTATACCGGTTCCATTACAGAGGATTTTGCCACTGGTATTGAAATGCAGAGCAAAGGGTATCGCTGCTTTGCTACCAATAAAGTACTGGCCTCCGGACTTGCTCCCGGTGATCTGAAAAGTCTGATCAAACAGCGTCAGCGCTGGGCGCGCGGTTGTATCCAGACAGGTAAAAAAATGAACCTTCTCTTCAAAAAAGGACTTAGTTTTGCGCAAAAACTGAACTACATTTCTTCCATTACCTACTGGTACTCCGGGTTAAAACGACTGCTGTACATCATGTCACCCATACTGTTTGCCGTGTTCGGCGTTCTGGTTGTGAAATGTACCATTCTGGAGATTCTCGTGTTCTGGTTGCCGATGTATCTGTTGACCAACACCTGTCTGCGAATGTTATCCGGCAATATTCGAACCACCAAATGGACCAATGTATATGAGACCATTCTGTTCCCTTCCCTTCTGCCCGCCGTCATTCTGGAAACTCTGGGCATCACGATGAACAAATTCGTCGTTACCCGCAAAGACGGTGCGCAAAATGATGATCGGAACTATCAGATTAAACAGATGATTCCTCATCTGATTCTGGCGGTACTATCCATTATCGGAATCGTGAATTGTATCCACTGGACATTTAGCCAGGGAACAATTGGTTTCCTCGTTGTACTGTATTGGTTATTGATTAATTTCTACAACATCATGATGTCGATCTTCTTTCTGGCTGGACGCAAAGTGTTCCGCAATCACGAGCGCTCAATGGCTGCTGTGGATTGCACGCTCACAACGGAAGGGGAGATCATCTCCTGCATCACTCACGATCTCTCGGAAGGCGGCATTTCCGTCATGCTGGATACACCGAAGTACATTCCAAGTGATCTGGAGATTGGCATTAAACTGGTAAATGACCGGTATTCAAGCGAGTTTACAGGCAAGGTGGCACATGTCGCTTCGATCGGAAACCGTTGGAAATATGCTTTTACCGTTAAGGATATCACGGAACAAGAGCAGCGCCAGCTGCTGCACATCATCTATGATCGCGAACCTACACTGCCTCAGAAGCTGGACAAGGATATCAGTACATTTGAAGATATTCGTCTGAATTTTGTACGTCGGGGTCAGAGTGAGTTCATGTCCAACCGGAAGCTGGCACGAATTGCGCTAAATCGCGAATTGCCAACGGCAGATCATGGAACCGTGACATTGATGGATTTCAACTATGAATTCGTCTTGGTGGAGATGGAGCCTCATGATTTGGTCAATGAGATCCAACTTCCGCTTAGCGAAGACATCTCACTGGAATGCGTGTGGGTGCAGTCCCTGCGTAACAAACGAGGCAATTTGTACCGCGTGACCAATATTCGAGATATTGCTCGCAACCATCAGATGCCAACCTTGGAAGCTCTGCTGAAACAGTGGAATAAGGAACATATCCAGTTGGATAAAACAGGCCCTGCATCCCAGGGCAAGAACAACATCTCTCCAGACGAACTGAACGAGATGGCTTATCTATAGAGGGGAGGCAAGAAAGCATGATCAAGAAGTGGAAACAACTTACACTTGTCGCTAGTCTTGTTGTGTTATGGAACATGTATCCCATCCAGGCTGTTCAGGCAGAGCAGCTTAAGGTGAGTAGGAGTACACTCCATGAATGGAGCAATGGAGCCAAGGTAGACGCCAGCGTTGATAACCAAGGCAGTATTCAGATTAAGACCTCCACGCAGGGGCTCAAAAAAGGATACTATTCGGCCTACGTTTATGAGCTGCAGAATCGAGACTGGTCAGGCTATGGGGCTTTGACCTTCTCCATCCGCAATGAATCGGACCGAAGGTTGCCTCTTAATATCGTACTGACCCGAGGGGATAAAACCTCCCTTACTGTGTCTGATGATCGAAACGTCATCGTAGTCGAGAAATCAACCGGACACGCTGAACTGGTTCGTCCGTTATCTGGCCTGATTGCATTGGAACCGGGATTTGTCGGACAAATCCGCATCCCCTTTTCCAGCCTAATGGTCCAGGACAAGGCCAGCACGGCAGGTCAGGTGAACTTGGGTAAAGTCATTGGCTGGGGCATTACAACCACAACTCCCGAAAACGCCAAGCTGAGCTTCCGCATCGGCAACATCAAGCCATTGTCCAAGAAGCAAGCTGTTGTGGAGAATGGGCTCACCACCTTGCAAATAACTGGTGACGAACGTGTGGTGAAGCCCGTAGCTGGTGAATCCATTGTCCAATACGGTGTTCAATCTTCCTCAGAAGAAACGCCCGATGTAAAATTCCAGCTCAACACCCCCGTTCAGGGAGCATCCATTACACCGGATGGACTGCTGACGCTGCATACCGATGTCGATGCTGAGCAGGCCACCATACGTGCACTTGTAAATGGCAAATGGAATCTGACAAAGACCGTCATGCTGGATCGCTCTTCAGCGATGAATGTTCAGGAGAAAGACGGGACGCCACGTTCTATTCCTGACCCATCTGAAGTTACCAAGGTGCTCAGCCCTGCCGACCCACTGATGAAAACATCGGTGGGATGGTTTATTCGTCTCTTGTTAACAGCTGCCGGAATCCATGGACTCGTCCTCTACTGGATGTGGAGAAGACAACGGAATGCCCAGGGTGCCAGAAAGCGACGTTCCCGCAATGATCGACAAGCACGGCGACCTTTTCGCATGTAAACGAACCTTGCAGACCAACTCGCATCCTAAGATGCGGGTGTCTGTCTATTTTTAATTGAGCATGTTGCATCAATTGATACAACGTGCTCCCTTATATGATCCTCAAGGAGGAAAGGCAGTGCTCTTTTCCAGTGTAATCTTTCTATTTTATTTCCTGCCGCTTGTTCTGGGGCTGTATTACATACTGAGATTCTCGGTTACGGCCAAAAACATGCTGCTGCTGGTTGCCAGCCTGTTCTTCTATGCATGGGGTGAACCGTGGTTTGTCCTCATCATGCTGGCCTCCATCTGTTTCAACTATATCTTCGCCCTGCTTGTGGACAAGTTCAGGGAACGAAGGAATGCCGCGTACACCATCATTACGTTGATGCTTATCGTCAATCTAGGTATGCTGTTCGTCTTTAAATACATGGCTTTTGCACTGCGTATTGTGAATGAGAATACAAGTTTTGGCCTAAACATTCCGAATATTGCTCTACCGCTAGGGATCTCGTTCTTCACCTTCCACGGAATTTCCTACGTCATCGACGTGTATCGCGGACATGGTGCCGTACAAAAGAATCTCTTTTACGTGGCGCTGTATATCTCCTTCTTCCCTCAGCTCGTTGCCGGACCGATTCTGCGCTATAACACGATTGCAGATCAGATGGTTAACCGAAAGGAAAGTTGGGACAAGTTCGCACTGGGCTGCTGCCGTTTCATTGTGGGTCTGGGTAAAAAGGTGCTGTTATCCAACAGCATGGCGATTGTCGCGGATCACATCTTTAGCATGGGGGGCACCTCGGATATTCCGGCAAGTCTGGCATGGCTGGGAGCCATCGCCTATACGTTGCAGATTTATTTTGATTTCTCAGGATACTCCGATATGGCCATTGGTCTCGCCCTCATGTTCGGATTCAAGTTCGAAGAGAACTTCAGATATCCGTATATCTCCCGGTCCATCACTGAATTCTGGCGCCGCTGGCATATCTCGCTGGGCACCTGGTTCAAGGAATATGTCTATTTCCCACTCGGGGGATCACGTGTCACTAACAAGGATAAAATGATTCGCAATCTGCTCATCGTCTGGGGATTGACTGGCGTGTGGCACGGTGCGGAGTGGACATTTGTAGTCTGGGGATTGATTAACTTCGCATTCATTGCATTGGAGAAAATCTCTAACTTTGATAAAGGTACCCGCTTCAACCCGCTGCGGCATCTCTATGCCATGTTTATTGTGGTCATCGGGTGGGTGATCTTCCGTTCACCGGATCTGCTGCAAGCTGGCAACTATCTGGGCAACATGTTCGGACTGTACGGCAATGGATTCTGGAGTGATACAACCTGGATGTTCCTGAAAGAGTACGCACTCTTCTTCATCCTCGGTATTCTGTTCTGCATGCCGATTGCCCCGCGAATGAACAAACTGATGGTCGACGGCGCCCGTTTCAGCAAACCATTGGAACTGGTGTACCCGGTCACGATCATCGTTTTATTCCTGGTCTGTGTATCGTATCTGGTCAAAGGTACATACAATCCGTTTATTTATTTCAATTTCTGAGAGAAGGCACAACCATGCACAACTTTTTTGCCAAAAAGAGAATCACGGCTTTCCTCTTCATTCTCGTGCTCGTGACATTCTCTGTTCTGAACATTATTCAATCCTTCGGGCCGATCCAAAAGACGCTGGCTTCAGCGGACTTCCATTTTTCTGAAGCCAAAGAACTGATTCACGAACTGGATAACGACATTAATGAACATGTCTTCGATAAGTTCGGCTTCGTGGAAGCGTACGGATATATGCAGTCACTCATGTGGAAGAACGAGGAGAACAACTTCGAGGTCGTAAAAGATATGGAGGGCAAGCTGCACTATACCTACTTCGCTACAGGGCCGACGGATACAAAAGATCTGTCGGATCGGGTTGCTGCGCTGGGAGCACATTTGGACCCCAAAACAAAGCTGACCTATGTGATGACACCAGACAAATACGTACGTGGGTATACGCAGTTCCCGGAAGGCATTCCTTACAATTATAACAACGAAACCGCCGATGGCTTTCTGGCCAATCTCAAGCAGGATGGCATTGATACGGTGGATCTGCGCGAAGGGCTGTTGGAAAGTGGCATTCCGGCAAAGGATCTCTTTTTCACCACGGATCACCACTGGAAAATTAAAACCGCGTTCTGGGGCTTCGGCCAGCTCGTGAATCACCTGGACGGCATGTACGACAAGCCGCTGGATCCGGATCATTATTTCACGGACTTAAATAACTATAATGTGGTTCCGTATCAGGACATTTTCATTGGATCACAGGGTCGAAAAGCCGGGAAATACTTTGCTGGTGACGATGACTTTGACCTGATTTATCCGAAGTTCAAAACGGACTATTCCTTTTACTTCAAAACCGGCGAGACGGAAGCCACATTGAACGGCCGCTTTGAGGATGCTCTGCTTACGACCTATCCGCTGAATGTACAAGGAGCTACCTATGATCTAACCGCTGACAAGTACTTTACGTACCTGTACGGAAATCAGGGAATCGTTCATGTGGTGAACAAAGACAAACCGAACGGACTCAAGGTACTGTTCATCAAGGACTCTCTCGCAGTGCCGATGATCTCCTTCCTGTCGACTGTCGTGTCTGAGATTTATCTGATTGATCCACGGTATTATACGGGAGACATCATGGATTTCGCTAGCAAAACCGACCTGGATCACGTCTTTGTGTCCATATCGCCGCAGGATCTCGTAGATGAATTTTTCCCTTACGGATCGAAAGATTAACTTGGTGAAGGATCATTCATCTATATAAATTCGAAAGAAAGGGTACCCCACAGCCAATGATCTGGCAGACAGGGTACCCTTTTCTTTTTGTAATCCAATAGAATCAGTTTCGTTCACGCTTCGCCTTTTGTTCCTTATAATATTGCAAAACGTCACGCGGGCTGCCTTGAAACGCTCTTTCCTTGCCATATGCATACGCCAGATCCAAATTTGCAAAAGCCTCATCATGCTGCTCTAGCCTCATGCAGACTACACCCAGCTCAATCCACGGCCCGGTATTAATATCCGAACCTCGGGTTTGCAGTGCTAATTCAGCCCACGGCTTCGCCAGTGCGTACTGCTCCAAGTCCATATGTGCATTCACGTGACAGGAAGCGATCCAGCTTGCTATTTCCCAGTCGGTCTTCGGCTCGGGCAACATCCCCCAAGCCTGGTCATAATAGATCAGGGCTTGCTCATGCTGCTGGGTTTCATCCAGAACATTGCCTGCTTCTACCGTTTCAATAATTTGTCTCTCCAGTTCGGGATGTTCCGGTGTCAGATCCTTCACTCCGTAACCTCCTCCTCCAGTTCGAAATACCATTCCAGAAAGCTATTGAAGCTCGCCCACTGCGGTGTACTTTCACCGCTCAGGAAACGTTCGATCGACTCACCAAGCTCCACCAGAGCCACATCTCCCGTTTGACGGTTATAAAAGAACCCACCCTCTCCCTCAAAGCTGTCCAGTGGGATGTAGGCTTCTGGCAATCCCAATGTGAGTTGAGCCACCGTCATGTCCTCCACATAAACGGTGTTTTCCATAACCCAGCAGATCTGATAGATTTCCTGATGTCTGCTGTAAAAGGTCGGACCATCATCAGCATGCAAATAAAAATGTGCAAACTCAGATTCAAGATCAATACCCAGTTTACGTAAAGCTTCTTCATACTCTGCTGGCACATCTTCATGCCACCAGCCCTGATTTTGACAATAATCAATCACTTTATTGGATAACATATTAAGCCTCCTAATGAATCGAACATGCTGCAGCCATGATGAGTAAACCCTCTGGTACTAGTATATTTATCTATATAACGATATAACCAGGCCTGTTATTCGTTAAATCACGACAAAGGTTTAACAGGTATCCATACTTGAGGAGGAAGACCCTGACCTCGGTATACCTCAAGTTCCGGAATTCCCGCGTGCTTGTAAGGGGTCGCTCCATACCATTCGCTCATAATATACTTCCACAACCGCTGTATCGCTTCTGGCGCCAATTCATCGGCTTCGAACACCATCCAGTGGGACGCGGGAATCTCTATTGAAAACAAACCCTCAGGCACTTCCCCGGAGTGTGAGGTTGCGATCCAATATTCCATTTGATCGCTGTGTAATTCCCTCTGATCTATACAAATGCCGACCAAACCGGAGACGGCCCCGTTATTAAACTCGTTTAAACGATCTTCTATTCCGTCCGCCAAAGCTTCCTGCCACATCTTTGGAATCTCTCTCAAATTCTCGCCATCCACACAAGAGAACGTTCTTTTAATGCCTACGAAAGTTAGGGACTGCTGTTCAATCAAGTTATCTTTCACATTCATGGAATGGGCTCCTTTCAGATCAAGTGCAGAACGATATGGAGTGTGGTTACCCATCACCCATTCATGAAATAATTGGTGAGCGCTGATGGCATCCGGAGCCATGAAGAGATACGTTCCTTCCACCTCTCGGCGGCTCAGCTTGGAATCAAAAAGCTCCCGATCCTCTTCTTCATTCAAAACAATTCGGTACGTCCCATCTTCCTCTCGGAAACCGATCGCGTGCACATTCGTATTTTGTTTATAATATCCCAGCTGCAAAACGGCTGGTTGTTCTTCTGCCATTTCCCCTGTGGAGATCGGATTAGGAAACTCCTCGTCAAATCTCTCTTCTTCCAGCACGATGCCCTTAAAGAAACCATCAACCACTCTGCCCAGACAATCCACCATGAGATTTGCATATTCATAGGGAAACTGTTGGATCTCGTACACATCCCGATCCGAATGATGCCATTGCAGATGCTCCATGATTTTGGAATACGTGAAGCTAACGGCGCTCGCCATTTCCCGATCCAACGGCTGGTCCGCGGTAAGACGGGTCAATTCCACAATACTATTCACATACTTCCAGAATAACAACTGGTCGATGCGCGCTTCCTCGTGCAACATGTACAAAAAGGTATTCTCCTCCGCACGCGCATTGCGCAGCAGTTCCTGAAGCGATTGTTCCATATACAATATATCCTCCCGGGTTTTACTATAAATACTGTATCAAAAGAGCAAGACGATTGGAAATGGGTTCATGCATAACCAGCCTTAGTTTCCTTATTCTGGTGCAACTTTACCTTCATTCTTTCGTCTAATGATTAACTAACAACGAAGGAGATGACTATGCGAATAAGTTGCAGTCCCGGTTTCCCAGGGAACATGATTGGGTCAATTGATCTTCAACCTACCAAGTTTAATATGGGTGTTTCAAGCAACAGCGAGATTACTCATCACGTTAACGCTGAACTCATTGCCATTCCCTATATGGAAGATCCCGAATTCGGATCATACTTTGATGCGATGAAGATGATGAAGGGAACGTACCAGGAAGAGTTTCACGTAAGTTATGATGTGGAATTTACGATTGATGTGGATAAAAAGGGGTACATCACTCAGTTCGAGCATACCTTTGCACTGAATCGTTACCTTGATCTTGTACGGACACAGTCCTATAAAGTGATTAAGACGAATTGGAAAGCACGTTCCTTCCATGTCATGACCTACAGTTATATGGAGGAAGTGTGTAACCCGAACAACGTAATCTTCAAATGTAACCATGCAGATGATGTTTTCGTTGTAGCCGATCTTGTCCCCTATTCTATCGGTGGTGTTGTGGAACAGCCCCATCATCGCTACCTTCAGCTCCGTGCATTAATCTCGGCGAGAGACGATCTCTACCCGATCGACTATATGTGTGAGCCCAATTTTGATCTTAGCATCTAACCATAAGTCCTACATCATTTGAATACAGCAAAGAGCACAAAGCGTTCCTGACTTATCCGGATCACCTGTGCTCTTTTTGAATATAGGTTCTGTTTACCAAAAAAAATTAAATCTCAGGGGTGGTTACATGGATTTCCGAGAAGATACACGCGAAGAAAAAAGAGAACGTTTGAGACAAGAAGAATTAAAGGGAAACCCCATGGGTACGTTTGGTGATGGCATAAATCGTGCTCAATTTGGAAGCTTCTCAGATTTAGTTGGCGGGTTGGGATGGAAAGGCACTGGAATCCTCATTATATTATTGATGATAGGTTATGTAATTTATAAATTAGTGTTCTAGATAAGGATTGGGATAACTATGCATTCTTCGTTATTTGAATAAAATAAGCGTATTCAAAACTTTCTATCGAATACGCTTATTCATTTGCTGAAAATACTCAACCATTTAAGCACTCAAGTCTTTCTTTTCTTCCTTTGCCACCAGCTTCTTGTGCTCCCACTTCTCAATCCAACCCCCAACCCGGATGAAAAAGAAAGCTACCGCCATCGAAAAGGTCACAATTCCGTAGAAACCGGCGCCCGTGCCAATACCGACCCCACCTGCAAATAGGATCATTGCTGCAGATGTCAAACCTTTCACTTCAAATCCGGCCTTCATAATGAGTCCTGCTCCGAGAAAGCCAAGGCCCGAGACGATTTGAGCCGCCAGACGCATTGGGTCCATCATCGTTCGGTTATGCAGCTGTCCGTACACTTCAACACTCTCAATGGATACGATTGTAATGAGCGCAGAAGCGACAGTGACAAATGTATACGTCTTTACGCCTGCCGGTTTGTTCTTATGGGTTCGATCGAATCCGATTAACAGCCCAAGCACAGCACTGATCAGAATTCGAACATAATATTCAAAAGGTACAGAGTTGCCCATCCAGGATGTAAACGTTATCATATTTAACCTCACGACATCCGAAACTCATTCTTGCTAATTCTTGATCGAGGAACAAGAGTTTCTTTCTATGATTTTGCTAGGCACAATCTTGTTATTCTCGTACGATCCCTCTAGAATACCCAGCTTATGCATGAGCAGCCTTACCGACTGAACACCCAGCTCAGATGGTTGCAGATCCATTCCCGTCAAAGAGGGTCTTACCTGGTGCATCATGGACTGATCACCGCAGATGATAAACAAAGAGATATCTTCCGGCACACGCAGACCCGCGTCGTTGATGGCATTAAGGGCGCTAAATGCAGTACGATCGTCGTCTGCGATAATGGCCGTAACCCTCCCCATGGGATTCTTCACATTATGAAGTGTCTCATCATAGCCGTATTTAATATACTTGTCTGAATGAATACCCGGTTTATAATGAATCATTCCGGGCTGGATCATCACACCATGCTCCTGCAGCACCTGGACGAACTCTTCCGACCGTTCAATGGAAACCGTCATCTGCTCCCCGGCGTTCAGGAACATAATGTTCCGATGACCCAGTCCGAGCAGATAATCGCAAATATCGCGCATAACCTGTTTATTATCGTTATTGACGGTAGAAACACCCTGAAGTCCCTTGTTAATGATTTTGCCGATCGTGACAAACGGAATGTCATGCTGATACAGCAGATTGATCCGGTCATCCTCTTCTGTAGGTCCCAGCACAATGGCCCCGTCAATAGGATAGCTCGCAAGTGAAGGTGTCTTCACCTCTTCGGCAGCAATCATGTCCAGAAGCACCCGATATCCGTAATTGGAAGCTTCCAGAATGACACCATTGATAAACTGATTATGGAACACGCTGAAAAAGAATTTGCCGTGCGGAATCGTAAGCCCGATCGCCATTGTTTTCTTGGTGACCAAGCTTCTTGCAATATGATTCGGCACGTAATTCAATTCCTTCGAGATTTGCAGCACTTTCTCGGTTACCTTTTTGCTCGTTGGCCTTTTCTGGCTGAATACGTTGGATACCGTTCCCTTGGATACACCCGCCAGACGGGCTACATCATCAATCTTTGCCATTAGGAACAACCTCTCCTCAACACTAGTTCGATTTCGTGCTCGCGAGTTCAAAGATGACTGATGGTATCGTCAGGTTCATGTCGTTGGTTAGGATGTCCTGGAGTGCATCTCATCCTCAGTCTCGATTGGAACGCCGCGAAGCTGAAGCTGCTCTGCATAATGACAGGCAGCAAAATGATTATATCCTACTTCACGGAGTTCAGGAACGTGCTGGATGCATTTATCCGTCTTATACGAGCATCGGGGATGAAAATGACAGCCGCTTGGCGGATTGGCCGGATTCGGTACTTCCCCCTCCAGTATAATTCGTTCTTTTTTAAAATCCGGATTCGGTTGGGGCACGGCTGACATTAGCGCCTCCGTATAGGGATGCTGAGGATTCGAGAACAATGATTCCGTTGTCGCCAGTTCCACAATTCTGCCCAGATGCATAACTGCTACCCGGTCGGAAATGTTCTGTACGATGGAAAGATCATGCGAGATGAAGATATATGTGATCTTGAATTGCTCCTGCAAATCTTTGAGCAGGTTGATAATCTGAGCCTGAATCGATACATCCAGCGCAGAGACCGCTTCATCACAGACAATCAGTCTGGGTTGTGTAATCAGCGCACGCGCAATGGCTATCCGCTGCCGCTGTCCTCCCGAAAATGCATGTGGGTAACGTTTCAGGTAACCTACATTCAGACCTGTTTTCTCGGCAATCTCCATCACTTTCGCTTCTACCTCAGCCCTGCTCAGCTTAAAGTTTGCAATCAGCGGTTCGGCGATAATATCGAATACGCTCATCCGGGGGCTGAGTGAGGAATACGGGTCTTGAAAAATCATCTGGATATCCTTGCGATATGCTTTGATCTCTTTGCCCTTCAAGTTTAGGTAATTCACTTCTTTTCCATCTTCCGCATGATAGACTACACTGCCTGAAGAAGCATCCACACCTCTAACGATACAGCGTCCGAGCGTCGTTTTTCCACATCCAGATTCCCCGACAATACTGAGCGTCTCCCCTTCAAGGAGTTCAAATGAAATTTCATTCAAAATATGAATGGGTTTAGGCTTTTTGAACAGGGCTTTTTTGGATTTGACCTGAAAGCTTTTGTTCAGGTTGAGGACTTCAAGAATGGGTTTGGTCATTATGCTTCTCCTTCTCTCTGGTCCGCGTACAAGAAACATCTGACCATATGCTGGTCGGAAATCGCGGTTTTCGGTACAACTTGTTGATTACATACGCCTTCAATTCTGTCCTTGCAGCGATCATAGAATCCGCACATTGGAGGCATGTTAATCGGCATCGGAACGGAACCTTCGATGGAATCCAGCCGTTTGCTTTTATTCCCTCCCAGTCTAGGCATCGATTTAAGTAACCCTTTCGTGTAGGGATGCTTCGGATTGTTGAAGATTTCCCTCATTGGAGCCTGCTCAACAATTCTTCCGAGGTACATCACCGCAACCTCATCACACATCTCGGCGATAATACCCAGATCATGGGTCACCAGCAGAATGGCCATGCCAAACTCCGCCTGCAGGCTTTTCATAAGTTCGAGTACCTGAGCCTGAATGGTCACATCGAGCGCCGTCGTGGGCTCATCCGCAATCAGAATTTCGGGGTTACAGGACAATGCCATGGAGATCATCGCCCGCTGACGCATCCCTCCCGAGAATTCATGCGGATATTGATCGAAACGCTTGGCCTGATCGGAAATCCCGACTTTGCTAAGCATCTCTAACGCGATTCTTTTGGCCTCTTTCTTATTCCTCGTCTGATGAATTCGGATCGCTTCCATGATTTGATTCCCGATGGTATACATCGGTGAGAAGGCCGTCATCGGCTCCTGAAAGATCATCGAGATTTTGCGCCCACGGATGGAGCGGATCTGCTTGCCCGTCGGCTTAAGAGACAAAAGATTCAGACCATGGAGAGTCGATTCAGAGTCGGAATTGTAAGTGATTGTTCCACTCGTTTCACATTCCTTGGGATTGATACTGATGATCGATCGACTTGTCAGGCTTTTGCCGCAGCCGGATTCCCCCACAAGCCCAAGGGTTTTGCCTTTGTATATATTGAAGTCGACTCCATCCACGGCATTCATGACGCCATTTTCCATCTGAATCCGAATCTTCAGGTCTTGAACGGACAGTAAAGGTTGCTCCTTCTCAACAGCTTGAGTTGCCATGCTATCCCCTCGCTTGCCTAGTATTTGGACAATTATTTTTTATACGGATCAGCCGCGTCGCGCAAACCATCGCCGATGAAGTTATAGGTCAATACAGTCAGAATGACAAAAGCGAGTGGAATGAGCTTCCATGGATACAGGGCCACATTTTCAATTTTTTGCGCCTCCTGAAGCAGCACACCCCAACTGGTTGCCGGCGAACGAACGCCCAGACCGAGAAAGCTCATAGCCGTCTCACCCAGAATCATGCTCGGAATCGCCAGGGTTGTCGCCACGACTAAATAACTCATGAAGCCTGGCAGCAGATGTTTGACAATAATCTTTGCGTCTCCTACACCAGCGATCTTTGCAGCTATTACATAATCTTCATTCTTCAACGAAATGAACTTGCCTCTGACCACCCGTGCCAGATCCGTCCAGCCAATAAATGCGAAGATGATCACGATGTATAAATACATGGTCACGACCGGAATACGTGGCGGAATTGCAGCGGATAGTGCCATCCACAACGGCAGCGTCGGAAAGGAACGTATGATTTCGATGATGCGCTGTATCATGGAATCAATCCAGCCGCCAAAATAACCGGAGATGCCTCCAATAATCAAACCCAGAATAAAGCTAATGCCTACGCCGACCAGCGGGATGCTTAGGGAGATTTGACTGCCCAGCACGATCCGGGAGAACAGGTCACGCCCCATACCGTCCGTACCCAGCAGGAATATCCGCCCTGGCTCATCTACAGCGAACAAATGCGTCGACATGGGGATCAGACCAAGAAACTTATATTCTTCTCCCTTTACAAAGAACTTGAAGAAATGCTTTTTTTCGGTATCCGGGACAAACATTTTACGCAATGTTTCGGGGTCACGCTCGCTCTTCAATTCATATACAAACGGCTTGATGTGAAACTTGCCGTCCGCATCAACGAATCGAAGTCCCATTGGCGGGGCATTCACATATTTGCTGTCATAGCTTTGCAGCCCATACGGCGCGATTAACTGTGCGAACAGTGCGATGATGTAAAATGCGCCCAGAATGTACATGCTGATCCGGGCCAACTTGTGTTTCTTGAATTTCTGATATATCAGCCGCCACTGCGAGCTGTATACAGTTTCTTTTGGTGCTGCTGTAACTGGGACTGCCGGCCTTTGACCTTTAAATAACGGTAGTGGTCTCATCATTAGGATCCTCTGAACTCTGTACGTATTTTGGGATCAAGCCAAGCCAGCAAAATATCGGAAATCAATGTTCCGAGAACCGTCAGCAAAGCCATGATCAATAAAAAGGTTCCAGCAAGATACATGTCCTGACCGAGCAATGCATTATGCATAACTGGCCCTTGAATCGGCAGGTTCAATACGATTGCTGTAATGGTAGCGCCGGTAAAGATGGAGGACAGTGACCAGCCAAAGGTACTCACAATAGGATTCAAGGCTGCACGTGTCGGATACTTGAACAGGATTTGCATCTCTGATAAGCCCTTGGCGCGGGCAGTAATAACATTCGGTTTGTTCAACTCATCGAGCATTTGTCCGCGCATGATCCGAATCAGATCCGCAGTACCCGAAAGTCCGATAACAATAACCGGAATCACCATATGCTGCATTAAGTCTTTTACCTTGTCCAGGGACCACGGCGCATTCACGTATTCGTTGGAGAATAAACCGAGCAATGGATTACCGAACCACTTATAGGAAAAGAACATGAGAATAATGGCTAACAAAAAGTTGGGCGTTGCCATTCCGATAAAGCTCAGGCCGGAGAAGAAATAATCGCCCGCAGAATACTGCTTTACCGCCGTGTAGATCCCAACCGGAATCGCGATTATATAATGGAAAGCCATTGTCACCAGCGAGACGACCAGAGTCAGTCCCATATACTGCTGGATCACCGCCATCACCGGTTTGTTGTAGTTGAATGAGAAACCAAAGTCGCCATGCAGGATTATTTTTTTTACCCAGACGAAATATTGTTCATAGATTGGCCTGTCGAGCCCCAGATTCGCCCGCATGTCATCCATCTCAGCCTGGGTCATGATATCGCCCGAAGCGGACATCTTGGCCGAGTAGGAGGATACGTAATCGCCAGGTGGCAATTGAATAATGTAGAAGACGATAAAGGAGATCACAACAACAACAGGAATGGCCAACAGGATTCGTTTTAAAATGTATTCAAACATCTATTCCTCTCCTCTGCACCGTGTGAATGATACAAAAGGAAACAATAGCAAGGATAAATCCCTTCCTCACTATTGTTTACCTGAATGCTTCACCAGCTATTGCTTGATGAAAAATTGTGCCGGATGGCCTTGACCCAGCGAGCGATACTCATCGGACCAGATAAGATCCGTAGGGATGTTATGAATTTTATTCGAGGCTGTAATCAGCACCGGAGTTGGTCCCGCATATCCGATTACCCACTGATTCTTCTGGTGCAGTTTCACGATCTCATTGCTATACTGATTGATTTCATCCAGTGTCTTGCTTGCTTTCACTTTTTCCCAATACTCAAGGATTTTAGCGACATCCCCTTCAGGTTTGACACCTTCCTTGCCGCCAGATTGACTGTATAAGCCGTAATGGCCGAACCATGGTGTGATCACACGGAGCGGAACCATGGTATCCGGTCGGAAGGCTACGTTGACGACAGAAATATTCTCGGTAGTCATCGGAATCTTGTTGGCATATTTCATATCAAAATGTGTGCCTCCGTCAACCACTTTCAGGTTCGTTCGCAGACCCATATCCTCGTAATATTTCTTAAGCAATTCAAGGAATGGTGCTGTATCAGTCGTGCTCTCAATCACCGTAAGCGTCAACTCGGAACCATCAGGGTTCAGACGGAAGTTGTCTTTATCCCGCTTGTTCAAACCTAACTCGTCAAGAATTTGGTTAGCGCGTTCAGGATCGTATTCCGCCCACTGCTGGGCCCACCCTTCCTGATAGCCCATTACGCCTTCCGGTACAGAAGCTTGAATCGGTTCTCCCAGCCCACTGGTCACAATCTCAGACACCTGGTTACGATCCACCCCAATGGAGAGTGCTTCCCTGAACTTGATGTCCTGGAAGAGTTTGCGGAGATTCGGATCTTCCGTAGTCTGGTTTAACTGTACTCCCGCGCTGGACCAAGCTGGTTGTGTCCAAGGGATGATTCGGTAGTCACCTTTTTTCTCATTCTCTTTCAGTACCGTGAAGTCTTTGGAATCAAAGATCACCAGGTTGTAATCGCCGGCAAGCGTTCCAAGTACCTTTTGGCTCGGATCTTGAATCTTAGTCGCTACAATCCGGTCAATATACGGAAGCTGTTTACCTTCTTTATCTGTTTTCCAGTAGTACGGGTTGCGCTCCATGACAAACTGATCGCCATTAGGATCATTGGTTGGAACCCATGCCCGGAGTGTAGGAATCTGGTAGTGCAGCCAATCCGTATACCCGGTTTCCATCAAGAATACTTTGGGATCTTCATAGCCCCATTGCTTCGTAATCTCCAATGTTTTGGCATCCCCTACGAACTCGGGAAGGATGGTTTTGTGAAAGTGTGCAGGAGCGAAGAACCACTTGTTATCGATGGCCACACGTTCCAGGAAGAGCACACTTGGATATTTGTGAGTTACGGTAAACGTGTAGTCATCTACCTTCTTCACTTCAGCCAACGCTCTATCCCCGGTAACAGGGTCAACGGAATAATAAGCGTCATAGATCTTTTTGCCAAAGGTCTCTTTGGTCAACATATGCTCCCAATAAAAGAGAACATCATCCGCTGTGAAAGGAACACCATCGGACCATTTCATGCCTTCCCGCAAATGGATGGTGAACACGGTGGAATCATCATTCACTTCATAGCTCTTGGCTACGTTTGGCTCAACCTTGTTTCCTTCCTTGTTGAAACGAAACAGTGCTTCCTCTGTCGGTTGGCCTATCCCCCACTTATCAGGAACACCAGTCCAAGGCATGTTCCAATCCCCACCATATTGCCCGATTTCCTCGACGACCTCTTCAACCATAATGTCTTTGGAAGCCGGCAGGCGCTCAGCCAGGGCAGGCAATTTACCTTCATCGACAAGCTTTGCCAGCATCGGGGCTTCTTTGGCACTGTTGTCCGTAACAACAGGTTCTTTCACTGTTGATTCCTCATTTTCGTTGTTAGACGAAGATGCAGAGCATCCCCCTAGTAATGTCGTGATTAGGACAAGAACAATTAACAAGTTGCTTTTCCTTTTCAAGCTAAACCCCTCCACGTTTGGATTTGCCATTAACTTGCCTGAATATGCTCTGGTTGGCGCTCACCTCCCTAACGAAATAAACCCTTTATGTACAGATGTAGATACAATTAAACCGGTTTAATTTTTATGCAATAGAGGTTCTCAATCGGGAAAACATCTCATAGAATTAAACCGGTTTAATTGACATATAAGAAAATGTAAACGCTTTATTTGTATATAATACATGGATGACTACGTTCAAGCAATAGGGATTTTACAAAAAAATTCTGTTTTTTCAAATTCATTTCAGAAACAGTTCCGAACAGTTCAGATCTGCTCAAACAGCATCCTCACTCACAAATCCAAGTATAGATTCCAATTGTACTAGGATTATTATCCGATCATCAATTTTTGGTAAAATTCTACATCAACTTCTCTTATTTGCGGTTTGCAGCTGTATTTAGTCGAAAGCGGAATTTGGCATCCTCGCCGTACCACATTGGGAAATTGGTGCCCCAGATATTGTTATGCAGATTAAATTGCCATCCGGATTCAAGCGAAACAAACGAGTTGTCGAATTGCAGCAATCTTCTCTGTCCAGGTGCGACCAAAGCGGAATCCAGTGCTTCAATAGAGGCCTGACCATCTGTGCCCTCATAGAATACTCCCTTGTCTACAGCATGCAGATTGCGGTTGCCGTCTTTTACAACATTCAACGGAGAGATTCGTCCTCCAAGCTTGTCCATCATCCACAGATTGGGGTTATCCACCTTCAGTCCGCATCCAAACCAACTGGCCTCTGGAAGACGATTCGCTTCTTTTCCAAACCATTGCAAGCTAACCTCTACCACTCCTGCCTGTGAAAACGTATATACCAGTTCCAGTTCCTTGGGTGCTCCGTACAATTCATGACTTTCTGTTGGCATGGACAACCGGAACCCATACGTATCGCCATGAGCATTGCCTGACTTGTGCATATCGGTCACGATTGGCAAGTACACCTGATGGCTTGGCAGCGGGCGCACAAATTCAAAGCCAGGTTTGTTGAAGTCGGCATCCGCCCAAGGATGTGTCACAGGCAGGTTCTGCATATAGGTACGGAAATACCTGTCGTAATCCTCCGTCCCGAAGGTTTCATAGGCATAGGCTCCGAACGGATGCTTCGCGTCCACCCAATTCTTTCCCTTCTCGTCCGTCAGCTGAATCAGTGCACCATTGTTATTGAAGGCCAGCCGGTATCCGCCACTGCTATAAACTTGATGACTTACCGCAGATACATTACCGGAAAACACACTTTTAACTGGATTTAGTTGTTCAAAAGCTTGCCGCGCTTCCTTCTGCTTGTCATCACTCAGGCACGCCACAGCCGTGTCCAAATATTCCCGCTGTTCCGCCCAAGAACTCTCTATCATGGAATAGGTACGACGGCTCGACTCCGAAGAGAATAGTCCGCTGGAATGACTGTCGAACTCATCCATGGCGAAGGCACCGATATATTGAAATTTTGCAGGGATATCCTCCACATCGACTTCGTTCATTTCCCGTGCGCGGTTGAAGTCAGGCTTGGCATAATTCCGGAAATCCGGAAGCCATTTCTTCACATCAAGCCCCCACGTATGCTCCACAACCAGCAGCATGGCATCACTCATGCCTTTATATTCTGCGCTTGCCGGATCGATCCGGCCTTCGGTCAGCCACTTGTCTCTTAACCGCTGCAACTGGCGGAATCGGGCTATTTTAAGCGGGTCGGTACCGCCTCCGTGAATCCAAGTATCCCCGAGCTCTTCACGTACAACAGGAAATTGGTCCCGAACCTGATCAAGGTGCACCGCAAATGCATCAAGAGACGACGCCATAATCTCTGCATCGGGGTATCTTTCCTGGATATGCTGGAATTGTTCACGAATCTCTTCTGCGCTTGGCGGTCCGCAATTGTCGCCCGTATGGGCAAACAACAAGATATCATCGATACCTTCTATTTCGACTGCCTCACCATAGGTGTCCGCATAATTGACAATGATCTCACTGCCATCCGCTGCCTGCCATCTGAACAGTTTAGGCACATCCGGGCGCATGGAAGCTGGATTAACCCCAAGATGCATATACCGGATACCCACTTCATTCATCAAAGGCACCATAGACAGGGTATGCCCGGGTACATCCGTCATTTTTGCTGCAATGGTCGTTTTGCCAAATTGTTTATCCAGGTCCAATCCGATGGACAATCCGTAGCGAAATAATGAGGGGTCCATCAGCTCGGTGTGCGTTGTGAACGGTAATCCATGCCATACGATATGACCTTTGCGGATCGCTTGTTCCATGGCCTGTTTGCCCTCTTCGGACGCATGATTCAGATAATGACGGATCATCCAGGAACCCGTGGTCCATATGAACTGCTCTCGTCCTCCCTCTGCTTCCAACTGCGCGGACAAAGCGATAGCTTTGGGTACATACTCTTCCATGTACTGCTTTACGACGTTTTCCGCCAAGTGCGTAAATCCGATATCCAGGTGAGTTTTAAAAACAACATGTACTTTTTTACGGTTAGTCATGGTTGTCTGAGCCTCCGTTGTTAGATTCACAGTTAATACTGTTTATTTGAACAATAAGCATGGAAGACCCGCTTCATGTGAAAGCGAGTCCCCTCGTTAATCATCGCCTAATCTAAAATAACATCATTCGTTAATGCGCCTTTTTCCTGCGGTCCTGTTGGTCCTCCTGCAAGTAGAGGCTGACCAAAGAAGGAGCCTTGGGACGGATTTCCGAATTTATAGACAGATAAGCTGTTCGGATTACTATAATCCCTGTCCAGCCATGATGGCCAAGCATTTCCCAGACCATTGCCTGTTCGAGTATTCGGATAATACTGAAAAGCCTGGATATTGTTCCAGGTATCCCATGCCGTTCCCTGATTCGTCACATCAATCAATTGGGTTACGACGAGTTCCTGATAGACATGATTACCAGGATCTTTCCACATCCCATGGGAACCAAACGCGGAATACGCAACAGGATGTGTATTGTTTACTTTGTCCACTTCACCCCAAGAGTAGGTTGTACCGAAAGAATGCGCGCCATAGTAAACTTGAACCGGCTTCACATAGTTACTGTTCTGATCGGTGAACTTGGCCAATCTGACCGTGACCCGCTCCCAGTCTCCGACATGATCTCCCACTTCCGTACCAAACACCGTTTTCCCAAGATCATAGGGACTGAACTGGAAATATACCAGATCGACGTTGTTATACTCCTTCTCCACCCAAAACGCATAGATCGGCGCATTAGCCAGATCGCCCGTAAAATAAGGTAGTTTCAAGGTATATGGATTCAATTCCGTTTTGGTCTTAAATTCATACAAACCTGAACCTGGATTCACATAGCGATCCACATGCGGCAGGGTATGCTCTACCGAGGACGGGAAATAAACTTCGCCTTGGGCAAACCAGATTTTAGGAGCAAAGGTTTGCAATATTTCACGCTTGGCTGTGTCACTGTAATCGTCACCCGGGACGGCAACCGAGGTGGCATCGAGCGGCGAGATGGCTTCAACCTTCAGGCTCGATACCGAATCATTGATATCTCCGCCAACATAGATCGCATCTGCGGTCAGAACCTTGGAATATCCAGCGAAATTGTAGTCTTTGTACAATGTGACCTTATACCCTGGGGCTACCCGGAGTGCAGAGATGGCATCATTGCCTACTCCAGCCTTCAGTTCATCCACATTATAGCTGCCGATATCAAACTGCTGCTCAAAACCTCCATAAGGCGAATTGGAATATGCGATAACTGGTTTATTGGGGCCTCCAATCTTCTCTACTTTCAGACTGGAGGTCGCGTCGTTAAAATCATCAAGCCATCCCGCATCGCCGGTCAGCGTTTTGGTGTCACCGGAGAAATCCTTGTCACGATACAGGGTCAATCGATATCCCGGAGCTACCTTTACCGAAGATATTTTGTCGTTGCCAACCACGTTAAGCTGATTCACATTGAACTGGCCAATCCCAAACGGTTGGGAGCTGCCTCCAAAATCTCCATCCTGGTAAACCGTTACGGCGTTGTCCTCTTCCGCCTGCGCGGGCTGCGCCAGTGGAAAGAAAAGAGATACTGCCAAGAACGAAGCTGCAAGCAAGGATTTAATTGTCATATTCGGGCTCCTCTTCGAATAATGATTTCGATTATTGCCAACGTTCGTACGTTACATTTCTTTTGGCTCTGCAGGTCATTTCCCAGGATGTATGGTAGCGCTTTCCGGAATATCCTCCCTTCATCCTTGAAAGATATGTGGCATATCTTCACACTAATATATGTCATTGACATATACAATGATATAAATGTAAATTTTTCTCCAAATAAACTTCATATAACTACTATTATTTACATTATATTTGCATAAAACGGTAACAAACATAACAAATTTTGCATTGTTGAGTTTGAATAAGATAGCAAATACGTATATGTCACTGACATATAAAAAACCTTCCTTTTCATTAAAACGAGATAAGGAAGGTTTAAATGGCGGAACCGCTTCAACACTCATTGATTAAGATTACGTACGGAGCTTCGTTCGATGATGGTTGTGTTCACCTTGATGGATAAAGCCCCTTCTCGGGAATTCTCCATACGTTTGCACAGCAAATTCACTGCTGCCTGTCCAAGCTTCTCTGTCGTTTGTCTTGCCGTAGTCAGTGGCACGGGCAGCAGACTCGCCAACTGGATGTCGGAAAAACCAATGATGGACAGTTCCTCAGGTACCTGCTTGTGGATGGATAAGGCCGTGTACAGACCAGAAGTCGCGATATAATCATCCGCACAGACAACGGCTGTCATTGCGGGATTACTTTGAATGAAATCCTTGAGTTGCAGATTCGGCCCATTCAGGTTGAGCATGTAATCCTCTGCACAATCCAGGCAAATATTGCGACCGTTAACAGGCAGTGCGTAGTCCAGCATGGCCTGCACATAACCTTTATAGCGATCCTCCCGGCTCGTCACTCCATCAAACGACATAGAGATATACCCAATTTCCCGATGTCCTCTATCAATCAAATATTCCGTCAAGTTGTAGGCTCCCTGATAATGGTCATGGTACACACAATCAATATTGACCTCACGAAAGATCCGATCGATGATTACCAAAGGGTAATTCAACAGATTAAGCTCCAGCACCTTTTCACTGCAGCGTGTTCGCCCCCTTGGAAACAAAATAATTCCATCGATTCCTTCCTCGTACAACTCTTGTAGGCAGAAGCTCTCATCCTCTTTATCCGTAGTAATCCGAATGAGCAGCTGGCACCCGGATTTACGTGCTTCCTGCTCAACGGATGCTATAATTCTGGCTACGTAATCATCCATATTGGGGAACAGCAGGGCAATTTTTCGCTTTATAAGTTTCTTGTCTGTAGTTACATTCCCCGACAAAAACTCTTTACCCGGGCCGCCCAAATAATCACCCGACACAAATGTCCCCCGCCGCGCCAACCGATAGACAATACCTTGTTTCTCCAAAATTTGCAGCGCAAGCTTGGCCGTCATACGGCTGACAGAATACAGTTTGGCGAGCTCGCCTTCCGATGGCACGGGATCATGTGGCTGCAGTTTCCGGTTACGGATTTCTTCCATCACCAAATCGGCAGTTTGCAAGTACAACAACGGCTTCCGATGTGGTTCCTCCATGTGAACACCTACCCTGTTCCGGATTTTACGATCATTCTATCATTTTCTCATGTAAAAAAGTAAAAATAGCCCTTGAGCAGAAGGTAGAATGACATTCAATCCTTCTGCTCAAGGGCATGCAAGCAAACATTTATTTATTGACTTCGGCATTTAGCCGTTCAATAAGTTCAAGCAGCTCCAACGGTTCACCAACTGTGTGAGTCGGACGTTCTGTTTCATCCACCGGCTCATGGGGATAACGCGGCGTCCAGCTCTGAAAGATGCTGGTGATGCCAAGTGCGTTGGCTCCCTTCATATCACGACTCAGGTTATTGCCAATCATCACTGTTCTTGAAAAATCCCCTTCGGACAAATCAAGGGCACCAATTGCTGCCTTAAACATCCGCGGGCTTGGCTTGCTGGCTTTAATATTCTCCGAAATAATCATTGCGCTAAAATAATCATGAAGTCCATGCTGCTTAAATACGTTCTTGAAGGATTGTGCATCGCCGTCAGCAACCAGGGCCAGCGTGTACCCTTTTTCATGAAGCTTCTGAATCGTAATATCCGCACCCGGAATCAGATCCGCACTCAGAACAATTCCCTCTTCGTCCCGAATCTCGGTCGATTCATCAACAATGGTATCGCCGCTGTCAAAAAAGATAATTAACTTTTTGTCGTCCATGTTCGTTATGACCGTCCTCTTCATTCAATTGGTGAAACGAATTGTCGGTTTCCACTTGACCATGTAATCCAACATTGATGTTCTAATAAAAGGTATAGCGCTTAATCTAATGTTACAATGGAGACGAATAAAAAATCAATCATTATTTCGTTGCACTTATGCAGATGCCAGATTTAAGCTTAATCATCTTGACCGAAAAAGTACTGAGGATCAATTTGCCGGTAGTTGGAGGGGCTGCTGCTGACCAAACTGCTTTGATTTCACTGTCATCTCTTTATCCAGCCTTGCTCTTAATCCACTCATCCACTCCGGCTCATTTGCCCATTGTTCTGCCCCAGATCGAAGCACACGTACATAACCGTACAGATTGGCAAAGCGACGACATGCTGGGAACATCGACTCCATATCATAGGCGTCTCCTGCTTCTTTCCAATACCCTTGCAAGAATATTTGCTTCTTCTGTTCCCATTCATCCGGCTGAATTTCATCCCGTAAACTATCCAGACTCTGCTCCACATCCATTGCGTACCAGTGGTACATGGCGTCATCGAAATCAATGGCGTAACAGGAATGACTCTCCTCGTCATAGAAGACATTATCCAGTTCAAAATCATAATGAATTAACCCGAAGTTCTGCTCTGTAACGGGCCAATTTGCAAAATAATTCCGGAGAACTTCTACCTCATTGAGCGCCGCATTCTCGCCAGGGAACTCCCCCAGAACGTCCTTCATCCAATCCAGTACATCGGTATACGTCCAGCGTTTTGCCTGTTTGGGTGTGTATTCACAAGATAAACGATGCAGCTTACCCAATGCCTCACCCAAGCTGTGCACGATCTGGTCATTTATATCGATACTGCCCATCTGGTTACCAGGAACTCGTTTGAATACAGAGGCATAATACATTCCCCAAGGCGTATGAGCCACTACCAGCTCTTTTCCTGCATGGGAAGGTACTGCTTCCATGGCGCCATATTGATTTAGTTTAAGATAGGACAGGAACTCCAGCTCCGCTGCAAGATTGGTTTGATTTTTCTCATCTACAGGGGCAAAACGAAGCAAGTAAACCTCTCCCTGATCCCTGAACGGATACACAGCATTGGAGGATATACGATAATACTGGAACATGTCCAGTGACTCCGGATCATAACCCCAGTTTTTCAAAATCATCTCGGCGAGATCGTTATTATGGAATAAATATTTAAGTTTTAACATGGGCATATCTCCTTAGTGGTCATTTAATATAGAACGCTTTTAGAGTTCCGAATCCTATTTTTGCGCGCAAAAAGCCGCAGGCTATGCCTGCGGCTTTAAAAATTCTGGATACACGGGTTTACTTGCATAAGCAAATAAACCTCGTGCATACCAGGAAAAATGAGCAGTTATATCCCTATATGTCGGCAGACTTCAGATCGTCACATTAGCAGACTCCAAATGCTTCGCCATGTGTCCGTTGCTCTGCCGGATCTATTCAGTTCGTAATCACCTTAATTGTTGTAGTAACGCTTTGCATCATCTTAGCCCGTCGTTTCATGACGCTCACTCCTTCCGAAAATCAAGTTATTTCCATAATAGTCCATCAAGTAATCATAGGCAATGAAAATCAGGACTGTGTAACCACCATTCGCTCTACGGTCTCGGTGTTCTCCTTATACCAAACCATAACGACATCTCCCTCTTTCAGATCAGACACCTGAATAGATGAATTAGCATTTTGGTTGTTACCTGGGACACCTATGCCCATGCCTTCCGTGATATCCACATCCTCACTGATGTTCAATTTCATTTCAATACCCGTATCTTTCATATCCATGCTTCCGCCTCTGGAGGCGCCTGATTGTCTTCCATTTCCATTAGTCGAGCCTGTGGATGAGTTGTCCTGCACCTCAAGTAACGAGATCGTGACGGTACTCCCTGTGGCAGAGATCACTCTGCCTGTAAGATCGGCATTCATCATCCCCCGCATATTGTCCTGACCGCCTGTTCTGCCATTCATCCCTTGCCCTCCGCCCCTCTGTGCTCCTCCATTCATGCCCGGGCCACCGCCATTCATCATTCCGCCACCGTTTATGCCTTGTGCAGAACCGGTATTCGTAATGTTCTGGGCAGTAATAGCATCGCAAGCAGAGAGCAAAACTGAGCAGGTCAGCAGCAAGAGTATAGCCGATATGAGATAACCATTTTTCCGCATACGGATCACCCTTTTCTCAGGGAAGAACGTTCCCAGCCAAGTTTTCTATGAAACATGAAGTTATACGCATCTTTAAATCCCATGTACGACAATACAACCAGTAGTGGATATACGGGATAGATATACCTCGATTTAATCTCCCACAGAATATAGAACCCGATAAATCCGAGAATAACCAGAATCAAAGAGACTTCGTCATACCGCTTTCCACGAATTCCACCGACCAAGCGAATGAAAATAAAACAGTACATCATGAAATTCATCACATAAACGACCCAAAGCACCCCCGTCCGGTAGACGGAATCTCCCTTGAATAAGTCTGTTACCGCATTGGTATAACTGTAGGAGCCGGCAATTCCGCCACCTCTTCCTCCTCCCATACCCGAGGAGCTTTCATTACCGATGCCATATCGATCCATTTGGTAGGTACCTTCGGTCCAGGTCCAAATGATCTTTTTGTAATACATCTGCGCCAAATCACTTAAGCTGGCTTCCGATAGCTTGCGTTCAATCTCCTGCTTGTACAGTTCTGTACTTTCAGCTTTATTATAGTTGGCTTCTCTTTGATAGATCTGGTAACTCTCCATGTTGTCCCAGAAGCCGAATCGTTCCAGATTAATACCCATGTTCAACCACATATAGACCGGTGCCGAATTTTCCCCAACAGGCTCACTTACAGCACCTGAAGATTTTAATACCGCATTCTGAGTCCATCCTGGGACGTTAAACAACATAGCCAGCACGAAGATGGAGGCAATCACTTTCTTGAATCCAATACTTCGCATATTCAGCAGGATGGTTAACATAGCAGCAATCAGCACAATTACGCCAATGCTTCGGAAGTAGTTGCCAATGGCGAGCAGAATGGCGGCAATAACGATCGTCTGCCAAGACTTTTCACGTATAAACCGAATCAAAAAGTATAAACAAGATGTCAGAAATGCCGTAGCAATAACATCGTTATAGATCAGGTTGTTCAGGAACAGGGATGGCAGATACGTGGCTGCAAAGATCAGAACCCCGTAATCACGTTCCGCGGACTTATGATTTAACTGTTTATAAATGAGATAAATCATTAATGTCGTTACCGTTGCAAACAAAATATTGAACAGCTTGATTACCAGATAATTATCCGGGAACAGGTACAGCAATGTCTTTAGATACAAGACGGTGGAAAAGTTGAACGGGAACATGTGCAGATATCCGCCCGATTCAAACGAAGAATAATCGTGATCGTAAAGCATGTTCATCGCGAGTGAAAGCACGGTCTGTGAATCATCCGTAGGCACTCGTGGAAACACGAAGATAATGATGATTTGAATGGCAAGAGAACATAGCAGCACCACCGGAATGACAACCTTTGGACTGTATTTGTTCAGCTTCAGGCAAAGACGGTATAGCCCGATACCCGATACTAGAAGCAAAGCAATCACCGGGATAAAAATACTCCACTGCTGCGTACCCAGAATCGGATTATCCCCATACAAGGTGTAGTTGTACTGCGCCCGGACAAACAGGGTCGACACGATAAACACGCCGACAAAAACAAGCAGAATGAGATAAAGCGACTTATGGATCACCTTAGACATGCCAAAACTCCTTTTCCAGTACAGGATTCGGGAATAGTATAATGCCTTTACCTGAAAAAAGGCTGAATTCAGATTTGTGCTTAAGAATGCTCATATAGACAACAAGGAATATGAGGATACCTCATCGAATAAGAAAAATATGTTCATAGTTAGATATCCCTCATGCACAAAGGAGAACTGAAAATGAGAAAACTCTTTCTATTTCTTCACGCATCGCTTGACGGTTTTGTAGAAGGGCCGAATGGTGAAATGGACATTGGCTGGGTTGCCTACGATGCTGATTTGGAGAAACACGCGAAAGAAATTCTGAGTACTGCCGACACTGTCATTTGGGGGCGTGGGACTTATCAGATGATGCACAGTTACTGGCCATCTGTGCCTTCGGACCCGTCAGCTTCGCAACATGAACGGGATCATGCTGAGTGGATCGAAAAGACAGCCAAAATCGTTTTTTCCACGACGTTGGAGAAAGTCGAATGGAATAATTCAAGACTCGTGAAAGAAGATATCGAGGAAGAGATCAATAACCTTAAACAGCAGCCAGGCAAAGATATGGTCATCCTCGGCAGTCCTAGGTTCGCACACCACCTTATGCAGCTTGATTTAATTGATGAGTATAAAATTACGGTTTCTCCCGTCCTGATCGGTAAGGGATTGCCATTATTCCAAGGCCTCAAGGAGAAGATCAATCTTAAGCTAATCGAAAATAAGACCTTTGATTCTGGAGCCATTGGTCTCGTTTACCAGACGGTAAGATGACCTTATCACTTAAGGTGATTACGCTAAAAGAAAGCTCAATAAGACCAAGAAAGCAGCTGATCAACGTGATCGGCTGCTTTTATTCAACTAACGGGCAGGTTAGTTGAATAAGATGTATAATATTGGATGTGTATTAAGGGGGATTCGATGTTTATCAGAGAGATAGAACCTGAGGATGCTGAAAGTTTTAATTTGCTTATGAAGGAAGTTGAAACCGAGGCTTATTATATGCTTATGGAACCAGGAGAAAGAAAAGGTTCTTCTGAACAGCAACGTAAATGGCTGGAACGAGTGAAAAAAGTGAGTAATTCAACAGTACTTGTTGCAGAACAAGCTGGAAAGTTAGTAGGATATATAGCAGTCATTGGCGGAGACACAAGAAGAACAAAGCATTCAGCATACCTAGTTATAGGTATTTTAGAAGAGTACACAGGGCGTGGTATAGGAACAAATCTATTTCAAAGGTTAGAAGAATGGGCAAGAGCTCATAATATCTTACGATTAGAACTTACAGTGGTCATTCAAAATGAAGCAGAAGTATCTTTATATAAAAAAATGGGATTTGAGATAGAAGGAATAAAAAGAAACTCTCTATTGATAAATGACAAACTTTTCGACCAGTATTATATGTCTAAATTATTATAGTAGTTTGTTAAGCTAACGTAAAAACATTAACTCAATAGATACAAAGATGGCAGCCGATCATTTAATCGGCTGCCTTTGTTCAACTAACGGGCAGTTTTGCTGAGATCTGCTGAGTAGTGGAGCATCTGGCCTCTCACGGTTGGTTGCGGAAAATTGGCCACCGCCCGGGAACGGCTATTCTTCGTATACATTTCCGAACCGACTTACTTGACCGGCCCCATCCAGGTTGAAATCGTCTTCTGCTGGTGCGGCAACGGCGGTTTCAACTTCCCGTTATCGATCAAATGCTTCAAAATATAAGCGACAAGCCGGCCTCCGCCGGTGTTGCCTCTCACCATGTATGCAAGCTGCGGCTCCAAATGCTTCGGCTGATTTTGCAGGAACAGCTTGAGCATTTTGTCGTAGAGCTTGCCGACAGCAGGCGCATACAGAGCGGACAAATCCGGCATTGCCTTGTTCAACCGATCCAACGTTTGCGGAGAGTCGATCCAAACCGCATTGAACTTGTACCCCTCCTCCGTCTTGCAGATGTACCCCTTCTCCAGCAGGAACGAATATTGCTCGGCGTTCTCTTCGTTGTCGGGCAGTTCCCCTTGTTGGAACGCATGACAAATCTCGACATTCCGGTATTCCAGGAAACGCCAATCCATCTGGCGGTCGCTCCAGTACGTATTGAATTGCCACAAGTATAAGGGAGTGTCTTCGACGTAGCGGAGCGACGGACCGAAGGTGACGTAACTACTCAAATCAAAACCCGGATCGGCATTGTGGCTCCGGTTTAACGCCGCATAGGCAATATACTGACCTCCGTCCTTTCGCATTGGTGCGACCGCATCGAAGTTTTCGCCCGCCGGCATGCTCCGCCAAGATTGCTCCTCGACGTTCTTGGGCAGCAAGGTCCAGAGCAGGAAGTTATAGTCGCCGTCCGGAACGTACACTCCGCTATCCTCGACTTGCCGGCGAACTTCCATTAACGCGTCAAAATGAACATCGGCCACTTCGGCGGCGCAATCTTGCCAGAATTGATGACCGGCTACGGCCAACTCGAAGAGGTCCCAGACGATGGTATTGCTTTGATATTTGCCGGGAGAGGTTTGGATGAGGAAATTGTAATCGGCCAGGTGCCGGACTTCGCCTTCCAGCAAAGACGGCGGCATTCCGAGCTCCTCCGCGATTTGATGTACGGTACGCGCCTTGTGATAAGCCGCGTAAACGATATTTTGCGCCAAGGCGCGTCCAAGAAAATCGTTGGTTTCGCCCAGTCTGCCGGCCGAACCGGAATGGCCCATTTCCCCCATGCTGACCGGATTGACACTTAAAGTTCCTGTTGCACGCATACGTTTCATCCCTTTCCGTAACTTCTTTTTAGCCTCGCTCAAATGCCACTTCACCGTGCCTACAGGAATGTTCAGAGCAATCGCGATATCGCCGATTTTAAGCTCGTCGTAGTAATGCATGACCACGATCCGGCGATGGATGTCGGACAGAAACGCGACTTCTCGGCGGAGCTCGCGGTAAGCTTCGGTTACCAGCAGCCGGTCAAGAGGCTCCCGGGAAGGGGCGGCAGACAGTTCGGACATGCCGTTGATTTCGAACGCTTGGGGAGCGTGCGCACGCTTTTTCAACCAATTCACCCAAGTGTATCGGGCAACCGTCCAGACGTAAGCGTCAAGGCTTCTAATGTCCCGGACCCCAGAGAAGGATTTCAACAACTGCAGCATAATCTCCTGAGCCAGATCCTCCGCCTCGGCCCGCTGCTTGACCCGGTTTAACGCAAAACCGAAAATCGGTTTGACATAGCTCCGAATCGCTTCCGCCGCTTCTTTTCCGTTTTTACCAATTGAATCCATCTTTTGCCTCCATAGTTGCATCTGTAATTCCTGACAATTATATAGTGTGCCAGGCGAAATAAAGGTTGGGATTATTTCAAAAAAATTTGGGCGTCCTACCGGATTCCATCATACATGTATAATTACAAACATCAGAGGAACTATTAATTTACGAAATGCTGAATACACGGAAGGACAAATAAAGGTCGGGTATGAAGTGAATGGATTCAGTTTGAAAGAGTATAATGTTTCTTGTAAGCTTTATAATGACGGAAATTTAATTTCATCTTCTGGCTCGACAGATGGAGGCTTAATAGAATTAGACGAACAGCATTATTACTTTGTCGGATTTGAGAATATAGATCAAGTTAATCTGCCTGACTCTATAAATCTAACTGTGGAAATTACAGTGATACCAAATGATTCTGGACAAAAACCTTTAACAGCATCATTCAATGTGGATCTTGATAAAGAAATGTAAATAGAATCAAATATCATAATAGTTTTTCGTTTAATTTCCTTCTACACTAGTTGGTCTCCGTAGTTAAAACATCCAACTAACGGGAAACGATAGCTCAATAAACCGCCTTTTCACAAAGGCGGTTTTCTTATGGTCACAAATCAACATTAGATTTTAACATAGCCATTTTTTTAAAAGAGTATAGGGCTTTAAGCTAATCGTTGAAGATCACTTTTCGTCCTTAATAAACTCAATAATATCCTGGATCTCACAATCCAAAGCCTCGCATATTCGATTCAGCGTATCAAACTTCACGCCATCTGTTTCCTCATTATATAATTTGGCAATCCCATTTCTATGTAGTCCGGTTAGTCGGGATAAATCGGGATAAATCGGCAATGTTAATTCGTTTCTCTCCCATAATGCGAGATAAATGAATCTTAATCATACATGTTCTCCTCCAAACAAACAGGTATAACCCCATGATTGTAAAAGTGCACCTCAGCCTAATATTGCCTGTTAAACATCACTTCTCGTCAATATACTTGATTAAGTCGCCTGGCTGACATTCCAGTGCTACACAAATTTTCTCAAGGGTTTCGATTGTGATCGATTTGACTTCAAAACCGCTATCCGTTACCCATTGTCCAATGGTATTCGGACGAACTCCTGTTTTTTTAGCCAAAGCATACATAGACATACCCTTATCCTTCAGAACTTGTTCGAGAGTGAATTTGATCATCTGAAAACATCCCTTAACATAAAATATAGTAACTCTTGACGTTAATAACTAATTAAGTCATCATAACTCTATGAGTTATTAAATCTCTATAGTTCAATTCATAGAAAGTAGGAGAATGCATGATAGAATCTCTGGAATCTTTGGCAGAACCGTTAATCCGAACGCGCTTAGAGTTATTATACAACAATTTGTCTCACACGCAGCCTGATTATACCCAACTATCTGAAGAATCTGATCATTATTTTCATACCATCCGTCAAGCTTTACCTGAATATCTGAATCAGACCATTTTTTTATATGAAGATACTCAACTTTCTATGCAAACACTTCTGGAAAGAGAGATTTATTTACAAGGGTTTCGGGATGCCCTGCAACTAATGAGCGAGTTACATATACAAAGATTCTGACGCCATAGCTTCTTACAAAATATGCTATAATCACAAAGTAATAGAATAGGCTTAAAGGGTCGGTCGGCTACCTCGCCATGAAGGGAGGGATGCCCTGTGACAGTTTTTGAAGCAATCATGTTGATGCTTACCTTCGGTACGCTCATCGTTGCCATTCTGTCCGATAAACGCAAATAGACCGCCCCCATAGCAAAGGATCGCGGTCTATTTCATCGTGCCCTTATGTTACCGAAGCCCACCGCCCTTAAAAGCGGCTATTGCTCAGAGGAGTCGTGTTACCAGCACGGCTCTCTTTGCATTTTACGTCTAATCTGCTCTAATTATACCATACTCAAATCTTTGAAGTCACACATAAACCGTGTTAATCATCGTACATTTCCTTATATTCATGCATATATTTACGGTACCACCCACTACTTCTTTCGCTTCTTTTCCCGAGCCTTTTCCACATTCGCTTGCACCCGAAATTCCACGATCCGGCGGATCAATTCTTCTGGCAATGGTTGATCTAATGGAAATTGAACCGATCCTTTGGCTCCTTTATACCGTGAGAGTTCTTCCTTAAACGCTTCGATCCCACTGGAACCCGGGTAAAATCCAATATGCTTGGAGTACGCTGCAAAATGAACCAAGTTCCCGTGCTCTGCATACGTTGGCATCTTGTAACTGATCTTCTCCATGGCATTGGGAGCGGAATCGCGAATAATCTGTCTTAATGATTGTAATTTAACCTGTACATCTGAAGGAAATTGCGAGATATATTCATCTACCAACACATCAAAAGAGGTACTCTCTGACATCTTGAACTCCTTCCACCACGTCCATTCGTGGTATGGGCATTTTTCACAACGTCATGGCTCGGCCATTTCGCATCAGATAATCCTCCTTGGCTTTGTAGTCGGGCATAATACTGCCCACACGGCGCCAGAACGAACGATCATGATTCATATGATGGATGTGGCATAACTCATGGATGATTACGTAATCAATCACCTCTAGTGGAGCCATCGCTAAACGGTAGTTAAACGTCAGCTTTTTATCCCAACTGCAGCTTCCCCACTTGGTCGCCGATTCTACGATATCCACAGACTTCGGCTTCACCTTCAACTCCTGCTGGTAACGGCCGATGCGCTCACCGATCATTCTTTTACACTCGGCAAAATAAAACTTCTTCAGATTCGCACGCAATTCCTCTTCCGAACGTCCCTCTACGTCAATTAACTCATGCAGTGCATGTTCTTTGCCAAAGAGCAGAAACTTCCCTTTGCCTTCCTCTTCATATTCTTTCGCTTGAGGACCGTCCAACGCCTGCTGCATCAGAGCTGATTTCGTCAAAATTACTTCCCCATGTTGCGCAACAAGCTGCCGGATCATGTCTTCGCTGGTACCATTGGGAGCCTTGATTGTGACCATATAGGGTAAATCCATCGTAATGGAAGCTTTCTTCCTTTTCCCATATTCGATGTGACAGTTAATGATGTGATTGTTTATTTCAATAGATAGCATAACCTGCTCCACTTCTTTCGATATTTCAATTTCAAAATTCTAATTTATTCATTCAAATTGTAACCCATTCTGTGACTCTATGCATAATGTTCAGCGTTATTACATATTTTATATTGAATTTTTATTCATTAATATCTATTATTATAAAATTATAAGATAGGAGGATAGATATGATCCCTACATCGAATTCGGATTATAAAACCATTGAGGAACTATCACTCAACCATTGGCAGCCCTTATCCACCTTACTTTTTGACGGATGGGTACTGCGTTTTGCACAGGGATATACGAAGCGCGCCAACTCCATTCAACCCCTTCACTACTCTACCCAAGATGTGCATGAAAAGATCGAGCAATGCGAGCGAATCTACGCTTCCAATCAATTAAGTACCATATTCAAGATTACGCCGTTTATCCAGCCGGATCATCTCGACCAGCTTTTACATGAAAAGGGGTATGATGTTGTGGATCTGAGCCGGGTCCAGACTCGGAGCTTGGATACCATTAAGGAGCCTGAGCACTCTGCTGTAAAAATGGACGAACAGTTAACCGGAGAGTGGCTGGATCACTTTTGCAGACTAAATCAGGTAAATGATCTGCATCGGGGAACGATGGAACAAATGTTGACCAACATCCGTACGCGCACAGGTTTCATCTCGCTGTTCATCGACGGACAAGTCGTTGCTTGTGGATTCGGTGTGGTGGAACGAGGCTATATTGGACTGTATGACATCATTACGGACGCTAACTTTCGGAATCAGGGATTGGCTGAACAAATGATCCTTCATCTATTGCATTGGGGAAAAGAGAATGGCGCTACCTCCAGTTACCTGCAAGTAGTTGCTAATAATGCTCCCGCAATAAAACTGTATGCCAAACTTGGATTCTCGGAAATCTATACATACTGGTATAGGGTCAAGAAAGCTTAAGCTTTTCTACAATCACTTACCAGCATGAGTCGATGGCTTTTACAAACTTTTCAGTTTATTAAGGTCGGTACCCAGACACACACTCAATTTGCCGGACATCCCTTGTGCAGAAGACATGCTCACATAAAACCAACCCGTTGACCAAGCTTGGTCGCTCCAATAAGTATGCTCTTTACCATCTGCTGGGACAGTATAAGACATTTTTGCGGTTCCAGCAGTAGATCCTTGGTTGATCGTGAACGTAAACACTTTCGAACCTGTGTTTTTAAAGCTCACCTTCACATATTCAAATCCCACCGGGATATTAAACTGTTTCGTAGTCGCAGTACCTGCGAGCTCCTCATTATTAATTACTGATAATGTCGTGGATGTAGTGACAACTGTTTCATTATTCATTGATGCTGTTGTTATTACTGTAGTAATGATCGCGGTGGCGGCTAGAACAGCCATTGCCATTTTTGTGATGTGTTTTATGATGTCACCTCCACCTGCTATATCTCTGTATTATACAGTTTAAGAAATCTCTCCTGTGAAAGAGCTGGTTATCAGCTCTGATTGCGCTCCAATTGTTTTTCGATCCCCAGCCTGTCGATCTGAATCCAGTATTCTGCAATTCTCTCATTCTCCACTCGATATACCGCACTCGCCATTTCAATCACGGGCAGGTTGGTCGGCGCATATCCATCCACTTCTCCAACATGAGTACCCACTTGTCTCCAGCGTACATATACTTTATCTCCCTGTGCAAGCAACTCCTGAATCTGCAGCGAAAAATCACCGTACGCCTCGATCATTTCCCTCACATGATCCGCATAGACGGAGGGCGTTCTTGTGACTGTCACTTCCTCTTCCGAGATCACCTGGTGAGCCAGTACCTGCTCGGCCATCAGTGTATTGGCATAATCAAGATTGCGACCCGAGCGCACTTCTTCAAAAAAAGTTCTGACAATCTGTTCTGGCGTCATCTGATCCACTCCATTTTTCGTTTTATCATGCATTGTACCAGAAGGAATTATCATTTACTAATCGTTTTCCTGCAACTTCCAAATACTAATTAAATTTATAGTAGTTAGTTAACATTTATTAAACTTTTATGAATAAAAAAAGGTACTCCGCCCTTTCTAGACGTAGTACCTTCTCTATCCCTATATTACGGACTAACTGTACCGCCATTGGCGTTCAGTGTCTCACCACTCACATAGCTTGATTCCTGACTCGCCAGGAACACAAACGCTGGCGCCATTTCCGCAGGCTGCCCTGCACGACCAAGCGGAGTATTAGATCCAAAATCAGCAAGCTTCTCTACGGGCTGTCCACCGACCACCTGAAGCGGCGTCCATACCGGACCTGGTGCGACAACGTTCACACGGATGCCTTTGCTGCCGACTTGTTGGGCCAGCGCTTTGCTGAATGTATTGATTGCTGCCTTTGTTGTCGCATAATCCAGCAAGATTGGCGATGGCTTATATGCCTGAATAGAAGACGTGTTAATGATGGAGCTGCCTGGTTTCATGTGTTTCACAGCTGCTTTACAGAGCCAGAACATTGAATAGACATTGGTTTTGAATGTCGCATCAAATTGTTCTGTAGTCAGGTCGGCGATCTGCTCAACAAACTGCTGTTTACCTGCCACGTTGGCGAGGATATCGATCCCACCGAGCTCTTTTACAGCAGATTCAATGAGTTCTTCGCAGTATTTCTCATCCTTGAGATCGCCTGGAATCGCAACAGCCTTGCGGCCTGCTTCTTCGATCAGCTTGACCACTTCCTTTGCATCGGCTTCTTCCTCGGGAAGGTAAGCCAGAACGACATCCGCACCTTCACGAGCAAAAGCGATGGCTGCTGCCCGACCAATACCGCTGTCTGCTCCGGTTACAACAGCTTTACGTCCGGTCAGACGGCCGCTGCCTTTGTAGCTTTTCTCACCTGCATCAGGTACAGGAGTCATTTCACGTTGAAGCCCGGGCTCATCCTGCTGCTGCTTCCAATCTGATGTTGCCTTCGGATATTGTGTCGTCGGATCTTGCATGGTGTGCTGGTCTTGATTAGCCATGTACAATTCCTCCTCGGATTTATTTACACCCTATAAATAGAACGAAATGATTCTACACTGGTCACTACGCGGTCAGAGCAACCTTCCGATCGCTGTTATCCCCAGATTTTTTCTATCCCTAATTAAGGGGAAATCCGGTGATAAAGGCGAACGTTTCACTTCTCCAGGCTTTCTCTGCCCTCTACGTTATTGTGTAGAAAATAAGTTCAATTTAAATAGACTGTGTAAATTTAAATTTATTTATTATTGTTTTCATAAAAGTTGCACTCTTTCCTTTGTAACCGAGATGGGTGGAATTTAAACTGGCTCTGAACATTTCCATGGCAAACCTTCCGACTTTGAATCTCCTGTAACTGGAGGTTGTATAATAGATCCTGAGGTGATTTTATTGAATCAAAGCAAAGATACATATTCGATCGGTGAAGCTGCCAAAATGATCGGCTCGACTGTCAAAACGATTCGTTATTACGATGAAATCGAGTTGCTCCGGCCCTCTTTTCATACGGAAGGTGGTCACCGTCTTTATACACCGCAAGACGTGTGGCGGCTGGAACTCATCACAACGCTTCGGTATTTGAATTTTGGCATATCGGATATTCGCAAGCTGATGTCCGGTGAACTTGGCGTGTCACAGGCGCTGGATCTACAAATTGAAGCCCTAGAAACTCAGATCGGGACCATGAATTCCATGCTCTCCATTCTGCAACAAGCCAAAGAGCAGGAAGTAGAAGATACGCTTCATTCCGGACAGTCTCTTACCCATGTTTCAAGCCTGGTGGATTCGCTGACCGTCAATGCTCAAAAAAGAAAACAATTCATCTCCGCCAAAATGGAAGAATCTCACCTGCTGGACGGAATCCCCCACGAATGGAGAGTTTCGTTTCTTCATTTTTTCGACAAATACATGATGAAAGATACTAAGCTGTCTGCCCAGCAAACACTGGCATGGAAGGAAATCCAGGAAATCATTAACGATCCGGCTTACATCGCCGATCTGGCCCGCCTCGAACTTCCGTTCTTCACCATGGCGAATCATCCACAGATTGAAGCAGATGCCTGGGTAAAAAAAATGGAGACCCTCCGCATTCGTGCCACTGAAGCTCTAGACAAACGTTGGCCGTTAGATAGCCCTGCAGTGCAGAGCATGGTGTGGGATTTTGTGATGATGTACGCCAGTATTGAACATGCTGGAGATCCGGAAGCATTTTTTCGCAGACAAGCTCGATATATGCTCGACTCCGTAACAGAGCGCATCCTTCGTTTTAACAAGCTCTGCAAAATCGTGAATCCTGAATGGAGCCAGATCGTAGACGGCATTAATCTGTTGCAAGAAGGAATGCGACTGCGGTTAAAACAAATGGAAGAAGACTGAATTCCAGCGCTCTTCCATTTTTAGATTCAACCTTTTTTCAATGAATAGGATGTGTGTTCTCCCACTTCACTGTCCAACTGGAGCGGTTGCCCTTTCAGATAGTGGTTAAAGAAGTCGATTGTTGTATCATTTACAATTTGGTGTGCTTTCCTTGCATCTACACCCTGTGACCATTCCAGAATGGGAGATACCAGATAGAGGTCCGAGAAGCTTAAATGTTTGGTATTACTCAGCTCCATCCAGTAGTTCCCTCCCGCGGTCACCGGTTCATAACGTGCATACACTTCTTCGTAATATTTCTCGGCTTCCGGACGAGTCGTACCCATAGCTGCAATCTCGTCGTCACTCATGACACTTGTACCTGCAACGGTTGTATCCGCGCTCATCATGAGAAACGGTTTGCCTACACCTTCAGCAGGAATACGCTTCTCTCCAAACAATACGCCATCCATGTTCATACCTGCTTTGACACGAGGATCATCCATCAGCATCTGTACGGTTGTTGCCCCGCCAAATGAATGTCCAAACATGCCGATGTTGTCCAGATCCATATGACCGTTAAAACGTCCATTGGCATCATTGGCAGCCAGTTTCTCCACTTGATCCAGCACAAATTGCACATCCTTCACCCATGTCTCGTTGAGCTTGTCCATATAACTGAACTGCAGTTGATCGAAGCCTTCCTTGCCCTCCGATTCAAATTGCGACACACGCCCATCCGGGAACACCGAGACCAGACTGCTGTACGTATGATTAATGCCCACAACAATATAACCTTGGCTGACCAGTTGCTCCACCTGGAACGTATTTTGGCTTTCATATCCATGTAGGCCATGAGAGAAAAGAATGACCGGATACTTAGCTTCCGCATCAGACAATGATGCCTCCTGAATAGCATGGGTTTTGACTTGACTCAGGCTTGAAAATAGAAGCTTTGGCAGCGTCAGTACATCATTAAAGGCTGTTGCATACACTTTCGGATCATTCACGTAAGGAGCCGTTGTTCCCTTGGTGTCTTTAACCGTTGGATACCAGATCTGCACCATCAGTTCCCGTTTGTCTCCGGCAGTACTCGTCAGCAATTCCTCCCGGCTCTCATCCGTCCAATCGTAGGATACCGTACCGATTCCGTAAGGTCCTGTTGGTTTATCAAACGAAAATACCGGGAACAGGAGTGGCAGCCCGATTGTCACAGCAGCGTATACCAATACCAACAGCGATGTTCCGATGATTCGAACACGTCCGAATTTCCGCATAACGGTTGATTTTGACCTTTTAGCGATTAACACAATCAGTGGAACCAGTGTGAGCAAATACGCCGGAATCATGGACCAACGCAATCCCTCAAGCACCCCATGTACCAGCAATAATACAACCGATATGCCCCATCCTCCCCACACCATTTTCCGAGGTTTGTTTCGGCCCCCAATCAACCATACCAGCATTACTACATTGAAAATAAGATAAATCCATTCCAGTGTTCTCATTATTCCTTGCCCCCTTCTCTACCACAACTGAAATTAAAATATATCGTGCAGCAGCTCTTCTATTTCCAATCATAAAACCTCCAGTTACAGGAGATTCAAGCATGAATTTTGAAAACAAAAAAATGCACTCCCTGTATGACACTGGATCTCCCGAAGGTTCTCCCATGTATTCAAGGAATGCACATATGATATTACGATATTAAGTTGACTAGGGAAATTATACACCTTGCCACTACGAGTGCAGTACCATCTTCCGATCGCTCTTATCCCCAGATTTTTTGATTTTCCCTTTTTAAAAAGGGAAAATCCGGGTTAGCGTATGCTTCCGATGTAGCTTTCTTTCAGAAAGCTTTTAGGCGCACGCTTCGCTTCTTCAGATTGGTTCTGCCCTCTCCGTTCCGGTGTAAAATTCAGGCACAACTTCTAAACATATTAACACCAACGGTTTTATAATATATAAGTTAGTGATCTTCGCCTTCATCTACCCGCTGTCTTTTTCCTATGCTAAATACGAAATATCCGATCACAACGATCGCCATAAATGTAGCCCCAACAATGAGGGGTAACCGCGTATCCGGGTTAAATGCCATACCGATAATGACGAGCGTCAGATATACGATGATGATATAGTTGCTGATTGGGAACCATTTGGATTTAAAATTGTGTTCAGCCATCTCATTGCCCCAACGCTTTCTGAACCTGAACTGACTGAAGGCGAGTGCGAACCACGGAACCATCCCCGGAAGAACACTTGCGCTGTAGATATACAGGAACAGTTTGGAGTCCGGCATCAGGTAGTTGAGTACCACACCCACCAGCAGCAAGGAAATCGTAATGATAATACTGTTGCGGGGAACCCCGCCTTTGGACAGCTTTTTGAAAAAGGCCGGTGCCTGTCCATTCTCCGCAAGCGTGTAAAGCATACGTCCTGCACTATAGATCCCACTGTTACATCCCGACATCGCGGCGGTAAGCACAACAAAGTTGATAATTCCCGCAGCAGCGACAATCCCGACTTTGGCAAACGTCAGTACAAACGGACTTCCCGTCTCTCCCACTTCATTCCAAGGAAACAATGTCACGATGACAAAAATGGCCCCAACGTAAAAAATGAGAATACGCCACACGATGTTTTTGATCGCTTTACGCAGCGTGATCTTCGGATTTTCTGCTTCACCTGCCGTAATCCCTACCATTTCGACACCCTGGTATGCAGCCGTTACGATACACAGGGCAAATAGGAAACCTTTGATCCCTCCTGGGAAAAATCCGCCATGGCTCACCAGATTCGATAGCCCAATGGGCTGTCCTCCATTCCCCCAGCCGAAGAAGATCAGTCCGGTTCCGATCACGATCATGAAGACAATCGCCGTCACCTTGATCAGTGCAAACCAGAATTCGAATTCACCATAGTACTTTACCGCTGCCAGATTCGCTGCTGCAATAATAAGCACCCCAGCCAAAGCAGGCAGCCATTGTGGAATATCCGGGAACCAGTAGCCTACATAAATCCCGATCGCGGTTACTTCTGCCATACCAACCGTTACCCAGAGGAACCAGTAACTCCAGGCAGTCAGGAACCCGGCGAGTGGACTGATATACTTATGAGCAAATGTCGCAAATGAACCGGTGACAGGCTCCTGAATCAACATTTCCCCCATAATACGCATGACAAAAAAGATAATGATCCCGGCCAGCAAATAGGCCAGCAGCACCGAAGGACCTGCCCATTTGATCGTACTTGCCGATCCCATGAACAATCCGACCCCGATTGTACCTCCGAGTGCAATCAGCTCTACATGGCGGGGCTTTAGCCCTCTAGATAGTTGCTTTGATTCCAAACGATTCTCCCCTTTTCACATCCACATTAACGCAATGCAGAATTACTTCACCAAATTGTACGAGATGTGCCACAGAAATACAACAAGGAATGTAAGGAAGCGGATTCAGTGCACAGTAACATAAATAGAGCTACCAACAAATTAATGTTAGGCAGCCCTCAGCTACTTTTTTTAATTATCCTATAGGCAGATGAACCAGCACCGTCGTACCCTCACCCTCCTGGCTTTTCATTTCGACGGTTCCGTGATGGAGCATCACGATTTTCTTGACGATCGCAAGGCCCAGACCGTTACCGCTGATGCTGCGGTTTCGCGACAGATCTGTTTTATAAAACCGATCAAACACATAATCGAGCTGCTCTGGCGCTATTCCAATGCCCGTATCCGTTATCGTGATGAGAATTTTGTTCTCTAACTGGTGCGTCCGTATATGAATATGCCCACCTGCTGGCGTAAACTTGATGCTGTTCCCCAGCAGATTCATCCAGACCTGATTAAGTTGATCCCGATCTGCTGTAACTTGAATCGGTTCTGCCAACTCCAGATGAACCTGAATATTTTTGGTGGACCACTGCGGCTCGCAGGTAACGATAATTTGCCGAATTTGCTCATCAAGATTATAGGTAGCCGCCTCGAACGGATGATGATCGGAGTCCAGAGATGCAAGCTCCAGCAGATTATCGCTAAGTCTGGATAGCCGTCCACTCTCCGTAATAATGATATCGAGGTAATAGTTACGATCAGCCTCGGCAACCAGGTTACTATTTTTCATCGCCATGGCAAATCCGGAAATAGAGGTCAGCGGGGTTTGAATCTCATGAGATACATTGGAAACAAAATCCTGTCTCATCTGTTCCAACTGTTTGAGCTCACTCGCCATCTCATTAAAGCTGTGTGTCAAAGCTCCCATTTCGTCCACACGTTTCGTTTGGATTTCCACGTCAAAATCACCCTTCGCCAGCTGTTTGGTTGCACGAGTCAATACCTGAATCGGTTTCACCAAGTACCTTGCAGCAATAAAAATACATAGGCTTCCGATAAACAGTGCGAGTAATAATATCAGGAGGACCATCCGATTAATGATATTTTCGTTCTGCGGGGAATATTGCATAAACACGGCTTGCGGCTCCCCTTGGAATGGGAAAGGAAGACCGATAAAGGTCTGATCCACCTCAGCCGGAGAACGATAGACCTGACCCTGCAATACCATTTGAACCACCTCTGGTGCAATTTGAACGGTCTGCGTATTGTCCAGATCATAGTATGTTACGTTGCCGGAAACATCATATAGATGAATGGGATAGGTGGATATCTTCACCATACTTTTAATGAATGCCTCCCGGTCCTCCGGGTGTGTTTGTTCATAGAGACGTATCATTTCCTCACCTGTTGCAATCATGTCATTCTGACCGAGATGGTTTACTTCTTTTTTGAATAGAAAGAGCCCTATGAGGAAAGACGACAGCAGGCTGAAAATAATGACAACCAGAAATGTGAAAATGATGCGAACGTATAAGGTCTTGATCATGTGATCACTAACCGGTAGCCCAGACTGCGGGCCGTTTCAATCTGAAAATGGTGGGCATCACCAGCGAATTTTTCCCTTAATCGCTTAATGTGAACGTCAACCGTTCGGTCATCCCCTTCATAGTCGCTCCCCCAGATTTTCGTAATTAGCTGTTCCCGGGTAAATATCTGCCCAGGCTGATTCGCCAGCATGAACAGCAATTCGAACTCCTTTAAAGGCAGATTAAGCGTCTCCTCCCCTCGAATCACTTGAAAGCTGCGGCGATTCAGTGTAATGCCCCCCAATTGAATCGTTTGGGAAGAGACAATCAGATACCGTTTCAGCAATGCTTTCACTCTCATCACAAGCTCCAGTGGATCGAAGGGCTTCGTCAAATAATCATCTGTTCCAAGCTGGAATCCCTTCACTTTCTGAGCCGATTCCCCTTTTACCGTAACCATCAAGAGCGGCATATTCAGATCCATGCGCCGGATCTCCCGGCATAGTTCCCAACCATCCAATTTTGGCATCATAATATCGAGGATAACCAGATCAATTGGGGATTTCTCAACAATATCCAATGCTTCTGCACCGTCTTTAGCCACCACGATCTCAAATCCCTCATTCCGCAAAAACAAGGTAATCAGCTCACGAATGTGCACATCGTCGTCCACGACAAGGATTTGGGTCATATCAAATGCATGCCTCCAATATATTTCTTCTCCTCTTCCACCTGGGTGGAGGGTTCAACCAAAATGCCAGCCCAACAGATTCCAATGATTGAAAAATAAACATAAGGTTACTGCTGCTAGAGTTACGAACGTATAATACACACGCTTAGGTAACGTCCAATATTTGTTTTTCCATGCCAGAACGTTCATTGTTACGATTGCCACACTCCATCCCACAAGAATCAGAGGCATGAACAGATAAAGACGTAGAGATAGTGGAATATGACTGAGTCGATCGATCAGATCTATGTTCATCACCAGAAGTGTAGCTCCCAAGGTCACCAATGACCACACGGACGTAACTACCGACAGCAGGACTGCCCATTTCTGCGCCCTTGGCATCGCTTTGATTTTGCGTCTACGATAAACAGCTCCCAGTAGTACGGTAATGAACAGAACGGCCGAGATACCGAGCAACGGAAGCCAGAACTTCGATTGATTAATTAACGGGGTTGGTTCCAGTGGCATGGGGTTGAGTATATCCAGAAACAGATACGTGACCTTGCCCTCTGTATCCGTACGGAATCCCATCTGATGCTTGCCGCCGACTTCCTGGAATAGATTCACTCCAATCGGAGTGTATACTTGCTGATCTGCACCACTTCCAATCGACAACCGGTTATCCGAAACTTCAATATTGATCTGAGTCAGAAAACTGAAAAACTTATCGATCTTCGTGTGATTACGACGTGTAAATTGATAGGAACCTGCATATTTCTCCAGAGGCTCCCCCAGTTCAATAGAGGTTGCAGCAGGCTGATTCGTAATATGGGCAGGATAGTAACGATCAAAGAAGGCTTGCGCCAATCCTCCTGCTGCCGTTCCACCGTCCCCTCCACTATAGGAAACAAATATGCCGACTTGTTGGTCTGGTACAAGATAAAGCGCTGTATTAAATAGCTCGTCGGCACCTCCATGAGAGATCACACGCAGTCCATTCATGTTCAACTCATAAAAGCCCAAGTCCATGGCGGGTAAACGTTCGTCAAACTGGAATGCCGGGGAATGCATAAGCCTGGCGGTTTCCGGCTTGAGAATTTGCTTATCCTCATATTGTCCGTCCTGTAAATGGGCAATCATGAAATGAGCCATATCATTCGCCGAGACACTGCCTGATCCTGCAGGTCGGAAGCCACCTTCAAACGTAGGACGCTTGGTTACATACGCGCCATTGGCTCGGGCATATCCAAGTACGGCATAGGGCTTCAACGATGCCGGAACAGGCTCCTCCACCGTAGCATACTTCATGCTCAGCGGATCAAATATATTTTTCTGTATATAGTCATTATAAGCAATGCCACTAACTTCTTCGACGATAAGTCCGGCGAGTGAGGCACCATAGTTGGAATATGCCAGCATCGCGCCTGGAGGCATGACCCGAGCTGGCATATGGTTTGCCATTGTTTCTGCAATGGAGACGGGGAGCTTCTCTGGATCAGTGGTAATCTGATATCCAACACCGCCTTCCTCAAAGCCTGCCGTATGGGTCATGAGATGACGTAACGTAATTGGTTCCGCATAGGTTGGTGGTATTTTCAACGTTTTCAGATAGGTGTTAATGTCAGTGTCCAGATCAAGCTTTCCCTCCTCAACCAGCTGCATCACTGCGGTCCATGTGAACAGCTTTGTTGTCGACGCAATCCGAAACAGGCTGGTCTCGGGATCAACGGGTTTATTTTCTTCGATGTTCGAATGTCCGTACCCTTTGGAGAGTAGAATCTTCCCATCCTTCACAATTGAAATGACTGCACCCGGAATCTGTAAAGAATCCATTTGAACATCCATAATCCCATCAATGAATGCTCCTAACTGTTCTTTGTTATCCAGGTTAACAGTGATTCCCTTCTCTTGTGTACCAGAACTCAATCCGGAAGAGTAAGCCTCTGCTGATACGGGAGCTTTAATCCCTAACCAAGTTGCCCCTAGCGTAGCACCCAACAATACCAGTAACATCATTTTGCAAACCATTTTCCTTATCGACGATGACATAACAAACCTCCACCACTCCGTATATTTTGTGTTGATCACTGTTCTTCGGCTTTCTTTCGAGAGCATATCAAGAACGTATGAACGGAGCGTGAACCTTTTAGTAATATTTTGCCAAATATAATTAGCTTTAGTAAGATAGGGGAAGGTTTAATATGAAAGGGAGAATGGGGATGCCTGACTTTTTACTAGTCTTATTTTTGTTTAATTTATCTTTATTTCTACTGCACGAAATGGACGCCATTAGACGATCTGAGTGGAAATTGTTTATGGTACTGAAAGATATGGAAGATGAAAAAGCCTATAAATGCTTCACATTCGTTCACCTACCACTCTACACCGTCATACTCGCACTGCTTTTCAGCTCATATCAAACGATTACGTTCTGGGTGCTGGATATATTTTTCATCATTCATGCGGTACTGCACCTATTTTTCGAAAAACACCCTCGTAATGAATTTAAGAATTCATTTTCCAGATCATTCATTTACCCCATGGGGATTATTGGGGCCATCCATTTGTTAGCGTTATTATTGTAATTTCATTAGATCGTACATTGAGAAATAAGAAACCGTATGACCGCCTAAAGCGGTCATTTTTTGCATACTCTTTTCCGCTATTTACAACTGTATTTTATTGGTATATATTATAGCCGTCAGGAATGTTAACGCTAACATAAACTGAAAAAAGGAGGATGTCTCCATCCATTTTCGAAAAGGTTTTCGTTTTAGTAAGGTTACCCTTTAAAACATTTCATTTTGAAAGGATGAGGTATCGATGAAAAAACTTAGCAGCACCTTGTTTGTGTTTTTTATGGGCATATCCCTTATGTTTGGCCTGACCGCATCAGCTAATCCCGCCATCGTAAGTTATGGAGGCAGCTATTCCAATACGCTCACTGCTGGTCAAGGATACGCCTACATTCTCCCTAATGCCAAAACCACCGGTACAAGCGTAAAAATTACGGCTTCCGCAGCCAATGCACTTCAACTGCACTACTACTGGAGCTACAATAATACGACAATCGATCTGGGGACAGCCATCGTAAATAGCACCAATTACACCGGCGGTTCAGCCTACTACAATCCTGGCACTCTGGTCACTGTGGTAGAACGCGTGCCCGCGTCCACGACGTTGTACCCTTCCGTATCCTACACGATTTCTTTCAATTAACAATACAACGAACACGTAGTAACTATTCTTATATGAAGATTTAAATACATGAACTCTTTCAGTTAAATCAAAAATGCACCTCTTAGAAGTACAAATTGGAGCCTGCCAAGGAATCCATAAACTTCTGTTGGGGTGCTTTTTTTCTGTGAACGGTGAGGCCCCATTTATAGTAAACTGGAGAAAAGGTCCAATCTCTCGGGAGGTCTGCTTATGCAAGAGCAACATGCTGCACGAGTCGAATTATTCGTTTCCAACACTCAGATCATCAAGAAATCATTCAAATGGCAAAATGTGATGATGCACCGTCTGGCGGCCCTACTATATGCAGCGGAAAATAAACAAGCCGATGGCGAGGCCATTCGTCAAAGTCATGAATTGATTAAGCAAAACACCAATCTCTTCTCGGCTTTCAGAGGAAATTCGGCGATCAGCGTCGCCACCTTGCTCTCGCTTACAACAGATCAGGAAAAGAAACTGGAAGACACCCTGCTTATCTATGATCTGATGAAAAAAGTCAAATTTCGTACGTCCGATTACCTGGTTATTGCCGCCTATCAGATTGCAGCTCACGCGGCGCCTGACCAATTCGAGCATAAGGTCGAACGAGCCAAAGCATTTTATGATCACATGAAAGCCCAACACCGCTTTCTTACCGGACAGGACGACTATATTTTCGCTGCCATGCTGGCCCTTTCCGATCTCGACGTAGAATCCGGTGTGACCCGTATGGAGCAGCTCTATGCAGAATTAAAACCTGAGTTCTCACCGGGCAATAGTGTGCAGGCATTAACGCAGGTGCTGGTCCTAGGCGATGATAATCCGGAGGCGGGCGCTCATGTGATAGCGTTAAATGAGGCATTCCGCAGACGGGGAATACGATTAGACAAAATGTACACCCTGCCGGCTCTGGGAATCCTCTCCCTACTGCCCGCTGACAGAGAAACGCTGGTAGAGCAAGTTGAGGAAACGTATGAGTGGTTGCGTACACAGAAGGGCTTTGGTGCCTGGTCAATCAACAAACAGGAATTGCTGCTGCTCTCGTCCTCGCTGGTGGCAGTGCAATATGTGGAGGATCTTCGAAACGGCGTCCTGACCACGACGGTCTCCACTAGCATCACCAACATTATCATTGCCCAACAGGCCGCCATGGCCGCTGCTGCAACATCGGCTGCCGTCGTAGCTTCGACTTCATCGAACTAAGTAAAGGTCATGACATGCATCTTACAAAATAAAAGAGGCCCTCTGGAACCATCCAGAAGGCCTTCTTCATTTGAATCCATCATTGCTGTTAGTTATCACCGCTAAACAATCCCCGTATCCCGGAACTCTTCCACGAAACTATCCAACCAATCCGAACCATAATCCAGCGCACCCATATCACTTTCGATAAAAGCAACATCAAGACCCATAACCCAGAATCGGCGAGCAATAATAAAAAGATCAACAGCCTGTTCATCTTCGGCAGAGAAGCTTCTTACCGAACGATATCCTGCCATCAGTGCACTCCATAACACTTCTTTTTGCTCACCAGACTGTCTCTTTCGAGCCTTCACCTGCGCCAGATCGTAGGCACGCCAGCCTTTAGCCACCCACTCAAAGTCATAATGGATGAACTGATTCCCCTGTTGAAAAGCGTTATTGTTCCCATGCATATCGCCATGACAGAGCCCCGTGTCCAAACCTTGTTTGGATGCGACGCCGATGCGTTCTTTTAACTCTCTAGCAAACGTATTTAGAAATGATACTGCTTCATTTTTTTCACCGATGTAGTTGATGATTCGTTCAAGAGGCTCGTCAATGAGAAACTTCGTATCCAACTCATATCGCGGCTGCTCCAATACCACTTGGTCCATCGCTTTATGCAGCTCAGCCGCAGACTGACCAAAAGCGTAACATGACTGTTCATCTTCAAGGTTGTTCTCGATACCCTCAATATACCGAAACATCACAGCAACCCGCTTGCCTTCCGCGGCCTCCAACACAGTATATCCAGTATGATCTTTCTTCTCGATGTACTCTCCAATATTGGTATGTACAGATGAACTTAAAATGCCCTTTAATTGAGATAACAGGGACAGTTCGTAACGTACATCGTTTTCCGTAATTTCAGTACGGTAGACACGAAGAATAAACATACCAGTGGATGTAGTTACCCGGTAGGTATCATTTAACCCTCTCAGCCAAAATAAACATTCTTCCCACGATCCGATGTCATATTGATCACTCAATACAAACTCCAGATATTTAGGGTTGAGCACAGAACGTAAAGCAGTCGCTTGATTGAACATATGTATGCTCCTTCAGTTTGATATGATCATCACTATAGTTACAGATAAATGATCCCTTCATCTATCAACCTATAACATAGTATATTTTTAATTTATTTTCCAGAATATATATTTAATTGGGTGAATCCTTAGCTGAATTCATTTCGCCTTTTTTATGCGCACCAATCACTTTCCCAGCCTTGACCTTGAAGTATACTTCAGGCTTTATACTGTGGATAACATACTTTATGGATGAGAGGCGGCGCACAGATGAGTGTAAATATATATAACAAAAAACGCTCTTTCAAGAGCTATTTACTAGAAAAATACATTGGAACTTTAGATAGCAAGAAGAATTTATCCACGCGAGAAAACACCCTGAAGCACTTGGAACACATGGGTGTAGAGAACACTAAGCCTTATGAGCTGGGTAAGGTTAAATTAATCTCTTCAGTAAACGAACGTTTCTTTGAAGACATGCAGGTATTTACTTTGAATGACCAGATGTCTGCTGACCAAAAAGTGATTCTATATATACATGGCGGCGCTCATACGCACCAGCCTCTAACCTTTCATTGGAAGTTCATGGACCGCATCGCACAATCGTTGAATGCCAAAGTTATAGCACCCATCTATCCCAAAGTGCCTCATTTCAACTACCAGCATACATATCCAAGACTCTTGAACTTATACCGGGAAATCATTGAATCGATAAAGAGTCCTGCACAACTTACCATTATGGGAGATTCCGCAGGAGGAAATATTTCGCTTAGCTTTGCACATTACATCAAGACGAATCTTCTTCCTCAACCCAAAGATATCATTTTGTTATCTCCATGTGTGGATATGGTTCTGGACAATCCGGTCATATTCGATTATGAGACCCGAGATCCGATGCTGGCTGTGGAAGGCTATGATGTAATTCGAAGAATATGGGCGGCAGATAAAAATCTGGATGATCCATTGATCAGTCCAATCTACGGAGACTTCAAAGGACTTGGAAAGATTACCATTTTCATCGGAACTCATGAAGGTTTATTTCCCGACAACATGAAGCTCGACAAACTGCTTACCGACCAGGGCATTGACCATAATACCTTTGTATATCCCAAAATGAATCATGTCTTTGTGCTTTACCCTATTCCTGAAGCCAAGGATGCAGAGCACAAAATCATTAATATTATTAAGCATGCATCACATGAATTGCATATATGAGACTACTACTGAAAAAAAACCAGAAAAATCATATTCAGCACTTGTAAATTGTATTATTCCGGGTATAATACTCGGTATACAGAAAAGAGTAGCTGACTGGAGTGATAACGCCATGGATTCTTTGACACAAACTTGGGTTAACGATTATTTGGACCTATATAATTATGCCCGTACCATAGAAGACTCGGAATGGGCTGAGGATATTCTCAGGAAGCTTCAAGATCAGAAGGACGCGTTACTGGAGGAAGAACGAAAAGCGATACTGCTCCGTGAGCTGCTTACAAGCTACGACCGGATCAACAAACAACTGGTAGACATTTTCAGCAAGCTGAGAGTCGCTTCAGAGGGTTACCAGACTGAGTCTTTACAGGAGCAATGGTTCAAATTAAAGCTAATGCGGATTGATGTCTCTCGTAAGATTCTTCAATATAAATAAAATAAACAAGAAAAAAAGCCGGTCTGCAGTTCGTCTGCTTAACCCGCCTTGATTAAAGGCTTACTATTCTTTTGATGCGTACAGTCAACTGTTCCACACATATGTAAAGCCCGCCAGCTTTACATGAAATGAATGATCGATAATTACATGGATGCTTTCTTCATGTTGCTCATCATGCCCATCATTGTTGTCATCATTTCGTCGCATTCTTGCATACAGGACATCATTTTATTCATGTCCATGCCTTCCATCATGCTTTTGTCTTCCATGCATTCCATCATCATCTTCATGGATTTCATCTTGCACATCATTTCTTCCATACACATGTTCATCATCATGTTCATACACATATTTTCCATTTCAACTTCCTCCTTTCAAATATAGTAAACTTCCTTTTTTTAGCATAAACGATTCCCCACTTAAAAGCAATCTTTTTCCTCTTGCCTTTTCTGTAAAATCGATGTATAATACGCATTTTACTTATCAATCCAGTCGGAAATAAAGGCTTTTGTGGAGAGATGATCTCTCCGCAAAGGCCTTTTTGTATGCCTACCTAAGTCTTGAATAACTGGATTATCTATCAAATTTATCCTTGTTCAGCAAATGTAGGTCCTTTACAATAACTTTAGAAATTCCCGTATATCGATTTCTTTATCAAACGATATCCATATATGGTATATGGCATAGCACTTCCTTAATTACGATATAAGCTCTTACTTGAGTTTATATAAAAAAATGATACAGGAGGCTATCGAATGTTCAGATTCATTTTACCGTCTTCAAAGCTAGTATTGATTTGCTGTCTGCTGGTGCTTACAACGGTAAGCATGCTGTTCAACAGTCCAAAGGCGTTGTCACATGGTTACGTAGAAGGGCCGGCGAGCCGAGCTGCACTGTGTGCTTCGGGAGTCAATCAAGATTGCGGCAGTATCGTGTATGAACCCCAAAGCCTGGAAGCACCTAAAGGCTTCCCTACTGCAGGACCTACGGACGGCCATATTGCAAGCGCTAACGGCGTCTTCCCTAAGCTCGATGAGCAATCCGCCACACGTTGGTCGAAAGTGAATATGTCTAGTGGCAGTAATACGTTTACTTGGAAGCTGACAGCTAACCATTCAACGGCAAGCTGGAAATATTATATTACGAAAACGAACTGGAATCCGAATGCACCTCTATCCCGTGATTCGTTTGACCTAACACCGTTCTGTTCAGTTCCTTATAATGGCAGCCAACCACCATTTAGCTACACCAACTCATGCAACGTACCCGAACGCAGCGGTTATCATGTCATTCTAGCAGTCTGGGAGGTTGCGGATACTCCCAACGCCTTCTATAATGTCATCGACGTAAACTTCTCCGGGACAAACCCGGTTGATAATGTGGCACCAACACCTCCAGCTTCACTTGCGGCAACTGCAACTGCTGCGACCAGTACATCCTTATCGTGGAAGGCTTCCACAGATAATGTAGGCGTAACGGGGTATAAAATTTACAACGGGACTACATTAATCGGCAATGTATCCGGCACAACTACAAGCTATACCGTCACAGGGCTAACAGCAAGCACGGCCTATACCTTTACTGTCAAAGCAGTCGATGCAGCAGGCAATGAATCTGCAGCCAGTAATAGTGTAAGCGTTACCACAACTGCACCTCCTGCAAACGACACTACCGCACCTACATCTCCAGGCGGGCTGCATGTGATGGGAGCACCAACCTCCTCCAGCATTCAGCTGATGTGGACGGCATCCACGGATAATGTAGGCGTGACAGGGTACAAAATTTATAACGGCTCTACTTTAGTTACAACGACATCCGGGACGGCAACGTCTTATACGGTAACCAATCTTGAAGCGAACACAACCTACAACTTCTCGGTTTATGCTGTTGATGCAGCAGGTAACCAATCTGCTGCCAGCACAGTCAGCGGTAAAACAGCCGCAGCTGCTACTGCACCTGCATGGGCAGCTAATACTCAATACACAGCGGGTACAATCGTGAGCTACAATAACTTGACGTACAAATGTCTCCTTACACACAAGTCTCAAGTGGATTGGATCCCTTCAGCAACACCAACCCTCTGGCAGCTGCAATAACGGGATTGACTGGAGGATTAGTTAAAAAAAATTCCATTTAGATTCTGATTACAACCATAGCCGGTCCATATTCAGGGGATCGGCTGTGTATTACACCATGCAAAATAAGACGCTTCAGGAATTAGTCCCGAACGTCTTATTGCTTGCTTTTTATGTTTCTATACTGATTTTATTAAGCCAATATGTGTGATCTTGGTGTCATAAGGATCTAATTCCACGGTTTGTTTTCCATACTCGGTATCGATCGTCGTCGTTTGAACCTGACCACTATTGTTAATGACGACCAACATTTTACTCTCCGGATAATAAGTACACTCTGTAAATAAGTTATCCGTAATGTACTTCGTTTCATGAGATTCACGGCCCGTAAAACGAATCAGATTCAGCAGCAACCTTGTGTTCTCCCAACTGAATTCGAATGAAGGCAGGTAGATTCCTTTCCCTTTACCAAAATCATGTGTAGACAATGTAATCATACCATCCGTTTCATCCACCACAGCAGCTGTTCCATCGGTAAGGTATATGTTATTCTTCGGCGCTATTTTTGCCCCTTCCGGCAACAAACCATGCTCATCGCGAGTCTCATATGTCCATTTTCCATGAACCACCCTGGCGCCAGTATCCTCATCCACCCCAAGAACATGTGCCATTCTGAAAAAGCTGTCGTACCCTTCTACCGCCGATGGCTGGTTGATGCCAATAAAAGTACCGCCCTCATACACCCATTGGGTCAGCAGGCCCACACATTGGTGGTCATTCCAATGTTCTCCGCCGCTCCAGGCTGAACCGGCAGAGCCGGCATTGATCACGACATCTATATGTTGCAGCACTCCCTGACGGATATCTTCAAAATCAATGAACTGCACTTCAACCGGTAAGCCTGACAAGGCTTCATTTACATGAATCAAGTCATGCATATACGTTTCATGGAAGTGGCCGGACAACGTCCACGATCTTAGTTTGCCCCAGCTATGCAGAACCGCTACCTTTGTCTTTATTTGATAGGGCTTCCCTTCATGATGCAGCTCTTTTATTTCCCTGAACTCGTCCGCAATCTTCTCGATATAATCGCAAAAGTCCGGGTAAGGCTCAACTAGATGCAGATATCCACCCAACCCAATCCGGTCAATCGGCTCTCTGAGCAAAGCTCGCCTGATATTGATCCAATACTTTTTGGCATCCAGCGTAGGGTCTCCACCCTCCTTAAAGGTCGGAAGCCCCCCTAATCCCACCGGAAACAAGTAGGGATGCAGACGAATCTCATGGGTATCCACGTTGACACCTGAACACATCCTCGCCTCATAACCGGAAAACACACATTTAATCATCCCATCGAATCCAAACTCCTGAAAGCGGTCATTATAAGGCTCCATGCCAACCCAGCTATCATCATAGAAGACATACGCCAGCTTGCCGTGGTTATGCACGATATCAATTAACTTCTTCCCAAATTCGATGACAAAATCATTGATAAACGCCATCCAGTCCAGCTTGCGCTGCTGCGCCGGAATATGACTCACGCGATATTTGCCGCCATTCACAAAATCCTCAGCCGAGAGTGAATACCCATATTTTTGAGCAAACAGATCCAACGCTCTCGAACTTACCGTGAAATCGTATGAACCCCAGTCCGAGAAGAGATGGCGATTACGCTCGTCGCTGCCCCAGATCCAGGCGAAATTATAAAACAATGAGGTGAAACGAACCACCGTTGTTTCCTGATGCTGCTGACACCAATCCTCCATCCATTCCAGCAGATATGTCTGCGTTTCCGAATAGATCGGATCAATTTGCATCAAGTGCTCCTTGTCCCAATGGTTTGTGGTGTGATTGTACATCGAGATCTCTTCCCAGATCCGATAGGCCATGAAGCTTACCGTGTATTTATGCCAAGGAACGATGCCGGTAATGACTACATGGCCGGATTCCCTCTCATAATTCCACTGTCCTCTTGGCACTTCCTCCTCGGTTGTCCGGTCAAAGACCTGCCAATATTTAAACGCCTCTTTTGAATCATTCACCTTGAATTGTTCAGCAAAAAAATCCTCCATCAGATAGAACGATACATAATCTTGTACAGCTACCTTCGGATTCGTAATTAAAAAACATTGTTGGAGCTTATCTTGATTTCGAGATGCCCACTCGTTATGATCCCGGATGATGCAGATGGTCGAATAAATGCCATACCCCGCGTTAATAATCTCATCGGATAATTGTGTACCGTCACTGTCACGAATGACATCGGCCCCCCACCGTTCGGCAAGTTCCAAAGTCAGTGCCTCATAACCGGATTCGCCGGGTACTGTAAAGGAGCCTTTAATTGGTTTGGACAACTTGGTTCCCTCCCTATTTCAACATGTCGGACAGGAAAGCGAGCGCCAGGCCCTGACCCCAGCCCTGAATCCAGTCTTTTGGAATATTGCGATAGCCATCCCGATCCTTCATCACCGCCGTACCACCAGATACACCAAGCACACGTCCATCTTCACTAATGTTGTTCAGGATACCTTCCAATGCCTTTTGAACGTATTTGGTATGGAGCGGATTACCGTTATTGATCATGGCTGCTGCAATACCAGCGGAAGCCGATACCTCTTCATATGACTGCTCGTCATCCAGAACTGTGCGCCACAAGCCATTCTCTGTCTGCACGAGCTTCAGAGCTGCCAGTTGATCCCGCAGCGAGCACTCCACGTCCATGCACTGTGGATATAGATACCAGTCCTTCAACTGTGGTTTTACTTGCGACATGGTGTAAGCACCCCAAGCGTTTGCTCTTCCCCAATACAATCCAGACATATGGTCCTTGTTAACGTTATTGTAGCCGTGGTACCAGAAACCACTACTCGGATCTTGCAAGTATTTGATATGCCAGTAATATTGATTAAGGGCATCCTGGATCATATCCTGATCCTTTAATTTGCTTCCTACACGGAGCAGGAAAAATGCCGCCATAAATAAGGTATCCGCCCATGCCTGCTCGGGAAAATCATTGGAAATGGATACGGTATGCTGCAGTACGTTATCTCCGAATCTGAGCGCATGATTTTGTAGATAATCCACCTTGCTCATTACAATATCCCAATATTTTTGGTTCCCTGTTTCCTCATATAAAGTAATCAGCATATGGCCCATCGCACATGTATTTACGGTCCAGTCCGGCAACCCCAGCTCGATGTATTCATCCGCCCATTGGACAAGCCTGTCCAAATACTCTTGGTTGCCTGTCGTTTGATAAGCTCTGGAAACACCATAATACGCCACACCGCAAGGCCAATCCCACGTCAAATCCATTGCCAGTGTTTTTTTCGTAACGTTATCAATAACGTTTAAAATTTCTTCCCTGTCATATTTCACTTGAAGCATCGGTGATTCCCCTCTCGTGGCGCACATGCCCCCAAATGCGCTTGAGAGCTGTCCGTCCTTGGTTTGAAAACGCTTTACTTATTCCATTGTACGCAGTAAAATAGTGTCAATCTAAGCATATTCGCAACAAAACTGCGCAATTTCAATCATTTATGAATGGGAGTTATCGAATATGCCCAGAAAAAAGCAGCCTATTATTGAGTACCGCCACTATAGCTTGCCAATCCACTTTCCTATTCTGCTGTTAAGCGGTGAACGTTGGAAAATCTCTGATATCAAAAGTGAACATCTTCATTTCCACAACCATCTGGAGATTGGTATTTGTCATTCAGATAGCGGCATTATGGAGATCAAAGGTGAATCGGTACCTTTTAAAGCCGGTGACGTGACCTTTATCCCCAGATATCTTCCTCATACAACGTATAGTTCACCCAATGAAGCCAGCTTATGGTCTTATCTCTTTTTCTCGCCCGAAGACCTCTTTCAACAATCGTTTAAGAGAAGTGCCTACAGTAACTTTGAACCCAATTTGAGGGCAATTAAGGGAATAAACTGCATTTTAAACAGGGAGGAACATCCGAGGATTTATACCCTTGCGACATCTGTGGTAGAGGAATTAAAGCAGAAAAATCCTTTTTATCAGGAAAGTGCCTACGGCTTATTATTATCCCTTTATATCGAACTCCTGCGAATCCATTCCCGGAATGAACCCTTGGCAGACCAAGAAACGCAGCATAATCTAAAAGGTGACCTTGTTATTTCTCCGGTTCTGGAGTATATCACCAAAAACTATATGTCGCCCATTACCATCGATTTTCTCGCTGATCTGTGCCACCTAAGCACCACTCATTTTCGAAGAAAATTTCATGACATTATGGGAACGGCACCTCTGGATTTCCTGAACAGCACCCGAATTGAAGAAGCCTGCAAGCAATTAAAAAGCACAGACGCTTCCATTCTTTCGATCTCCGAACAAGTCGGTTTTCAGTCCATTTCCAGCTTTAATCGCTGCTTCTCCAAACTTATGGGGAAATCGCCGAAAGAATGGCGCAAAGGCGCACAGTCCGAAGTGCAATCTGCCAAAGCCTCCATTTTGGAGTTTTCGGGGTGGGTGTAGGATTAAAAGGGAGGAAAGTTGGTAGCACTTCTAAATTTTGATGTCATTCCAGTTTTTCATTCCAAAAAACGCAACCCCAAAAGGTGGCGTTAACGTTCATCCCTTACACATTCTTTCCTGTGTTCTCGCCGGTTAATGCCTTTTCGCATGTTTTACCGCAGATAAATATACATGGCGACAATCGTCGCCGCCATCGTCAAAACCGCTACCCGACTCAACATTCACGAAGTATTAGACACATTTATGGCTACATGGTAAAATAAATCAGAATATCCATTTTAAATCGAGGTATAAAAACATGATCATCTCACATAATCTAGCGGCTTCAAACACGTTAAGAAGATTGCAGGAAAGCTCGAAGGCCGGTTCGAGTCACATGGAGAAATTATCCTCGGGATTTCGGATCAACAAAGCATCGGATGATGCGGCAGGTTTAGCGATTTCCGAAAAGATGCGAGCACAAATCCGAGGGTTGGACCAAGCATCTAGAAACATTCAGGACGGCACCTCCGTCATACAGACCGCGGAGGGGGGCCTCGATGAAATAACCAGCATTTTGCAACGACAAAGAGAACTGATCATTCAAGGTTTAAACGATACAAACACTGATCAGGATCGGCAAATGATTGACCAAGAAATACGGGAGCTTACGAATGAAATCGACAGCATTTCCACAAAAACAGAGTTTAATACAATTAACTTATTAGCTAGAGACGATTACGAAATACTTGCCGATCGGTCCAACAGTAATACCGTCCATACCGTCAGCGATCCGCCTCCAACAACAACAATACATAAGTCCGTGGTGTACAAACCACCGGGGGAACCCGAAGAACCAAGGCATCTGGTAAGCAGTATAGATACATCCGTAACAAGCAATACACTCTCCAATACAAGTACCATTACTCCGATTGTTTTACCAGATTCAAGAGAGGGGTACAACGAATATACGGTCGACACCAACACAACGACTGTAACAGATACAACAACTACGGTCCATGAAAGCCTGATGCTATCTAATGACCCTAAATATTCGGAACCTAGCTATTGGTATTCCGTTGGCATGAACAAAACCAGCTTCGGTCCGGAAAGCTTTGCCGATGTATATGGTTCAATGCTCGAAAACGTAGAAGTCAACGGAAGCACGAGGGCCTTAGAATATACCTCTCGCAGTAACCGAGGAACTGTTCCGGCTTGGGACCATATGTGGTTTCCTGGAACCAATCTGTCCATAACGAGATTCCGAACCATACTACCCGATAACTCCATGGAAATTAAATATGTCATCAATAATGGTGACCCTTCGGACTCCAGTTTTAAACTGAGCAATGTAATGGATCCCCCGGTTGATTCTGTTATCTATGATGCGAGTGGTAATCCATTGCCTGCTGGAAGTAACGCATTTACTCCCCCGTCAGGAAACACGTTTAATATGAATGGGACCAACGCTAACGCTGCCATCATATTTGATGATTCAATTGGTTTTACATCCCCGACGGAGCTGGTAGTAAATAACCCAGTTGGGGGCCAATCCCAAATTAATTTCGATTGGGATTTTACAATCCCTGGCGGTTCAAGCATAACTTTAGGTTTCTCTTACGGGCCGTTTTCCTTAAACATGGAAGTGTTCGAATTTACCCGTGAAACGGAAATAATCAAGCATATTGATACCACCATTGTTACGGACATTACGGACATCGACTATAGACCGCCCAACCTCGACATCCAAATGGGTGCCAACACAGGTCAATCCTTATATATTCCTCTCTTTAATGTAAAGGCTGAGGGATTGGGACTCACCAATATGGGTCTATTGCCGCCAGCAGATCCTAACCAAGCCTTGGTCCAAACAGACCGAGCTCTAGGTAAGGTAACTAATTACCGGAGCATATATGGTGCACTCCAGAACCGCATGGAACATGCGCTGAATAACACAAACAATTCCAGCACCAATTTAACCTCGGCTGAGTCGCGTATCCGCGATGCCGATATGAACAAAGAATTGTTGGGTGTGACCAAATCTAATATTTTAATTCAAGCAGCTCACGCTATGCTGGCCCAAGCCAATCAGAATCCTCAAACCGTGCTGCAGTTATTAAAATAAAAGAACACAACCTACGCACAAATCCCCTTCCACATATTTGGAAGGGGATTTCGTCTATTCTATATGTTCCAGTATCTTTCAGCTGTTTTCCAAAACTTCATTGAAAAGTTGTCCAGCACCATCGACATCAATAATTTTAAGACGACTCGTGTTTTTGATAAAAGTAGTCTTGTATTTCTCTTTACCGTCCTGGTTTGCAAGAAGAAGAAAACGTTCATTTTCGTTATCGCTTACCGTTCGTAAGGTATACTCCTTCAGTCCGAACAATCATGTCATATTCGGGAAGTGAAGGCCACTCACCGCGGTTAGGGCTTTCCTCCGCTGGTTCGTTGTCTTTCTGCACTGTCTCGGTCGGTGAGGATTGCTCATTACTGCCTGTATCGTTGACGGGATTGGCTTCGTTCGAATTGCAGGCCGTCAGCATCATTACGGCCTTTTGTTCATCGAAGTCATCTCCTGTTGCGATAGTCCTTTTTATGGTAAGATCCCTGATCGTTGTCCTGCATTGAACGTGGTTTAATCTAAAAGTGTCTCTGAGGCTAGCGTGAACCCTTCAATTACGACATCTTCGTCCACTTCAATCATGATACACCGTCTGCCTTGAAAATTCACTTGTTTCACATATCTCAAGTCTTGTGGGCTAACTGAAATCGTAGCAACTTTGGTTTCAATCTTAATGGACTTGGACGTAAACTTCGGCATAACACTGGTCGCTTTCATTTCATAATTCTTGTTGTCGACGATGGTTTCAAATGCCCGTTCCACTTTCTCCGACGTCAGGTCCTCTACACCGCTTGCAGTCAGCACACGTTCCAGATCTTTATAATCGAGCTTCGGAGGTTCTTCTTCATGTGACTCTTCGTTAATTTCGATGACCCGGTTGATCTCCTCGTACACATGTGCAATTGTGGCTGAGTCGAGCTGTTCACCGGCCACTTCCTTCACGATATCTTCGAAGATCGCCCGTTCTTCCAGTGCTGTCACAGACCTTTCTCCATTCAATACATTTTCAACAAAATGAGGGTCCGGGAAATTCGATTTCCCTGTGCAGTACAGAATGCGATTCACATCGGAGTAGTTGTCCGTTACGCTCGGGTACAGGAAACCCTGCTCCGGTGTGCTTAATTTGACAACCGGATCTACAATGACATTGTACTTAAATTCTCTCTCCACGTAATCAAACAAGAGCGTTTTCCGCTGCTTCTCCGTGGAATTCACACTGCACAGAATGAATGGATGTGCGAACACTTCGTTTTTCTCGCTTTCTTCCGCTTCATCGTTCCGAGCCTTGGTTGGCAAGTAATACTGTCCACGAACAAACGTGATCACCATATCCCGTTCATACTTGGCATCCACCAACATTCTTTCTACTAACAGGAGCATCAGGTCCTGCCATTCCTCCGGATCTCCTGTTACCAGTGCTTGGTGAAGCATCACCTGAGCCGGCTCCTCCGCTTGCTCCTGGAACTTCAGCTCAAACAATTTCTGATCCAGCTCACCCGTCAGCAATTTTTTGAAATTGCCCATGTACAGTTCCTGTTTCTCTCTATCCACCAGCTCAAACGGATGGCGCTCCCAATGATAAATCTCGTTCGTTTCTTTCGTAATATACACGTTGAGTATATCGTAAATATTCAGTAAATCATGATCCATCTTAAACTGTTTGCGTATATGCGCGACTTCTTTTTTATTCATGATTCGTTAGACAACTCCTCAAGTAAATTGGCCTTACAAGTATAAACGATATAAAAAACCTTCGCTAGAAGGACCTTTATCGTTATATGTCATCTACAGTAATAAAAAAGAAAGACGCATCAGGAATGATTCCCGTGCGTCTGTTTTTCGATTCACTGCTTATCTTTTCAATTAACTGCTGCTCGGCAACATATCTGCATTCAAAAGTGGTTCACGGCTCGGAGACACTTTGCTCCCTTCACGCAAAAACAGTAACCCCATGAACAAGGACACAACGCCAATAATAATTAGCAATGCCCCCAACTCCTGACTGTAGGCTGTAAGCGCTCCGTCCCGAAAAGCCATTCCACGAATCAGGCGGTTAAGCCAGTTCATTGGTAGTGCCCATGCGAAAATTTGAAACGGTTCTGGAAACGCCAGCGGCGTTAGTTGAATTCCCGTTGCCAGAAAGGAAGGATACAATACAAAGCTGGTTCGTAGGTTGACTTTGGATATGTCTTTGGCTGTGTATCCAATCAACATACCCAGAAGTGACAAGGCGAAGGCATAAATAACCAATGGGATGATGAAAAGATAAGGTTCCGCTTCAAAACGCATTCCCCCCACCTGCTTTAATAATCCATAGGATAGGAGCAGCGATAGGGAGCTCAACACAGCGTACGGCACACTCCTAACCCATAGCTGGAAAGGTGACCTTCCGTTTGTAAATAACTTCCCTTCCTGACGAAGCCGAGGTGCAATCGAGCCCGCTGCACTTGTTGTAATCATCAATACTACGATATTCACAAATCCTAGTACCATAAAACCGACATAACTGGAGGTTGGATTAAACAGCATCCGTTGCTGAAGCGAGATCGGCGACACGATTCCTTTAGCCGTTTCGGCATCCATCCCTTTCTGGATCAGACGTGTCATGGAAAGGGTCATATTTTCCGTCTGGATGATCTCCTGAATCGCGGTCCGGATTCCGGTTAGCCCCGAGGGCATTGTGTTATCCATCAAGATGCCGATATTCGTCGATTTCCCTTGTTGTTGACGTAAGCCCAATTGATTGGGAAGCATAATGACCGCTACAGCCTGCTCATTGGCAAGCAATGTTTCCGGACTCATTCGGCTCACATAAACGCTTTTGACGCTCATATATTGCGAGGCATTTATTTTGGAGATCAACTGCCGTGAATATTCGCTATGATCCTCATCAATGACCACAACTGGCGATTTGCTAATTTGATTCTGCGAGAACATTAAACCAAAGAATAAGGCTGCAATAAGCGGGCCGATAAAAATTAATCGAACATACTTACTTCCCGATACGTACTTCCATTCGTCAATCAGTGATTTCATCAAGTTTCACCTCTGCTGTCATCCCCGGAAGCAAATCAGCATTCGAATCCATCGATATTCGGACCAGAAACATACTTAGATCGGCTTGCCCCTTTTCCCGTGACATGCGCAAGCTCGCGAATTGTGGGGCAGATGAGATGGAAGTAACAACTCCACTCACCTGTGTTGGCTGATCCAAATAGGGAAAATGAACATCTATGGCTTGATTCACTTCAAGCTTTTGAACTTCACTTTCCTGGATGTAGAGGTCCGTATAGTAATTATTCTTTTGCAGAACCGCCAGCGGCACTCCTGCTTGTACTTGATCTCCCTGCTTTACAGCAACTCGGTCAACCAAACCATCATACGGTGCGAGTACATCCACATCTCCTTCCCCAGCTGATTTCACTTTAAATAGCACCTCTCCCTCTTTCACGGAGTCACCTGCAGAAGCACCTGCCTCTGCAATCATCCCAGGACTATTCTGATAAAACAATGTCGTTTGCTCTGCCTCAAGCATGCCTTGTTTCCTGCTCTCGGCCTGACTTACAGCATCCTTCCCTTTAACAGCCAGAAGAGAACCTCCAACAATAAATACCATCGCAATTCCGATATACAAACCCGCTTTTATCTTCATTTTTATATCTCTCCCATTCCCAATCCTCGTGTATGTTAAATTTGCTGGCTATTTTTGCTTTTTCATTTTGGTGACCGCGTTCTCGGCAGCCTCCATAATCACTTCTCCCAACGTGGGATGAGGGTGAATCGTCATGGCCAGATCTTCTACGGTTGCACCCATCTCAATTGCAAGCGCAAGCTCCGATATCAATGTGGATGCCTCCACGCCAACGATTTGCGCGCCAATGACAATTCCTGAGGTCGGATCAGCCACTATTTTCACAAATCCTTCGGTTTCCCTTAATGCCAATGCTCTTCCGTTGATCCCAAAAGAAGATTTTCCAATAACCACTGGAATGGACTGTGCTTTGGCTTCCGTCTCACTTACTCCAACACTGGATAGCTCTGGTTCCGAAAAGACAACAAGCGGGATCACCTTGTAATCCACTTTGGAGGTAAGACGAGCAATGGCCTCTGCTGCTACTTTGGCTTCATAGGAAGCCTTGTGAGCGAGTGCCGGACCGGCTGTAATATCTCCAATGGCATAAATGTGTGGGATAACCGTTCTGCACTGTTCATCCGTCTCAACCAGTCCCTTGTTTGTTACGGGCAAGCCAATGCGTTCCAGTCCTAACTGGCCGTCTGTATTGGGTTTCCTGCCGATTGTGACCAATACATATTCCGCTGTAATCTGGTGCTGCTCTTGATTTTTCGAATAATGCAGTGTAATGGAATCAGCCTTCTTCTCCACCTTTTCAGCAATCGCTCCAGTTACGATGTGGATGCCATCCGCCTTCAATTGTTTGACTACAGGTGCTGCAAGTTCCGCCTCGAATCCGGGCAATACTTGTGCTCCACCCTCCAGAATCGTTACCTTTGTTCCGAATTTGGCATACATCTGTCCAAGTTCCACACCAATATACCCTCCGCCGATCACAACCAGACTACTCGGAACCTCCTGCAGAGACAGTGCTTCTGTGGAAGATAAGATACGACCTCCAACTGGAAATGCTGGCAGCTCAATTGGACGAGATCCTGTTGCCAGTATGAGGTTTTTAAAAGAAATGCTTTGCTCCTGTCCAGCTTGCCGGATCAGCGCTGTGTGCTCATCCACCAGACTGGCCTCGCCTTCGAGAATGGTCACATTCGCAGTCTTTAACAAATAGTGGACGCCACCTGCCTGTTTATTCACAATCCCTTGCTTGAAATGCTGAGCATTCTTAAAAGTCGCTGCAGCGTCAGCTTGATTGAACTGTCTGAACAAATCATGGCGATGTGATTCCGCAATTAATGCTTTGGATGGTATGCACCCCACATGCGTGCAGACCCCGCCGAGCTGTTGACGTTCGACGATTGCCGTCTTCATCCCCAGCTGTGAAGAACGAAGCGCCGCCACATATCCTCCCGGACCTGATCCAATAACTAACGTATCTACAGATTCAAGCTTACTCATATCCTGATACCTCCTGATTTGAAGCTGATTTAAAATATGATGATCGTAATATATTATAACCATCATATTTTGAGGCGGTCAACAACCGTATTTGGCCCTTTTGTAAATCAAAAGACATCCAGTCGCCAAATTGACAGGCTTTATTATGATGACTATAATATTTTGATAAAGCAGAATGATGAAGCTATGGAGTGAATGATAATGCCCTATCCCAAAGGCCATAAAATAAAAGTACGAGGTAAAATTGTCGAGAGTGCTGCTCGGGCTTTTCGCACCAACGGTATCCAGGACGTCAGTGTACCGTTCATTATGAAGGGGGCCGGATTGACTCATGGAGGGTTTTATTCACACTTTGACAACAAGGAACAGTTGGTCGCCGAAGCCTGTGAATATGCCATTAGCGATACCATCGCACTTCTTCAGAAAGTCGCGGATCAGGAAGAGCAGAACCCAAAAATCAATACAGTCATCGATTATTATCTCAGTCCCTATCACCGCGACAAAACGGAAATGAGCTGCATTTTCCCTGCCCTTTCCGGTGAAATATCCCGTTCCTCCGAAGAGGTTCGGCAGGTATTCACTCATGAATTGGAGCGGATGATCTCTTTTATCTCCAACCTGGCTGAAATCGATGTATACAAAGGTCGTGCATTGTTCAGTACCATGGTTGGCTCGCTTGTTCTTGCACGCTCTGTTAATGATCCTGAACTAAGCGACAGCTTTCTCGCGGCGGGCAGGCAGCAAGCCAAAGAAATGGTTAGAAGTAATTAAAAAGTAAACGCTCCGGGCCCTTATAAAATGTGTAACTTTGATGCTGTTTAATTTTTGTTATTCAGCAGTAAACACAAAAAACACGCCTATAAATGGCGTGTTTTCTCTTATTTGTTTTCAACTAAATAATGCTTCATACTAGCCACCGTAATGCTCTTTTCGCATTCACTGTACTGGGGAATTATCATGCCAAGACTTTTATGAAAACGAATATTGTTCATCTATTAGCTCCAAGAAAAATATGGTATACTCACAGAGCAATGGAAAGGCTTATATGGGCGGTCGGCTAATCTCCCGGAAGGGAGGTTATGCCTTGTGACAGTATTTGAAGCAATTATGCTAATGCTTACCTTCGGTTTGCTGATTGTAGCGCTGCTGTCCAATAAAGACAAATAGACCGACCTCTGGCTAAGGGATGCGGTCTATTTGGTCGGTACCCTGCTTGTTAAGCCCACCGCCCTTAAAAGCGGCTATTGCATCAGAGAGTCGTGTTAGCGCACGGCTCTCTTTGCATTATAAGCTGTTTCTGTCCTTATTATAACATGGTGATTGTGGATTTCAATTCACAGATTCGGACGTTCCCTATGCCAAAACTGACGATAAGGCGAAAGCGTCAGCACCTTACATATTTACGCTTGAACCCAGTTCGCCCTTTTTCCACTGCCTTTTGAATATTTTCGGAAGCTTGCAGGAACTTGCTCTTAGCTTTGTCCTTGTCGACTTCAACAGGTCCCACGGCCTTGGCTGTCTCCACGGCCTGGTCGTGCAGCGGTTGATAGGATGTCGCGACGGTGTAAAGGAAGTTGTTCATCGAATATTTCGTTCGTTCCGGAGATTCGTGAATCGTCTTTTTTACCTGTTCGAGCATCTCCATCATTTTATTTTCGGAGAATTCGCTATCCGGTCGGCTACCGAGTAACCAGCAATAACAGCTCCAGCCTGCAGACATTTTCAATTCATCCCCGCTCGCAATCCACTTGTCCGAAACCGCTTGGGCAATATCTGTCTCTGCCAGCGTGACGGATACGATGAAGTCAGAGATCATGTAAAAATAAGCAGCATCAATCCAACGGTCAAAATCAGCTTCCGTCATCGCTTGGGGATCGGCTATCACACCAGCAAAATACATGGCATCATAGTTTCCCGTAGCGTAAAGCAGCTCAGCCAAAGGCTGATCCTTTTTTATTTTCTTGGCGATTGGTTTCATCGCTCCAGTAGCTACTCCAAAAAGCGGTTCGTGTGCACCATTGGACATATATATTTTCTTTGTTCGTTCTTTCCCTAGCGCTTCTAGCTCATGCATAACCTCTTCCAAATTCATTGTGTAAAACTCTCCTTTTTCATAGGATATATACATTTCTAATTTGTCGTTTAGAGGGAATACAACTGCCAAGATGATCCGTACAACAATTTCATTTTCATTGTATCACAGCCTGTTGTCACGCTATACATCCAGATTCCACTAAATTCACTCCCATTCCAACCTCACCAATGATGCTAACAACTCCTTTCTCTCCTACAGTGTCTTAATCACCGATCTGAGAAAGAGCCACTTATCGCGCAATACAATGGCGGAACAGATACATCCTGTGAGGCTCACTTAGTTATGCTATTCGAGTGTGGTCCTGCAACCTTAAGCAAGAAACTACGTTAATTTGGGGAGAAAAGAGGTATAAAAAATAGAGATGCCTCGCATGTCCATTTCTGGCCCTACGAGGCATCCCTTTTAGCTCAAGATGCTGCTATTCGAAATTAGTTTTCCCAGTATTGCTTGGCAATCTTTTGACCTTGAACGATTTTGGCCCATTGCTCAGCTTCGCTTAGTTCGTTACCGCCATCGCAGGATGCAAAGCCACATTGATGCGAAAGCAACAGACGATCCTTATCAATAATTTTAGATGCTTCGTCAAGCAAACGGATTACGCGCTCTTCATCATCAAGTGTATTGGTCTTAGATGACAACAAGCCTAATACGATTTCCGTTTCAGGTCTGTCCTTGAAAACCTCCAGGGCTTCGATAGAACCCGCACGATCATCATCCCACTCCAGGAAGAAACGATCATATTTCAACTGCTTCAGGAACAGGTTAGCGATTTTCGCGTAAGATCCACCGCCCATGTTGCGAGAATCATAATTGCCGCGGCAATTATGTGTCCACATTTTCAAGCCCAGGCTATGACCGAAGTCAATCACTGTATTGTTAATATCAATAAATTCGGTAGCGAGACCCTGTACTTCCTCTTGATTAATGTGCTCCCCTGTAAACGGAGAGTTCGGGTTGTCGTCTGCAAACAGCTCCCACAAGCAGTCATCCATTTGCAGGATTTTACCACCTACCGCAGCGAAATCTTCCACAAATTCCTTATAAGCTTTCACAAGACCCGCTTTGAGCTCCTGAATATTCTGATAAACAGCGTCCGTACCGCCGATATTATCCGACCAGGAGAGTTCACCAAAAATATGGGATGGGGACGGAACGCAAAGTTTCGTTTGCTGGTCACCCGCCGTGTCTTGCAGTTGTTTGAACAGTTGAATGAAATGATGATTTTTACCGCTCAATTCGCCCGTTATGCGCAGGCCAATATCTTTACGTGTTTCATATTTTGAAGATCCATCGACATCACGGAAAAAATAGCCATGGTCTGCAATATAACGCTCAACTCCACCAAAGCCCCACACAAAATCCAGATGCCACATCGATTTGGAGAACTCTCCATCTGTAATAATCGACAGGTCATGCTCGATTTCTTTTTTCACCACTTGTTTGATGGCCTCAGTCTCGCATTTTTCATAACCTTCAAAACTTTCATAGAATGGATATTTGATATCATCACGATGTTCAATTTGCGTTTTATATGTCAGCAGCTCTTCAGGACGCAACAAACTACCTACGATCTGGAACTTATCAGTCATGTCAAAAACCCCCTCGTTGTATACCATTATCATATCATGCAGAACGAGGTTGGCTGAGATACTTAAATGCCATAACTAGTTATAGTTAAAAGCTATAGCAGAAAAAAATTGAACAATAAAAAAGTAGACTTTTCAACATGCACAGGTTGAAGTCTACTTGATCATCTCTTCTCTTGTTAAGCTAATGTTCAGTAGGACCATCCTTGACAGAGGGTACCCTTCATTGAATTTTTTTAATTTTCACACCGTACTACGCCGTAGTTCATAAAAATACTGCACAGCTGGATGCTTTAACTTTATCTGCTCGGACATATTTAAGATTCGCTTTTTGCCCACTCGTCTGTCTATTAAAGCCAGAATATTCAACAAGATATCGTTGCTCTCCAGATTATCCTCTATCGAAGTAGATAAAAACGTAGTCGCTACAATAGTAAAATTCGACTTACTTAATACGGCCTGCGCAGAAAGGAGATCTTTGGCATGTCCTGAGCTTTTTCTGCTTCTTGCTATGACTTGAAGGCGATCCTCTGGAACGGTCCCTTTGGTTTCTTTTCTGACGACTTCAATCTCTTCATGACTTACAGGAATCAGGACATCCGGGTCGTTCTTGATCTCCTGCTCCGTCTGATACCATCTGATCGAGCTAGTGATGTCACTCATATTGAGTACGTTCTTTTTGTCTACGGTAATGTAACAATTTCCTGGTTTATCGGGTGAATAGCGGTAGCTGGTTGCCCGGTATTCGACGGTTCCAACTAACGTGGGACTAAGGAAACTCTCCAGTTGCTGCTTCAATTTACTCCAGGACATGTGACCTCCTGTATTCTATTCATTTTCCTCTGCCCCATCATGCTCCTTGCTACCAAATTCATCGAGCAATTCCCGTACTCTAGTTGTTGTTTTGGCGTTCATCAAGCTATTTCTCAGCTCACTTGCCCCGCGGAATCCACGGACGTAGATTTTGAAAAAACGAGCCAGCGGGCTGAACGAACGCGGTTCAAGATCTGAATACTGATCATGCAGATCTAGGTGCAGTCGCAGAAGATGAAGGTACTCCTCCGTGGTATGCTCCCTTGGGTCCTTTTCAAAAGCAAACGGATTCTGGAAAATGCCGCGTCCAATCATAATGCCATCCACACCGTACTGCTCGGCGAGTTTGAGTCCGGTCGCACGGTCAGGAATGTCTCCATTAATGGTTAGCAGCGTATTCGGTGCAATCTCGTCCCGAAGTTTCTTGATCTCCGGGATCAGCTCCCAGTGCGCATCGACTTTGCTCATCTCTTCTCTTGTCCGCAGGTGAATGGATAAATTTACAATGTCCTGCTGCAAAATATGAGTTAACCAGTCGCGCCATTCGTCCACCTCGGTGAACCCGAGGCGAGTTTTGACACTGACGGGCAAGCCACCAGCTTTGGCCGCCTGAATGATCTCCGCTGCAAGCGCAGGACGGCAGATCAGACCGCTTCCTTTTCCATTCTCCGCCACATTGGCGACAGGACAGCCCATATTAATATCGATGCCTTTGAAACCTTCCTTCGCCATCCCGATGCTCATCTCGCGGAAGAACTCCGGCTTGTCTCCCCAAATATGTGCCACAATCGGCTGTTCATCTTCTGTAAAAGTCAGACGCCCGCGTACACTTTTGTTCCCCTCCGGGTGACAGTAACTCTCTGTATTCGCAAACTCCGTAAAAAACACATCCGGTCTGCCCGCTTCGCTTACGACATGGCGAAACACCACATCCGTCACATCTTCCATCGGCGCCAGTATAAAAAATGGCCGTGGTAAATCACGCCAAAAATTTTCTTTCATATTAGAAACTCCTCTATATATACCAGGACAATCTTTGTCCTCATTAATAGTAAAAAAATCGTTAGCCATACATTTGCAATCGTATCATTTACATTAGCAGATTCGTTGCAATTTACATTTTAATGTCCTTGCTTCTTCTTCACTTATACCATGCAAGTGTAACTTCGTTCAAACATCAGTATCTGTTAATGACATCAAGATGAATATATCCTACCCCGAAGAGAAGCGTACTCTTCAATAGACTCGCATAAAAAAGAGGGGCGATGCCCCCCCTTTGCTAATGGCCGTATGGGTCCGTGTTTTCCTTTTCTCCATTTATCACTCCACCAATTTTACCACGTCTTTAGTTGATTTTCAGCACGGGTTTATTAGTGATTATTTGAAGCATAACTTTATCTTATCGTTTTGGCCCCCCAGTATAGAAATCAGACCGCCTCCATCATTCTAATGATTCGCTTTGTTCGCTCTTGCCGAACCGGACAAGCTCCTCTACAATAAAAGTTCGGCAGGCTTTTATACCTGCAAATCGTGACATGGAGGAGGCCTGAAACAAACATGGAAATTTCACTCGATATTATCAAAGACAAAGTTGAATGCTTGCAGGCTTATGACTTCAAGGAACTAGAACGAGCGATCGAAGACCGAATCGGAATGAACAAGGCATTGCTGCTTCGAGTGAAGCAGGTTCAGCATCAAGTCACGTTCGACCCGCTTCGAAATAAGATGTTATATAGTGCAGTTGTTCATTTTTCTGCAGAGTGATGTACGAGTTTTTTTACTTCGATATAAAATAGTAGAACTACCCCCGTCTGGATTATACGGGGGTAGTCTTTTTTTAGCTGGTTTAATTAAACTTTACATTTCCCAGATCCGGTAGAGAACCATCGCTGCTTCAGCGCGAGTCAATGTGTCGGCTGGTGAGATTTTTCCATCTTTTCCGTTAACAATTCCGCTTCCTACGAGGGAAGTTACACTATCCATCGCGTAAGTGGAAATACTTGCAGCATCCGAATAAGGAGCCAGATTCCCGTTGCCGGCAGATTGCTTACCTGCTGCTTTCAGGGCTTTCGCCGTAAGAACCATCATGTCTTGACGGGAAATGCTGCTGCTTGGTTTGAACGTGTTGTCTTCAAATCCAGAGGCAATCCCCAGTTCTTTCGCAATAGTCACGGCCTGTGCATAGTGAGCAGTTGGCTTTACATCGCTGAAGGCTACCGTGTTCGTTCCCGCACCCTTCAATTCAAGTGCTCTTACAAGCAAGGTGATAAAGTCGGCTCTCGTGATAGAAGCTGCAGGAGCGAAGCTGTCATCAGAGATTCCTTTAATAATATCGCGTGCAGCCAGCGCTTCGACTGCTCGTTTTGCCCACAGGACATTTTGCACATCGGCAAAAGTCTTGGTTACGTAGGCTACAGCATAAGTGCTGAAATGAGTTGTTTTGAACACCATTGAACCGGATTTAGCATCATAGCGTCCGCTTGGCACGGCTGTTGCATGCCCTTGATTGTCAATGTAAATAATCACGATCTGATGTGCATTAACAAGCTCCTGTGCAGCAGGAGTGTACGGAACAGATACCGTTACAGGTGCCGCTGGATTGTTCCAGGCAAGGAGACGGTCACCAGCTTTTACACTTAGATCGATCACCGGACGGCTGCCCACAATAGCGCGAACATCTGCGCTCAGACGATCTGCCGAGACTTTGTTAATCAGAATAGAGACTTGATCCGCTTGCTCCGTAATATTAGAAAGCATATTGGACGGAATTTGAATTGTTGCATTCTCCGTCTTAAGCACAAACTCAACATTATTGTTGCTTTGCAGGATTGAAGTCGGCAATTGCACAACATAGGATTGTACATTTGCTTGCTTCGGCACTTCGATGGTAACCTGCTTCTTGCCATTTGCACCTGGAGAAGCTTTTTCAATCGCTTTATTCAGGCTGTCGCTTGAAATGGTTGCTGTGGCTGTTCCATTTTCAACTTTTATTACCGGCACTATCTTCGAGTCATTGTCTGGAAGCTGTGGTTGAGGTTGGGGCTGCGGAGTAGTCCCGGAATTTGATCCGCCACTGCTACCACCATTGTTCCCCCCGCCGTTGTTGCCTCCACCGTCGTTTCCTCCGCCAGAAGAGGGTTTGCCAGCGAGCGTCAATTCACCGAATACGGAAGTATCCTGGTAACCTTGACCGGATGGATCGTTCCATGCATTCACACTGATTCTGTTGCCGTCTTTGGCATCATTGATCTGCGCATCAAAGCCAATTTTGGCATTGTTCGCAGGCTTAACCTTTTTGAACGGAATCTTCATTTCAACCGTGTAGTTGGTACCGGAAACAGAGACTTTGGATTCGAAGCCTGCAGCGATTTCCGCAGGATTAAAGGAAGCTAGGTTCTCAAAGTTCACTCTGTATTGTCCATCATCGTCTTGGAAGTTAGCTGTTTTCCCGTTGTTTTCATCGACGAATACTTCAACGGAATCCTGCTCCCATACATTCGGGTTGGACTTGTTCAGTTGATCATCTCTGACTTGAACCAATACATACAGATTGTCGTCATCCCACAGTGCTTTTGCCGTTCCTGTCGCACCTGACCATGCCATTTGCTTTGTATCCAGTTTCAATTCAGGAGCTTTGCTCCATACACTGTCTACAGAGCCATCAATAGCTGGTGTCCCATAGTGAGCGCTTGAACGCTTGTATTCAAGCTCTTCAGGCGGATTTTCCGCCATATACTTTTGCGGATCAACTACCGCGTAGAACGCCTGTTTTGCTTGAAAATTCTTATCGAACAAGGTTGGATTCTGCTCGGCTCTCCAGCTGGTGCTGTCATTCAATCCCCAGAAGGTGACACGTGAAATATGCTCGCTGTTCTTCTTATAGAGATCCATCAATCGGGCATACAGATAGGCCTGCTGCTTTGCTTCTTTTTCAGTGATTGTAGAATTGGTGCCTGCCATAATGTCCAACTCGGTGACACTGACTTCTACTCCCAAGGAAATAAAACGCTCGAGCGACATCTTAACATTGTCCAGTCTCGTACCCAAATTGTAGTGGGCTTGCATGCCGATGCCGTCAATCAGTTTCTCGCCAGGGTGATTTGCGGCGTACTTCTCATTGAGCTCTTTCACCATGCTGTAGATGGCTGTAGCTTTATTTTGGTTGTCATCGTTGTAATCATTGTAATATAGCTTGATATCCCAGCCATTTTCATCAATGACTTCTTTGGCTGCAAGGAATGCCTCCTCTATAAATTCAGGGCCAATGGCTTGTAACCAGCCTGAATTGCGCAATGCATTTTTCCAGTCTTCCGGATTAGCCGGGTTATCGTTCATCGCTTCATTGACAACATCCCAGGAAATAACTTGGTCACCGAAGTGCTCAACCACCGTTTTAACATGTGTTCTTAGGTTCGTCAGAGCTTCTTCACGGCTCAAAGGCTTGCCGTTTGCTGCCGTATGAAGCCAAGTAGGTGATTGCGCATGCCATACGAGCACGTGACCGTGCAGATCAAGGCCTGCATCCTGTACTTTTTGGACAAGAGCATCTTCTGCGTTGAAATCAAATTGTCTATCCGCGTTATAGGCATAGTCCGGCTTCATGTCATTCTCAAACGTAACAACATTGTGATGCTTCGTCAGAAGCTTGAGCCGAGTCTCGTCAAAGGTAGCCGGATTCACAATGTTCCCGATCAGAAAATCATTCTTGTAAATATCCTTGAGGTTAGGAAGGTTTTCTTGAATCGGAGGTGCGGCAGTTACAGGTCCCAGATATTTTATAGCAAAGTCATCCAAGAAGAAGGTACGGTTGCCGCCGTCATTGTTTGCTGTTTCAATATAAGCATTAAGTACGCTTGGAGTAGTGGTGAGCGTATACTTACCCGTTAAGTGTACCCATTCTTGATCTGTAACGGTTGCATTTGGAGACACGTTCGCAAAGCCGCTGTCCGCATATTGAACACTTATACGAAGTGTTGTGGGTTCTTGTCCAGGTGCCATTTTCACCCAAGCAGACAGCTCATATTCGTGATTCTTTGCCATTTTGCCAGTAGCATCAACCAAGGCTGCGTCATATTGTGTCGTAGTTGTCACAAGCAAGCTTTGTTTGCCGCCAGATGTATGATTATCGTCTTGGGAAAGGACTACCGTTTCACGGCCGTTCCGCGCTTTAAATCCATTCAGGCCATTCTCAAAATCGGCAGCGATGCCCGTTTTATCTACAATCTCTGGTGCGGTTTGATCAGGAGTTACATCGGTGATCATGACTTCATCAATGTAAATATCCGAGGTTAACGTATTGTCCGATGGTTCAACATAGATGATGACCTCATTCGTTTTAGAAGGGATTTCGTAGCCTTTGGTTTCTAATAGCGTCCATTCGGAAGCTGTTACAACCTTATTGCCTATAAGCCAAGGATACTTCTGGTCATCGGCTAATATTTCAGAATTTATTTTGGAAGCCAGATGGAACTGGCCTTTACCCGAACCGAGTCTAACCTTGAGGGAAATATCATACTTACGGTCAGATTTCATTTTTCCAGTAAGTACAAGAGCAGGAACAGCCTTCTCATCGGCCCGGTTGAAGAACTTCAGAGATTTCGTGCCTTCGGAGGCTAAGTCGTTAACGACCGTAGTGTCCCCATTCGATCCCCAACCCAGTTTGCTCCATCCACCGGTATTCCCGTCTTCAAAGCTTTGGTTAAGGACTACCGTGGGTTCGACAGGTGTTACTGTCTGGGTGATCGTGATATCCCCGATATAGAAAGAGGCACCCTTACCTGCTTCATCAGATTTGATTCGTAGAGCTGTATTCTCCACGCTGTTAACGGAGAGATCGGCGGATAGCGTAATGCCTTGTCCTGCTTTAAAGTCAGCAGAGCTAATTCCAGTGTATGCCTCAGATCCAGCAACGCCCTTATTGCTTACCATTTCCAGAACGGCTTTCCCGTCTGCAGGTGGGTTAGCATCAGTATCGACATATACGGAAGCGGTTACAGAATACTCTTTGCCAACTGACAAACCAAGGTCATCAAAAGCGAGGTCCACGCCATCCCAGTTATTAGATCGGTTACTAACATGTAGAGCCGCTCCATCATCATTGCCTTCAAACGGCTTGTCTGTTACAGCGTCCAGCTGGGCACCGCCTGATTGAGTTGCCTTGCCTTGACCATTCTGGAATGTTTCCTGATACACAATTTGTGAATTAGTTGCCACTAGATCTGCAGCGTTAACTGTCGGAGCTATCAAGCCGCCCGGAAGAAGCAAAGCCGCTACGAGTAACCCGGAAACGACCTGCTTTAGTGATTTCCTCATTCGAAGCATTCCCCCCACATCAAATTTTTCACCAAACATATAAAGCGCTTACATAAATTGTTGTGACCAGCCTCCTTTCACCCCAGATAATACCACTTCATGAAAGAGAAATCTTACTCCAAATTAAAGGGGAATCTTAGTTTTTTACAGAACTCTACCAAGTCTGATACGGGTATGGTCATGCTCTTCGTTCCGATGATCAGGCCGCGGCAGATAAATTCGTCGCAGCACCACAACAGATCCCCTCTTAATAATGCTTACCACCAGCCATACTTAAAAAGATCAAAAAGGAGCAGGATTTCCCTGCTCCTTCGCTATGTGAAACTTCTTTCTCTCATCAAACGTAAATTCACAAGGTATAATGAAGTCAGATGACCGTTCAGCATGATCTTATGACCATCATAATGAAGGAGGGGACATTCGTGGCGTTTATCCCGTTAAACTGTCCCAATTGCAACGGAAGAATTGAATACAAAGAGGGTGAAATTTTAAAGTGTCCCTATTGTGAAACAGAGCTTTTATTGAAGCAAAATCATGTCTATTACGTAGACCAGACCATTAATCATTACCACGGAACGCCCCCTAAAGCACCGCTGAAGCAGACCGTCTCCGTAAAGCTAATGCTGATACTGATGTTAGTCCTAACTGGCGCCATCGGTACGTATTTTTATTATAGCAACAGCTCCACCTATCCAAAAACAGAAGCTAATCTGCCTGTGCGAAAGATGCCTGAAAGCGAGGTTTTGCTCTCATTTTTGCGAGATATCTTCGATAAAGGGTCCGCCTTGCCGACAGAGGAGGAACTGGCTCGTCTTCGCTATTTAACCGTAGAGCATTCGGAGAATGATCAGTGGAAGTTTACATATAGCCTCTCTGATCCCTTCAGCGATGAACAGGCCGAGAAGATCACTTATATTACTCAGGACAAGAAACTGAATAGCCAGGAGATCGATCAGCGAGATTTTGAAGCTTTTAAGGGACTGACGGCATTGGACCTGACGAATACCTATGAAATCTCCCAGACGGACCAAACCACTTTGGCCCATATGCCCGGATTAAAAAGTTATGGAGGCGCTTTTAACGAATCCTTTAGTACATTTTCGGGCTACTTTGGCGACAAGTCTAAAATTACGGAAATTTCCACTCAGCTTCGCAGCAATCAGGAATTGGCTATGCTGCTGGAATTTCCTAATCTGAGCTCGTTATCCATTACCTATGTGGATGAATCCGTAACGGATTTCTTTCTATTGAACAAGCTGCCGCTCAAGTCCCTGTCGCTCACCTTTGTCGATGAACTGGGATGGCTGTCGTCCATGACCGGGCTATCGTCCTTGTCCATACATTACAGTGAAGCCACAGACCTGCAGCCGCTATACGCCTTGACCCAGCTTCAGGAGCTTCGGCTGTCCTTCTTAACGAATGTAAAGTCCATCGACTTTGTACAAAATATGCCTGCTCTACAAACGCTTGATCTCGAAAACGTAAACTTTTCTAGCCTGGAGCGCTTGGCCGGCAAGGCCTCCATTACTAAACTACGCCTGGCTTCTCTAAGTCAGCTTGGCTCGGTAAAGACCATAAACAGTCTGTCTTCACTGCGGGAATTAACGTTGTCCGGTTACTACGAGAAAGCAGAAGCGCTGACATTGCCAAATGTTATGCGGGTGGAAATCCCAGGCTCCTTTCTCCCGGGGCTAAAGGCGCCCGCCGCAACCAGCCTGACGCTCCGGGGCGGAAGCGGGGAATTAAACTTGGCTACGCTGGGGAAATTCCCGAAACTGGAGCAACTCTCCCTTTGGGAGATCAGTGAAATAACCCATCTTGGCGCCCTGGACGGCTTGTCCCGCCTAGAGACCCTAAACATTTACGACTCGTCACTGTTCAAGGAAAGCGATGCCTTATTTCGTTTGAAGCAGGTGAAATCTTTGGTGTGCTCCGAGTGTAGGCTGAATTTCGGACAAAAATCGGCCGCAGAGAACGGCGTACTAGAGCATTTGACCTTAGAACAGCCATATTTCAGCATAAACAACACCTCTGTTACTGAGGTTGACCAAATGATGTCTTACTTTGCCAAAATGTCCGCTCTACGTTCCTTCACTCTGCAAGACAGCAATTTGGCTTCTCTCGAATTTATGAGTCACTGGCAGGCCATAGAAGAGCTTCATCTCGAGAACAATGCCATTTCCAATATCGAGACCCTAAGCCAGCTGCCTAATCTTCAAAAGGTATATCTATCCGGTAATTCCGTACAAAATAAATCCGTACTTGGTACGGGTGTGCATGTGTATTAGACTACTATAATTAATGGATGATATTGAAACAAAGACAAGAAGGGGTTCGAGAATTATGTATAAATTCTCGAACCCCTTCTGTTTATGTTTAGCTTTCTAACCATCATCGCTACACTCCAGAACGCTGCGGATTGACCGTGCCAAAGATATGATACGGTGTTATCCCCTTTGAAAATAGACTATCGATCAGCTTGATCAATTCTTCCGACGATAGATCTTTGTCTCTGTGTATCCAAAGGCGAAACATAGATATTAATGTTGATATGTAAAACTCGATGATATACGGTGCCAAGACATCATCTGTTGGAAAATCCACAATCAATCGCTCAAAGGGAATTTCTCTTTTCAAGCGTTCCACAAAATGAACAGAACCATAGTCGCCCAATATAGCTTTAAGAACTGAAATTTCCTCTGCATTTTCCAAGCATTGAAGTGCATCTTGGATAGTATGTGTAGAAAACTCTCTGCCTGCCATTTCCTCCTTAATGGATTTCAAAACACGCTCTTCAACGCAGTCCAACAACTCATAGATATCTGTAAAGTATTGATAAAATGTACTCCGATTATATCCTGATTGTTTAGCAATCTCTTGAATGGATATCTTTTCGATTGGTTTTCGGCAATATAAATCACAGAATACATTTATGAATGTCTGCCTTGTTTTGTCCGTAATTTCAGGTTGCTTATTCATGATTGACCTCCATTTTCTGTTCAATTGATTATACGACAGATATTAAAAATCTGATGGTTGATGACCGTATAGTGAATCTATACAATAACATTATACAACACGTTGTTGGATCATTAACAAGGATGAATATGGATATTAGGAGGCTAAGATGAGAATTTTATTTTTCGGTAGAGGTGTAATATCGACCCAATACGCTTGGGCTTTAGAGAAGGCAGGGCATACCGTTGAGTTTTACGTTAGAAAAGGGAGAAAAGAAAAGTTCGGAAGTCATATAGCGCTTGAAATGTGGGACGCACGAAAAGGGAAACAATTCATCCAAGAAAGCTGGAAAATCAAGCTGCATGAGGAGATAAGCCCAAATTACGATCTCATTATTGCGAGTGTCAACACAGAGCAACTTCCCGAAGCAGCAAAATTACTTTCGACTACTGCGGGTAACACCCCTATCCTAATATTCAATAATATTTGGAAGGATTTAAAATCATCAATCTTGCCCCTGTCTATGAACAATGTTGTCTTTGGGTTCCCAGGAGCAGGAGGCGGCATTGAGGACAATAAGCTTAGGGGCGGCTTTTTAAAAATGATATTTCTGGAAAAACCACGGGTAGGCACGGAACAGATAAACAACAAGGTCAGAGAACTATTTGAAGGCGCCCATTTTAAAATCAATTGGATCAAGGATATGCAAAGCTGGTTATGGAATCACTATGCCATGAATGCGGCGATGGAGACCGAGGTGTTAAAACGGGGAAGTTTCCCAGCAATCTTGAATCATAGTGACTCATTCACAAATGTCGGCAAGAGTATGCGGGAAATGAAGCCTGTTCTTAAAGCAAGAGGCGCAAAGATGGACGCGATTACTCTACTGTTGACCAAGATCCCACCGGCACTTATCGGCACGCTGTTTAACAAGGTCATTTTTGCAAAGGGCAGCTTACCACGACTTTTCATTGAATACAATAATAGTACATCCAATTTTGCAGTACTTGAAGTTGTGAGAGAAGCCAAAAAGTTAGGTATACCTTTGCCACGTCTTACCTCGGCATTAGAAAACACTGAACAACACACAAGTATCGAAAACGGATAAACTGGAAAACTTCATATTGTTCAGACCAAGATCAACTCTACTAATGATTATATAAAACTATCATCCGTCGAACGGAAGCCTCATCAAATACCCTTCGCTGAATGAATGACTTCGGTTAAAACAATTATAGCCCGAGCTTTAGAAGCCTCGGGCAAATTAGCTATATTAAAACAGGTAAATGTAGCTTCAAAACACTACACCCTAACCAACATCGCCACCGACTCCACATGCACCGTGTGCGGGAACATATCCACCGGCGTTACCTCAACCGTCCGATAGCCGCCATCCTCCAGTACACGCAGGTCGCGTGCCAAGGTGCTCGGATTACAGCTCACATACACCACTCGCTCCGGCTTCATTTCCAGAATCGTATCCAGCAAACGTGGATCGCAACCTTTACGCGGTGGATCTACGACGATGACGTCGGCTTCGATGCCTTGCTCTTTCCAAAGAGGGATGACATCTTCCGATGCACCCACTTCGAACTTCACGTTCTTCATGTCGTTCAACACCGCATTGCTGCGAGCATCTTCAATTGCTTCGGGTACAATCTCTACCCCGTACACCTGATCGGCATGTTGCGCGAGGAAAAGAGAAATCGTACCGATGCCGCAATAGGCATCAATGACAGTCTCTTTACCACTCAGTCCTGCGTACTCTACCGTCTTCCCATAAAGTACTTCCGTCTGCACCGGGTTGACCTGATAGAACGAACGCGCTGAGATCGCAAACTGAACATCACCGATATAATCATAGATCACGTCACGACCCCACAGGACGCGGGTTTCATCGCCGAAGATAACGTTGGTCTGCTTCTTGTTCACGTTCTGGCAAATGCTCGCCACATGCGGAATCGCTTCACGAATACTGCCAATCCATGCATCCTTGTGTGGAATGTCGCGGCCATTCGTGACGAGAACGAGCATCATCTCACCAGTACGGAAAGCCTTCTTCACAACCACATGACGCAGCAGACCGCGTCCTGTCTCTTCGTTATATGCGCTAATACCGAAATGGCTTCCTAGTTCCTTGACCTTCGCGACCACTTCGTCATTATGCTCATGCTGAATGAGGCAGGTGTCCATATCGATGATCCGATGGCTTCCTTTGGCGTAAAAACCACCCACCAAGCCGCCCTCGGCTGCACCGATAGGCACCTGTGCCTTGTTGCGATAGCGCCATGGTTCGTCCATACCCATCGTTGGCAGCACACGGATACCTTGCGTTGTGTCATCTTCGATCATGACACCTTCCATGCGAAGGCGAATACGATTGCTGCCGTTCATTTGTTCTTCAGTAGAAGTTTGTTCAGTTTGGATTGCCTGCTCATCATCCTCAACCATCACGTTCAATTTGCCGATCCGCTGCAAATTATCCACCACCAGCTGGCGTTTCCACGCAAGCTGTCCGGCGTAACTCATGTGCTGGATCTGGCATCCGCCGCACTGATCGTAGATCGGGCAAGGCGCGGATACACGATCCGGGCTTGCCTTCACAATCTCCAGCAGTTTGGCGTAACCGTACTGCTTCTTGGTTTTCATCACTCTCACGCGTACGGTTTCGCCCGGAAGCGCACCTTGCACGAACAGCGTGTATCCATTGGCACGGCCGACACCTTCACCGTCATGGTTCATACCGATGATGTCGATGACGGTCTCTTCATTTTTACTTACAGGAAGTCCTTCGATTGGTGCAGATTCACGTTCCCGTCCCTTCGGACGAACGGCAGAAAGAGATGCGCCTTGTGGCCGCACCTCTTTCCCTTGCTGACGTGTAGATGGACGAGATGATTTGCTCGGCTGACGGGATGCTGAAGCATTCCCTTGCCCCTGAGAGGTAGCCGAATTCCGGCGGTTTTTTCCACGACCGCTGCGGTTCGTATTAGACAACGTACATTCACTTCTTTCTTCATATATGTTCATCCCTTGTTCAAGGGAGATTCCATTCATTTTCAGGCACCATGAGATTATACGTGATCCCACTGCCCACGGCAACAGGAAATCACATTTTCTCTCCGATCCATACTACGCTTAACGATACAACATCAGGTGATGACGCAGGTTCTTGAATGTCGCAGGCAATGTGCCGCCCAACTCGCCATCCAGGTTCAACTGCACATAGCCCGGCGACGTTACTTCCATATAATCCGTTTGGAAATGAACGACCTTCTTGTCGTTCAGATGTTCACCACGCAGCGCAAGGGTTACGAGGCGAATCATGTCAGCCAGATTACATTTGCGGACACCGATCACATCGAACAGACCATCATCAATGGTCGCACCCGGAGCCAGCTTCTCGAAGCCTCCAACGGAGTTCGTATTGGCAATGAGGAACAGCATGAATTCATCATGAATTTCTTCCTGACCCGCGGCACGGATAACCAACTCCTGCGGAGACAGGCTCGCCATTTTCTCAATACCCTTCATATAATAGGCCAGTTGCCCAATCATCGTTTTCAGACGGCTTGGCACCTCATAGGTCAGTTCGGTCAACGAACCCCCGCCCGCAATATTGATAAAATATTTATCATTCGCCTTGCCCAGATCGAGCGGACGAAGCTGCTGGTTAATGACTAGATCCACGTAATCTTCCCACTGCCTCGGAATACCGAGCGCACGCGCAAAATCATTCGTCGTTCCCAAAGGAAATACACCCAGCGGAGGACGATTCTCCCGCTCGGCCATGCCGTTAATGACTTCATACAACGTACCGTCGCCGCCAGCAGCAATAATCATGTCATATCCTCGTTCAATCGCCAGCTCCGCTTCCCGGGTTGCATCTCCCTCACCCGTTGTTGCGTGACACGAGGCTTCAATACCACCTTGATCCAAACGCTGCAAAATATCAGCCAGACGTTTCTTCATTTCTTCCCGGCCTGAAGTCGGATTATATATCAAGCGAGCTTTTTTCATCTCATACGCCACCTATTCCACATTATCCATGAGTCTGAACGACCTCATATTCTTACTATCTGAGAGTGACCGTAGTCGGGCATCATTTTACACAATGACTCACGTCCGTTAATCCTGCCCCAACACTTTTCTCTACTTATATATATGCATAAGGAATTCCGTCTCATTCCAAAGCCTTTATGTACTATCATATCATCAAATGTGAAGATGTCCTAGCCTGTGATACATAAGTAATTATTTTCATATCTATTATAACGAAATTTTACATCTGGATAACAATAACGATAAAACCTTAAGAATTATCCCACTCCAGCAATGACGAGCATGCTCTCTGTTCACTTCCGAACTTGTCTATCCTTTACAAAATAAACCTCTAGCACTCCTCTTGAATCTAATCCTATGGATTTCCTGTCATTTATAACCATCCATCACCATTCTGCCCGCTTGGGCCGGAAATAGTCTTATACCCTCTCAAATCATGAGAACAACCATATCCTGCAAAAATTTACAAAAACCTGAATGAGATGACAAATAAAATGAAACCTTCTCCAATATAGTCTTAGTGCATCCTCAACACATTCCAATATCATACCCATGAAGGAGATCACCGAATGAAAAAAATCGTATTATTGCTTATGGTTTCGCTCTTGGCCTGTATTCCCTTTGTCACAGACGTTGAAGCGGCAGTCATTAACCATGATCAGGTTGTCGGATTCCAGGAAGTAACTCCCGTCACAGTCACGCAAATAACAGCCAAGCGTTTCCAACCCTACTTAAAAGTCTACCATGGATGTGTTCCATTCCCCGCCGTGGATCAACAGGGTAATACCAATGCAGGCTTGCAAACCTCCGGTTCACCTAATGGCAACTGCAGCTCAAGCAGAGGGCAAGTGTACTCCCGTTCGGCATGGCATAATGGCGTATGGGCTATTATGTACGCATGGTATTTCCCGAAAGACTCCCCTTCCTCCGGTCTCGGCCATCGTCATGACTGGGAAGGTATCGTTGTATGGGTAGATAATCCCGCAGCACAAAATCCTCAAATCCTCTCCATCGCCTATTCAGGACATGGGCAGTTCACGAATGTTGCACCAAGTAACACGAACCTAAACGGTACTAATCCTTTGATTAGTTACAATAGTACCTGGCCTCTAAATCATGAGCTTGGTGTGACTGGAACCGTGGGTGGAACGCAGCCTTTGATCGGCTGGGATGATCTGACGTCTGCGGCACGCAATGCTCTGAATACGACCGATTTTGGCAGTGCCAATGTTCCGTTGAACGATAGTAATTTTACGAACAATTTAAACAAGGCCTGGTTTAGATAAAAAAAGTAAAATCCCCTTCAAGTAGATACAGAACTTGGAGGGGATTGTTTTTGCAATCACATATAGTTTAAAAACCAATCTTTCTGCCAGCACGGAACTGTTTATACCAAAAATATACGGTGCAGCCCACACAGTAACCGAGCAATGCGGCACTTGCAGCAAGGAGAAGCATCGACGAGAAAATATAACCCGCTACCTGCCAACCAAGGCCGAATGAGACAAGTGCCAGCGTAAGAAACAATACGGCCAGAACATTGTTGAAGCGTTGCAGTTCCACTGCCTGTGTCTCTGTCCCTTTTCCCGTTAACACGGCCTTCCCAATCTGCACAAACAGATTAAGCTTGCCTCCGGATGCCAAACCAATGACTTGGATGATCCATAATGCTCCCAGAATTAACGGCTGGTTGAACAGAAATGACAGGACAACAAATAGCACAATCCCGATCTGGTTCGCTTTGACATAGCGCATAGGCACTTCCCGCATCTACATATCTCCTTATCCCCATTTTATTAGTTGGTTTAATTGTAGTCTGTAAATGAAGTAAGAGCAATAGGAAGTTGCTTTGATCATGCTTATAAGATGGAATAGTCCCTTTTCAAGATCTCCCAATGCGGTGTTGGTACACCTGTAGCCTTTTTCCATTCTGTAAATGCATTATTTAACGCCTCGATCTCCCCAAAAGAACCCGCAACCAGTTTATAGATCGGAAGCATACTATACATCTTTAATAGAAGGTAAAACATCCGCTGATGTTTGCGAATCAGTTTCGCCTGAATCTCCGGTATAATCGTTATGCCCATAGCCTCAAGCACGCTAAAGCCCTCATCCATCGCCCCAATCATATGTTGGATTTGCTTTCTGCTTCCGTCCAGCTTGATCATCTCACGCTTTTCATTAAAGCTCACCGCATTAAGCATCAGAATGGGCACAATATGGCTTTTCAGCCAGGCATCGATATCGTCCAGGTAATTCAACTTGTATTTCGTCTTCTCAAAAGCTTGACCCAGTATCGATTTAAAGGCAATCTCACCGTCCAGTCCACCAATCACCATTTGCCCGCTTGCTCCACCAATGGATAACATCCGGTCTTCTTGCCGCCGCCCACCGCTGACCTGGAAACCAAACGCTATCCTTTTTTCCACCTTGCTGTTTTCCGCCAAAAAGATTTGCATGCTCCGTGCATCTGCATTGTTGCCGACGATCACCAAGTTCCTGCTCTGATTGGCTGCCAAAATAGGTAGCACCGATGGAAAATCGTTATACTTCATAACCACGAAAATAAGATCATATTCATCATTCTCTTCCAACGTTCTTGTTACCCGAACTGGATCAACGGTCGTTTTAAACTGGAACACATGACGAATGACAATACCAGCTCTCTCCATTTCCTCTGCCCGCTTCCCTCTAGCCAGAATGGTGACGTCATTTCCCCCACGTACCAGAACCTGCGCCAACTGACTGCCCAGAACGCCTGCGCCATACACTAATATATTCATTAGTTATCCCTCTATTTCAAATTTTTATGGATATTCGTTGCTTTATCAACATTTGTTGATAAAATAAGAGTAACAAAGCATCTGCAACGCTTCAATCGCTAAAATATCCGTTATTGTTGAATAATCAACGAATGGATCCATATTGTTGAATACATCAAAGGAGGAGCCATGGACAGACGAGTGGTCAAAACAAGAAAAGCCATAACCGATGCCTTTATCGGGTTGTTAGAAGAGCAGGATTTCGAGCAAATTACGATTAATGAGATTGCTGATCGGGCCAATGTGAACCGTGGTACCGTCTATTTGCACTACACGGACAAGTTTGATCTGCTAGATCAAAGCATTGAGACGTATTTGCAGCAGCTGGTGGAGAGCTGTATGGTGGAAAGTCCTACAACGCCTATGACTATTAGGGAGGCGTTACTCTCAACCTTCCGTTACCTGGAGCAGCATGCTCCCGTTTATACCACGCTATTAACCCAAAAAGGCATTCCTGCCTTTCGAAACCGGCTGATGAAAATCCTGATTCAGGGAGTGGAAGAGCAGGTTGATGCGTGCGGCATTCACAAAGGTATCAATCGGGAGATCACTGTACAATTTCTTGCTTCTGCCGCCGCTGGGCTGCTGGAATGGTGGATCATGAATTCCATGCCTTATCCGGCACAGGAGATTGTCGAAGAACTGATGTCTTTGCTGGAGCTTCATCTGATTCTTCCTTCTCAGGTATAGGGTTAATAAGGAGCTACGGATTGAATAAACAGGAGATCATATGTTGCAGAGACTCCTCCCTGTATGCTGAACTTGTCCTCATACTTCTTATACATGTTGGTGAACAAACGTCGTAAGCTATACCCAGGAATCGTTGCTGCTTCTGAGGTGCTGGCTCCCATTCCTTTAACCGAATATAGAAAATCTCTTGCGGAAGCATACTTTTCCATATGAATCGAACGCTCACAATGGAAACTAGAATATCCGGATTCCTGAAGCATGATCTCCCATTGAACAGGTGAATGAAACGAAAGTCCATGTCGCTGTGGTTCCATCCCGATAGCTCGATAAACTTCATTAAATGCCTCATGCATCTCACGAAATGTACCAGGCCCGAAGGTCGTAAATATGAGCAAACCTCCGGGGCGTAGCATTCGCCTCAGATGACTCACTGTTTCTTGCGGCGAACTTAGCCATTGAAAACAGGCGTTGGAGACGATGATATCCACTGAGCACTCCGATGCATTTACGGCCCATGTCTCAATATCCGCCTGTAGAAAACGTAAACGATCCGTTGTACCATTCGCAGTGTCTGGATGCTCTGCTGATCGGAACCGTTTTGAAGCCACTTCGATCATCTCGGGTGCAATATCAAGTGCAGTAATATTCGCATTAGGCCATTCATTTACTAGGATTTGAGTCAAAGCCCCTGTGCCACAACCGATTTCGAGAATGCTCGGATCACTTAAGAACCCTTTGTTCTTCCATTCAGCGAGGGATCTTGCTAGCTGATCAGCCATAGAACGCTGAATATGAGCATGTGCATCATAAGAAGTGGCACTACGATTAAATTGGCGTTGAACAACACTACTTCTTCCAATGGTCATGCCACCATCTCCTCCATTCATCAGCGATGTGTACTTCTTTTCCCAAAAAGGGTGCATGCCCGCAGCCTGTTAATGTAATTAACTTGGCTTGAGGTAAATGAGCTGTAAGCTCCAATCCAGCACCGTAAGGACATATCCTATCCTCAGTCCCATGAATAAGAAGAACCGGACAATCGATATTGGGCAATTGAGACAAACATTCTTCGCTTCTCAAAAGCTGAAGGCCTGCCAGTAGCGCTTGCGTTGTCCAGCTACCCGTATGAGGTAGACATTCAGCAAGACCTACTTTCCGTTCTTGCTCCGTAAACATAATCTTTCGAAAATTGGCTTCAACTGCGTGTCGATCCTTTAAAATCCCTTTGATCATCTGCCTAACGTATGCATCTGCTAAGCCGCGGTCAAACTCTTCTTTTGAGCGGGTAAAACGAGCCGTTGCACCGAACAGCACAAGGCCATCCACGTAACCTTTAGCCGCTAGTCTGAGCGCCAGTAAACCTCCGAGCGACCAACCTGATATCAGAAGCGGACCGTGTGCTACTCTCTCCCTGCAAACTGACCCTTCAATACCTAACATGTCTCTAACTGCTGTTTCAGTTAAACACAGGATTTCCTCTGGAGAATCCGCAACACTATAATCTACAGACATATGACGAAATTCAGGCAATAACAGGCGAAGACGGTCAAACACCGCATCAGGCATGCTCCATCCCGTTAGCCATAGTATGGTTCCACTTGTCTCCTGCTCAATTTGCAGTGGACTAATATCCAAGGCATTCATAAGCTCAGCACCCCTAACTGCAGCCCGATTTTACAGATTCGTGCACTGGCATCATTCAGTTCCTTAGGGGTATGGTCGGCAGATAAGGAGAAGCGGATTCGCGCTGTGCCATCAGGAACGGTAGGCGGTCGGATGGCAATCCCAGCAATACCGCCTGCTTCAAGTGCCTCACTGAAACGAAGAGCCCTTTCGTTATCACCGACAATTATCGGCACAATAGGGGAGTCCCCGGTCCCAACGTTAAATCCGGCATCACTAAGCGAAGAACGAAATAATTGACTTGCCGAGTAGAGGCGTTCCCGGCGCCAATGATCCGCTTGTACCAAAGTTAACGCTGTTGATATACCAGCTACCAGAGAAGGCGGCAATGCCGTTGAATAGATGAGCGGCCTTGCTTTGTTAACGAGAAAGCGGATTAATGTTCTGCTGCCGCAGACATAAGCTCCATATAAACCGAATGATTTGCTAAACGTCCCCATATGCACATCCACATCATGATGCAGACCAAGCTTAAAGCAAAGTCCTTCACCCCGTTTCCCGTAGATGCCCCCGCTGTGCGCCTCATCCACCATCAGCATTGCCCCGTATTCTTGTTTGAGCGCAACGAGCTCTTCCAAGTGTGCTTGATCACCATCCATTGAAAAGACGGCATCCGTGACAATCAGCTTACGTCGTTTATCCCGATATTTGTTCAATAATAGCTTCAGATGTTCCATATCATTATGCCGATATCGGGCATGTTCCGTGCGGCTCAGCACAATACCGTCCACGATGCTGGCATGGTTTAATTGATCACTAAAAACGACATCACCCCGGCCCACGAGTGCACGAATGACACCAGAATTAGCCATATAACCATTGGCAAAAACAAGCGCGGCTTCACTATGCTGCCAAGTGGCAAGCGCTTCTTCCAGACGACCATAAGGTGGTCGATTCCCAGTAACAAGACGAGATGCGCCCGAGCCTCCTCCTTCGGTAAGAAGCGCCTCGCGAATTGTATCAATGATAGCGGGATGTCGAGCAAGTCCCAGGTAGTCATTGGAGGCCAGGTTGAGTAGCACTCGGTCTCCTCTCCACGTATACCCAGGAGAATCTGGAACAGCGGCACTATCACGCAAGTAACGTTCATTGGAGGCATCAGCCAATAACGCAAGTTCTTTTTCCATCCAGTTCATATTCCGTACCGCCTTATAGTGCATTTAACTCAATCTCAAAACCCAAATCTTCAATCATTTGATGATCATTTGATATTTCCTGACCTGCTGTCGTTAAATAATCACCTACAAAGAGTGAATTAGCAGCATACAGTGACAAAGGTTGCAATGTACGGAGGTTGATCTCGCGTCCACCCGCAACACGAATCTCTTTAGATGGACAGATGAGCCGAAATAGTGCCAGTACCTTAAGCGCCTTCATAGCCGGAGTGCGTCCTGCTCCTTCCAGAGGGGTCCCCGGTATTGCATTCAGGAAATTAATCGGAATTGAATCCGCATCAAGCTTACGGAGCGCGAAAGCCATCTCAACAATTTCCTGATTACTCTCACCCATACCGATAATGACACCAGAACAGGGAGACATGCCGTATGCTTTAACCTTTTCCACAGTTTCAATTCGCTGGTCATAGGTATGCGTTGTGGTTATGGATGGATAATTGGCCTTGCTTGTGTTCAAGTTGTGATTGTATCGGTGCACACCTGCCTCAGCTAAACGTTCTGCTTGACCGTCCTTCAAGATTCCTAGACAAGCACAGATTTTAAGGGGCATCGTTTCACGGATTTCTTTTACCGCCTCTACCACTTGATCCAGCTCCTTATTCGTGGGACCTTTCCCTGAAGCTACAATGCAATAGGTTCCTGCTTTACGCGCCATAGCTTCATGTGCTCCTGCAAGCAACGTTTCTTTGTCGAGCAAGCTGTATTTTTGGATGGGAGCGGTGGATACAATGGATTGTGAGCAATAACCGCAGTCTTCGGGACAAAAGCCGCTTTTGGCGTTGATGATCATATTCAGCTTCACTTTTTTGCCGTAAAAATATTGCCTCACTTGAAAAGCCGCTTGCATTAGCGGCAGTACCTCATCATCGCTTGCTTCAAGCACGGCAAGTCCTTCTTCCATTGTTAAACATTCGCCATTCAACGATCGATTCGCAAGCGACGACCATTCTAGATTAGTTACCGTTGTTTTCATCTTCATTCCTCCTCCATGGATTGAACTGTTAATGCCTGTCTGATCGGTGTTAACTGGATCTTCTCTCGAATCACCTTGATCAACATTTCCGTATTCATCTCGTCCATTAAGCGGGGAAAATGTCCAAGAAAGGGTATGCCGCAATAACGTTCAATCAGCTCCGCGTTTGTTGTGATGCTGGAATCGTTATAAATCTCGTCAGATTCACCATCGTTAAGAATAAAACCTACGATCGGTACCCCATGCTGCTGCAGGTATGACACTGTAAGAAGTGTATGATTAATCGTACCTAAACCTGTCCGCGCAACGATCAGGGCCGGTGTTCGAAGCTCCGAGATCAAATCCACCACAAAAGAGTCTTCGGTCAGAGGGACAGCGACACCGCCTGCTCCTTCAATGAGTACCGATTCGTATCGATCTGCCAGCGGCTGACCCGCGTTGATAATCTCCTGTAACGTAATATCCACCCCATCCTGCTTAGCAGCGAGCATCGGGGTCAGTGGAGCTTGGAATGTAAATGGCGCCACATCCTCGGCACGCTCATCAATTCCAGTGTATTGCAACAGGCGTTCTGCATCGGTTTCTCCGCTACCAAGAAGTGCACCGGATTGCACGGGCTTCCAGACGCCTATATTCCGTTTTTCAGCACGAAGCGCAGCAACAAGAGCCCCTGTAACGATTGTTTTCCCAACCCCTGTGTCCGTACCTGTTACGAATAATCCGCGAAAACCATTCATGATTCCAAACCACCTTCGGTGACGTCAAAAATGGATTGCATCAAGATATCAATCATTGCTTCAAGCTCAGCCTCTGTGCTAGCAAGAGGAGGAATGAACACAATAACATTGCCAAGGGGTCTCGTAAGCATGCCAAGCTCTCTGGCCCGCTCCGTTACCCGAACGCCAATACGTTCGGCCCAATCGTACGGTTCCCGAGTTGCTTTATCCCGTACAAGCTCAATTCCTAACATCAATCCCTTCTGCCTGATATCCCCGACGTGCGGAGAATCTTTAAGTACTGAGAGCTTCTGCTCTACAAAAGCCGCCTTTGCTCTTACACCTTCCACTAGGTTGCGCTCTTCAAATAGTTTCAAGTTAGCCAAAGCAACTGCGCAACCGAGCGGGTTACCTGTGAAGGAATGACCGTGGAAAAATGTTTTTTGCTCCTCATAATCCGCATAAAATGCGCTGTACACCTCATCTGTTGCCAGTGTCGCTGCCACAGGTAAGTAGCCCCCTGTAAGGCCTTTGCCTATCACCATCAAATCAGGTGAAACTTCTTCCAGATCACAAGCAAACATAGCACCTGTCCTGCCGAAGCCTGTCGCCACCTCATCGGCTATGAACAGTACACCATATGCACGGCAAAGTGCTGCCATCTCGCGTAGACAGCCCTCCGGCATAATAAGAATGCCGCTAGCTCCTTGCACAATCGGCTCCACGATAATAGCCGCGATTTCATCTGCACTGGTTTCAAGTACATTACGCAATGCGGTTAGCGTAGCTTCCATGGCTTCCCGCTCGCCGTCCTCATGTCGATAAATGTAAGGATATGGAATGACATGAGTAGGAAATAGCATGGGACGGAACACATCATGGTACAACGGAATTGCACCGACACTCACCGCACCAATCGTATCTCCGTGATAGGCTTGATTCATCGTGATAAACTTCGTTTTACCGGTTTCTCCTCGGTTCTTCCAGTATTGAAACGCCATTTTCACTGCGATCTCGACACCGGTTGCTCCTGAATCAGAATAAAATACTTTATTTAATCCCTCTGGGGAAATCTCTACCAGTTTCTCAGCAAGTTCAATAGCTGGCACATTAGCCATTCCGAGTAACGTAGAATGTGCAACACGTTCCAACTGATCCGTTATGGCTTGGTTCAGCTCGGGTATGTTATGTCCGTGAACATTAAGCCAAACCGAGGAGAAGCCATCATAATAAGCACGTCCCTGGACGTCATAGAGCATGACGCCTTCGCCTCGTTCAATGATGAGAGGATCAGAGTTATTGTAATCTTTCATCTGCGTAAAAGGGTTCCATAAATGGGCCTTATTTATAGCTGCAAGCCGTTCATAATGTGTCACAAGATATCACCTTCCGTTAGATCATTTCAATTGTTAACCAAAATAATTTATAAGGTTAACAATTGATTGTTGACATCTTATCAGACAAAAACTTTCCTGTAAAGAGAATCATTTCTGAGTTAAAACCCTCTCCTCCACTCTGTATGAACGGATTGAACCCGGAGCTTCGGCTCGTAGAGGGTTTTGCCTAACACAAAAAAACACGCCTGATTCAGCGTGTTTTGTCTAAAATACATACAAAAACAAAAAAACGGCATCTCTGCCGTTTGTGTTTAAGCAATTGTTAGAGATAACGGGAATAATCGCTAGCAGCGACTTGTTTTCCCTGAATTAAACCCTAACCTTATTACATCTTTCCAGTAAAAGTTGAATTTGGCGCTCCAGCCACTTTCCTAATAAAGGATGTGGAAGCAGTGTCTCACCACTATACGCGTAATCCAGTTCCTTCAGCCGGCCCGGGATCGCCTTCATGGTGAAATAACCGGCACTCAAAAACAGCGGCGCCACAATAACCCGGCTCCCCCGCTCTTCACTCCAGTATTTCGCCTTGTCGTACACACTATCCGGATTTAGCAGCGCATAATCGGTATGAGCAACACCGCTTACTTCCTGCACCCGCTGTGCGAGTGAAGAAATGCCCGCTTCCCAGCGCTGACGGAATCCATCGTGAATACTCCCATGTCCGACTAACAGGATCGTCTCCTGTTCTGGTTGCTGCGACAGGGCCTTTACCTTGTCCCAGACCATAACCGCAATATCCGGGTCGTTATCCACAGGATAACCGAAGTGAATTTGTGCATTCACCTCGAAGGGTTCCAGATCAGTCTCACGCTCAGGAGCGTCTTTGGCACCGATGGCATACTCAATCTCATCCACATGTGTACTACCGGACGAAACAAACAGAGGTACGACCAATATATCAGTTACGCCCTGTGCTTCCAGTCGGTTGATACCGTCCTGGATCAGGCGTCCCTCCACAAGCTCAAGAAACCCGGCTTCAACGGGCAAGGGTACAGGCAGATTCAACCGGGAGACCGCGTCATCGACGGATTCTACCCAGGTCTTCTCCTGAGAACCGTGACTAATGATGAGTACACCCGGTTTCTTCATCCTTAACGTCCCAGGCGTTCCAGCGTCATTTTATAACCGTCATTACCGTAGTTCAAGCAGCGTTTTACACGAGAGATCGTGGCTGTACTTGCACCTGTCTCAGCTTCAATCTGGTTATAGGTATTTCCTTTGCCAAGCATACGCGCTACTTCCAGCCGCTGGGACATGGATTGAATCTCGTTTACCGTGCAGAGGTCATCAAAAAACACATAACACTCTTCAATATCTTTCAGAGTCAAAATAGCCTCAAATAATTGTTCAATGCTTTTATCATTTAGCTTTTTCAGCTGCATTTCATCATCATCCCCTAGCGGTTACTGTGTACCTTCATTGTACCCAGCCTGAGTTGGTATTTCAAGCGTTAACGATTTCACGCACTACAGAATAAAAATACATGTTACCGCTTTCATATAGCATTAATGTCCTCCCTGCGCGCACAATCCCCCTCTATCTCACGATTTATCCCCTTTTTCCGCGTATATTTCCGATTAATTATGTAGGAATTGTTATGTTTAAAATGTGACGATTTTGTGTCCAAACCATATAATTCCACTGCGAACCTATCATACTCTCCTGCGCCCAAATCCGCAAATATCCCGTTTTACGGGATACTCGCCTACGCCGTCTCTCCGCTAATGACATACAGTATAGCAAAAGGGAGTTCCAACTCGGTCTGTTATGCACGTCCAGCAGCTGAAGGAACGCAATTCCGAAATCCAACATAGAAGGAACGTGATAGTTCATGCCACAGCATTATTATCACCGCCAGCCCGCTCCACGGCAGCGTCCGGCTTCCCATACGCAACGGCAGGCCCATACTACTGCCTATATGCCGCCACGGGCATTGAATGAAGCTCAGGTTCCACCCATGTATCCTGGAGTAGAGCCTTACTACCCTCAATTCCAAGAGGTTGAAGCATCCGGACTTGTGCCTTATAGTCCAGGTGGTCCCGGGGGACCCGGTGGAAACTTTTTCGGCGGGGGAGCTCCTGTTGCTCCCCCTGTTCCGGTGGAAGCGCCTGCGTCTTCCTCAGGCTTTTCCCTGGCCAACATCGGAGAACTGAAAGGAATGATCGACCGCTTCGGTGGAATTGATGGCATCATGAGTGGAATCGGCAAAATGCAAAAGGTCGTTGGCGGCTTCCAGCAGATGGCACCCATGATGAAACTAGTGATGGGGATTCTGCCTTTTGGAAAAGGAAAAAAAGGAAGCAGTGTTGCGGATAAAGATTATGAAGAGTATTCGCCACCTCGCTCACGCAAACGCCGTAAAAAAACGACCTCTGCTCCGCGCAAACGGAACACGAATAGTAAAACTGGCCGGAATAAATCCAATTCTACCAAACATCGTCCCAAAAAAAGCAAAAAGCTCTAACTCTTTTCCCAGGCGCCCTCTTACATAAGGGGGTGCCTTAATCCACTTCCATCTTATTCTCCCCTTCAATCCACTCATTCTTTCATATAAGAGAATATTCATAACCTTTTTTAAGAACCTATGTTCTTATTCCCGTGAATTGAGGTATACTGTGTTATAGATAAAGGAGGCGGATTATGGAACTGTTTAAAGACAAATATACTCCCGCATTAATCGACCGGACAGGAGAAAGGTTACACCACTTCTACCCCAAGTTGGACAAGCAGCAATTTCGTGAACTTGTATTTGCCGAAGGTTGGGGAGAGCTGGAATTCAAAGCTCGTATCCGCCGCATTACGTCGGCATTGACCGAAGTTCTCCCTGACAACTATGAAGAGGCATTACACGTGATTGAACAGGCAGCACCACAGATGCGAGGGGTCGAGTATTTGTTCGTTCCTGATTTTATTGAAGTCAACGGACTTGCGCCGGAAAACTACGAACTATCCATGAAGTACTTGACCCTCTTCACACCTTATTCCAGTTCCGAGTTCGCGGTACGCCCGTTTATTGAACGCTACCCGATCGAAACGATGAAACGCATGATGGAATGGACGGGAAGTTCCAATGAACATATACGCAGGCTTGCCAGTGAGGGCAGCCGTCCACGTCTTCCATGGGGTTCCAAACTTCGGGAATTCATCACCGATCCCACCCCAGTACTTCCCATTCTGTATGAATTGAAGCAGGACGAGTCCCTGTATGTCCGAAAAAGTGTAGCCAATCACCTGAACGACATCTCGAAAGACCATCCAGAACTGGTCCTGGATTTGGCCTCAAGCTGGTACGGACAACATGAACATACGGACTGGATCGTTCGTCATGCAAGCCGCTCATTACTGAAAAAGGGACATCCGAAGGCGCTGAGTCTCTTTGGTTATGTCGAGCAGGATGCGACACATATCGAGCATCTTCAGCTTGCAAGAGATACCGTGGCCATCGGGGAAGATCTTCATTTTTCCTTTGATGTCGTTAATGAAAGTGGTCAGTCACAGATGCTGCGAATCGAATATGAAATCGGATATATGAAAGCAAATGGCAAGCAGGCACCCAAGCGGTTCAAATGCTCTGACAAAACCTTCCCTACCGGAAGAACCAAGGTTGCAACGAAGCAATCGTTCAAAGTCATTACGACAAGAAAGCATTACGCTGGTTTGCATACGCTAACGATTGTCGTTAATGGACAACATACAGCTACAGCCACATTTGTATTGGAGCAAACAGAGTAACCTGCGAAGGGCCAGTAGCCATCCAACTTATCATAAAAAGGTAGCAAGGTTCTTTTATGATATAAATCCCATGTTAAAATTCAGCTCATAGAATCCATTCCTTGAGAAATTCCCCAAGGCGTCTTCAGTACTGAAGATGCCTATTACTTTTTCCATCCTGTTCGTAACAGCCAAATTCCCCCTCAAATAAAGTTATGCACATGATGCTTCTTCATTTATTTTATCCACATGTGGACATCTATTCCGAAAATGAATCTATATGTACTCTTATTTGCCCTCTTATGCACATCATACACAGGCTAAAGAAGCGATCTGTGGAGATCGCTAACTCTTCACTTGCTATTCAGTTTCTATTCTTCCTTACTTAAACCAGCCCCGCTTCACGAACCAGGCCACCATGCTTCCGCCCAGAATAAACATCAACAGCAGCACAGCTCCATACCCAAACTTCCATTGCAGCTCAGGCATATAAGCAAAGTTCATACCATAGATCCCTGCAATCAGCGTCAGTGGCATAAAGACTGTTGTTATCACGGTGAGGGTCTTCATAATCTGGTTCATTCGGTTGGAATTCAGCGAAATGTAACTGTCGCGCAGGTCAGCCGTCATTTCCCGATCAGCTTCAATCATGTCCGTCAGCTTCAACAAATGGTCATAGATATCGGTAAAATATACGGTATGCTCTCCTGTTCGCTGCACATGCTGAGAATTGACTACCCGATAGAGCAGATCCCGCATGGGCACTACCGTTCGTCTAAGCTTCAGCAGTCGACTACGCAAGTCGAACACCTGATTCATCAGGTCTTCCACCGACTCCCTGCCGCCCCGGTTCTCCAGTTCAGCCAGCTCATCCTCTATGGCAAACAGAGACGGGAAATAATGATCGACCAACTTGTCCATCACCGTATATGCCGCTGCCACCGGGCCTCGGGCCCAGATGGTTCGTTCGTGCGCATGATGCAGCAACCTCTCCCAAGCTTCATCGACTTCCTCCAGTGCCCCATGATGAAAGGATACCAGGAAGTTCGCACCCAGAAACAGGTCCACCTCTTCCGCTTCCAATGTGGTCGGATTCAGTGCATGCAGCACGAGGAACTGCAAATTGTCATAATAATCGAGCTTAGGTCGCTGCAATACATGCATACAATCCTCAATAGCTAATGGGTGAAAATGAAAATATGTATCGAGCAACTGGCTTTCCTCTTCGGAAGGCTGATTGAAATCTGCCCATACCCAAGCGTAATCCTGCAGATCCAGCTGTGTAAGCGGTACATTTACAGATACCTGATGATCCCGTGAGATGGCGAGTGTACGAATCATAAAATAGACCACGTCCTTGTCTTGTATCCTTTACGTTATTGTACAACTTTAACCACTGAACCGTCTCCTGCAACAGCCCATTATACACACGTTATCGTGCAAACGCGACAACAAAAAAAGCCAACCCTGTTGGCTTCTCTCATTTCCCTATCCACAGTTTCCTGTATCCACAGGAATATCTTCTTTTGGTTTATCATTCCACGGATGGCTATCCACATATCCAGCCTGTCCACACGTTCATGCACAGGCGTCTCTTCTTTTTGGTTGTATAATTGTCCACATATCCCGATATTCACATAGTTATGAACAGTTTGTCTGAAACCCAGAATTTGTCCCGGAACACATTTTCGAATTAGAAAATGATCCAGTACAACAATCCTGCCAGCGCCCCAGTAATCGGAATCGTAATAAACCACGTAATAATGATACGTCCGGCAAGTCCCCATTTCACTGCTGAGAAACGTTTCGCGGAACCTACACCCAGAATGGCAGATGTGATTGCGTGAGTTGTACTCACCGGCAGGTGGAGCAAGGTTGCCGAGAAAATAACAGATGCGGCTGATAGATCAGCTGCAAATCCGTTAATCGGTTCAATTTTGAAAATTTTGGTTCCCATCGTTTTAATGATTTTCCAACCACCGATGGAAGTACCGAGTGCCATCGCTGTTGCCGCGGAGATTTTAACCCACAACGGAACATCCAGATGATCCTGTACGCCTGCTGCGACCAGTGCAAAAGTAATAATCCCCATTGCCTTCTGCGCATCATTGGTACCATGCGTAAACGCCTGGAGCGCTGCTGTGAAAATCTGTACCGTACGGAAACCTTTGTTCACATTATGCGGACTGCGTTTGGCAAAAATATATTTGAGAATGGTCATGACCACATAACCGATGGCAAATGCGATCAGAGGTGATAATAACAATCCTCCGACGATGTCAATGAATCCACTCCATTTGACTTTATCAGCGCCTGCGCCAACGAGTACAGCTCCTGCAAGGGCTCCAATCAATGCATGTGAGGAAGAGGACGGAATACCAAACCACCATGTAACCAGGTTCCAGATAATCGCCGCGATCAAGGTGACTATGACGACCTCAATCCCGTTATCTAGCGTGGTGGGGTCGGTTACACTCCCCCCAATCGTCTTCGCAACTCCCGTAAACATCATGGCACCGACAAAGTTCATCACCGCAGCCATAAGAATAGCTCGGCGTGGCGTCAGTGCTCGGGTCGAGACCGAAGTTGCAATGGCATTCGCCGTGTCGTGGAATCCGTTGATGAAGTCAAACGCCAGTGCAAGGAAGACGACTATACCCAATACCCAAATCGTTGTTTCCATTATTCTCTGGCTCCTTAAGAATTACGCATGATGATGGATTCAAGCACATTGGCAACATGTTCACAAGCATCCGTTGTCGTCTCAAGACGTTCATAGATTTCTTTGCGCTTGATCAATTCAATCGGATCAGGCACGGTAGCAAAAAGGTTCTTGATACAGTTGCGCAGCACTTCGTCGCCCTGGTTTTCCAGATCGTTCAGACGAATCGTGTACTCGCGAATCGCCAGCAATTTTTTCTGAGACAGCAAGTGAATGGCCTTCTGAATTTCGTAAGCCGATTGGCGCAAAATTTCAGCGAATTGAACAATATATTCGTCCGGGTCAGTCAGTTGGTACATATAGAAACGGGAAGCCGTTGCTTCAAGCCCGTCCAATACGTCATCAAGTGTTGTTGTCAGTTCCATAATATCATCGCGTTCGATCGGCGTGATAAATGTCTTGTTGAGCTCTGTAATGACGGTATGCACATAATCATCACACTGGGACTCGTACTTCTTCATTTCATTGGCAAAAAGAGTCACATCCTGAAGGTTGGAAACATGTTGGGAGAAATAATCAGCCGCTTGCACGACCGTATCTGCCATGTTCTCTAGTGTCTCAAAAAATATATCCTTCTTCTTCTTAAGCTTCATAGCTCTATCCCCTTTACGAGAAATTGCCGATAACCGATGAAACATGAAATGACAACCTTTGATATCTTATCATAAATGTTTCACGGTTTGTACATAAGGCATGATCCTTTTTTATATTCTTATCACATAAATCTGAAATGAATCTTAATTATTTGGAATGGCTGGAAAAATGATGATGAAATTTTACACTGCGTTTACATTTCTCTTCAAATTGGATTAATTTTCAATTTCGACATGCCCTGCAAAATCAGGCTGATTCGGAACGATACTAATAAAAGTCTTGCCAGGAATAAGAGCAACTTCGGACCCATTTTGCACAAATCGAATAATATCACCTGGTTTTTTGACCCACTGTCCTCGAATCATTTTGCCTTTTTGAAACAGCATGGCTTCACCGCCCTGCTCCAAATTAACGGAAATTCTACCCACATTGTCGAGCACCTTGTGATCTGCACCCGCTACAATAATATTGGCCGCTCCAATGGGATTGCCGTTATCCAGATCCTGATCTGCCTTTCCGTTCACCAATCTCATATATCGTCCGCTAACTTCATCATAATCATACGTGACCCGGTAACTCTCCAATAAATAATGAATATCGAATTGCTTGGCTAACTCTCCGGCGGACGTGGCACCTTCCTCGTTATACGTATATACAGGGGACTTAAAGTCGTGACTAAAGCCTTTGGTATCCGCGCCTTCTCTCAGCTTGTCCGCCGACGTATATAGATTGTGCGGTGCTTTACGATCGGAGGAACGCCAGAAATAAGGGCCGCTATTCGATATCTCATCCATATGCTGTTTCTGCTGCTTTTGCAAAATGGAATAGGCATCCGGGCTGCCACCCGCATGAACCAATACCCCATCGTAACTCTCACCAAGCTCGATCAGATACGGACGGATACTGCGCACGGGTCCAACCGTGTCTGCCCCACCTTCACTTTGGAAGATGGCAATAAAACGGGTAATGCCTCCCTCAGCGAGCACTTCGATAATTATATCTGCCGCACTCAGACCTGACTGGGGCCGCGCTGCAGGTGCATTGTTAATCATAACTGCCAGCGGACGGCGCGTAATTGCTTCATACAGGCAGACCCGTCAGCGGTGCTGTGTAGAGCGATGTGGCAGGTTCTTCCGTTTCTTGTTCTTCCTGTACGGGTGTGGGAACGGACTCCGGCTTCGGAATCTGGACCATCTCCTTACTCTGGCAAGCGACCAGACTCAGGGCCAGAATAAGCAGCGACGCCACTGATGTCGTTTTGTTCCATTTCAGTTGCTTCAATATATGTACCTCCTGGACGATATGGCTGAAATCTAGGCTGTAGTTGCTCTTATGTAAGTGACCATTTCACGTATTTCTTTCCATTTAATCACACACAGCACCATTTGTCTTCGATATGGAGAGCATTTTCTACCCTTCATTTTACGTTTGAAACTTGAGACAGGATGAAAAATATGTCCTAAATGTGAACTTCTCAAACCTTACTTAAAATTTGAACTAGATTGTGATAATAATCACAAACAGAATGACTTTTGAACTATACAATAAAGACATCAAAGGTGATCACTTAGAAAAACAAAAAAAAAACAACACACACTAAATTCCATGAAGGAGTGGTTTATATGTTCAGCTTCAACCAATGGCTTAGAGAAAACAAAGTGGCAATGTGGATTTTGACAGTACTTCGGGTGTATATCGGTTACGACTGGATGACACACGGATGGGGCAAATTAACAGGTGGGTTCCAAGCTGGCGGATTCCTTGCAGGCGCTGTAGGAAAAGCAACGGGTGAAAACCCAACCGTTCAAGCTTGGTGGGGAACATTCCTTGAGAACTTCGCGGTACCAAACGCAGGACTGTTCGACTTCATCATCCCGCTGGGTGAATTCCTTGTAGGTCTGGGTCTCATTCTTGGATGCTTTACAACACTCGCAGCACTGATGGCGATGGTCATGAACTTCGCATTCCTCTTCTCGGGAACAGTAAGCACGAATGCTCAATTAGTTCTGATGGAAATCTTCCTTGTAGTCGCTGGTGCAAATGCTGGTAAAATCGGTTTGGATCATTGGGTAATGCCTTACCTTCGCGGATTGTTCACTCGCAATAAAGGCAGTCAGCCTAAAGATACACCAACGATAAATCATACACACAAAACAGCCTAAATATTAAATAGACATTTTCCGGTCCTGCTCCCCTCCCCCTGGAGAGCAGGACTTTTTTTGGTTTTTTATATATGCTTGTAGGTCAACTGACTTGCCCATCGACAGAAACACGTATTATGATGAACATATCGATCGATTACAATTAAAGGAGTACATGACATGCCAACCCAGCGCCGCCTTGAAACCGATGCCGACTTCCAGGAAGCCATGGAAATGAAGCATAAAGTTCGTGTTTTTAAAGATAATCACCAGATTGATTCTGGTGGCGTCATTATCCGTTTTGACAGCAATACCGTTGTTATTCAGTCCAGTGTAAGTGAACTGGCATATCACTCGCGTACAGCATGTGAGCTTTTTGAGATTCGCAAGTGATTATACTAAAATGCAGAATGCTCAGTCATAGAAAAAGGTTCCTGAGGCCCATTACGCTGGCCGCAGAAACCTTTTTTGGTTCAGCTAATTCATAACCTAAGTCTGTCTGGTCGATGAACTAGGTGTATTTGCAAAATAAAACTCAAAGACTTGTTCACATACTCTTGTTTGTTCCAAGTTATACGCCGTCACCAAACTGCCAGCAGTTTAAACTGAGCGTACCGTAAGGATACGACTGGAATAGACGTTTTGCAGATCGTGACATATCAGCCGTACCCATAGCATAGAACAAAGGCGCAATGTGCTCCGTTCCATAAGATGGAACTGCTGTGCGGGCATGGGGCGCTTTTTTGTCATACTGAAACAGCTCTCTCGTATTCCACTGCTCAAGCCGCTCGCCAATCCAGTTATCGAATTCCACTGCCCAGTCTTGCGGTTCATCATTACTGCCAAGCATGCGCAAGTTATGAACCGTTCCGCCACTGCCAATGATCAGCACATTATCATGACGCAGCTGCTCCAGCATCCGGCCTATATCATACTGTTCCTGCGGGGAACGCAACGAGTCGACAGATACCGCAATAACAGGAATATTGGCCTCTGGATACATGTGTAACAGCGGTACCCATACCCCGTGATCCAATCCCCGGCCTCGAACCGGTTGATGTGGAAGATTACTACGAGTGAACAGAGCGCAGATCTCATTCGCAAGGTCTGGCTGACCAGGCGCAGGGTAATTCATTGTATACATATTAGAGGGAAATCCGTAAAAATCATGCAAGGTCTGATGTGTATCATCCATTGTCACAGACGGTTCGGGACGATCCCAATGCGCCGTAAATACAACAATGGCTTTCGGAGCCGGCAGCCTGTCTCCAAGCTGGTTCAAAAAGTGAGTGTAGTCATTGCTCTCCACCGCCAGAGCGGGAGAACCATGCGCAATGAATAGTGCGGGTAATGTCATTGCTGCCAACCTCCAGACACGGATAGGATGCTTACCCTTCTATTTTACCCCGAAGAAGGCGCTTTTCCAAGCTAACATCCCAATCAGATGCAATATGGACGCGCATGTTACCTTATGGACCGATCCATGTTGGCTATAGAATGCTCCAGCCTAATCATAGAGATTGATATTTAGCCCTCTTAGATCATCCAGTGCTGCCAATCCTGTTCAATCTTCTGACGCTCTCCTAGCCATTCTCTCGTACGCGTAATCAGCTGTTCACGCTCTTTACCGGAAGAGAAGGTATGATCGCCCTGGAAAATAATCTCCTTGTCGCAGCGGCCTTCCTGGCGCATCCAGAATACCTTTTGATACAGGAATGCGTAATCGACAGGAATGATCTCATCCGACGTGCCGTGCACCACCAGAACATCTCCGTTAAATTTAACGGCTTCCTGGTAAGGCTGATGTTCAGCCAGTGATTCAAAGAATGCTGGTGTAAACTTGTAGCCAAGATAATCAGCAGACCCCAGTTTCACCCCTTCATCGTACACATCACGTCCGGTAATCTTCACAATATCGTTGAACGGATATCCCACTGATGACCACATGACGAGATTCTTAACTCGTTTGTCGCGGACAGCAGTCAGCAGAGCAACAGCTCCACCCAGACTATGACCAATCAGCGTTACACGGGTTGGATCTACATCACTGCAATTTACCGCATAGTCCAGCACAGAACGTGTTTGGGTAATCATGGATTCAAGTCCTTCAGCTCCATACTCACCGCTGCTCTCCCCGCAGCCGATGTAATCGAAGCGCAGCACCAAATACCCATCTTCGGCCAGCTCACGGGCGGTCTTCACAAACAGACGATCTACACCGATCCGACTTCCTACGAATCCATGGCAGATGACAGCAAGAGGCACGCGCTGTTGGTGATTTCCCTCCTTGATGTCTTTAACGACCGGATAATGAATCGTGGCTGTTAATTCTTCCTGCCCATGACGAATACTGATCTGACGCTCCATGCCTATTTCCCCTTTCCATTCTTCCCTGCTCATGTTCACTTTGTTAATTATATATAAATCCGATAAGTTTAATGTGTATTAAGATGATATTAGTATATTATCATCCTGTGAACCTCAAGTCAACGTGAGGAAATGTCTATTTCCAGACGTACCTTGTCTACATTTTATCGGTAATTCCGCAAAAAAAATGAGCCAAGCTGACAACAGCTGACTCGAGTCATTCCTAATATTTGAGGCCACTACTCATAACTGCGACGGAACATCTCATGGGTCTCTACTCGACCCTGCCATTCATGTTCATGAACCAAATTTGAGCTCCCCCAGAAGCTCCCTGATTGAAAGGTTCCTTCTGAATACTCTTCCGCATACTCCGCATCCTCCAACGTCTCCTCCATTGGCACAACCTCATCCGTTACTCCTCGGGAGTTGCTGTTTAGCAGCAGCTTCCTTGTTAATTGTTCTGTTTGTTGATCCATCCCTGCCACACTCCAATCCCTGGTTTCTGTTGGAAATGCTACTATTGTGGTGGAATCGGGTACACTTTATTCATTCTTCACACAATCGTTAGAACTGGATGAGCACTTACGCATATTAACGGCGGACCACGGAGAACCTAAGCCATATATCATAGCCAACATTTGCCTCCGATTCCTTCTGGCGAAAGGGTTGAATTCATGGAACACATCTTGGAATGGATTCGTAGTCACGGAAAACTGGTGCTGCTATGCACCTGTGTCATTCTGGCCTGCGCAGGGCTATGGTCGAATCGTAAACAGTTGTTTTATAAGGAATGACTTTGCGAAACGAGAGCCCTTCCCGTATACTAAAATACCGTCAGGGTCTCCAGATTCACCGGGGATCAGAACGTGTGTAGACAGGGGGAGCAATCATTGGGGATTTCCTATAAGAAGTTGAAAGAAATACAGAATCGGCAAATGACCGAAATGAGTAAGATGACACCGGAACATGTAAAACTGTTTGATCAGATCAGCACCATTGCGCGTCAAGCACCTGCCGATGAGAGAACGCAGGAAGAATGGATTCTCTCGGCTGGAAGAGCCATCGTACAAGCTCAGCGTGACGGCAAGCCTGCTCGTGAGTTATATGGACCTGATCTGGAACAACATATCTATTCACAACTAGGAGTAGCAGACAATAATCCGGCTGCAACTGCTAGTGAATCAAATATGGACTCATCCAGAGCTTCAAGTACGGCCGTACAGGGCTCCGGAAGCAAATCCAATGAACGCAGTACTTCAGCCAAGAAGGCAGCAGAAGTTGAAGCCGAGCCTGCGGAGACTAAGGATCAAGTTAAACGGACGCCCAAATGGTACTTCATGATCTCCTGGGCAGCTTTGTCTTTTGTCATGCTGATTCAAGGTGCAGTTGGGCTATTTATTGGTTGGACGGGTGGAGATACGGAACCATTTAGCCATATCAGCCTGTTCTCCCTGATCGTTGCGGCGGTTGGAGGTATTGCATTGGTTGAAATGCTTCGCCGCCTTGCTGAGCGTCCAGATGATCAGGGAGCAGACAAGACGGCCAGACCACAGGTCAATCTTCGCGGAATCGTCATCTATATCGTTATCGTTGTGCTTGTCTTATTTGTAGGATATCCGCTGCGTGACAGCCTTCCCGTATTTACGCTGGCTCCGTGGATTAGTCTCGTAATCGGGATTGTGGGATTAGCTACGTTGAGACCACTCTTCGGACAAAAGAAAGCATAAGGATGTTGGTGCCCTTTGTGGGCAGCAGCATTGGGTATATCCCAGTTATGTGGTGTGCGAAGATGAAGTACGACAATTCGGTGATGAAATAGAATATCGAGTGTCAAAAAAGGGGCCCTAATGGCCCCCAACCAGCTGTTGAGAAATTCTCGACAGCTATTTTTATTTTCAGACCCTTCAGGTAAACCTCATAATGCTTTTTATCTAGCATAGGTAAAGATAATCACTTACCATAACTCATAAGTAACCTTATATTACGGCCAGTAGCTCGTTTGAAACTGAATCCATATCCGAAAGGATGACCTTGTCATACTTCATATAGATGATCCACAGGGCCCGTAGAGTCTTTCTCCATTTTGAGCTGAATGCGATGCTTGATTTCCTTGCCCGGAGTCTCTCCGAACTCTCGCTTATACATGCGGATAAAGTAGTTAACTTCCATACCAACCGTCTCCGCAGCCTCTCTTACACTTGCTCGTGGATGCTTGTCCATCCATTCCGACGCCTTCTGCAAACGCAATCGCTGCATGTACTGATGTCCTGTCCCCCCATGTCTCTGGTGAAATAATCGGTTCAGGTGCTGCACCGAATAACCAACGGCTTCAGCTACATACTTCAGCAGCAGATCATCCTGGTAGTGCGTGTGCATCAGCGACACAGCTCGGGTGAATGCTTCATTTGCCGATTCGAACTCGCGCTCAGAACGTGTTAACGACCTATTCCTTGCTTCTCGCTCTCCTGTCTCATCATGCAGCGGGAGGATGGACCGGGATATGTCCAGAATAAGCTGGTAGATGATCGTTGAACTGTTCCACATTTCAGTCATCCCATCGTCCAGTGAGTGCCAGATAGCCGTCACTCGTGACCAAAACTTTTCAAATTCGGACAAACGCAGTGGCCCCATCGGCAGCAGTCCTGCCGACCGAAGCACCGCCCCCGCCGCCTCTCCACCAATGCCGATATATCCAAGCTCTCCGTGTGTTTTGGAATGCGGAATATACTCATGTGCAACCCCAGGTTCCAGCACGAACAGTTCACCCGCCGACACATTCCACACTCCTTCATCTTGAACTTTAAATTCCCCCTTGCCACTGCGTAACAAAAAAAGCTTATACACCGGAAATCCATCCGGTCTAAACTGAACTTTCTCTTCTTGTGTCCCCACACAATACAGATACAGAGGCAACCGGGAATCCGGCAGGCCGGTCAAGCGAAATGCAAGCATCCCATCAGTCCTTTCGGATCATGCTCTTCTTTCTCCTATTATCCATCGGTTGCCCCGTTGCAGCAAAGGCCAAAGGAACCTTTTTGGTGACAGGATTTTTAAAATTAATCATTCTCCTCTATGGTGTAAATTCTATATTGAACTGACCTTGGTTCAACGAACAGAAGAAGCTCCCTTCCGTGTTGGAAAGGGAGCTTCTTCTGTTGAAGTAGTTACTTCATAATATTTATTTTAGGTCTGAGGTGTAGCGTCACTGGACCGAATTGGTAGAATCAGCATTTGGTTGTGGCGTTTGAACTTGAGTTACCGGCGCAACTGTTTGCAACATAACTGTACCAGATGGAGCAGAAAGGGCACTAGTATAGGTTGTTGTATTTCCAGCAACAGACAAAATATATGCTTTGTATTCATTTCCAACCGCAATGTTAGTTCCAGTTGAATCTTTAGTACCTGAAGTCAGGTTAATTTCCCCCGCCAAAAGTTCTTCCGGAGAAATAACTCTATAGTTGATGTTTGAGCTTGCCGTGATTGCATTCAGACTATCTGAGCCTTTAACAATAAAAAGTCGATATTGGGATATTCCAGTTTCATCTGATGCTTTATTGAATAGCACCTTGTAACTTGCATCCGTTGCTGAACTAGTATTTCGAAGTTCATTGATCGTTGCTGTTTTTACTTCAGTAGCTTGTGCAAAGATATTAAATTCATTAGAAGCAGCGGATAGATTGGAAGCACGTGCAGTACTATCTGATACGGACAAGACAAACACTCTATATTTCTGTCCCACAACAAGTCCACTCCCGTTAATATCCCGGTGACCATTGTTTAATACAATTGGATTTCCTGCATCGTTTTTATTGATATCAATACTATAGGTGATTCCAAGTGCAGAACTTGTATTAAAACCACTTACCTGGCTTGCAGGCACAATCAAAACACGATAGTTGGCAATACCATTTTCGCTGGATGGTTTGTTGAAAGTAATTTTCACATCCGAAGGATTTCCTAATTGCCCCTGATCTTTCACAGTTGCATTTACATTACTCACTGCGGCTACAGCCGTATTGGAAGCCAATGTGATCACTCCCGAGCCTGAAGACAATGCATTGGCAAGAGAAGCGTTATTATTTACTGCCATTACAAACACCTTATAGCTCACATCATTACGAACCAGATCCCCATCCGTTGTTTTGGAACTAGTATCTAGAGTTACAGGGTAGCTGCTTGATCCGTTCTTGCTTACGAGCTTATAGTTCGAATTCCTGCTAGCTTCTGCTAGATTGAAATTACTCGCATTGCCCGATTTCACCACAAACACACGATAATGATTCACATTCGTCTCATCCGTTGAACGATTGAACGTCACACGCAGATCGCTACCATTGCCGTTATCCCCAATATCACTTGCCGTCACATTGCTCGGTGCAGTCACAGCTGCATTGGCAGTCAGCGTAATCTGTGAAGAATACGATGATAAAGCATTCTGACTGGAGTTTCCACTTGTGCTAACCGACAGGACAAACACGCGATAGCTAACATTATTGGACAATGTGTAACCGTTAGTATCGACCGCATTGTATGGGAGAGTAAGTGACTGGTTTCCACCTGTTTTGTATACCTGGGTGTAATTGTTCGATGCGTTAGCTGCGCTCAGTGTGAAGCTGCCTGCATAGGCGGAACGTACCACATATATCCGATATGCGGAAACGTTGGATTCATCCGTAGCTCTATTAAACGAAACCCGGAGATCGCGTCCATCGTTGTAGTCACTCACATCAGCCACTCCGATGTTGCTTGCGACTCCAGCATTACTATTCGTTGTCAGTCTCAATAGCGTCGAGGAGGAAGAGAGCGCATTCGTATAGCCGTTCTGCTGGTTGCCTACAGCCATAACGTAGATCCGGTAGTCTTGCAGATTTGTTACGTTATAACCACTTGTGTCCTTCATGGATGATGGCAGAGTGGTTGTAATATTGTTGCCTGTTTTGTTCACGTTATAGTACAAGCTGGAAGACAGATTGCTTGCCGTAGTCAGATTGAAGCTGCTGGATACTGAGTTCCGTACTACGAAAATTCGATAATTAGCAACTTTAGATTCATCGGATGAACGGTTGAAGCTCACTTGAATGTCACGACCGTCTCCATAATCCGAATTGTCTTTCACTTGCGTGATGACTGGCGCTGTTGCTGTGTTTACGCCCAGCGTAAGTGAAGATGATACTGTGGACAGTTTATTGTCTGCTGTTGCCGCATTGGAGCTCACAGATACAATATACACGACATAGGATGTGCCGTTTTTGATCAATTCCCCGGATGTATCACGTGTCGAGGAACTGAGCTGGGTTTTGACCGCTGTGCTGTTACCTTTGTAGATAATGGTCGAATTCGAACTGGACACATTATTGGCCGTGGTCAGATTGAATGAAGAAGCATCTTTCGCCTTAACTACAAAAGCACGGTAATACGTAATATTGGATGTTGTACTCGGCTGTGTGAAGTTAATTTCCAGGTCACGTCCATCGCCATAGTCACTGATATCTGCGATCCGCAGGCCTGTGACAGGTTGAACCGTCGTTTTCACATTGTTTAGTTTCAAGGACTGGGAAGACCACGCCAGCAGATTTTTGTAGCTGTTGTTGCTGTTCCCCATTGTAAGTACATACAGACGATAGGTTTCACTTGTGTTTAACAAATCCCCGTTCACGTCGCGTGTCTGGGCATTCAACGTCAATCTCGGATCAGTGCCATTTGGAGTAATGGATGTGTAATTACCTGATGGCACGACCGATGCCGCAGACTCATTAAAGCTGTTTACATCACGGGTTTTCACCAGCATCACACGATACTCGGACACAGCTTTCTCGGACGTCGGGCGTGTAAAGCTTACAGTCAGGTCACGGCCATCTCCATTACTTCCAGATACTGAACCGTAAATGTTCCATGCTGCATATTTCGTCTCATCCACAGGAGGTGTGGACGTTGTTTTGATATCTACTCGCTGATTGCGGGAATTCCAGAATACTTTCTCCCCAAATGCTTCACTGACAAAACGAATCGGAACCATCGTATTTCCTTTGATCGTGTTTGCAGGCACATCCAGTGCGATCGCTTCGCCGTTGATGTAAGCCGTTTTGGAACCCAGCGTAAGCGATACTTCTTGGTCACCCCGGCTAGCCTTAATGGTTTTAGTTCTGTTGGTGTACTCTACTGTTGCATCCAATCCTTCAAAGATGGACCGCAAAGGAACCAGTACGCGTCCACCTTTCATGACTGGTGCCTGTGCGGACGAAAGCTCCGCATCATTGATATATATACTAATTCTCGCAGCTGCATCCATAACTGACGTTGGTAGTGCAGACATCAACATAGCCGATACGGCCAGTGCTGACATCACCTTTTTCACTTGACGTCCTCCCGCTTTCTTCATATCCAATATCCCCATTCTCTTCAATATTTAAGTTAGATTGTGATCGTTTTTGAATTTCATTTTATTCCTGTAATTTCCTGTGCACATCTAAGACGTATGAACATGAGTAAAAGTTTCCAATCCCACAAAAAATATTTTCGCAGAAATGTCCTTACACCATCTACCCTCCAAAGGTTAAAAATAACAGAATAATTTGTCATTATTCCGCAACAACATCCTTCCCAAATTCGTTTAATGTATAGTGAATAACAACCTTTTATTTTTAAAATTACGGGAGGTTCACACAGATGACATCATCGTATTTATCTGGCCAACGCAAAGGGATGCGATTCTTCATCACAGTCGTTGCCATTGCTGCAATTTTCACAGGAACCGCAGCTACATCCGGAGTTGCTACTGCCGCTCCTTCAAGCCCGGATACCAAAGTAACCACCAGCAGTTCAACCGCCATATATAAAACATTTCAGTCCATGCTCAAAAAAAAGAACGGCTTACCCGCCGCTGACACCTTTCTGGAATCCAATATCAAAAAAGTAACAAAGCATCACGCCACCCTGATGGTGCTTCAATTGGAGAATGCACGCCTGAAGACTCTAACCTCCATGACGGACCACTTGCTCGTTCCTAACGTTCAGGACAAGATGCTCAAGGTATACCAAACGAACGACAGCTTCACCAAACTCATGGAGCGTACCCAGGACTCCGATCTGCGTGCACTATTAAAAGAAGCCCGAGACAGCGGCTATCGCCTCGTCATGCTAGAAGGCTCTCTCTATCCCATCATGAATTATGCGGCACTCGTGAAATATACCTCTGATATTACAGAGGATATTTCAAGCTACATCATCATCATGATGAAGGAAACGAAAAACTTACCAGCGGATGACGGTGCTCTGGTCATTGGCTATCAGGAAATTCTCCTTCGAGCACTCAGCCAGGAAAGATTCCTGGAGCTTTATCCGAAATCGAATCGGGCCAAGCAGGTGCAGGATTTGTTGAACAGTTATACCCTGTATACCTTTTATGGGCTGAACAATACACCTCTGTTTGATTATGAAACGAACAATATGGTTGCGAACGCCCAAAGAGGATACAACGGCGTCTTACAGCGTCTTGCATCCGTCGATAGTGAATTTCTCGCCAAGCTGGATGCCTTTATGGATGTGGTTAAGGAAGGAAAGTATGAGAAAACAGCTGCGGTGGAGAAATGGCTGGAACAGAATGTTCCGACCAAGGCTGATACCGGCTATTAATAATACATGGTATTAATCACCTAAAGGCACATAAAGCACACAAAGAAAACCGACATAGGATTTGCTCCCATGTCGGTTTTCTTTGTGGATTCTATCGATGAATTGAATTTGAATTGAATCTCCTACACCAGGCTAATTCGGATGCATGAACTACAGAATTGGCTTGACCATATGGTTATACTCATGTCCAGCAATGACAATTACTTCATCCTTGATATAGCCCTGGCGTTCGTACAACATCAAGGCACGGCCATTGTCACGTTCAACAATGAGGGACACCCGGGAGTGTCCAAGTTCCCTTCCCTGCTGCTCAAAAGCAGCCATCAATGCCTTGCCGATACCCTGTCCCTGATACGCTTCGCTTACGGATAGAGTATCTAGATAATACTCCCCGGGACGGGTTTCTTTGACCAACGTATATTTCTCATCTGTACTCCGACCAGGCCGATCCAGTATTGGCTGATCCAGAAGATCTGCTTCACCGCCATCATACGCTACCAGTATTCCAGCGACCTGTTCGTTCTGCTCCATTACCGTTATATTGCGATAACTGATCCGATTGTCTTCCTGCGCGTAAAATTGCTGCAAAATCTGCATCGCTTTCTCATGCTCACCTTCACCCGCCAGAGCATAGGCAATATCACCAATCGCCTGATAAAGCAGAGGAATGACTTGTGCCACATCTTCTTTGCGAGCAGGTCTCAACAGAGGCTGCGCCTCACTACGGTCCGACTTCACATTGGAATGATTCATCAGATTAACATGTTGAACAGATTGAGATTTTTGTTCAGCTCGGTATACGCGAGACCTTTACGATTCATACGTTCAATCAGCGGCTGGTAATCTTCCTTGTACATCAACTCGATGCCCACCAAGGCAGGTCCATTTTCCTTATCATGCTTCTTCGTATATTCAAAACGGGCAATGTCGTCATTGGGTCCCAATACTTCCACAAGGAATTCACGCAAAGCTCCCGCACGTTGTGGGAAATTGACCATGAAATAATATTTCAAACCTTCGTAGATCAACGAACGTTCTTTGATTTCCTGCATCCGATCGATATCATTGTTGCCGCCACTGATCACACAGACAACCGTCTTACCCGCAATTTGTTCGCGATACTGCTCCAGTGCAGCAACCGCTAGAGAACCGGCAGGCTCCACAACGATAGCATTTTCATTATATAGCTCCAAAATGGTGGTGCAGGCTTTGCCCTCAGGCACCTTCACAATGTCATCCAACGTTTCACTACAGATGTCGAAGGTCAGGTCACCAACACGTTTCACCGCAGCACCATCCACGAATTTATCAATATCATCCAACGTGACAACCTGCTTACGGAACATGGCCTCACTCATGGAAGCCGCGCCAAGTGGTTCTACGCCAATGATACGTGTTTCCGGGCTAACCGTCTTCATGTAGGTTCCAACACCGGCAGCCAGGCCGCCACCACCGATTGTGACGAAAACATAATCCGCTTTTTCATCCAGACTCTCCATGATTTCCATCGCCACCGTACCATTACCTGCAATGATCTTCGGCTGGTCGAACGGATGGATAAACGTCATGCCCTCTTCATTACAGGCACGCATAGCTTCTTCATAAGCATCGTCATACGTATCACCTGTCAGCACAACTTCAACATTATCTCCACCAAATCGACGTACCTGTTTCACCTTCTGGTTAGGAGTTGTGCTTGGCATGAAGATTTTCCCGTGAATGCTAAGCGCGTTACAGGAAAAAGCAACTCCCTGCGCATGGTTACCCGCGCTCGCGCAGACAATGCCTTTCTCCAGTTCAGCTGGAGTCAGACTACGAATCATGTTGTATGCTCCACGAATTTTAAACGAACGGACCACCTGCAGGTCTTCCCGTTTAAGATACACATTACAGTTATATTTGGCCGACAATACAGCATCCCGCTGTAAAGGCGTTCTTACAATGACTTCACGCAGCACATGATGTGCGCGCACGATATCTTCCATGCCAACACCGGTACGGCCGGGATTGGCAGTTCCCGTTGGTTCTTGTTCCACTGGTTTCATCTCTTATCCACACTCCGCTTATCTTGGTTGGCAATGCAAGCATTGCTTTTTCTTTTTATTGTATCACTTTTGTTCTGTTCTTGCGCCTGAGCTCGCATCATTTACCATTCGCAATATTTCATCAACAATGACCTGTGGATCTGTAAACATGACCATATGGCTGGATTGATCAGCTCCAATCCATTTTCCATTCATTAAAGTACTCACAGTCCAGCGATGTGCCTCGATAATTGCAGGTCTTATTTTACGTTCTCCCATGCCTATTTTCGTACCTGAGATAATACTGACTTCAAGATCACCAAAATTGAGAGGAGTAACCAGCAAGGAAGCCAAGTCATTCAGAAAAGGTTTCGACTCAGCAACCATTGTCTTAGCCGCCTGTACGGTGAAATCCTCGGAACGGTGATCCCTGACAACATCGTCAGGCTGTACACTTCCAGGTCTGCTGCCTAATAATCTGTATAATCCCGAACGTGCCATGAGGGGAATTAGGAGACTGTTCAAGGCAAAATTGAATTTGGCTGCTTTGGAAAAGTACAATTGGCAATGCTCGTCTGAAGGATCAACCAGGATGATTCCCCTTAATCGTGACAGGTTCGAGGCCGCAGCCGCTCGTACAATGGGGCCTCCCCAGCTGTGCCCTACTAATATGAACGGACCAGGTCCCAATGCAGTCAGCAGATCGTCAAGGTCTTCTGCTATTCTACGGAGATTGCGCGGAGACGAATCAATTTCACTTCGTCCTGTCCCCGACCTGTCGTACACAACGGCATGTGCATATTCAGCAACTGCAGGTGCTACCAGCCCCCAGGTCGATCGTGAGAAGCCCATACCGGACTCAAATACAACGGTCAGATCGTCTGTTCCTCTGGACATATAATGTAGTTTGCGACCATCCCGGGTCTGAATAAAGGCACTTGAACCAAAAGAATGTGAGCTATGGTTAGGCTTCATCTTCCCCTCCTGATTACACGCATAGTCATAACAAACCGAATCTAATTGAAAATGATTATCAATTACTTGATTATAGATTATTCCATACTTTAGGACAAGGCATAGTGTCGCTCTGATTCATTAAAAAGTGGATCGTTGGAAATTGGCACGAGTAGCATGCTGCTCGGTTCGTTAAACCTTAAAAACGGCAAAAAAGGGGTGTCCCCGTCATTTTCATGACCTATGGGACATCCCTTTTAAAATGCCAGTCAAATTTTTTAAGCCTGAGTCTTAAACCAAGCCGCAGCAGCCTCCGCCTCGGTACGGGTCAACTGATGCCCCTGACGCTCCCAGTGCATGTGCACAGCTGCACCTGCACCGCTAAGCAGTGAGGCCAATTCATCCGTTTCACGTTTCGGCACAATTGGATCATTCTCTCCTGCGCCGATGAATACAGGCAGCCCCTTCAGGTCTGGCAATTCCAAACCGCGAAGCGGTACCATCGGATGGTGCAGAATCGCTCCTTTGAATACGTCAGCCTGATGGAAGATCAGACTTGCTGCAATGTTTGCTCCGTTAGAATAGCCCAGTGCGAAGACATTGGCACGATCAAAGCCATACTCCAAAGCAGCTGCATCCACAAATGAACCCAATTCCGCTGTCCGTGCAATGAGATCTTCTTCGTCAAACACCCCTTCCGCCAAACGGCGGAAGAAACGGGGCATTCCATTTTCAGATACGTTACCACGCACCCCCAGAATACCAGCTCCTGGGGCAATCATCTCGGCCAGACCTACCAGATCGTTCTCCGTTCCACCTGTCCCGTGCAGCAACAAAAGGGTGGGTGCATTTGGCTGAGAACCTGCTTTATAAATATGTTTCATTGTATTAGTAGTACTCATGATTTGGACTCTCCTTTCCATTCACGTACTTGAATAGGTGGCAGCAACTGTTCAATCTGCTCACGCTGTGGTTCGTACCATTCAGGCAACATCAGCTTTTGGCCCATGCTCTCCTGTGGTTCATCCCGTGCAAATCCTGGAGGATCAGTAGCCAGTTCAAACAGTATACCTCCCGGTTCCCGGAAATACACAGCGTTGAAGTACTGACGGTCAATGACCTGAGTTGGATGATATCCGGCTTTTTGAAGCTCCTGCTGCATTTGTTCGTGCTCGACATAATCTTTTGCACGCCATGCGATATGGTGAACCGTCCCTGCTCCGCCAATTCCCCGCTGGATTCCAGTCGATTGAATGTCGATCAGTTGACCGATGTCACCACTCGCCTGCAGACGAATGATTCCATCCTCTTCTCCTACCTTCTCCAGACCGAGCATCGTTGTCAGCACATCCGTTGTTTTGTCAGGTACATGGCTGAATAACACAGCTCCACCAAAACCTTTGATGGCATGTTCAGACTGCACACCGTTGAATGCCCACTGACTTGGCTGGCCTCCATCACGCTCGACCAATTCGAGCAAGAGACCCCCTTTATCGAAGAAGCGAATGTACTGCTCGCCAAATCTTGTTTTATTTTCAAATGGAATATCGAAGGATGTCAGACGTTCTTTCCAGAATGGCAGACTGCCCACCGGAATCGCATATACAGTTACGCCAGTCTGTCCTGCACCGATAACTCCTCTTCTGGCATTCTGCTGAGGGAAGAAGGTGATGATGGTGCCCGGTGCCCCATCCTCATTGCCATAATACAGATGGTACACATCCGGTGCATCAAAGTTAATCGTTTTTTTCACCATTCTCAGTGCCAATACACCTGCATAAAAATCAACATTTTTCTGTGCATCATCTACAAAAGCCGTAACGTGATGGATTCCTGAAGTTCTGAACATAATCTCCACTCCCTTGGTTTTATTTGTATCGTTGTTTTATTTGTATCGTTGTTATACTTAGCAGTTTGTTATGCATCACTTTTTTGTTATTTATCTTTAAATTAAGATTCTTTAAATTTATATTAATCCATTAACCCTAAATAAGCAAGCTTTTGTTTTAAAGTTAAGATATATGCTTTTTAACCTGCTGAATTACGCCTGAGTATACTGAGATCGACAAAAAAACAGGCCCCGATCACTCGGAAACCTGTCTTCCTTGAATTTTATTCAATTGCCGCCATGCAACATCGACCCTTATAATTTCGCATTATGTTTTAGGTTAATTTTAATCGCTTAGGCGGTTGAACCAGATCTTTGCCATCATACTCATCCTTGATATCCCCAACAATTTCTTCAAGAATATCCTCCATCGTAACCAGACCAACTGTTTCCCCTTCTGCATTATGCACTGATGCGATATGGGAACGACTTTGCTGCATCTGGACCAAGACATCCTTAATCGGCAATAACTCCGAGAATTTCAACATGTCATGTACAAACGTATCCATGTTGAAAGCCCTGCCTGCGGCAACACTCGTAAGCATTTCCTTTGTATGAATAAATCCAACGAAGTGATCCTGATATCCTTTTTCGATCACCGGGAAACGTGTATATTCATGCTGCTTTAGAACCTCGATCATACGATCCAGCGGCATTTCTTTGTCCAGCGTAACGATTTTTTCTTTGCGGATCATAATCTCCTGAAGCAAACGCTCATCAAAAGCAAAAATGTTTTTGAGGTAGTCCAGCTCTGTCTGATTAATTTCTCCACTCTCATAACTCTGCGCCATAATCAGCTTAAGTTCCTCTTCGGAGTGAACCGTATCGTGACCGGCTGGTTTTATACCGAAGATGCCAAGCAATAGACGGGCAGCCCCATTCAGCGCGTAGATGAACGGATTCATGATCTTACCAAACCAATACAGCGGTGGTGCAAGCAATAGTGTCATCTTCTCTGCAAACTGGATCGCCAGTGTTTTCGGTGCCAATTCACCGATAACCACATGCAGGAACGTGATGATTGCCAAGGCAATCCCGTACGAAAGTACCGTAGACAACGCCGCTGGGACTTCCAATCGCTCAAACAGCGGATGCAGCATTTTCTCAACAGTGGGTTCACCCAACGCACCCAATACCAGTGCTGTGATCGTGATACCCAATTGACACGCAGATAGATAATAATCCAGATTGTGAGCCACTTTTTTGGCCAACACCGCTTTTTTGTTCCCTTCCAAGATCAGCTGATCTATTCGGGACATCCGTACTTTCAGAATTGCAAATTCCGCTCCAACGAAAAAGGCGGTCAGGCCGATAAATACGGCTACTAAAAATAAGTTTAAGGCTATTATTCCGTCCAATGATTTCCCTCAAAATGAGGGATTCACCTCCAAGTAAATTTATATTAAGATTGCACGAGTGACGGCTCGTTCTTCCGATCGCCATTGCCTCCAAATTTCCCTGATTGTTGTTTTCAAAGGTTTAAAATTGGTTTGCAAACGCGAACGCTACGCTTCTTCAGAATCGATTCCATCCCCTACACTGCTACGTTGCCAAAACATTAAAATTCTGAGCGCAGTAGCCAAATGGGCAGTCATACCCTAGATTACAGTCATGATCGAACCAACATCACGCCAGGTCACTGGAAGATTCCTCGACCTGAGCACCGTTTACACGTTCAAGCAGCACCTGCTTAATGTGAAAATTTTCTGCGTCCACAACGGTCCAGACATAATCACCGTGTTCTACCGTATCGCCTTGTTCCACACCGACACCCTTCTGGAATTGAATCCATCCGGCCACGGTATCCATTTCTTCGTTGCCTTCAAAGACAATCCCAAACTGCCGCTCCAACTCATCCAGCAGCACCCGGCCGTTAATGAGATATTGGTTCTCTCCGGTTACCTGAATGTCAGCAACTTCATCAGCATCGAACTCATCACGAATCTCGCCGACAAGCTCCTCCAGAATATCCTCCATTGTAATGATACCCGAAGTACCACCGTATTCATCCACGACCACAGCCATGTGCACTCGTTCCTGCTGCATCTTGATCATCGCATCCTGGATACTTGTAACTTCAGAAACGAAGGGAATCTTCCGAACAAAATCGATAAGTTGGTGCTCCCTAAGGGCAACCATGTCAGGCAAAATCTTTTTCACATTCACAACACCGACAATTCGGTCCTTGTCCCCATCCTCGATGACGGGATAACGTGAATAATTATGCTCATCCAATATCGGAATGATATCGTCATAAGTCATATTCTGATTAAGTGTCACAAGCTCTGTCCTCGGAACCATGATATCTTTGGCATCACGCTCATCGAACACGAATACGTTTTCCAGATACGAAAGCTTGGTCTTGTTGTTCTCGTCTCCTTCATAACTCTGGTTCATGATGATTTTGATCTCATCCTCCGAGTAGGCCTGTTCATGTCCGGCAGGCTTCACGCCAAATGCCCTAAGAAGCACGCGGGATGCACCATTCAGCGCCCAAATGAAAGGATACATAATTTTTCCGAACCAATATAGCGGTGGCGAGAGCAACAGCGTCAATTTTTCCGAAAATTGAATCGCCATCGTTTTGGGAGCCATCTCCCCAACCACAACGTGCAGGAAAGTGACAAGGATAAAGGCAATCGCATAGGAAGCAACCGCCGATATGGAAGCTGATACGTCCAGATAATTAAATACCGGGTATAACAACCTTTCAACGGTTGGCTTACCGAGCGCTCCCAATCCAAGGGCAGTTACGGTAATACCGAGCTGACAGGCTGACAGATAATAATCGAGGTCCGAGACTACTTTTTTGGCCAATATAGCTTTTTTATTCCCCTCGGCAACCAGTTGATCCACTCTTGATGTACGAATCTTAACCACAGCGAACTCAGATGCAACGAAAAATGCGGTCAATGCAATCAAGATAATGAGTAATACAATATTTAATATGGTGATTATGTCCAATGATTTCCCCGCTTCTCAGGGATTCACCTCCAGAGATAGTTACAGCGTCATTGGTTAACTTCGTTAACCATTCAACAGCTGATTGACGTTCAATATGGCGTATGCCTTATATGAAATCGAAAAGATAAAGTGTGTATAGGTTGTACTTTGACCTTGTAAAATTGCAAAACAGGAATTCAGGATGAAGTCAATCACTTATAGAAACTACTTCACTAAAAACAGGGTTCCCCCTCATGCTGTCATTGTTTCTCGATTTACTCCACCAAAATTCTCCATTTGGACAGTTTACAATATCGCCTTCCCAATAGATATCCACCTCCCCTCTTATTCATTCCTGTTTCAGAAAAGTATAACATGTTCTACGCCAAACCATCCAGTTGCACGTTATGGTTTGGAATATAGATTATAAAATGAGTTCACAAAATAAACTTTTATGTATGTGGTCTTTCTCGATCTACAGTTTTATTTTATGTGATATGGTTCACATAATTAGTATAGAACAGTTTATAGAAATGGTACCCTTTACTTTAGTCGATTAAACCTGCTACAGGTCTTTATTTACAGCCATTCTTCTTTGCCGTATCCGGACTGCGACATGTCCAGCAATTACACCATAATCATGTATACGTTGAAAAGAACCCGCGGGATGCAAACACCTTTTTCGGTGTACATCTTTACGGGCCCTTAGGTTTCACTTTATCAAGTTACAATTAATTAGAATTAGTTATACCAACGCTTTGGCAGCAATATCAGAACGTTGATGTTTACCGTCAAAATGGATACGTTCCGCTTGAGCGTAGGCTTTGTTTCTAGCTTCGGCAATATCAGAACCAAGACCCACAACGCCTAGAATTCGTCCACCATTGGTGACCCATTCTCCAGATTCATTGCGTGCTGTTCCAGCATGGAATACCACTGCTTCGTCGACTTGATCCAGTCCTTCAATAACTACACCTTTTGCATATGGACCAGGATAGCCTCCAGATGCAAGCACCACACATACAGCGGCTTCGTCGCTCCATTCAATCTCGATATCCGCCAATTTCCCGTGCACAGTTGCCATGAAAATGTCGAGCAGATCACTCTTCAGACGCGGCAATACAACCTGTGTCTCGGGATCACCGAAGCGCGCGTTGAACTCAATCGTTTTGGGTTTACCATCTGGTGAAATCATCAGCCCGGCAAACAATACACCTTGGAACGGGCGCCCTTCGGATACCATCGCTTTGGCTGTTGGTTTGATAATCGTCTCTACCGCTTCTTCAATAATGGAGGCTGGAATGTGTGGCAATGGTGAGTACGTACCCATTCCGCCCGTGTTTGGCCCCTGATCATTGTCGAATACCGGTTTGTGATCTTGTGCAGCAGCCATCGGACGAACGGTCTCCCCATCGACAAAAGCCAAAATCGACATTTCCTGACCTGCCAGGAATTCTTCGATGATAACTTTGGCTCCTGCTTCACCAAATACTTTGTCCACCATAATGCTGCGGAGTGCCTGGTCAGCCTCATCACGGGAATAGGCTACGGTAACGCCTTTTCCAGCCGCCAACCCATCGGCCTTGATTACCACAGGGATGGCCTGCTCATTCAGATAAGTCTGCGCTTGCTCGTAATTGTCGAACTTCTCATAGGCTGCAGTCGGAATATTGTATTTGTGCAGCAGGTCTTTCATGAACGTTTTGCTGCCCTCAATCTCTGCTGCATTGCGGCGTGGTCCAAATACCGGAATACCTGTTTTATCAAAAGCGTCCACAATGCCGTCTGCGAGCGGATCGTCTGGCCCAATAACAACCAATCCCACGTTAAGCTCCACGGCGAGTGCCGTCAGTTTATCGAATTCATTTACCGCAATCGGATGACACTCGGCGAGCTGCGCAATGCCCGCATTTCCTGGAGCACAATGAATCTTGCCTGCCTTCGGGCTTTTCGCCAGTGCCCATATGATTGCGTGTTCCCGGCCACCGCCGCCCACTACCAGAATATCCATTAGCGTTGTTCCCCCTCCGTGTATAACTGGTTTTGTAATACTAATACATGTTGAAATATCCTAAAAAAGAAGGGGTGTACCATAAGTCATAAGCATGACAGGCGACACCCCTTATTAAACCTTTTTCGCTCTAGTGTTTGAAGTGACGAACGCCAGTGAAGACCATGGCAACGCCGTATTCATTCGCTACTTTGATGGACTCTTCGTCCTTGATCGAACCACCTGGTTGAATAACGGCTGTAACTCCAGCTTTGGCTGCAAGTTCCAGTGTATCGCCCATTGGGAAGAACGCATCGGATGCCAGAATGGCTCCCTTGGCTAGTTCTCCAGCTTGTTCAATAGCAATCTTGGCTGCGCCGACACGGTTCATTTGCCCTGCGCCGACACCTACAGTCATGTCGTTTGCTGCAAGCACGATTGCATTGGATTTCACGTGCTTAACCACTTTCCAGCCAAACAACAGCTGTTTCAGTTCTTCTTCGGATGGTGCACGATCTGTAACTACCTTGAGCTCGCTTGCTTCAATAGAATGCACATCACTTTGTTGCACGATCATGCCGCCGTCGATGGAGGTAACTACGAACTTACTCTCCCGATTGCGGGCAGCGTTCAGTTCACCCGTTTTGAGCAAACGAATATTTTTCTTTTTGGTCAGGATGTCGAGTGCCTCTTGTGTAAAGTCAGGAGCCAGTACGATTTCCAGGAAAATTTCACTCAGTTTAGCCGCTGTATCGCTATCGATAATGCGGTTGGCTGCCACAATTCCACCAAAGATAGAAGTTGGATCAGCCGCATAAGCTTTGCCGTAAGCTTCGTAGATGCTTTCGCCAATACCCACGCCGCAAGGATTCATATGTTTAACCGCCACAACTGCCGGTTCTTCAAATTCTTTCACAATCTGCAAAGCTGCGTTCGCATCGTTGATATTATTGTAGGACAACTCTTTGCCATGCAATTGCTCGGCTGTTGTCAACGTATCTTGGGCTGCCAGCGGTTTGCGGTAGAATGCCGCCTGCTGATGTGGATTTTCGCCATAGCGCAAATCCTGGAGTTTTTCGTAAGTAACCGTCAGACGCTCTGGCAGTGGATCACCGTTCAGGTTGGAGAGATAATCAGAAATAACTGCATCGTATGCCGCTGTATGGCGGAACACTTTTGCCGCAAGCCGTTTGCGTGTCTCGAGTGTGGTGTCCCCATTGCTGCGGACCTCTTCAAGCACCTTGCCATAATCTGCTGTGTCTACAACAACACTAACATAAGCATGGTTTTTGGCAGCAGAACGAAGCATGGTTGGACCACCAATATCGATGTTCTCGATTGCGTCCTCATACGTTACGTCCGGTTTGGCGATGGTGTCCTGGAACGGATACAGGTTTACAACAACGAGGTCGATATAGTCCAGTCCATTCTCCTCCATCTGGCGCTTGTGCTCTTCGCTGTCACGAACAGCCAATAAACCACCATGCACTGCTGGATGCAATGTTTTAACACGTCCGTCCATAATCTCCGGGAATCCGGTCACATCCGAAATTCCGATGACAGGTACGCCTTCCTTCGACAACAGACTGCTTGTACCTCCTGTCGAAATAATCTCCACACCCATTTGCGACAGCTCGCGGCAAAAATCCACGATGCCTGTTTTATCCCATACGCTGACCAGCGCTCTTTTGATACTCACAATATGCTCCTCCTTTAATGTCCCATGGCTTCGCGTTTCATGGCGAAACACAACCGATTTATTTCCCGAGAAATATCACAAAATGCGTACCAATTTTCGACTTCTGTTATACAAGTTGAACCAAGATGTTTACACGAGACACTCCGATGACAGAACAACCTTCTAATCGCTGTTATCCCCAGATTTTTGATTCCCTTTTCTTAAAGGGAAAATCCGGTGATAAAGCGTATGCTTCCGATGCAGCTTTCTTTCAGAAAGCTTTTAGGCGAACGCTTCGCTTCTTCAGGTTTTTTCTGTCCTCTCCGTTAATGTGTAAAAAAATTTTCAACTTATATCAAACCGGTTTGTTAACAGTGACGTGACGTCCGTCTAACTGAACCAGACCTTGTGCAAACCAGGAAACAACCTCGGGGTATAACTGCTGTTCGGCCGCATGAATAGAACGGCTGATTGACTCAGGCGTATCCTCTGGCAAAATAGGAACAGGATGCTGGGCAATAATCGGCCCTGTATCCATTCCCCCATCCACAAAGTGGACGGTGACCCCGGTGATTTTAACGCCATATTCCAGTGCCTGCCCTATGGCATCTTTGCCTGCAAACGCTGGCAACAAGGACGGATGAATGTTAATCAGTCGTCCTGCATAACGATCCACAACTACTGAAGTCAACAATCTCATGTATCCGGCAAGAACAACCAGGTCAATGTCTTTGGATTCAAGCACTTCCACGATTTCAGCCTCGTAGGCTTCGCGGGAATCATAATTTTTAGGAGTAAACAGATGGCATTCCACGCCTGCCTCCTGCGCCCGCTGCACCACACGTGCAGCCGGTTTGTCACTTACCAGCAGATCTATGGATGCCCCCAGCCCTCCGTTCCGTGCTGCATCCACCAATGCTTGAAAGTTCGACCCTTCACCAGAGGCAAATACAGCAATACGGTAGTTCGCCATTAAACATCCGCTCCCGTGAAGGTTACTCGCGCATCTCCTTCGGTCACACGTCCAATGATGTACGCTTCTTCACCGGATGCTTTCAGTTGTTCCAATGCTTCAACTGCGTCAGCTTCATTCACGACTAGCACAAGTCCGATCCCCATATTAAACGTGGTGAACATGTCGCGGTTCGAAACGGAGCCCTTTTCTTGCAACAGATTGAAGATTGGCAGAATCGGCCAAGAACCATAGTCAATATCTACATTCACGCTGCTTGGCAGCATACGCGGGATGTTCTCGATGAAGCCACCACCAGTAATGTGGGCCATGCCTTTTACTTTTACCTTTTCAAGCAGGGACAGGAGTGGTTTTACATAGATTTTCGTTGGTTCCAGCAGTGCGTCACCCAGCTTACCACCCAGTTCAGCAACTTCATCCTGCAAGCCCAATCCGGCTTGTTCCAACAATAGTTTGCGTACCAAGGAGAATCCGTTACTATGCACTCCGCTGGATGCAAGTCCGATCACTGTGTCGCCAGGAGAGATCGTTGTACCGTTAATGATTTTCGCTTTGTCCACGATACCTACGGTAAATCCGGCAATATCGTATTCACCCTCACTGTACATGCCCGGCATTTCAGCCGTTTCGCCACCGATCAGAGCACAGCCCGACTGATGACATCCTTCTGCGATTCCCGCAACGATGGCTTCGATTTTCTCCGGGATGACTTTGTCACATGCCAGATAGTCGAGGAAGAACAGCGGCTCTGCGCCTTGTACCACAATGTCGTTCACACACATGGCTACCGCGTCGATTCCGATGGTATCATGACGGTCCATGGCAAATGCGATTTTCAGCTTGGTTCCTACACCGTCTGTACCGGATACAAGCACCGGCTCATCATATTTATCTTTGTTCAAACCGAACAGGGCGCCAAAGCCTCCCAGATCTGTCATCACTTCCGGACGGAAGGTACGCTTTACGTGTTTTTTCATCCGTTCAACCGCTTCGTTGCCTGCCGCGATATCGACGCCGGCGTTTTTGTATGCTTCGGACAAGTGGAATCAGCTCCTTATTTTTCGCCCCTCCTAACTCCTCCCGCCCGGGAGGACCCCATAGGACCTTGGCAGGCCCTCTGGACACCCGCCAAACAAGCGGTGCAGGGGTGGCTGGTATGATCTTGCTATGATTGGTTCGTTCGTGTGCTCGCATGGTTGTTCGCCGATTCCGCTGGCCGAAGGCCATCGGTCGGCGAACCCCGCTCGGCTGCGCTGCGGGGCAAGCCCGCGGGGGCAGCTGCTTCGCTTGGCTGCCCGGCCCCTGTTGCTCCGCAAAGCGGGGCTAAGGGCCGGGCTGCGCTCGGGGGCAGCTGCTTCGCCTGGCTGCCCGGCCCCTGTTGCTCCGCAAGGCGGGGCTAAGGGCTCGGGCTATGCACGGGGGCAGCTGCTTCGCTCGGCTGCCTTGGCCCCTGTTGCTCCGCAAGGCGGGGCTTAAGGGCGCGGGCTACGAGTTACGTTTGTCTCGCAGGATAACAGCTAGCAGCTGCAGCCAAATTTCTCTTCGCCGCCGAAATCGAGGCGGGTTGGGTAATCATTATCAAAGCATGCGAGGCAAAGCCCGCCTTTGTAATCATCCTGATTATCTCCCTGAATCGACGTAATCAGCCCATCCGGGCTGAGGAACGACAGGGAGTCCGCGTTAATTTCACGGCAAATTTCTTCCACCGACAGCTGGGAGGCAATCAATTCGCGACTGTCAGGCGTATCAATGCCGTAGAAGCACGGGTTTTTGAACGGTGGTGATGTAATGCGTACATGCACCTCTGTTGCTCCGGCATCACGCAGCATGTTCACGATTCGGCGAGAAGTGGTTCCCCGTACGATGGAGTCGTCAATCATGACCACGCGTTTGCCTTCTACCACACGGCGCACAGCACTCAGTTTCATCTTCACGCCTTGTTCCCGCAATTCCTGGCTTGGCTGGATAAACGTACGTCCGGTGTATTTGTTTTTGATCATACCCATCTCATACGGAATCCCTGTCTGCTCGGCGTAGCCGATTGCCGCGGAAATACTGGAGTCTGGTACACCTGTTACCAGATCGGCATCCACAAATGACTCAATCGCCATCCGACTGCCCATCCGTTTACGCGCAGCGTGCTGGTTTGCACCATTCATGTCACTGTCCGGACGGGCAAAGTAGATATACTCCATCGCGCACAGTGCCTTGCGGTGTTTGTGATGATCGAAGCGGTCTTCATGAAGACCATCCGCATCCAGCACCAACAGTTCGCCCGGTTCAATGTCACGAATCAACTCTGCACCAATCGTCTCCAGCGCACATGTTTCGGATGCAAACAGATACGCATCTCCCAATTTACCCATTGTGAGCGGACGCAGACCATGGGGATCAGAAGCAACCAGCAATTTGTCGTTGGTCATGATCAGAAATGCATAACCACCCACAATCCGTTGGAACGCATCCTTCGCGGCTTCTACCAAGCCTTTGGAAGATCTCGCGATTAGATGGGCAATAACTTCGGTATCACTGGTCGTTTGAAAAATGGACCCGCCCTGCTCCAATTCACGCCGAATTGTTGGCGCATTTACGATATTTCCGTTGGTTGCTACAGCCAGATCACCATCGCGGTATTTAAATACCAATGGTTGTGCGTTCGTCAGCTTACTGTCACCACTGGTTGAATAACGAACGTGTCCGATGGAGATATCCCCGGTCAACGTCTGCATCAGGTCTTTGGTGAAAACTTCCTTCACCAGACCCATACCACGGTGGTAGTGAAACTCGTTACCGTCACTTACACACATCCCTGCACTTTCTTCACCCCGGTGTTGAAGGGCATGCAGACCATAATAGGATAATGATGCGGCGTCAGGGTGTTTGAACACCCCGAATACTCCGCATTCTTCCTTTAATTTGTCGAGTCCTTCCTTGCCGGACCCTTCGTTATAATAATCACCTGTCCACAATGGTCCTGTCGTCAGTTCATGAGACATGGAATCGCATCCTCCCAGACCTGAGCTAAACCTCCTACAGGTTCGTTCACGGCTGATGTTCCGTTCAATTCAATTGTCAGGTTACTTCCTTCTACACGTCCAATAACAGCTACAGGTACACCGCGCTCACGTACAAATGCTTCAAGTTTACCCGCTTGCTCTGGCGTAGCCGACAACAAGATACGGGATTGGCTCTCACTGAATAGGGCGTGATCTGCACGCAATGCCGTCTCCACATTCACCTGTGCTCCTACGTTACCGCTGATACAAGACTCTGCGAGTGCAACAGCTAAGCCGCCTTCAGACAAGTCATGTGCAGAGCGAACGAGACCGGATTGAATAGCTTCCAGCACGGTTCCCAGCAATGCTTTTTCCGTTTGCAAGTTCAGTTCTGGTGGACGACCTTCCGTCTGACCATGAACCGCGTATTGCAGCTCGCTACCACCCAGTTCAGCTTTTGTTTCACCGAGGAGGATGATAACATCACCTTCGGATTTGAATGCTTGTGTCGTGATATGAGCCGTATCATGAACGAGACCTACCATACCGACAACTGGCGTTGGATAGATGGAGCCTTTGGCGTTTTCGTTATACAGACTTACGTTACCACCGATGACCGGCGTATCCAGCACACGACAAGCTTCCGCCATACCGTCTACTGCTTTTTCCATTTGCCAGAAAATATCCGGCTTCTCCGGGTTACCGAAGTTCAGGTTGTCCGTGATTGCCAATGGCTCTGCACCGGAACATACAATGTTACGCGCTGCTTCACTTACGGCAATCCGTCCACCTACTTCAGGATCAAGGTAAACATAACGTCCATTACAGTCCGTTGTCATCGCCAGACCCTTACGTGTACCACGAATCGTAACTACGGCTGCATCCGAACCTGGACGAACCGCAGTACTTGTACGCACCATGTAATCATATTGATCATAAACCCACTTCTTGCTCGCTACTGTTGGGGATGCCAACACTTGTTTCAATGCACCGCCGAGATCCGACACTTCATCATAACGAAGGGTGTCGATAGAGGCACTTTGCTCGTAGTAATCAGGTACAGAAGAAGGTTTGTCATACACCGGACACTCGTCAACCAGTGCTGTTACCGGCATGTCTCCAACCACTTCGCCATGGTGAATCAATTTCAGACGTCCATCATCCGTTACTTTTCCGACTTTTGCACAGATAACGCCCCAACGTTCAAAGATCTCCATCGCTTGCGCCTCATCCTTAGGCTCAACGACAAACAGCATCCGTTCCTGGGACTCGGACAGCATCATCTCATAAGGCGTCATGCCTTCTTCACGCTGTGGCACCTGATCCAGATACAGTTCCAGACCATTGCCCGCCTTACTTGCCATTTCCGCACTGGAGCACGTCAGACCTGCTGCGCCCATATCCTGAATACCAAGCACGATACCGGTATCGATTAATTCGAGGCAAGACTCCATTACGAGTTTTTCCATGAACGGGTCACCGACCTGAACCGCTGTGCGTTGGGACTCGGATTCTTCAGTCAGCTCAACGGATGCAAAGGTTGCTCCATGAATACCATCACGGCCTGTTGGCGGCCCTACATAATACACAGGGTTTCCTACGCCTTTAGCTACGCCGCGCTGAATCTTGTCATGATCAATAAGACCCACACACATAGCATTAACCAGCGGATTGCCTTCATAGCTCTCATCAAACATGACTTCACCAGCAACAGTAGGAATACCAATACAGTTTCCGTATCCAGCAATACCTGCTACCACGTGCTCGAACAGATATTTAACGCGATCACTTTCCAGCTTGCCAAAACGCAATGAATTCAACAAAGCTACCGGTCTTGCTCCCATAGAGAAAATATCACGGATAATGCCGCCAACACCTGTTGCCGCACCTTGGTAAGGCTCAACCGCGGAAGGATGGTTATGGCTTTCAATTTTGAATACAACTGCCTGATTGTCACCGATATCTACGATCCCGGCACCTTCACCCGGACCCATCAGGACACGCGGTCCACTTGTAGGGAATCGACGCAGTAACGGCTTGGAGTTTTTGTATGCGCAGTGCTCCGACCACATAACACTGAAAACACCAATCTCCGTGTAGTTCGGCTTACGCCCCATGAACTCACAGATCAGCTCATACTCGCTGTCAGACACGCCCATTTGTGCGTAAAGTTTATGTTCTGCGACCTGTTCTGCTGTCGGTTCCTTAGCGGATAGCTGCTGCGTCATGCCGATCCCTCCATGCTTTCAAAATAGATGTAAACATACGTTTGCCGTCTTCCGAACCCAGCAGTGAGTCCACCGCGCGCTCTGGATGTGGCATCATACCAACCACGTTTCCACCCTCATTACAGATTCCCGCGATATCACCCAGGGAACCGTTCGGGTTGCTGCCATACGTAAAGACGATCTGGTTGTTTGCCTGCAAACTCGCGAGTGTTTCCTCGTCACAGTAATAGTTTCCTTCACCGTGAGCAATTGGAATAACAATCTCTTCCCCCGGTGCATAGTCACGTGTAAATGGAGTATCTGCATTCGCTACTTTCAACACCGTATCGTGACAACGGAATTTCAGCGACATATTGCGGATCAATGCACCTGGAAGCAATCCCGCCTCAGTGAGGATCTGGAATCCGTTACAAATGCCGAGAATATATTTACCTTGTTCAGCAGCCTTAGCTACCTCATTCATTACGGGTGCAAAACGGGAGATCGCTCCGCAACGCAGATAGTCACCATAAGAGAAACCACCTGGAACTAGGATACAATCATAAGCCGATAGATCTGTAGCCGTGTGCCATACATAATCAACCTCTTGTCCAATCGCATCTTCTACTGCTTTGTAACAGTCGATGTCGCAGTTGGAGCCAGGAAACACAAGAACTGCAAATTTCATGGGATTAACCCTCCAATTCGTAGCGGTAATCTTCAACAACGGTGTTAGCCAGCAGCTTTTCACACATTACTGTCAATCGTTTCTCCGCTTCCGCACGGTCTGTTGTATCCAGAGTCAGTTCCATGACTTTACCAATCCGTACACTTTCCACTTCATTGAATCCCATCGAATGCAGGGCACCTTGAACAGCTACTCCTTGCGGGTCGAGAACGCTTTGCTTAATAGTGACATAGACGGTTGCTTTGATCATGATCCTTATGTTCCTCCTCAGTAATGAACGGGATAAATGCTTTATGCTGTTAAAAAAAGTGACTTGGGAGCTTGCTCCGGGGCGGATTGTTCTTTCCGGTCGCTGTTGTCCCCAGGTTTTTTGGATTGTTTTGGCCCGCTATGCGGTCAAAACCCGGGGACAAAGGCGAACGCTATCGCTCCTTTAAGAACAATTCCGCCCCTCCGCTAGTCCATGCGACGTTTTTTTAAAGGCCTAAACCCTTTTACGTTGCACGGTGTGTAATGGTCTAGCCTGACCATTCCGCGGAAACGCTGATATAGTCTTCGAGTTTAAATGAGTAACCTTAACGTTTTTTTATATTGATAGACTTCCTGTTTAATAGAAGTCTTGGTTTAAATTTCCTATCCACCAGTTTGAAACTGGCGGAGGGAAAGATTTGAGCTGGAGAAGCGAAGCTAAAAGCTTTCTGAAAGAAAGCTACTTCGTAAGCATAAGCTTCGCCTTTGCAACCGGAATGTTTCCTTTTGAAAAAAGGATTCCAATCAAAACATTCCGGGGGCAACAGCGATCGAAAGCCAAACTTTCCCGTAGCCCGCTCAAACGTTAGCCTCCTCAAACTTTCCCGTAGCCTACACTCAAACGTCCCTTACTCAAACTTACTTTTCCGTTAAACGGTTATAAATATCGACGTACCTTGCGGTTGTGGCCTCCACTACCTCTTGTGGCAGCGGGTCAGGTTTGCTGTTCTTGTCCCAATCGCTGCCTAACAGATATGTGCGCACTGGCTCTTTATCCATGCTATCGATCTCGATGTCGAGTTCGTAATTCTCTTTGGCCCAGAAGCGAGAAGCGTCTGGCGTGAAGATTTCATCGATCAGAATGACTTTACCATCGACCATACCGAACTCGAATTTGCAGTCTGCGAGAATGATTCCCCGCTGATCGCAATAGTCGCGAGCAAATTCGTAGAGACGCAGGCTCTTTTCCTGAAGCTCAATCGCGAGAGCATCTCCGACAAGTTCTTTCATTCGATCCATCGGGATGTCTTCGTCATGACCGACATCGTTTTTAGCTGCTGGGGTGAAGATGGGAACGTCGAGCTTGGCGTTTTTGCGAAGTCCATCCGGCAGCTTGATGCCGTTGACCTCTCCGCTTTTCTCATATTGTCTCCATCCGCCACCGGTAATGTATCCACGCACCACACATTCAATATCAATGCGCTCGGCTTTGCGGGTCACCATGATGCGGTCTTTGAGCAGTTCAGGATCAGTAATGATATCGCCCAATTGGTTTACATCCGTATGCACCACGTGGTTATCCATCATGTCGCCCGTCAGTTCAAACCAGAAGCTGCTCAGTTTATTAAGCACATTGCCCTTCTCGGGAACGGCTGGGTCCAGCACATAGTCAAATGCCGAAATCCGATCCGTAACCACGATGAGAAAATTTTCACCCAGATCGTACAACTCACGTACTTTTCCCTTATATAACAAAGGAGCTTTAACGAGATCTGCCGCAGTGGACAGCGCCATGGAGGCTCACCTTCTTTCAGGAGATGTAAAGTATACGTCCAATTCCCCTCATCACGCAGGGCCACTCCGAATGCAGAACAACCTTCCGATCGCTGTTATCCCCGGATTTTTCTGATCCCCTTTCTCAAGGGGAAAATCCGGTGATAAAGGCGAGCGCTTTGCTTCTTCAGGTTTTTTCTGCCTTCTCCGTTCCAGCGTGAACACATAATTAACCTATACTTTTAGGGAGTAGAATAATTCAAAGCCTTAATATATTAATCGTTCAAACCAAGCTTTTTAAAGATGGTATCTACGTGTTTCAGGTGCCATGATGGGTTGAACGCATCTGCGATTTCCTCTTCGCTCAGCACTTCAGTGATTTCCGGTGTGGATTTTACGATATCCTGGAACTGGCGTTGTTCTTCCCATGCTTGCATCGCACGTGGTTGAACGGTATCGTACGCTTGCTCGCGACTGAAACCTTTGTCGATCAACTTCGTCATTACGCGACCGGAGAATGGTACGCCGAAGGTGCGCTCCATATTACGTTTCATATTTTCAGGGAATACCGTCAGATTCTTCACGATGTTACCGAAACGGTTCAGCATGTAGTTCAGCAGCATCGTTGCATCCGGCAGAATGATACGCTCTACGGAAGAGTGTGAGATATCACGCTCGTGCCACAGTGTCACGTTCTCGTATGCCGATACCATATGTCCGCGAATGACGCGGGACAGACCGGAGATATTTTCACTACCGATGGGGTTACGTTTGTGCGGCATTGCCGAAGATCCTTTTTGACCCTTTGCAAATGCTTCTTCCACTTCACGGAATTCACTCTTTTGAAGCGCACGCACTTCTGTAGCGAACTTGTCCAAAGATGTTGCGATCAATGCCAGTGTAGCCATGTATTCTGCATGACGGTCACGTTGCAGCGTTTGAGTCGAGATCGGTGCAGGTTTCGTGCCCAGCTTCTCGCAGACAAACTCTTCAACAAATGGATCGATGTTTGCGTATGTGCCAACTGCTCCTGAGATTTTACCGTACTGTACGTTGTCTGCCGCGTGGCGGAAACGCTCCAGATTCCGTTTCATTTCTTCATGCCAGAGTGCCATTTTCAGACCAAACGTCGTTGGCTCCGCATGTACCCCATGTGTACGTCCCATCATTGGCGTATGCTGATAAGTCTTCGCTTTGTCACGTAAAATTTCGATAAAGTTCACAATGTCACGTTCCAAGATTTCGTTTGCCTGACGCAGTACATATCCCAGAGCCGTATCAACGACATCCGTGGAAGTCAGTCCGTAGTGCACCCATTTCCGCTCAGCACCCAGACTTTCAGATACCGTACGTGTGAAGGCAATAACGTCATGACGTGTTTCCTTTTCAATCTCGTAAATGCGGTCGATATCAAAAGAAGCATTCTGACGAAGCAATGCTGCTTCTTCCTTAGGAATGACTCCAAGCTCTGCCCAAGCTTCACATGCACAAATTTCAACTTCCAGCCAAGACTTGAATTTGTTCTCCTCCGTCCAGATGGCTCTCATTTCGGGTCTGCTATAACGTTCGATCATAAATTTGTATTCCTCCAAAGATTAGTTTGTTCAATCCATTGTAATCCTTCTTCGACATCCTGACAGAGCAGATTGACATGCCCCATTTTTCGTCCTGTCTTCGCTTCGGTCTTACCATATATATGAAGCTTAGGAATTACACCGAGTTCCAACGCTTCCGCGTCAGCCTGACCCGTTCTGGCAATAATACCTTCCAGATGTTCTCCAAGCACATTGACCATAACAACCGGGCTTAATAATGAAGTATCTCCAAGCGGCAATCCGCAAATCGCACGAATATGCTGTTCAAATTGTGATGTGGCACAGGCCTCCATCGTATAGTGGCCGGAATTATGCGGCCTAGGGGCCAGCTCATTCACATACAGTCTTCCATCTGCCGCAACAAACAACTCCACTGCCAGCAATCCAACGGCTTGGATGGATTGAGCCACTGCTGCCGCCAACTTCTGCGCCTCAATCTGTATTTCGGTCGCCACTCTTGCTGGTACGATCGAAGCATGCAAAATGTTGTTCACATGAATGTTCTCCGCAGGCGGGAACGTCTTAATTTCCCCATTCGTGCTGCGTGCAACAACGACTGAAATCTCGCAGTCAAATTTAATAAATTGCTCCAATACCAGTTCCGCACCGGTAGCTGCGAGTTCTTCATACGCAGATATCGCCTGATTTGTTTCTCGTATAACCCGCTGACCCTTGCCGTCATATCCACCAGTCACCGTCTTCAGTACACAAGGAACACCAAGTTCACTCACGGCCGCCTTCATTGTGTCCTTACTTGTAATTTCCCGATAAGGGGCTACACGTACACCAGCCGCCTCAATGGCACGTTTTTCTCGTAAACGATGCTGGGTTGTGTACAATAATGCACTTCCTTGCGGTACATAGGATTCCCGTTCTAGGAGAGAAGCAACATCTGCATCTACATTCTCGAACTCATATGTGATTACATCACACTGCCGAGCCAGTTCGAGTGCAGCCTGTTCATCGTCATAACCCGCTTTAATCTGATCGGCAATTTGTCCACAAGGAGCATCTGCTGCTGGATCAAGTGTAACGAACCGATACCCCATCGCTGTTCCGGCAAGTGTCAGCATCCGTCCAAGCTGCCCTCCTCCGAGAACACCAATGGTTGTTTTTCCTGGGAGCAAGACACGTTCTGCTTTGCCTGCTGATCCGGGTTGTATTCTTGTACTATTCATATTTCGTCACTGCTTTCGAGCACTTCTTTTTTGATTCGCTCTCTGCGGGCTTCGCTGCGACGTTGGACATCCTGGTCAAAAGCACCGATGATCTGAGCCGCAAGCAATCCGGCATTCGTTGCACCTGCTTTGCCAATCGCTACCGTTGCGACGGGAATGCCACCAGGCATCTGAACAATGGACAGCAAGGAATCGAGACCATTTAGCGCCTTGGATTGCACGGGAACTCCAATGACCGGAAGCATCGTTTTGGAAGCGACCATACCGGGCAGATGAGCTGCCCCACCCGCACCCGCAATGATAACCTTGAATCCACGGTCAATCGCTTGCTCCGCATATTCAAACATCAAATCTGGTGTGCGATGCGCGGATACGACTTTTTTTTCATACCCAATCTCCAGCTCGTCCAGCACCTCACAAGCATACTTCATCGTTTCCCAATCCGACTTACTGCCCATAATTACAGCCACCTGTACTGACATGAATACATCCAACTCCCGTCTGAGCGTTTTGGTTTCATCCTGTTGCTTCTCGTTTATTGTGAAATGAAAAAATCCGCTACCCGCGAAAACATCACATTTTCTCCGGACACCGGACTCCAAGAAATACGTATCCCGCATTTGGGCATGCCAAAGGCAGGCTTGCTGTCCGCATCTGATTTCATGCGTCTCTCAGCCGTATCTCCTCGTAGTCCGGAAATTTACGGTTCCCGGGTAGATACTTCCGGGCCCTATTCCCGGCGTTATACGAGCAAATATCTATTTCAACAAATTAATTCAATAAAATTGAAAAATCCACATCTTTCGAACCTACTCGACCTTATATATAACTGATCGACACATCTAACATTCTAACAATCCCCTACAGCTAATGTCAACTTAAAGACGAACATTTAACATATTGACAAATTTAATGTTCGGAAATAACCGATCATTCAGAGATACTGCATCCCTTTTATTCCAAAAAAGAAAGCCGACCCCTCTTCAACCTATCGAAGACAGCCGGCTTTTCTCTATTATGTGTATACACACATTCTATAATTATTTCACGATAAGTACCGGAACCTGAGCATGCTGCACTACGTTGTGACTAACGCTACCCAAGACAAATTCCCGGATTCCACCAAGACCACGACTACCAATAATGATGATATCCGATCCGTTCTCTTTGGCATAATCGAGAAGGACCTCGGCAGCAGCTCCTTGAATCAGATCCACGTTTGCTGTAACGCCAGCAGCCTGAATCCGCTCTTTCGCTTCATCCGTCGTTTGCACCGCCAGATTATAGTAGTCATTATTCAAAGAAGGTGGCAAAGGTGCCAATCCTTCCCCGATGAATACACGTGGAAAGTCAAAGGCATGAATAACATCCAAGACTGCACCCGGAGAAACTTTGGCTAACTCAATCGCACGATCAAGTGCTTTATTTGAAGCTTTCGAACCATCATAAGCAACTAGTATTTTGGAGAATAACATGTAAATCCCGTCCCTTCCTTTATATGTAGAACATTCGAAGCCAGCTTCGGTCTGACATAAAATACAAGAACCATGTAACTCCTTAAACGTCCCCAGGTCAAAATGAACCATTTATAAGAAACATTTTACATAATCATTCTAGCCACTCACCTGGAGTACAGCAGATCCCAACCATTCAATCCGTACCTTATTGCAGGAAATACCCATAGATTACCGCATTTAGGAATAACAACAACGGAATGCCGATCGTAAAACTGGGATGTTTGGTCTTGTGACGTTTACGATACATTGCAATCCATACCCCCAATGCCCCACCAATAAAGGCCAGCAGAAACAGCGTTCGTTCGGGTGTACGGTCTCGACGGCGCTGCGCACGTTTCTTGTCGTCCGACATGACCAGGTAACCTACGACATTGATAAATAAAAACCACAGTATCAATCCGGTTTGCATATAATTCTAGCGGTCCCCCTGTCCCGGGACATCTCCCTGTACCTCCATTATAGTCCTCTGAAGGAACATGATCAACGCGAGAAGGGAACCGCAAAGATATTTAGAAGCAATGAATCCCGAATACCAAACCTATGACTCCTGTTTAGGAATACCATTCAGGTTTGGTGCTCTTTTTGCTGCCTTTTCGGGACGTACAGAGATACTCTCTTCCTGAATGCTGTCTTTGTTCTGCTGATTATGAATCTTCTCTGGTTTGTTATGTGGCATCTGCGTATCACCTCCTAGGCTTACGTTGCCTGAAAAAGGAGAATCTTATACGACAGTCTTACTCTCCCTTTTTCTCCATGGCTGCCTTCAACAGTTCTCCCAAATTGGAACCGATCGACTCCTGTTTCGCATATTGTTTGACCAGCTTTTGCTGATCACGTTTGTTCACATGCTGTTTGTCTTTATCCAACGTTTCCGTTATGCCGCAAGGCAGACATTGCACGTACAAACCTGCCTTACCCTCTTTAATTTCCATCTTTTTGTGACACTGTGCACAGCGACGGTTGGATAATCGTTTCTCTGCCGAACGACGATATCCGCAATCCTCCGTTGGACACACGAGGAACTTGCCACGTTTGCCTTTCTTCTCCAGTAAGCGGGCATTACAATCCGGGCAGTGACTATTGGATACATTATGCGGCTTATACTCCGCTTTGCTTCCTTTTACTGTAGATACAAGCTCTTTCGCCATCGAACGGATGCTCTCCAGGAAAGGCTCAGGCTTCCCTTGTCCACGGGCGATTCGTTCCAGCTCAGCTTCCCAGCGAGCTGTTAACTCCGGTGAACGCAGCTGTGGAGCAGCCAGTTCAATCAGCTGTTTTCCTTTTCCCGTTGGATGCATGCTGTTCCCTTGACGATCAATGGTGTCGGAACTGACCAGCTTCTCGATAATATCCGCTCGTGTAGCCGGAGTGCCCAGTCCATGCTTCTCCATTTGGGAAAGCAGCGCTGCCTCTGTATACCGTTTGGGCGGCATCGTCCGTCCACTTTTGATATGACAACGTTGAACCGTCACGGACTGACCTTGCTGCACGTCTGGCAAAAGCGCACGATCATGGTCTGAGGAATCGTCAGCACGATCATCATCCTCATCGCTATAATCTCCGCCGTACACTTCCCGCCAGCCGCTTTCTTTCACCGTTGTGCCTTTCACATGAAAGGAATCGTTGCCCACCTGAACAGTGATCGCAACAGAATCGTACTTTGCAGCCGGATAGAACAAGCTGATAAAACGACGTACGATCAGATCGTATAGCTTACGTTCCTCTGGATTCAGCTGATTGAGGAGAACCGTCTGTTCTGTTGGAATGATCGCATGGTGATCCGTTACCCTGCTGTCATCCACGATACGTTTGGTGATATTCAGATTTTTGCGCAACAACGGACGAGCCAGAGACGCATAGGGGCCAATCGCTACACTATCCAGTCGTTCTTTCAGCGTTCCCGTCATATCCGATGTCAGGTAACGGCTGTCTGTACGTGGGTAGGTTACCAGCTTGTGCTGTTCATAAAGACGCTGCAGCACATTCGATGTTTGCTTGGCGGAAAAACCATATTTCCGGTTGGCATCCCGTTGTAATTCCGTCAGGTCATAAGCCAGCGGATGCGGCTCAACCTTTTCGCTTTTTTTCACTTGGGCAATCGTACCCTTGCGACCCTCTATTCGTTTCTTCAATTCTTGTGTCTCTTGCGGATCGAAGATGCGTGAATCCCCACCTGCAGCGCGCCATACTGCCTGGAAACCTCCCAGATCGGCCGTTAACGTCTCATACTCTTGGGAGCGGAATCCGTTGATCTCATTTTCCCTGTCCATAATCATGCCAAGTGTAGGGGTCTGTACCCGTCCAGCTGACAATTGTGCATTAAATCGAACCGTCAATGCACGCGTCACGTTAAGACCAATCATCCAATCTGCTTCTGCCCGGCAACGTGCCGATTCATAGAGACGATCAAACTGGCTACCTGGCTTCAGTGATGCAAATCCATCCTTGATGGCCTTGTCGGTCTGGGATGATATCCACAGCCGTTTAAACGGCTTTTTCCACTGGGCCATTTGCATAATCCAGCGAGCCAGCAATTCACCCTCACGTGCTGCATCCGTTGCAATGACCAATTCACCAACATCCTGACGTTTCATCAGCTGCTGTACCGCTTTGTATTGATGGTTGGTCTCTTTGAGTACCTTCAGCTTGGTGCGATCAGGCAGAATCGGCAGATCCTCCAGATTCCAGGTTGCATACTTTTTGTCATAGTCCTCTGGTTCAGCCAATCCAACAAGATGCCCAAGCGCCCAAGTCACGATATATTTCGGGCCTTCCATATAGCTTTTATGTTTATCACGCGCTCCCATCACTCTGGCTATTTCTCGTGCCACAGATGGTTTTTCTGCGAGTACTAATGTTTTCAATCCATATCTTCCTTTCTTTGATAAACCTATGACTCTCTTGCTTCTATCGTAATTAAAAGAGTTCTTCTACTTCTATCTTTTCATTATATCATTTCATGGTATTGGTTTGCTTTGGCTTCACAATTAACGATTTATCTCATGAAATACCTATCTTGCAGTCTTATGTTAGATTAATTAACACAATAATCTTCGACATTTTTCTTCCGCGCATGGAATTAGGAGCATTTAGTAGGATATCTAGCGTGAATATAGTATGTATACGATTTTTTGGATAAATATGAGTGTTGTAAGAATACCTTACATGTACTTAGAATGTGAAAAAAGCAACTATATCAGATTCGCCAACACACATCATTGATACACAGGAAGGGAGCGTGGATGCATGACTTATCATGGATCTGTATTGAAAAAAAGTGGGGCCTTGTTACTGGCCGGAGCGGTTGTTGCCTCAACATGGGGAGGAACGGTTCCCTCAGCGTCAGCTGCAACGGCAACGCCTTCTAGCAAAACTACGGTTGCAGCCGTAACAGCTGGTAAGGCACCTGTCACAGCAGTAGCATTTGTTCAAGCTATGGAAGAAGCGGCTACACTTGCAGGTGTTCCTTTTTCCATGGACAAACTTTCCGGCACAACAGTACAGCGTAAAGATGCTGCTTTAGCTTTGCAAACCTGGCTGAAGCTGGAGTCCACTCCAGAATCGTTCAAGGATGTTCCGGATCAGGCGAGCTTTGCCGGTGCCGTTGGTGCGCTGAACACCGCGGGGTTGATGAAAGGATATACCGACGCCCTCTTCCTTCCTAATGCAGTACTGACCCAAAATGATGTTGCTATATTGAAAGACCGCATTTATAACTACATAAAACCATTTGTTCTGGAGGAAGCGACAATTACGGATCTCCAGGCTGCCATGACGCAAGGAAAGCTAACATCCAAAGAACTCGTGCAGAAGTACCTGGATCGGATTGAAAAATATGATGATCAGGATGTGAGCATTAACGCAGTTCTGACCTTGAACCCGGATGCCCTCAAAATCGCTGAAACGTTGGACGAAGAACGTGCAGCTCAGGGTGCCCGCGGACCTTTACATGGTATTCCGGTTTTAGTTAAAGATAACTTCGATACCAACGATATGCCTACAACCGCAGGCTGTATCTGTCTGAAAGATTCCGTACCTGCTCACGATGCTGAACAAGTGAAGAAGCTCAAAGCAGCCGGGGCCATTATTTTGGGCAAAACCAATCTGCATGAATTCGCATTCGGTATTACCACATCCAGCTCGCTGGGTGGACAAACACTGAATCCTTATGCGCTGGATCACTATCCAGGCGGGTCAAGTGGTGGTACGGGTGCCGCCATTGCCTCAAACTTTGCAGCCGCAGGCATGGGTACTGACACCGGCGGATCAATCCGTATCCCTTCCAGCTTCAACAGCCTTGTCGGTATTCGTCCAACAATCGGACTGTCCAGCCGTGAAGGAATCATCCCTCTTGCATTGACCCAGGATGTCGGTGGTCCTATGGCTCGTACCGTAAGTGATGCTGCAATCATGCTGGATGCTACAGCCGGCTATGACAAAAACGATGTCGCTACAGCTTATGCTGTAGGCAAAATCCCTTCCAGCTATACTGACTTCCTGGATGTAAACGGTCTGAAAGGTGCACGCATTGGTGTGGCCACCGAACTCATCCCAAGTACCAAAGCTGAGGAAAAAGCCGTTGCTGATGTGATTAACAATGCAGTAGAAGAACTCAAAACGCTGGGAGCTACGGCAGTCCCGATCAGTATTCCAAACCTGGCGGAAATCAACAAATACCCAAGCTTGAGTGGATACGAGTTCAAATTCCAACTTAATGACTATCTGGAGTCTCTTGGTGACGAAGCCCCTTATCACAGCTTGTCCGAGATTATTGCTTCCGGACAGTTCGACAAGTCACAAGAACAGTCTATGAAGACTCGTGATGCACGGGAAACGTTGGAGACTGCCGAATATAAGGACATCGTCCTGAAACGTACCCAAATCACACGTGAGTCCTTGCTGAAAGTTATGGCGGACAACAACCTGGATGCCATCATCTATCCAACATCCACGCAAGCCGCTGGTGTTATTGGCGAAGGGCAAAACTCCGGTGGTAACAACCGATTGAGCCCATTCTCTGGCTTCCCGGCAATTACCGTACCTGCTGGATTTACAACTGAAGGTCTGCCAGTAGGTATGGAATTCCTGGGCCGCGCTTTTGATGAAGGAACCTTGATCAAGCTGGCTTACAGCTATGAGCAAGGGACTCATCACCGCCAAGCACCAAAGCTCACTCCATAAATCGTTCATGGGATTAAACATTCTTTATTGCTACACACAAAAAAAGTCCATCCAAATTCATGTAGCCATGAATTTGGATGGACTTTTCACTATTTTGTTCGTTTTGTCTGCTAATGTTCAATAGATTACCTGTTTGTTGTTTTTCTGTAGTGGTCTCTGTAGTGCCACTCTAACGGCTCCCAAGCCAAAACTGTGTTGGCTATTGCTGTTGCCAGTCACTAATCGAATAATCCTTTTTGGCCAGTTTTTCTTCCACTAAAAAGTTTTTCGTGCCTTCCAGCAGCTTCAACCCGTCCTCCGTAAACGCCGTATCCTTGATTTCACTGATCGGATTTACCTGCTTCGCTAGTTCAGGTGTAGTGTCCCCAATCTCAGCAAGGAACTGATAATATTCATCTTCATGCTGCTTGAGGTCAGCTAAAGCCTTCTGCCTTGCTTCATTCCATACTTGAGGAAAATCAGGGAATTTAGCGAGGAAATCCTCCGCTACAACTGTAACGCTGCTGCCTAGAAGATCTGGATGCTGTGAAGCATCATCCAGATGCGTATAGCCTTCGGAAATGAGCTTTAGCGCGGGTACACCCAGGTTGGTAGTTGCATCCACATCCCCTCTTGCCAATGCAGCTGTTGCATCCGGAGTTAACATATGAACCAGCTTGTAGTCGGTTACTCCTTCTTCCTGAAGCAGGCCGACCACGTAACGGTGCATGAAGGAACCTTTTTGAATTGCAATTGTTTTGCCTTGCAGCTCCTTAACTGTTTTTGGACCGTCCTTTTTACCAATCAGATAACCCACATTATTCACCATGGATTGAGTTATTAACCTGGTCTTCGCTCCGGAAGCATAAGCAATAATGGCTGGCGTATCGCCCAAGCTGCCAAAATCCAGCCGTCCGCTGATCAACGATTCCGTCTGGTCAGGCCCATTAGGGAATCCGGTCAGTTTCACTTCCGTAATACCGTATTTTTTTAGTTCCTCTTGAATAATACCTTTATATAGGCCCCACCCCTCGGCACCACCAGGCAAATTCAGCTTATTCGAGCCAATAAAACCATAATTGAGAATGGTCGGTATATCCTCTGACCTTTGACCACTTGTCGCCTTCGATTGACCTTCATCAGTTGAGCCTGTCGCGCTGTTGGTATTTCCTGAACCAACGTTATTCCCACAAGCCTGAAGAGTCAGTACTACCATAACAATGCTAACGAGAACCGACAGGCGCAGCCACATTGCAGTTGTCCCTCCGGTATTCTTCTCCTTGTATCTGTGTGCCTGTTTCATTGTTGGTTTCCCCCTTGAACATTTGCATCTTCAGAATCCGGCTCTCGCAGAGAGTTGTACCATGAAGTTATGACTTGCTACTGGCTTTCTGCCCTTGCCCCAGCCTACCTTCTCACGATATCCACCTAGAAATCCCTGCTCCTGAAGCTCCTGCTCGGTTATTCCGGTAAGTGCTTCGGAATCAGGTGCAACATACAAGGCATCCACTGGACAATACAGCTCACACATAAAACAGGTCTGACAGTCGTCCTGCCTTGCAATAACGGGTATTCCACCCTCTACTCGATCGAAGACATTGGTTGGACAGACGGCTACGCATTGGTTGCACTCTATACACTTGGTCGCACTGATGACTTCAATCACAAGGGAACACTCTCCTTCGCCACTTCCTCGGTTTTCACCCAGACCTGATCCAGGCCGCCACTGATCAGCCGATGATGCTGTGCCGTATCGGACTCTTTGTAATCCTCACGTTTGTGCATCCCTCTGGATTCCGTGCGGGCCAGTGCAGAGTTGTACATCCAACGGGCGGTTGCCGTCATGGCGGCTGCCTCCCGGGCCTTCACACCTTCCGGTGTTCGCTGAACCTGTATATTGCGTTGAATGCTCCATAACTCGTCAAGACGACCAAGCGCCGAGGACAAACCTTGCTCTGTACGGAACAAGTTCACTTCATAAGGCTTCACCTCAGCCTGCACAGCGGATACATATTCTGCTGTGCGAGCTGCCGTCCCTTGCTTCACTTGCCCTTGCACCAGAGGAGCAGAAGATAAGCCTGATGGATTACGTTTTGCAGCATTGTGCCCGAGTTCTAACACGTACCCTGCTGCACCCTCCCCGGCGAAAGACCCGGAAGACATCGCCCAGGCCGCATTATGGCTGCCACCTCCAGTAAATCCACCACAGATCAACTCCCGTGTAGCGGCATCTCCTGCTGCATAAAGACCCGGTACGCCAGTGGCACAATTTTCATCCATCACCCGAATGCCGCCAGTTCCACGAACTGTCCCCTCCAGACGCAGCGTGATCGGGAATAATTCCTTGAATGGATTAATTCCAAGCCGATCAAACGGCAGGAAAAAGTTCGTTTGCGCTACTCTCAGCAACGGCTGTAAATCTTCTGGCGCCTGATCCAGTCTGGCGTAAACCTGACGTCCAGCCATCAGATGGCGAGCGATGACAGAGCGTCCCTTTTTGGAGCCTGCACCTTCAACAATGGTGCCATCTTCATGATAAAAGCTGGCATAATTGTAATAGGCCGTCTTCGTTACGGAAGAGAACGTCGGGCAGATGGCATAAGCATTGGAAAACTCCATGCCTGAAAGAGCCGCTCCCGCCTCGGCCGCAAACAGGTAACCGTCGCCAGTAAGTACGTTGCAGCCCAACGCTTTGCTGAGAAATGCGCATCCTCCAGTCGCAATGACAACAGCCCCTGCATGAACAGTCCATGTTTTTCCACTCTGCGTTTGTACTCCGGCTGCACCTGCTACACCATATTCATCTGCAAGCAGCTCCATGGCTGGGCTATGATCCAATATTTTAACCCCTGCCCTTTTAACCAGCTTACGCATCAGTCGCATATATTCCGGCCCTTGCAGACCACGACGATGCTGCTGACCTTCTTCATTGATCGGAAAAGGGTACCCTGATACTCCCAGTCGATTCATATTGTCATATGTTCGATTCAGCACCCGATCCATCCAGCGATGCTCAGCTAGTTGACCTCCCATAAAATACCGGCTCGCCTTCGCTTCTTCCCGTAGCTTCTCATCAGGCTTCACATACCACACCCCTGTTCCAGAAGGGGCAGTGGCTCCGCTTGAGCCGCAATATCCCTTGTCAGCCAGTACCACTGAGGCTCCTTTGGCAGCTGCCGCGAGAGCTGCCCATGTACCCGCTGGTCCTCCACCAATAACCAGTACATCTGCCAAAAGGAATAATGAATCTTCTCGTACCGCTTCACTCATGTGCATTGACCTCCCTGAAATGTTCAGCCCTGGTAGCTGTCTCGCCAGAACAGAAATTTACGTTCTATCATACGAAAGAGCGAGTCTATCCCTTTGCCGACAATAGCGAAAATGAGAATACCGACAAAAATGATGGCCGTATTGGCATTCTGCTTACCCTCATTAATCAGAAATCCGATTCCAGACTGTGAGCCGATCAATTCCGCCACGACCAATCCAATCCAGGCTACGGCTAACGAGAGCCGGAGCCCCAACAAAATACCCGGTAGTGCTGCTGGAAGAATCAACCTGCGTATTCGCTGATACGGGCTGAAACCGAGTACCTGTGCTACTTCATATAGTTTTTTGTCCACCCCACGAATAGCCATAAAAGTGTTGATGTATAGAGGGAAAAAGGAACCACTCATAATAATGACCACCTTGGATACTTCTCCGAAGCCAAACCACAAAATAATCAGCGGTGCAATCGCCAGATGCGGCACAAGTCGAAGCACCTGTACGCTCGGGTCCAATATATATTCTGCTTGACGAAAGAGTCCGGTTAGGATCCCAAAACACAGTCCGAGTACCCCGCCAATCAGAAATCCCAATCCTGCACGGCCCATACTTACACCAAGATGATGGATTAGCTCTCCTGTTGCCGCAAGCTCGGTCAATGCGCTGAGGATACTCAGTGGGGTTGGAAGAAATTCAGCCGATAACCACCCTATGCTGCCAGCAATCTGCCATAATGCCAGTGTACCCAGTGGAATCAGCGACCCGATGACCACATCCGACAGCGAGGTTTTCCATGAACGCGATGGTAGCTGTAAACGAGAGATTACTTTAGTCCGTCCAGCAACGATCGGAGCTGTTCCGCTGATATCTCTGGAGTCCAGCGCGCTTTTAGCTGTTTTCATTATGGCTTCCGTTCCCTCGTTCATAGTGCATCCCTCCTATCATTTCGAGCTTTGTCATTTATTCTTTAGCCTTTCAATTAACCTGAAATGCTGTCCTTCCATTGCAATAATCGCTGTTCCAGCAGTCGAACCAATGTATCGCTTAACAACCCTGCTGCAGCAAAAATGAATATTCCCACGAACACGACAGGTGTATCTGCGAACTGCCGAGCATCCGACATCATATAACCGATGCCTGAGCTGGAAGCAATCATCTCTGCCACGACCAGTGCCAGCCAAGAAAGCCCAAGTGACAATCGCACGCCAAGTATAACGTTTGGCACAGCCGCCGGAAGCACAAGGCGGGTAACTTGCTTGATCCGGCTGTAACCCAGCACCCGTGTCACCTCAAACAGCTTATTGTCCACCCCACGTATGCCCATAAAAGTTTGAATATATAAAGGAAAGAATGCAGCCTTTGCTATCAACAGCACCTTTGATTCCTCGCCTATACCAAACCAGAGAATGAATAAAGGTACAACCGCAAGGCTTGGAATCATACGAATCATTTGCAAAGTAGGGTCCAACAGTTTTTCTGATTTGCGAAACAAACCTACCAGAATACCGAAGAAGAGGCCAAGACCTCCGCCAAGAAAGAATCCCGCAAATGCTCTCATAGCGCTAATTTGCAGATTAGCCCACAAATCTCCCGAAACAACTAGAGTCACCAAAGCCACTGCGATGGTATAAGGGGTCGGGAACAGCATTTCCGAAATGATTTCGTAATGCCCCAAAGTCTGCCACAGCATAAGCACAATACCCGGCAAAATAAGACCTAATGCAAATTTTACTGCTTTGCCGGTTTTTTTATCGGTCGCTTTGAGCGTTGCCGCCTGTTCTGACATTAGATCATATCCTCCTCCACTCACTTAAACATATTTATTTTATTGAATTACTCGGATTAATAGTGGAATGAATGAATCAATCAGGTTAACTTCATTTATATCCCGGCCCCATCCTTAAGTTCAAACTCTTCCAATTTCTCAAACTCACTTAATACCTTTAACCGAACTTGTTGAAATGAATTCGACGCTTTCTTTCGAGGATAAGGGAGATCAATAGGTACGATTTTTCGAATTTGTCCCGGGCGGGGTTCCAAAATGACCACACGCTCACCCAGAAAAACTGCCTCATCAATATCATGGGTTACAAAAATCATCGTTGTCTTGTTTGTGCGCCAAATATCTAGTAGTACCGCCTGCATATGAGCCCGAGTGAATGCATCTAGCGCACCAAACGGTTCATCAAGCAGTAAAATTTGGGGACTTCGGAGCAGCGCTCGCGCAATGGCGACACGCTGGGCCATACCACCCGACAACTCACGCGGATAGGCTTGTTCAAATCCTTGCAATTTCACCAGTTCAATTAGTTCATTCACCTTCCGTCTGACTTCCGGTTTACCGAGCGACAGATCAGAAGCGATGTTCTTCTCTACAGTGAGCCAGGGAAAGAGTCGGTGCTCCTGAAAAATAAAGCCCTTATCGATCCCTGGTCCTTTAATTTCGTTCCCATTCAGCGTTACGCTACCCGTATAACCGCGATCCAGTCCCGCTACGATACGCAACAAGGTGCTTTTTCCACAGCCACTTGGCCCTATAATCGTTATGAACTCCCCTTCTTTCACATGTAAATCCACATTATACAAAGCCTGGACCGACCCTCCTGTGGTATCAAACTGTTTGTTTAGTTGAGATATAGCCACTAACGTCTCACCCATTTGAGTCCCCCTCCCAGATGAAAAGTACAAAAAAGAGGTATCCTGCAAATATACCTTTGCAGGATACCTCTGTCTAAACAGTCGGTATATAAAATTATAGTAAAACAAAGTAAATCAATTGGAATTTGTATGATTAAATTATCATCTTTCCTTAAGCCTGTCAATACACAACATAAAATTACCCATAAATACACTAAAGGATTGAGCTTTATTTTACAGGACTGTCAGGTACACTCCATCTAAGCACAAGACCTGCGTAGGTCAGGCCGCCTCCAAAACCAAACAGGGCTATTTGATGCCCATGCTTTAATTTCCCTGCGTCTACTGCAAGCTGTAAAGCGAGCGGAATGGAAGCTGCCGAGGTATTTCCCCTGTACTCAACACTTGTTAAAGTGCGTTCCAGCGGAATAGGACCGCGTTCACAAACCGCTTCAATCATTCTTAGATTCGCACTATGGGGTACAAACCAATCGATCTGCTCCGGCTTCATCTCTGCTTTGGCTATAAGCCCACTCAATTGTTCTGGAATCGTGCGTACTGCCCACTTATAGATTTCTCTGCCATTCTGGACAAGGCATCCCTCACCCTGCAGAGGTACACCATTCATCTCAGAAGAAAGACCACTCTTATAGAGATGAATACCGCCTTCTCCACTCGTACCTGAGATGGCTGCCATAAAGTCACCTTTTCCAGCAGCTCTTTCTACCAAAAAGGCTCCTGCCCCGTCGCCGAACAATACACATGTCGTACGGTCTGTATAATCAGTAATCTTGGACAACGTCTCTGCTCCAATAACCAACACTTTATGATACATGCCACTGGTTACCAAACTGTCAGCCAACTGTAATCCATACGTAAACCCCGCACATGCAGCATTCAAATCAAGCACTCCCGTATGTGGAATCTTGAGATTCGCCTGTACTCTGGATGCTGTGCTGGGAAATGAATATTCAGGTGTGCTGGTAGCAACCAAAATCATATCCACATCTTCTACGCTAACATTATAACGGCGCATCATATCTTCTACAGCCTTGGTGGCCAGGTCAGATACAAATTGATCATCAGCTGCTATGCGCCGTTCTCTCATTCCTGTACGCTGTACAATCCATTCATCACTCGTCTCGACGAGCTTCTCCAAATCAGCATTACTTAATATTCGATCCGGTACATACGTACCCATTGCGGTAATGGTTGACATTGATTGATTCATACCGGTAGTCACCTCGTTTGTTTTTTATCATTATAGCACTAAGTATTAGTACTTGGTACTAATTTTAAAAAATATTTATTATGACTCATTCGTCAGTTAAATATTTTATGTGATCTATTCATCCTATTACCCACAGTCATGCAAACTATCGCATGCATTTTTGATGAAGAATTGTGGATATCCTCTGAGTAACATGAAGAATGCCTTAATTAAATACGTTTTCTATAGACAGTCCATTCCAACAGGAGGAAAATAAACAGATTGCCCTACATTACTAAAGAATAGAGATGATGTATAGCCATGAAAAATGAATTTAATATCCTTGCGATTTCCGGAAGCCTGCGCAATCAGTCCTCCAATACGTTACTAATGCATGCCATGATTAAGCTAGCTCCTCCTAACCTTAAGTTTGGAGTATATGGTGGATTAAATGATCTACCGCATTTTAACCCTGACCTCGATGTCGAGGAAGGTCCTGAGTCCGTGCAGAATTTGAGAGCCCAACTGAAGCATTCGGATGGAGTCCTTATCTGCACGCCCGAGTATGGAAACGGAGTTCCTGGGGTCTTAAAAAACGCATTAGATTGGATCGTATCTTCAGGAGAATGGCTCAATAAACCCACCGTTGCCATCGCTGCTTCTCCAAGCCTCATGGGCGGTGACAAAGCCCATGCTTCACTATTGCTGACGCTAAACATGATTAATGCCCAAGTCTTACATGAGGCCTCTCTAACCATTCCTCATGTTACCTTGAAGATGAATAAACAAGGAGTCATCCTTGATTCAGAAACACAGCATGCATTGGAGAAATCACTTTTAAGCCTAGGGGAGGCATGCAACCAAATGGTTAAATAGAAAGAACCTGCTTAAATTAATCTGACTATAAAAATTAGTACATTCACATAAATTGAAATAAAAAAACAGCCCTGGATTTTCTCCGGGCTGTTACGGTCTATATTAGATACTTATTAGATACTTCGTATAAAACAAATAAAAACCACCACCGAATAACATCGGCAGTGGTTCTTTGCTTGGCGGCGTCCTACTCTCCCAGGACCCTGCGGTCCAAGTACCATCGGCGCTAGAGGGCTTAACGGTCGTGTTCGGGATGGGTACGTGTGG
>NZ_OBQM01000011.1:0-193895 GCF_900221055.1 Paenibacillus sp. RU5M | reverse complement strand
AAGTCAAAATTAAAAGGCATGAGCCCGGTACAATACCGAATTCATGCCATACAGGTTGCATAAAAATATTTGTCTAACTTTAAGGGGTCACTTCAGTGCTTGCTGAGCTGGCTTTAAATAATTTAAAGGGGAGCCCCGCCATGTTTTCATGGTTGGGCTCCCCTTTTGTTATAGATATGGTTATCTTATTTCTGTGCCGCAGCCTCAATGTCTGCAAAAGCCCAGTGTGTTGCAGGTACGTCTATAAAAGATGGCGTAGTTACGCCTGTTACCGGCGTCCGTTTGAACAGTACATTTAATACTTTCACGGCTTCAGCACGAGTCAGTTTGCTGTTCGGTTTAAATGTATCATCGTTATATCCGGTCATCAGGCCAGCCGATTGTACGTAGGCAATTGCATCGAAAGCCCAAAGGTCGGCGGACACATCTGTAAATCCAGCACCATCTGTTGCTTGTGTTGTGCTGCTTGATGCGTCTACGCTTTGTTGCTGTATCCAGCGGTATGCAATGGTCGCCATTTGTGCACGGGTAATCGAACCTTCGGGTGCAAATTGAGTGGCGTTCATACCGTTCATGATGCCTGCGGATTGCGCTTTTTGAATATCACTCGCTGCCCAATGGGTAGCAGATACATCGTCGTAGTTTACAGCGTTCGAGGATGCAGTTCCCGCTTCATCAGACAGATTACGAGCCAGCATCGCTGCCATTTGCGCACGGGTTACGAATGCATCCGGACGGAAATCCGCATCAAAACCGTTGATATACGGGTTGTGCGAGCCTTGGGAAGCTTTCAGTCCATCCACCACAACGAGGGTAAACGTGCTGAATTTGTTAACTGTAAACTCGATGCCTTCACTGGAATCACTGAGCTTCACGAGCTTACCTTGAATCAACTCTTTCGTGCCGTCACTGTGTTCAATGTACACAGCCAGGTTGTCCAAAGCTTGCTGGCGTGCAGCCGGATCAGTTGGCAGACTGTCACGCAGCGGTAATGTCAGTGTTACTTCATGACTTTGCATATTCGTTTCAATCTCAACCGGACGAGCCAGTACTTTCACGTTTGAATTTGGAGTAATCTGTTGAATCAACTGCTCTTTCTTCGCACGTTCTTCCACTTCTTTACGCTCGGATTCCTTTTTCAACGGAACGACGCGGAAGTACAGATCCTGGTCGAATCCGGCAATCGACTTCGTTGGAACCGAGATAATAGCGTTCTCTGTGGAAATCTCAAGGTTAAGCCCACCATCATTCAGCTGTTTCACCGCTGCTTTTGGCAGTTCAATGCGTGTCTCAGACACAGCATCTTTGGCGTCAGGGATGACAATGCGTGCAGTATTCATGTTTAATTGCTTCGCTTTTTCCACCGATTCCTTGGCAATCGCCTCAGACATCTTCACGAGGTCCTTAATCGTACCGTCTACCTCGGTTGTACGTGTAATTGGCGTTTTGGTGAGGTTGGTGCCATTCGCTCCGTTCACGTCCACGACGATTTGTTCCTGCTTGGTCGTCGGTGTAGTCGTTACAGGTGTAGTCACTGACGATCCACCACCTGTGCTTCCACCCGTGTTTGGTGTTGAACCATTTCCGTTATTGCTATCGCCATTCGCCGTGAAGACAATCTTCACCGCACGTCCTGGCAATAAGTCACTGATGGCTTTGTAACGAACCCATACCGTTTTGTCACCACTAAAATCAAATTTCTGAATAGACGCAACATCAATCCAGTTCAGTTTGCCGTTAAGGGAGATCTCCATCGTGTCATCCAAGCCGGTTATCGTGTTGTTGATATCATTTCCCGTTACATTAGGGGCCGTAAAGAATTGGTTGATCACATATTGTAGATTCCCAACATCCTCGTATCTGTCTTGTTCGTTAAGCACCCATTCGGCCAGTTCTTTTCGGCCTTCCGGGCTGAGATCAGCTCTTTTGGACAAATCAAGGGCACCTGTACGTCTAAATTTATAGTTATCGAATAATGCTTCCCCTGCAATCCATTCGTTCATGGCATGATCAAGCCATTCATCCATTAGCGGAATAGAAGTAGCATTCTCAAAGGATTCCAAAGGCATAGAAAAGAGACTCAGTACAATCTCCGGATTAACAATATTCCCTTTAAATTCTCCTTCCAACCTTTCAAAAGCCACCTGATGCAGGTATTTATAAGCAAAAACACCTTTATCTACTTGGCTACGGTCCAAATGTTGTTTCCCCAGGCTGCGCAGCACATATGTTTGTTGGTCATTAAAATAATCTGGTCCATCCGCCAACTTTTGTGCAAATAAATCCAGTTTGTTTTTAAGAACGTCGAATTCCTTCTGCCCCCAGATGGATTGTGCCAGAACAGCGAGTTCAATCATATATTGAACCTGATCTTTATTCTTATAATCATTTTTCACATAATCAATCAGGAAACCAGCAATGAATTTCTTAACTTGCAAGGATTCATAGTATCCATTCGGTAAATTAATTTCCAGATCAGGATTTTCCACGGCCAGAATCATACCATCAATATCGTTGCTACTCTTTGCACCATTTACAGCAGCCAACGCATCAATTTCATTACCAGGGAAAAATTCGTTAAATGTAGTCTGAATGGATTCAAAACTTGCATATCCACCAATCGGTCTTTCAGTAAGCATATGATCAGCCAAATGCTCCTGCTCTTCGGTTGTGAGATTTTCCCATTTACTTACATTCAAAGGAAAGATCGCCATCGGGTTTTCCGGATTCGCAGTGTTGTATGAGTTACTCTCTTTCTCAATGTCACGGAATTTCTGCAACGATTTCAACATTTCCTCAGTCGTGTTTGCACGATTAATGAATGGCGTTTTTTCTACTGCTGTGTCTGTATATTTCAACACACGAGAAATGGACGGTGTTTTTTTGAGTCTAAGCTCGTACAGATAAGCAGTCATTCGTTTATCAATCTCGGAGGAAGTGCGATATGCATTAATGAGTTGATAGAATTTATCTTCTGGACCAGGGTAATCAAAATGCTGCCCTCGTTCTGCCTGTTTCGCATACATGTCATCAAGTGCAGTTATGGAGCTTTGTCCCCCGATTTGGCGAGTCACTTCAAGGGCTTTCAGAGCTAATTGCACCAAAAACTCAACTTGCCCTTTGTTCTCGTATCCAGCGCTTGTTGGTGGATCTATTTCTAATAAGTATTGTGCAATAGCCTCCTGATCTCCTACAGGCAAAGATTTAAAATCAGGCTCGCCAATGAATTTCGCATTACTAAAAAGCAAAATAGCTTCTTGGATGAAGTCATCGCTGTTACCCCGGTCTGCCTTCTTTTTGAGCTCGTTGTACTGATCCAGCTCACTCAGTTGTGCAGTGAATTGGATAGATTGCATTTGATACGCAGCTTCCAAATATCGATCTTTAACAACGACATTGAAATAGTACGTATCACCTTCAATTAGATCCGTGATTGTTTTTGAAAATGTACCATCTGTAGCTTCTAAACCATTAATCGGATCACCATAAGCCTGGCCTGATGCTCCACTGATTTGTTGCATGTCTGCAAGATCAGAATTATTGGATATGTAAACCTGGTAATTTACATCAGGTGGTGTAGAAGATTCGGATTCAGCATAATCCCAATTTAGTTCAATTGAGTTCTCGTCCACATACTTTATCGTTAATAGACCATTATTCCCTGGTACCGGATACGATGCTCCTGCACTTGCCTTTCCTGCTGGTGCTACCAACCATGGAGCTACCAAAACCAAAATAAGCAGCATGCTGAATATTTTCCTGTATTGCATATATTCTTTCCTCCCTCATCTCACTTCTCGAAATATAGGCCTATTGTAGTACACAGTTCTGAACGGATTCTGAACATTCGCTCCAATAAACGGAAAAAAATCCGGCCTGTAGGTGAAAAACAGGCCGGATTTCAAATATTTTTCGTCATTATTCACCATTTTTATTACTTCGGGTAATTATAGAGACCTACATTGCACAAAATTTAAGATAAGTTTCACGTTCTCCGCAACCCTTCAACCGCTCCTTGCCACATCAAACAGGTAGACGCATCAAATCATCGTGTATCCGCCATCGACAAACAATGTGCTCCCTGTCGTAAATGTATTCGTCATAAGGTACGTAACCGTATGTGCAATCTCCTCATTGTACCCCACACGCTTGAGCACAGACAGCTTCTCATAGTCTTTGAAATGTTCACCGCGAGGTGTACCCTCCTGTCCCTCTCGCCAGATGGTTCCGGGGGACACGACATTCACGCGAACAGGCGCGAGCTCCACTGCAAGTGCTTTGCCCAGACTTTCAATCGCTCCGTTACACGCAGCGTAAGAGGCCCCTGCATCCAGTGGGCGTTGGCTGAAGCCGCCCGACATTAACGTGATCGAACCCGAAGCCGATAGATACGGAGCTGCGTATTTGGCAGCAAAATATTGAGGCCAAAACTTGCCCTTGAAGCAGCTTTCGGCCGTCTCCCGATCTGAAGTTAACGGACCACGGGTGTATGCAGCTCCAGGTGTGAACAGGTGATCGAATGCGCCAACCTGATTGAAAAATTGCTCGATTTGCTGTTCATTCTGATTATCCAACACATAAACTTCGATGGACACCTCTCCAGTCTTGCCTTTGCATGCGACATGAGCAATCTGCTCCCTCGCTTCCTCTAGCCTGGTCTCTGATCGTCCCGCGATAACCACTTGTGCACCAGCCTCAGCAGCCTGCACGGCTGTTGCAAGTCCAATTCCAGAGCTTCCTCCTATAATCACGACACGTTTATTCTCCAATGTAAATGGACTCATTCTGCATCTTCCCCTCGTAGCGCCAGAACTTTCGTTGTACCAGCGTTTTGTTCATTATTATCGAAAAGATTAGCCCTGAACAGTACGCAATTATATCGTACCAGGTACGAATATTCGTACTATGGGAGCCAGATTACACAGTTATTCCTCCCAATTCACATAGACAAAACAAGCAGAACGCGAAGAAATCAGGTATGATGAAGTTACATATAGTTGTTTAAATTGAGGTGAATACTATGGATTTACAGGAGCCACGCTTACAAGGTGTACTCGTTACGTTGGAAGCCATTAATGGAAAATGGAAACCGCTCATCCTGTTTATTTTATTGAAGGAAGGCACGAAGCGATTTGGTGAACTAAGACGCATGATTCCCGATGTAGCGCAGGGGACGTTAACGAAACAGCTGCGCGAGCTGGAACAGGATCAGATTATTGTGCGCACTCTCTATGGCGATGTTCCACCGAAGGTCGAGTACAGTCTGTCCGAACACGGGCAGACGATTGGTACGCTGTTGGATGGCATGTGCGGCTGGGGCAAGGCGCATCTGGAATACGTGAACGGAACCAAACATATGATTACTGCGGAGAAATTAGTCGAGGAATCCCATAACGAAGCGAAATCTGAATAACACTCATGCCTTCATCTCTGTTAGCAGAAGGGATGCCAGTATTGCCGTCTGTTATGAACAGGCTACCCCACATAACCGAACCACAGAATGTTAAGAAATCAGACCCAATTTCAGCACTCTCGCAATATTCTCGGTTGTACGCTCCACATTCTCCGGGCCTTGGCGCAGAAGTTGTTCCAGATCAGCCGCCCCCGGCACAATACCGAACACCGCGTCAATTCCTTCAGTGTACAACGTATCTATCCCTTCACCAACGTAACCTGCAATGGCGATAACTGGCTTGCCCGCTTCCTTTGCAGCACGCGCTACACCGTAAGGTGTCTTGCCAAATTTCGTTTGAAAATCAATGCCGCCTTCGCCCGTAAGCACCACATCCGCATGTACCAGCTTGTCACGCAATCCAGTGTATTCAATGATGATTTCAATGCCTTTGCGCAACACAGCCTGTGTAAAAATCAAAAGCCCTGCGCCCAAACCACCTGCCGCACCAGCACCCGGCACATCACGTATATCCTTGTGCAGCTGCTGCTTCACCACATCTGCATAATGGGAAATATTCGCATCCAGCGCCCGTACCATCTCTGGTGTAGCCCCCTTCTGCGGCCCAAACACCCGTGAGGCGCCATGCTCCCCGCATAACGGATTCGTTACGTCGCAGGCGACAATGAACTCCACATCCTGCAATCGTTCATCCAGCCCAGTCACATCGATATGTGCCAACTGATCAAGTGCCCCACCTCCACGTGCAAGTGGATGCCCGTGTGCATCCAGAAAAGTTACGCCAAGCGCCTCGGCCATGCCTGTACCCCCATCGTTGGTCGCACTTCCACCAATTCCGATAATGATTTTGCGAATACCCTGATCCAGACACGCCCGAATCAGCTCTCCCGTGCCATAGGTTGACGTGTGAAGCGGGTTCCGGGTTGCCTTGGTCACCAGATGAATGCCGCTCGCCGATGCCATCTCAATCGCCGCCGTTAACCCATCGCCCAGAATACCATACTGCGCTAGTACAGGTTGTCCCAGTGGCCCGCTCACCTCTCTCTGGTGAATTACGCCGCCAGAAGCATCCACCAGCGACTGCACGGTTCCTTCGCCTCCGTCAGCCATAGGTACATGAATATAGTTCGCGGCTGGGTAGATTTTACGCAATCCTTTCTCCATGGCCACACATACTTCTTTCGCTGTCATGCTTTCTTTAAATGAATCCGGGGCCAGTACAAATGTCGTCTCTCTCATCTTCTCCCACCCCATCCGTGTTATAAAAGGATAAACTCTACTCGTTGAACACGCTTTCATTATAGTTGCTGGTGAGCCACATAAATATTGATGAACAGACGAAATTCATTGTGCATGTGCACAATGAATAATGGCAGGACCGAATATCCTGCCACCCATACACTAACGTGCTTCGCTGCTTCCTAGAGCAGCACACGGTGTTCCATTATATTTTTCATACTGATATGGGATTTGGATGGACCAAGCTTCACAAGCGAGTCTTGGAACTCAGCAAGCTCTTCAATGGTTGCCGTCTGTACCTTGATCAGATAGTTGTACTCACCGCTAATCCGATATAAATCCGTGACCTCAACAGCCTGTTCACAGAAGTGAACGAATTCCTCACAATGCTCTGTTTTGAGTAAAATAAACGTCGTTGTCCCACGATTTAGTTTGGCCAGATCATAAATGGTTGAATATCCCGATATGACCCCGTTTTCCTCCAGTTTGAGAATTCTCTCCTTGACTGAAGGCTGGGACATGTTCACCTCTTTGCTAATCTGTACAATTGGCATACGAGCATGGTGCTGTAGCAAGCGCATGATCTGCTGGTCGATCTCATCTATAACATAACCCATTTGTAGACCCTCCCGAGAATCAGGCTAATTTAATAAGTTTTTTGGAATAAAAGAGCTTATAAATTACAACTCTCACCCCATTATATCCTTTGATAACGCATGGTTCCAATGCGCCGTTCCCTTTATACTTTAGAATACAATCTGACGAAGGAGTGATGAGCATGAGTGTAAACGGACTTGCTCACGTAGCCATTCAAGCACGTAATTATGAGGATACCCTCTCATTCTATACGAATGTTTTAGGATTTAAAGTTGGTCACTCCTGGAGTCTGCCCGCCTTCCAAATTACCGAGGCGTGCATGCTGATCTCACCGGATCAACGGACCTGCATTGAACTGTTTGACCCCGGAGCCGTAATCGCGGCCGAAGGTGAACCAGCAGAGTCTCCCGAAGCAGTAAAACATGGGGCATTACTGCATTTCGCCTTTTACGTAGACCATGTGGAAGAGATCTACGAGCGAGCGCTTGCTCATGGTGCAAAACCATATATTCAACCCGATTGGATCTCACTTGGTGAGCCCCCACTTCAAGTTCGAAATGCGGTTGTGCATAGTCCAAATGGTGAAGTGATCGAATTCCTCGAAGAGGTTGATTTTGACCGTTCCTCTACACCATCGATCTAGCGTTACACAAACCGAACAGCCTGTTGCGCGGAAATCCGTGGCGGCAGGCTGTTTTATACTATGTTTTTTGAGCGATAGGACAGCGAGCGTATGGGCTTAAGACATACTCCTTGCCCTCATTCCCCCTCTTCAATACCCGGCTTATACTCCTTTAACTTCCCTTCATACACCAACTGTAGTTGTTCACTTTGGCGAAAATCATCTGGGGTCACCAGCGCAGGCAGCTTGTTCCACAGCTTGATGCCTGAACGCTGCAGTATCTCGGCAACAAATTGTGAGCAAAAGTAGGAGTTGCTAAACTCTACTGGCTCCTTCAACGTAATACCAATCACACCAAGCAGATTGTACATATATTTCTGGCGGCTGCGGATGAAGATGTGCAGCACCCGTTTCATTTTTTCCACTTCACGCTCCGTCACCTGAAGCTCATAAATGACACATGTGGTATTTGGATATTTACTGTATGTACCTGTCTGAATATCTTCCTTCACAAACCCGCCATTCAGCGGATTGCTCGGATGCTTGCGACCGAAGCTGTACAGCTCGGATAATTCCCGGTCAAATGAGATGGAGGCATGATTGTATGGTGCTCTGGTGTAACTCTGAATGACTTTGGTAAACAACGTTCCCGTATTCGTAAGCAGGATATAGATGGAGCGTGGTTCTGTCATAATGAAATTTCCCCTTATCAAGTTGGCACTATTCCTTCATAATAACATAGGTACCCTATATTGGAATCTTACTTCTGGATAAGCAGGTGATTGTACTTGAGCAGTTCACTCTTTACCTTAACACTGATTTTTATTGCTTTATTGGTCATACATATCGTGTACAAAATCATTACGAAGCTTCAGCCGGATAAGGATTATTCGGGCATTGGCAACAAAATCAAAACCTGGTGGGGCATGTTTGTCATCTTCTGTCTCGCCACCCTCTTCAATCCGATTGTCTCCCTGATCTCCCTTATGGTACTCACCTTTTTCGCGCTGAAAGAGTACTTCTCCATGATCCGCAGCACCCGCAAAGCTGATCGTAGGCTATTTCTATGGGCGTATCTGGCGATTCCTGTACAATTCTACTGGATCTATATTGGATGGTATGGGATGTTTATCGTGTTTATTCCGCTATATGTCTTCCTGGTGTTACCCCTACCACGTCTAATTAATAAGGGCACGGTTGGTTTCCTGCGCAGTGTTAGCTCGACGCAATGGGGTTTGATGCTAATGGTATTTGGACTTAGTCATCTGGCCTACTTCCCGTTCGCAACACCGGAATATGGTTCAAAGCTGGTCCTGTTCCTGGTCGTGTTAACCCAGCTGAATGATGTGGTGCATTATCTGGCCTCGCTCTATCTGGGCAAACGCAAAGTGGTGCCCACGGCCAATCCTTTTTTGACATGGGAAGGGTTCGCCTGTGCATTCGTTGTAACCACCGCTGCCTCTTATTTCATTCATCCTTACCTGACTCCGTTTGATGCACGTTTCGCAATTTTCATCGGTGTGTTGATCTCTCTGGCTGGGTTCTTCGGAAGTCTGACGGTTTCTGTTCTGAAGCGGGATTTGTTAATCGGGGATGACAGTAAGTTCGATGCGTTGAAAAAAAGCTACCTGAGCCGGGTCGACAGCCTGACGTACACCTCTCCGGTCATGTTCCACGTGGTGCGTTATTTCTTCGACTTCATGTAGACGGAGTATCGGTTACAGATACGAGATGCGGAAACACTCAGTCGATAGAACAAAGCGTAAGCTTGCAGATCAATAAAAAGCAGCCTTGACGGCTGCTTTTACTCATTTATGGGAGAAATGAAGGCGCACGTATAATGTGTCTGTTTCATTTTCCATTTTTGAATTAACAGAAAGCACCACACACGGTTATGATCTGCCCGATTATTTTAATTTAATTTCCTTCTCCGAGGTCACTTCTTTCCCCTCTTCATTGGTAAACACAAACGTCGCTTTGCCGCGTTCACCCTTCATCTCATCCGAATAAATAAATCCGGAGAATTGCCCGTCACCGCTGATATAAAATCCTTCTTTTCCATTCGCGCCATGCTCGATCGCTTCCTTATAGGAGTTCACAATCGTTACCGTGTTGGACGTCCAGCGCATCTCGGATAAAGCGTAGCCCTCAGGAATTTGTTTTATCGCAAAATCAAAGCTATTGCCCTCGGACGGCTTATCCGTCTGGTCAATGACGATCATGACCTGTCCTTCCGCATCAGCGGAAGATTCCGATTGGGCCGTAGGCTTGCCTTCATTCACACTTTCGTTCGCCTGATTATTGTTATTCTTCGCCTCCATATTGGGAACGGAACTATTTCCCGCTTCCTCTATGGGCTGCTTCGATTGTGGATAGGCGTGTTCCTGTACGGATTCGTTGTTGTTTTTTGCCCCACATGCGCTGGTCAACAGCAGAATACATAGAACAGACACCCAGAGAATAGATTTATTTTTATTAAGATTCATATTGGTACTCCCTCCATTTATCTAAAGTAACAAACCTTATGCATTCATCCAAAGAGAACTTTCCAAACAGCACCTTCTATAGTAATTACTACACCATATCGTCTCACATTAAGCTCCATATTATGTAAATGAGTTATAAGATAGCTCGATTATTTCATCGATTGTGCCTTTAAACTTAATTTAAATCAGGTACAAAACATACATAATTGGGAAATATATAAGATAAGTATGAACCTAGGGGGGATGGATTTGAGATATGGAGTAATTTCTGCATGTGACCATTATGATTGTAGTTATGGGAAAGTAGAATTTATTATGGATGCTTTATCTGAGGAGGCGGCTTGGGTTTCAGCTAATGCTCTTAATCGCACATCAGAAGTACTTTGCCCATTTTGTAAAAACAGACTCGGTTACTTTCCAGAAATTACTGAAAATAAATAAATTTGAATAAAAAAATTAAAAAACCTCCGCCAAAGGCGAAGGTTTGAGGCCCACCACGGGGCATTTAAGTGTGTTTCTTAGGCCCACCATGGGGCATTAGTTCATTACATTTCTTACCTAATGTAATTTTATCCTAAATAGACAGCTTAGTCAACATTTTTTTTGTTTTTCTTTATGAATGTCTTCAACAGATTGGATCGCCGATTGTATTTCTGCATATGCTTGTTGACGGATATCTTCTCTTGATTTTTCAACTTTATTTGAAGCATCTATCTGTGCAACAGCCTCCACCCAGTTCTTTAACAATTTAATTCTAGAGGTAGCCGCAGGTAACATGTATGGGGCTCTTTTTATAGAGTGAATTTTTTCATCGCCATACAACTGATAAGTTAACTCACCTTTACTATTGTCAACTATTCGTACAGGTCGATTTAAATGATTAAATTGAATTTCTGGATCACCTAAAACTGGTAATGTATCCAAAAAACTTTCACGAATAAATTCATTGTACAGGCTGCGTTCCTTCAGCCCATATATTCGAAATCCATCCTTAATACGATTTTGTTGCACTGGTGAAAGTTTTACATTTTCTCTACTGTTTGTTGTTGGGTTTAAATGTCTAACCTTTCTGATTCTTTTACGGCTTATACTCGTAATTTGACTCATAAGAACGACAGTTTCTCCTTGTAAAAATCCGACCCTTCCTATATTGAATGTCAAATCAGTTTCTATTGTTTTATGAGATTTGAAACTTGTGGTTGGAATAATGCTTACATTATCCCTTTTTCTCTGTTCCTCCCACACAATACCATAATGGAAGTTATCCAATTCAGAACCTAAACCAGCAAAATCGACACATACGATTGTGAAACTAGTTGTAATAGGTTTTATTTCACCTTGCTGGTTTTTAACGGTATCTCTATTAGCTGACTTTATGTATCTTTCTATTCGGGAAAGAGTATCCCCCCTTGTAACAGAAGGTTCTCCAGAATCATCAGTGATATTAGCCAGCAGGCTAGTTAACTGTCGAACTTTTTCATCCTCTAATAATTGTTTGTAAAGAGATAATATGTGATTCTTCTCATGATCAGGCTTGTTTAATAAAGAATGTAAAACTTCTTCTAACATTGAATCACTTCTTTCTAACATAGTTTATGACTGTTTTCTAAATGTATCGTCATTATACTATTTTTTTATGAAATTAGAAAAACTCTACTGAAAATGTAGTATGGTGCTCCAATATAATGTACTTCTTAATTTTCCCCCTTATTTCAATTCGTTAATACACTTCGATGAACCCTGAAGTGTTGGCGTGTTACCCTGAAAGGGTCAAAAAAACATGCTATTTGAGGGGGAAAAAGGTTGAATCGCTTTGCTTTTATGATGCTCGTTATACTCGCCACTTCGCTTATGGGTTCATCCTTTGCTGTGGGCAAAATCGGATTGACTTATGTCTCACCCATTCTGCTGGTCGGCATTCGATTTACGCTCGCTGGAGGACTAATGGCGCTCTGGGTGCGAAATAAAAATCTTCCCGTGACCGCGCCTGACTGGCTCCGGTTATTCGTCATCGCTCTGTTCCAGACGACGGGTGTGATGGCCTGCATTTTCCTGAGCATGCGCACTATTCCTTCCGGGCAGACATCCATTCTCACATTTACAAATCCGCTATTGGTAGTTCTTCTCGGGAGTGTATTTCTTGGTCTGAGATATAAGGTATACCAGTGGTTTGGGGTGCTCATCGGTATAACAGGAGTTTTCATCACGCTTGGTTTCCATCTTCAATTCTCCGGAGGAACGTTACTGGGTATGGGGTCTGCCTTTTCCTGGGCGATCGCTACCCTCTTGGTCAAACAATGGGGCTCACACTTCAGCACATGGGTGCTAACGGCATATCAGATGTTATTCGGCGGACTAACGCTGTTATTGCTCAGTTTTACCATGGAATCAACAAAACTCATCCTGAACACCACGTCCATAGGGGTGATTCTATATCTGGCGATCCTCGGTTCCATTGTGCAGCTCGCTACGTGGTATTACCTGTTAAGCAAGGGCGATCCGGGCAAGACAAGTGCGTTTCTGTTTCTTGCTCCATTTTTCGGGGTCTTATCCGGCTGGCTGCTTCTGGGCGAAGTCATTCGGAATTACGTCTATATGGGCGGGCTATGCATATTCCTGGGTATCTTTCTGGTAAACTGGACGAACAAATAATAAGAATGTATTGATGAAATAAAAATATTCATGCCTGATTTTCGGCGATGCCCTGCGCATCGTTTTTTTATAATATCAATAAGGATAAACTCTACTGATATAAGGACGTGCGCCCAATGATTTCTGCTGAACTGAAAGAACAATACTATGAGGCTCTGGTTGCCAAGGATTCGGAATACGAAGGTTTATTCTATGTAGGCGTCAAGACGACGGGTGTATTCTGCCGGCCTACATGCCCCGCGCGAAAACCAAAATTCGAAAACTGTGAATTCTACGAGACGGCGCAGCAGGCATTGCTTGCTTCGTATCGTCCTTGCCAGCGCTGCCGCCCGTTGTCTCATCCCAATCAGGTATCTGATGTGGTACGCGTATTGGTGGAAGCCGTGGAGAACCATCCGGAGAAACGCTGGAAAGGCCAGGACTTCAAGGCATTATCCATCGACGAATCGACGGCCAGACGTCAGTTCAAGAAGCGATTTGGCATGACCTTTGTGGAGTATGCCCGTGCCCGCCGTATGGGACTGGCCCTGAAAAATATTCGCTCCGGTCGTACGGTCATTGATGCCCAGCTGTCCACCGGCTACGAGTCTGGCAGCGGGTTCCGGGATGCCTTCTCGCGAATCATGGGCGCAGCGCCTACACAAGTAGATGAAGAACATGTATTGAAGGCGTCCTGGATCGACACACGTCTTGGACCCATGATGGCTGTAGCCGATGAGAAAGCATTATATCTGCTCGAATTCGTGGATCGAAGAGGTCTGGAGCGCGAGGTGGAACGATTGCGCAAACGAACGAAGTCAGCCATTGTACCTGGAGTAACAGATCCGATTCGTTCCATTGAACGGGAACTTGCACAGTATTTTGAAGGCACGCTAGCTGTATTCCATACCCCGTTGTTCTGGTTAGGAACACCATTCCAGAAGAGTGTATGGGAGCAATTGATTGCGATCCCGCCGGGGGAGACGAGGTCATATCAAGATATCGCGAATGCACTGGGTAAACCCACAGCATGTCGAGCGGTAGCACAGGCCAACGGAGCTAATCAGCTAGCTATTGTTATTCCTTGTCACCGTGTGATCAATGCTAGTGGTGAACTGGGTGGCTACGGAGGAGGCCTGACACGCAAAAACTGGCTTTTAACTCACGAGAAGCAGGGTAGCTGAGTACTCAATAGATAAGAAAAGAACGGCAAGTGATATGAAGGATACAGCTATGTAACGGAGGAGATAAGTCTTATGAGTACCCTACAAGAAAAAGCGTTGATGTTCCACCACTCCCATACTAAAGGCAATCCATTGGTTCTGATCAATGTCTGGGATGCCGGGAGTGCACTCGCCATCCAATCTGCTGGAGCAGCAGCAATCGCTACTGGAAGCTGGTCTGTAGCTGCTGCCCACGGTGAACAAGATGGAGAAGCGATGCCATTCCAGCTGGTACTGGACAATCTGGCCCGGATTACAGCGAGCGTGGATTTGCCTGTTACGATCGATATTGAGGGAGGGTATGGCAGGTTGGCGTCAGAAGTGAAGGGAAATGTGAGCCAAGTGATCCATCACGGTGCGGTAGGCATCAATATTGAGGATCAGCTCCCCTCTGGCGCGGGACTGTACGCTGTGGAGGAGCAATGTCTGAGACTGTCGGCTGCCCAGGAAGCTGCGGAGCAGGCAGGCATTCCTCTGTTCATTAACGCCCGCACAGATATCTTTTTGCAAAATGCACCTGAACGACACAATCACGCTCTCCTGGAAGAAGCACTTATTCGCTCCAAGGCATATGCAGAAGCAGGCGCCAGTGGTCTGTTCGTTCCGGGCTTACAGAATCAACAACTGATTCAGGAATTGTGTGAACGTTCGTCGCTTCCGGTCAATGTGATGGTTACATCCCATGAACCCTCACCGAAACAACTTGCCGGGCTGGGTGTGGCACGCGTAAGTTATGGTCCTTATCCTTATCTGCAAGCGATGGAATACCTGAAAGAACTGGGGCAAAGTATTCTATCTGGAAACTAACACAAAGTCGCGCTTCTCATTTTTCACCAGAGGGAAGCGCACTTTTTCACAATATTCAATTAATGCTACTATTACAAGCGATCATCTATGATGTGAATCCTCAAACAGGTGCTAAACTGCGCCTGTTTTTTGATGCTTATCTTTTCACCTATGTATGTTATAATCACCACTACCGAACACTAACAGGAGGAAAATATGCTTAACGTTGAACAAAAGCTTGAAGTGCTACAATCGTATCCCCAACTGCAACGCAAAGATGTTTCTCTCGGCCGTGTTAATTTCCACTACGAAGAAAGTGCGTACGAGAAAAAGATTGTTGCTCTCCATATTCATCCTAATGGTAACGGTTATATCTATGCAGGGCTGCTGCCCAACTATGAGACCGATAATAAAGGATTCGTCAATATTCGTGATTACTCCGAAGCAGATCTACGCACGCTGTTAGATGAGACAATCAAAGCGATGTCAACCAATCCCAACGCAGTAGAATTAGAAGAGCCAGAGCCAGAACAAGCAAAAGCTGCTCCTACATTGGCTACAACCTCTACTGCTGGCGGAACATGGATCGATGAAGATGGACATACACTTACTTTAAAATATGAAGATGACATGTGGTATGTGTATTCCGGTGTTAATCTGGATATGGCTTTCGAAACGCGTAGCGAAGCAGGCGAGTATCTCAAAGAAGAAGGATTCAAACCACAAGCTCAAGCTTAACTCATACAAAAAAACACGAGGCGTGTATGTACGCACTCGTGTTTTTCTGATCTTATCAGTCTTTTCTGCCTTTCATTGTAAGCGGCGCATTCTTCATCATGGGGTACGTGCTCAGAAGCAAAGCACCTCCAATGACCCCCAGAGTGGTGAACAACGTCATGCGATTGACCCCCGCAATCCACAACATAAACTCACTAAGATCGGTCAAAGTAAATACCAGCGTGACGATTAAGCTAAATCCAAAGAACAGACTGAAAAAATTGCGCATCCCCAATCTGATCCAACAGACGGTTGAAAAGATGGACAGTCCCAGCACGAGAAAACCAATCATCAGATCGATCCACAAATAGGAGAAAAAATGATATTCGCTTGAGTACAGCATGCCTGGTTGATAAAAGGTTACGCGAAGTGTTCCATATTCAAGGAGAAGATGCGTAATAAAATAGATTATATTCAGGATGGTAATTGTGCCTATGACCATCCAAACCGAAATGATATAGAAGGATTTCATGAACTGAATGCGTGTACTCCCTATACCTATCGCAACCGGAAACAAGGTAACGATTCCCGCAATCGCAAAAGCACAGATCCCTCCATACATTGGACCACAAAGTTGTGTAGTATAAGCAATATCGAAGATGAATCCAATGGCCAGATAGACTACAGTAAGCATAAGGGTGATGAAGGAGAAGATCATCAAATACCAGCGCATATCATCCAGAATCAGCCGATTCGTACCTTTCACCGAGTTCATCGCTTAATCCCCTCCTGATTACGCGTCCTGTTAACCAAATAATCCTGTAATGTCGCCTTCTCAATGGAAAGCCCCTGCGTATGAGCGATGTCTTTCCACGTTTTCGAGTATGGCTCATCAATCATCACTTTCAAGGTCGATCCCATCTGGGAAGATTCTATGACCTTCACGTCTGCGGTGACTCGATTGATATCTTCTATTCTCCCTGTTAGAAGAACTCCTTTTTCGCGCATCTCTTCCATCGACTGATTAAACAACACTTCCCCTGCTTGCAGAACGATAAGGGACTCACATAAAGGCTGAATTTCCTCAATATGATGGCTTGATATTAGAATTAGACGCGGGTTATCTTCATAAGTCTCCAGTAAAGCATTGTAGAAATATTTACGTTTCTCAGCATCAAGTCCATTGGTGGGCTCATCAAGAATCGTTACCCTTGCGTTACTGGCAAGACCAAATATCATCTGAGCGGCGGTCTTCATGCCTTTTGAGAATTTGACGATTTTCTTCTTCTCTGGTAATTCGAAGATGTCGATTAGTTGCTCGGCAAGAGCCTGATTCCACTGAGGATGGAAGTATTGACCGAATCGAACCATGTCCTTGATCGTCCAATTTCTACCCAGGGGATGGTTCTCCTGGATATAACACAGGTTCTCCTGCGCAGCCAAGTTATTGTATGGATCCTGGCCCATCACTTGGATGGTTCCAGCATCAGGTCGGTTATGGCCTGCGAGTAGACTCATCAGGGTTGTTTTGCCGGCACCGTTTCTTCCCCACATTGCACTGATGATCGGCTCATTTTCATGCAAAGTAACGTTGTTCAGAACCGGCGTTTTTGTTTTCTGATAGCTGTAGTTCATCTGCTCGATATGAATCATAACTCACTCTCCTTATCCTTCTTGCCGCGAATCAAATCAATAATCATATCCTCATTCATGTGAATCCGTCTGGCCTCTTCAAGTAAAGGTTTAATATATTCCTCGTAGAAATGCTGTTTTCGCTCAACAAGCAACGCTTCCCTGGCTCCCTTCGCAACAAACATTCCAACACCCCGCTGTTTGTAAATGATACCTTTGTCCACGAGCATTTGAAGCCCTTTGCGTGCCGTGGCTGGATTAATATTGTAAAAGCGAGAGAGCTCATTGGTAGACGGAACCTGTTCCTCTACCTTCAATCTGCCGTCTACAATGTCATCCATAATCATCATGGATATCTGATGAAAAATGGGCTGAGATTCATCCAAATTCGATTTCATGCGATTCCAACTTTCATTCATCGTTAATTAGTTAGTCGGTTAGTTACTCATGCGACTAACTATAGTATACGGAAACCAATATGTAAATAGGCGAACCACTAATTAATCAAATTTTTCATTTTGGCTCGATTGTATTGATTAATAAGACCGTCCAGAACTACAGATTGCTGGATGACTTCAGGATGAAGCAAACTTCCGTATTCCGACTGTAAGCGGTGAAGCTGTTGTCTGGCTTCTTCGATCTGTGACATTAACTCCAAGCAATCCATAGTACCCCTCCTTTTTGTCATATTTTAGTTTATTATGCCAATCGATAGGCCGCAAGGGGTACGACATACTTATTCTTCCACCAGACGCAAAAAAAGACGCCTCTGAATGAATATTCAGAAGCGTCCCTTACCAATTTTTTAAGTTCCGAATCCGTGGTCAGCAGTTCTCATAATGCCGGGGTCTGGAACTTCCTTGACTGAGACAGGTTCCGTAGCAGGAGCTACAATGTAAATAAAAATACTACATGTAGCTATCAGCAAAGCCAACTTTCTCTTCATTGAGTTTCTGCACCTCACTAATGATCAATTTGTATTGCTGTTTCGCCGTCTCAGTTGCAAACTCCCTATATTGCTCAAACAGTCCGACACCTCTAAGCATACCTCGTCCACTGCTAATTTCAATAGAGAATCGCAAACTATCCAGAACAAATTGTATTCCTGTGAAATACTCGTCTTTCTTTAAATAATACGCAGCGAGATCTGCTAAAAGACGTAGATATCGATCATCTGTAACCTGTCTGCTAACCTTTCCAATTCGGTTGCTCTGTTCCTGGTACGTAAAGTATGATTCATACTGTTCGAGCACATCATCAATATTTTTATCATAGCGATTGGCAGCAGTCACAATATCACAAAGCGCCGGGAAAATTTCATTTTCTTTTGTTGAGATGTAATTCAAATATTCAGGCAATACATCAAACTGTCCGCTCATTAATTGATATATATAACGGTTTCCCTCAGCCCATTCCTGAAACTGATTCATAACTACCATCTCGTCTTGATTAGGGTTCTTCACCCAACTGTTATCCGTGTATAAAGAAACATATTTAAGCGCGCCTTGATAGTCTTTAAGTTGATAGCACGCACTACCTGAAGCCAAATAAGAATACAGAATGTAAAACACAATCGGTCTTTTGGTTTCTTCCTGTTTCCTTCTCCCATTAAGCTCATAATGGATGGTTGCTTTCACCCTAAGCTTCTCGGACAGCTCCTGAACTTTATTCCATCTGTGCAAAGCACCAAAGGCATTAATCAGTTCGTTGAGCGCATCCAGTTGATAGCGTTCATCCAACCGATCCACATAGTATTCGAATTGGGCCGCGATGATTAGATTTCGTTGCTGATCATTGCTCAGCCCCAATCTGAATAGTCGATACTGACATAGTGCAAGCCGTTCAGAGTGTTGCATTTTCTCACTCTCGGCTATCGTTTCATATAGTAGAACGGCCGGTTTGAATTTACCAGCATGGTAGAATTCTTCAGCCAGATCAAATAACAAAGGAATATAAGATAGATTATCCATCATCAACCGGATAACATCTTCAATACAATTCAATTTATCCAATTCTGCACATCGATGAAGGAATGGTCCCAGTCTTCGCCAGTCAGGGGCAGCATGGACAAAACACTCATCTATATACAATTCATAGAAGTAACCTTCTTCAAGTCTCATAGCTGAAGTGATTCGATCCAGCTGCTGCATCGCAATCGGACGATTCTTATTCAAAATGTTGCTCAGCGTACCCGAGTTAATTCCTGACATTTCCGAAAAAAGACTAATGGACATCTGCTCACGCTTCAGATAACTCTCTAAATGATCGCGTATCGTGGTTGTCGGCTCCAAACTAACACCACCCTCCAAAATAAAAAACCATAAACAGGATTAACGGTATGCAAAAGTAATTATATGTAATAATTAAGCAAGGGTCAATAAGATAAATTCAACTAATTTGTATTAATTACAAAATAATCCTTTTGTTAAAATAGAGGCCCTACCCTTATTTTATACCGGGAACGAATAAGCATCAAATAAAGGATAAAATAAAAACACGAGCGCTATATACGCTCGTGTTTTACATGCAATACAGCAGATCATTCTGCTATGTATTGATTTGGATTTAAGGCAGCACATTGCCAGCTGCACGATAGATTTCGTACCACTCTTGGCGTGTAAGGTGAACATCGCCAGCTTTGATGCAATCCTGCAAACGCTGGATGTTCATTGTACCTGTCACGGGCTGCATTTGTGCCGGGTGACGTAGCAACCAGGCAATTGCGATGGTCGTGTTGCTCACTTCATATTTTGCAGCAATCTCATCGATCTTCGCATTCAGTTCCGGGAACTTATCGCTGCCCAGGAATACGCCTTCGAAGAATCCGTATTGGAACGGGGACCATGGTTGAATCGTGATATCATGCAGGCGGCAATAATCAAGAATACTGCCATCACGGTTAACCGCGGCATCGTTCTCCATATTTACGTTGATTCCACTGTCAATCATCGTGGTATTGGTAATACTCAACTGCAGCTGGTTGGCTACCAGTGGCTGTTTAACGTATTTTTTCAACAGTTCGATCTGGTTCGGATTCTGGTTGGATACCCCGAAGTGACGCACTTTGCCTTCGCGTTCCAGCTGGTCAAAGGCTTCAGCCACTTCTTCCGGTTCAACCAAGGTATCCGGACGATGCAGCAACAAAACATCCAGGTAATCGGTTTTCAAGCGTTGCAGAATGCCATCCACCGAATTCAAGATGTGCTCTTTGGAGAAATCAAACATGCCTTTGCGGATACCGCATTTGGATTGAAGAATCATATTTTCACGAACCTGGGGATTCATCTGCACAGCCTCTGCAAAGATCTCCTCACACGCCCCGTTTCCATAAATATCAGCATGATCGAAGAAGTTCGCGCCTGCTTCCATGGCGGAATGAACAAAATGTTCAGCTTCTTTGCTGCTTAATGAATTAATTCGCATGCAGCCAACGGCTACAACCGGTATTTCGAGTGCGCTGCTGCCAAGTTTAATTGTTCTCAAGATGATTTCCCTCCATATTCGAATAGTATCGTACATTCATTCTCATGATCTTTGCCAACTAGTATATACTTGTCTTCCGTCTATGATTGTGACACAGAACTGCAATCGGTTTCAATGGAATTTTAGAATTCTTATATGGAATAATGGAGGTTTTTTTCAGCATCGTTCCCCCACCTATACTTCTTCCGGGACTATCACTTCAATATGCCGGGGCAATACACTGATTTGAATGGGCAGAGAAGGCCCTTCTTCCCCATCCACATTTGTGCGAATGGCTTCTGTAGAACGGACATGAACTTCTTTTGCCGTAAAATAATCAACATCCTTATGGTTCTTCAGGTTGCCAAACAACAGGGACGTTCCGAGTGTTACCGTATTAAAGACATTCATGCTACGGATCACAAAACAATGTATTAATCCATCATCCACCGCTGCTTCCCGGGACAATTTCTCAAAACCTCCAACCGAATTGGTCAGTGCCGCGAGAAAAAGTGGAGACTCCCCTTCCCAAAACTGCCCGTCATACTCAATAGTTAGTGGCTTGGCCGGTGTATTCATCAGGTCTTTTAATCCTTCTTTCAAATAAGCGAATGAACCCAGCTTCGACTTCTCTTCCGATGATACCGAAAACAACGCCTCTGCCAATGAACCAGCTGCCACCACGTTGGCAAACAGACGATCATTGATTTTACCAAGATCCACCTTATGGATCTGCTCCGAACGTAACTGCCGAATGGCTTCCTCCGGATCAAGCGAGATATTCAGCGCACGCGCAAAATCATTCACCGTACCCAGCGGCACCACACCCAGTCTGGGACGATGCTCCTGATCCATCATGCCGTTAATCGTCTCATGCAGCGTCCCATCTCCTCCGATGGAAATGACGAGATCACAGCCATCTTTGCAGGCACTCAGACAGTAGTTGGTCGCATCTCCCTCACCAGCCGTCTCATTGACCACCACTTCATACTGCTGTGATTCAAGAATTTCTTGTACCTGGGACACATATTGCTGAGCCTCTTCTTTACCCGACGATGGATTACTAATGATCATGGCTTGGCGCATACCTGCATCTTCTCCTCCAAATGGCATTCTTACTTCATCTATACCCTTTCTGCCATGGAGTTGAATAGCATCTGGGGGAGTTGTACAATTTTTTTTGAAAAAGATGGCTGGAAGAGTGCAGTATGGGGTTTGTATCATATAGAATAGAAGTAGATGTTCTACCTGTCATGAATTTCTTGTTCCTTTTGCCCTATGATGGGTTAATAACTATAGATGTGTTTTTATTCGTGCCTGCATAAGTTAAACTGGTCCATTTACACTTACCACTCCGATGGCAGAACAACCTTCCGATCACTGTTATCCCCGGATTTCCTTGATTCCCTTTTTCTAAAGGGAGAAATCCCGTGATAAAGGTGACCGCTTCGCTTCTTCAGGTTATTTCTGCCCTCTCCGTTATCGTGTAAATATTGTACTTACCTTATATATCATCGAAAAAAATCAATCTGTTCGGAGTATTTTAAAATCGGAATCGGAGGGAATTCATGCAATGAGAAGAATGACTCTACTATTTCTAGTCTTCATCCTGAGTCTTGGGGCGGCTGGGCAAGCGATGGCCTATACTACGGCAGACTTGGGCGAAGGAATCATCAAAGATCCTGCACTGGAGAACGGACTGAAGCTGATCCTGAACAAACCGGTAGATGCCCCTCTAACCTCCTCCGATCTGGAGCAGTTGCACGTAGTGGATCTGAGCAATGCAGGCATTCAAAGCCTGTCCGGTCTGGAATACGCCACGAATCTGACTCACCTCCGGTTATATGGCAATGAGATTGAAGACCTAACACCGCTGGCGCATCTGACTCGGCTTCGCGAGGTTGACGTTCGCAATAATTACATTACATCGATTGATGCACTGGCTGATTTGAAAGACCTGGGACGGCTGTATATCAGCAACAATTCCATTTCTTCCATAGAAGTTGTACGTGGATTCACCCGATTACATACGTTTCACGCCAGCGGTAACCAGATTACTAGTCTCTCCGCACTGGCGGATGCAGATGATCTTCAATGGCTTGAAATCTCGAATAATGCGATAACGCACCTGACACCACTGGCGGATAAAAGAAAACTGAAACAGCTCAATGTGGCCAACAACCACATTCATACACTGGATGTACTAGCTGATCTGCCGAATACACTTCAGAAGCTGAATGTGGCAGGCAACGAGATCTCCGATCTGATGCCCTTGAAGCATATGACACGCCTGCAGGCGCTAGACTTCTCCGGGAATCAGGTTCAGCATCTGGCACCCTTGGAAGACCTGGTAGGGTTGAAAGAACTGAATGCGGAGTCCAATCAGATCTATGATCTGGAGCCATTACGCCAGCTGTCCAAGCTAGAAGTACTGAAACTGTCCAATAACCGGGTGTGGAATCTGTCACCGATTGCCGGTTTTACTTTTACAAGAAACAGCTCTGCAAATACTAATACGATAACGGATATCTCTGCTTCCACTTCCTTATCCTCCGGTACGCAGACCTCGGTCTCTGAACCGGAACCTGCCGGACTTACGGTGCAAAATAATTATCTGGATGTTGCGAACGGCAGTGACACGATGCGGCTTCTAAACCAAATGAATGTGCGGGAGCAGAAACGTACTCCACAGGGTAATTTTCAGCGGCTTATTGAAGGCTCTACCACAGCCTATGTCGGGGATCGTGCTTACGCACTGGAGGCTGCACCTTTTATCGATGAGGGACGGACCTATGTACCGCTCCGTTTTGTCTCCGAGCAGTTGAATGCCAGCGTGAACTGGAATCCGGATACACAGGAGGTTCAGATTGCGCAGAATGATACAACGATTCATTGGACGGTGGGCAACAAACAGGTGGTTGTGGACGATACGCTTGCTATAAATGATGCACCCCTGTTGATGAAGGATGGAAAGGCGTTTGTCCCGGTACGCTTTATTTCGGAGCAATTCAATACGACGGTTGCGTATATCGGAAGCAGCAAAACGATTCTGATCTTCGAAAACAAAGCACAGGATGAGAGTGTACAACCTTAATTAAGCAAAGCATAATCAAGCATCAGGCACTTATCTCCATTCCGAATTCGATTCAAACCAAAGAAATAGCGCCATGTTCCCTACTTGATGTGGGGGACAGGCGCTATTTTCTTATGCAAAACTACGTTAAAAACATGAATACGCTAGCCTCGCTTAAGGATTATTGGCGAGATAATTTCTCAACCATTGGAGCGCTGGACGCTCTGTACCGTTGCTGTTCACCAAGTGAGAACCAGATACCCAGGTTTGATTCTGGTTGTAGCCCCACAGTGTTACACCTTTAACAGCGGAATGCTGCCATAGTACAGGGAATTTCTGTTGATAACGTTGTAATTGGGTATTGTCATCTCCCGTCATGTCTAGCTCAGACACATAGATGGGCAGGCCCGTTGCTGCCAGCTTGTTCAGGACGGTGTTCATGGTGCTCACCGAAACCGTATCCATATTAAAGTAATGGGCCTGAATACCAATACCGTCGACCAGACCTCTGCTCTTCAGGATATTAATGATCTGTATATATTGATCCGCTGCATTGGGATCACCGATAATGCCGTATTCATTGATTAATAATTTGGCGTTTGGAAAGGCTTGTCTCGCCTGTTGGAAAGACCAGATTACCCAATCCCATCCTGTCGCTCCATCCCCACCAATGGCGTTGCGATAGGAAGGCTTGGCATGCAACGGTTCATTGACCACATCGACAAAAGCTGCTTTGGGATAACGCTGGCCTGCCGCTTGGATCCACTGTGTCACTTCAGCCTTCTGATCTGCAGCGGATAGACTGTTAATCCATCCAGGCTGCTGATTTCCCCATACAAGGGTATGAAATTTAAATGGAAAGCCATTGTTAACTGCATAGTTATACGCCATGTCTGCCTGAGACCAGTTCATCACGTTACGCGTGCCTTCAACGGCATCCCACTTGGTTGAGTTCTCCGGAGTTACCTGATTCCAATATGGACTAAAATTCGAGGGAACACTGCTTGCTATAATATTGCCCAAAAACTTGCTGCCTTTCGACAACCCTGCACTTACACTGCCGACCGAGACCGAGGCGGCGAGTACACCTACCAACGCCAGTGAACCGACAGTTTTAAACCATTTGGACTTGAACATGATCTTCCTCCTTTAAAGTTAAAATACGCTAAAAATGTAAGCGATTACACAAATCATTTTACTGGATAATTATGGTTTTAACCATATAAAAAGTATAGTACCTTCTTTGAAAAGTATAGATTTTGGGCTTTACCCTATTTGAATTAGCCAAGGTTCTTTTACCTTTTATATTTACAAATCTATAAATATAGATATAATGTAATCCAGTGAACCAAACCTTACGAACAAATCTTACAGAAGGGCTCAACGATATTTATTTTCAATATATTATATCTATTTATCTGTATATTTAAATTCATTGGAGGTACGCTTTACATGAAATCACAACAGGTTAATCCGTTACTCATCCTCATTCTGGCGCTGGGTGTATTCGCCATCATCACTACAGAAGTAGGCATTATCGGAGTGCTTCCTCTGATCACACAGAAATTTAACATCACCGCTGCACAGGCCGGATGGCTGGTAAGTATTTTCGCTCTCGTCGTTGCTGTGTCTGGCCCTTTCCTGACTTTGCTCGTATCTGGTATCAATCGTAAAACCATTTTGTTAACTGCCGTGCTATTGTTCGCCATTTCCAACGTAGTATATGCCTACACAACCCGATTCGACATGATGCTAATCTTTCGGATTATCCCGGCCATTTTCCATCCAGTCTTCTTCTCCGTTGCTCTCGTCACGGGTGCCAAGCTGGTCCCACCGGAAAAAAGCAGTCAGGCCGTTGCCAAAGTCTTTACCGGAATCACTGCCGGCTTTGCATTTGGCGTGCCCCTAACTTCCTATCTTGCGGAACGATTCTCGTTGGAGGCTGCGTTTTGGTTCGGAGCGGTTGTCAGTATCATTGCTTTCATCGGTATATGGATATGGTTGCCCTCGATGCCTGTGCAAGAGAAGATGTCTTATGGCAAACAGATCGGCATTTTGCGGAAACCTGCGCTGTGGCTAAATATTGCTACTGTCATTTTTATTTTTGCAGCGATGTTCTCCGTATACAGTTATTTCGCCGAATACCTTGGGCAAGTCACCCGTATGGGCGGTTCATGGATTAGTGTGATGCTCTTGGCCTTTGGTGTTATTATGATCGCCGGAAATTTGGTATTTGGACAGCTTCTGCATCGGAATATTCCGAGGACCGTTCTCCTCTTCCCGGTGCTATACATGGCGGCTTATTTACTCGTTTTCTATGCAGGTACCTACTTCATTCCGATGATTATCATGGTGTTCGTCTGGGGTGCGATTCACTCTGGCGGTCTGATTGTCAGCCAAACTTGGCTTACGACGGAATCTCATGAAGCGCCGGAATTCGGAAACAGCCTCTTTGTCTCTTTCTCTAATCTGGGGATTACCCTCGGTACCTCCATTGGTGGCTGGTTCATTGCCCAACTCGGCATCCATCAGGTCATCTGGAGCGGAATCATCTTTGGTTTGCTTGCTTTGGTATCCATCGTTGTCAAAATAAAATTTTTCACCTCTCGTAGTGGTAATTCAATTGAGACGGTATAAGAGTTAAGTGATCCGATTAGGAATGGAGCATTTTACGTTCAAGTATTAACTTCATCTGGGCATCCAGTTGGTAAGGCATTGATATGGGATCGGTAACTGCGAATTCCGTATACTCCGTCATATACACCTGGTTTTGCCTCACTGCAGGCATTTCCTGCCACCAGATGCTGCTCGACATATGTTGATACCGCTCCGAATCCAGTACCGTCAGGAATAAGTGGTCTCCTACATAGGATGCAACTTGCTCCTCTGAGATCATGAGATAAGCCTGACGGTCAATTAATTCCTTCTGTATACGTTCAGGTGCCTGGAGTCCAAGGCCATCATACAGATTGTAGGCTCCTCTGCACCAGTAATTCCCGAATACATAGATTGAGTCATCGCGTATTTCCATCACAGAGAACGTATCCGTACTCTGAATCATACCTTTCAACCGCGATCTCAGGCGCTGTGCCTTGCGCTCATATTGCTTCATTACCTTCTCCGCTTCAGTCCCCTTACCAAAGACCTCACCAAGTTTCTGTAACAATACGAATGGCTTGTCGTCGTTCTGTGAAAAAATATATGTCGGCGCTATTGGCGACAACGTATCGTACTCCTCCTGATTTCCAACCAGAATCATCTCTGGCTGCAAATAGGAAATTTCCTGCGGGTCCAGCGGTACGCTGTTGACCTTATGGAAACTCGTACTCAACTTGCTTAGGTAATGCTCATTGGCTAGATTTTTGGCAACCGCTGCTGGGCGGATCCCAAGGGCAAGCAGATGACCGAGGCAACTCATCACACAGATGTTAGATGAACTTTTCCGATGGTTAAGAATGAACTGGCCCGGTGAGATTCCTTCCATCTGTTTAAATCGACGATTGAAATAGTATTCATCCCGATATCCCACCATAGCGGCCACCTCCTTCATACGCTCCCCGCGTAATAGCAGTTGTTTGGCATGTTCCATCCGCAGAGTTGTCATATAATCGGACAGATTCGTTCCTGTCAGCTGCCTGAACCAATGGGTAAACCTCCGCTTGCTAATCCTGGCCTGATCTGCCAACTCATCCACGGTAATTTCCTCATTGTAGCGGCCTTTTAGCTGCGTAATGATCTCGGATATGTTCGCTCTCGTATGCTCACTGGAGACTTCTCCTTCGTGTTCATGGGTATCTTTCAGTACCATGCTCATCAATCTCTGAAACTGGGTGTGAATGCCGACTCGTTGTTTGCGATCCTGCGCCATACGGCGGTTTTCAATGGCCCGGATTCGCTGCACTATGGATCGAAATCCGGCCGTATCCATTTCGCGGGTCTCTATAAGGGAAGGGGACATTTGGCGCTCAGGATCATGCAATGTAAATGCAATTAACCACACGGATAACAACGCCTCTTCATTCATCCGAATCTCTACAGTGTGTCCCGCATTGATGACCAGGGGCACCCCATATTGCAGTTCATTTATCTTACCATCGCAAATGAGCAGACCTTCCCCCTCCTCGACCACGATCATGAGGTCGGTGGTTAGCGTTTGTCGTGGAATGCCATCATTAAGCGATAGATGTTGTAGAGCCAACCCGTGAAGTTCGTAATAAATGTCGGGAACAACGTACCGGGTTTTGAGATGAGTCAGATCCACAGCTAGCTCTCCTTTTTTCTGATAACCATTATCAATTAGATTCATCATAACCCAACTCTTCCTTGGTTATCAATGACCGAAACTTGCCCACAACCAGCCTATTAATGCAAAAAAAACGTCCTATTATTCCATTGAATGCACCCTTGAACGGCATTACACTTGGTTTATTGATAATGATTATCAGTAAATGTTTAACCATACAGGGGGATATTCATGATACACAAAATGTCGAGATTCACCACGTTGCTCACCTTATGTTTGATTGTATTGGTTGCAACAGCTTGCGGTAAAACAGCCGATTCAACAAGTAATACAGCACAGACCACCAGCCAAACTGAGGAAAAAGGAACCCAAATGGCGACCGATGCCTATGGTAACCAGGTGGAGATTCCCATAGCGCCCAAACGTATCGTATACACAGACAACACCGTTGGGGATCTATTAATTTTTGGTATCAAGCCTGTAGGTGTGGTACAGCAAGGTCTGCAATACGCGACGTATAAAGACGAACTGAAAGATGTTGCAGATATCGGCTGGCCGCCAAGTCCGGAGAAGATTGTGGAACTTCAGCCCGATCTGATTATTACATCAACTCCCGACCAAAAGCAGAATGAGACGCTCTCCAAGATCGCTCCGGTTATCCTGACCAATGAATGGGACCCTATGCCTGATCGGATCAAGCGACTGGGCGAGTGGCTCGGCAACAAGCAACTACCTGAAGAATTTCTCGCACGTCATGAAGCTGAGATTGTGAAGATGTGGACCGCACTGCAGCAGGATGGCACCATTCAGAAGGACGAGACGGCATCCGTATTTCAATACATGATTGGCCAGAAAAGATTGAGTGTGTACACGACCAGTTACCTGACCGGTTTTGTCTATAACAAGGATGGATTCAAGCCAACCACAGCGATTCAGAAAATGATTGATAACCCGGATGACTATGGCTATGCCGATATTTCCACCGAACAGCTGCCCGAAATTGCCGGGGACCGGATTTTCATTGTGTATTACAGTGACGAAGAATTGAAGGAAGTTGAGAACATGACCAAGGGTCCCGTATGGAGCCAACTACCCGCTATCAAAGCCGGTAAAGTATATTTCGTGAATGGTGGGCTAGGTATATCAACAGATCCGCTGGCGAGGGAAGAACTGATCAAACAGCTCCCTGTGATGCTCAAAAAATAAAGGGTTTCTGCCCAACGAATCATGGAGGTTAGCGATGAAAGATTCACTTGAACGATATGATGTGACCATCATCGGCGGAGGACCCGCCGGGTTATACACGGCTTTTTATAGCGGAATGAGAGAACTGAAGACCAAGGTCATAGAAGCACAGGATGAATTGGGCGGAAGAGTCCTGACCTATCCTGAGAAAATGATATGGGATGTTGGGGCCATGCCCCCAATTCGTGGGGAACAACTCATTGCCCAGTTGATTGGACAAGCCCACACATTTGATCCGACGATTGTGCTCGGCCAGCGGATTGTCGGCATGGAGCGTCAGGAAGATGGAACCATCCTGCTCACCGCTGATCACGGTCAGCAACATCTGACCAGGACCGTTATTCTGGCCATTGGCTATGGCGAGCGCCAGAACGTCAAGCTTGAGATTGAAGGAGCAGATCGCTTCGAGGTGACCAACCTGCACTACACGGTTCAGGAGTTAGAACGATTCCGGGATCAGCGGGTACTAATTTCGGGCGGAGGAGATTCCGCTGTGGACTGGGCCAATGAGTTGCAGTCCATTGCCAGCAGCGTAACGATCGTTCATCGCCGGGATCATTTTGGCGGTCTGGAGCGAAGTGTTACGATGATGAAGAACTCCTCCGTCCAGGTTCGGACACCCTATACCATTGAAGCGCTCCACAGCAGCGACGGGACACAAATTGATCGTGTATCCCTCCTCCATACTGAGACGTCAGAGCGAGAGCAGTTGGAGGTTGATGCGGTCATCGTCAATCACGGCATGAAGTGCAATTATGGTTCCATCCGGAATTGGGGTCTGGATCTCGGTGAGTGGAACCTGGAGGTGGGAGCCGAGATGACGACCAACGTTCCCGGTGTATTCGCTGCAGGCGATTTTGTAGCCTATGATAGTAAAGTTGAATTACTGGCAGGCACTTTTACCAGCGGTATTCTCGCACTAAACAGTGCTAAGCGATATATACAACCAGATGCTTCACTAATGGCATATGTATCTTCACACAATGAGCTGTTCAAAGAGAAAAACCGGGCTTTGGGTATGGTTGAGGAAGAAGTTTAAACATATAAAAGAAACGTGTAGTGACTGCTCCGATCATTCCTTGTGGTGTTTCCATGGAATGATCGGAGTAGTCTCTTTTATTTGTCATTTTGTGGTTTACATTCACCATTTGTTAATCTAGTATTAAATCCAATTACAGATATCTTTACATAACACTAGATAACAAGGGAGATTACAACATGCGCAAATTTTCACCGAAACGTTACGCCGGATGGCCCTTATCATTCCTCTTATGTGCCTCCATCCTCTTCGCACCTTTTGCCTCCACTCCGGCTCAGGCTGCTGAAGCAGACAAGGAAACCAAGATTACGTTGCTGGGAACATCAGACATTCATGGCCGATTTATGCCGTGGGACTATGCCCTGGACGGTCCAAATCCAACAGGCAGCATGACGCAGTTGTACACGATTGTAAAAAAAGTACGTGCTGATAATCCGAATACGATTCTGCTGGATGCAGGCGACATGATTCAGGACAACTCGGCTGAACTGTTCAACGATCAACCTCAATCTCCCATGATGGTCGCAATGAACGAAATGAAATATGACGCATGGGTTATGGGAAATCACGAATTTAACTTTGGATTGGACGTATTAGAGAAGATTTCCTCACAGTTCAAGGGACAACCCTTGGTAGGTAACATTTTCAAAGAAAACGGCGACCGCTACATGCCTGCTTATACGATTATTGAGAAAGATGGTATCAAGGTTGGTGTCATCGGAATGAACACACCTATGATTACGGAGTTCGAGAAAGGTACGGATCACCTGAATGGCATCATTGTCAAAGATCCTGTAGAAGAGACCAAGAAGGCCATCGCTGAGCTGAAAGGCAAAGTGGATGTCATGGTTGGACTCATGCATATGGGACTGGATAACGAGAACGGGAACCCGGGAACCGGGGTCACGGATATCGCCAATGCCAACCCGGAGCTGGCTGCCATTTTTGCCGGACACATGCATACCCTGATTGAATCCCAAACGGTTAACGGCGTATTGATCTCCGAGCCGAACAAATATGGTTCACATATTTCACGGATTGACCTCACGTTTGCCAAAGAAGGCGACAAGGTTGTACTGAAAAGCAAGGAAGCACAAGCACTCGCTGTAAAAGCAGCTGATGGCTCTTATGAAGTGTCCGATCCCGGACTGGAAGATACACTGCATCCGTTTCATGAGTTCGCTCGTGCTGATGCCAACATTGAAGTAGCTGAACTAAAAGGAACCAACCTGGTGCCAGCAGATGAGATCAAAGGTATTCCTGCTGTGCAGATTCAGGAGACACCACTCTCAGACTTCTTCACTGAAGTCATGATGCATTATAGCGATGCCGATGTTGTTGCACATCAGATCGATAACGATAAGGCCAAGTTGGATGTCGGACCGATCAAGAAAAAGGATATCGCGTTCAACTACCAATATACCTTTGGTGAAGTAACGGTATATGAAGTGACCGGACGTGATCTGAAGGATTACATGGAATGGTCTGCGGGTTATTTTAACTCCACACGTCCTGGTGATGTAACGATCAGTTTTGATCCGAAACGACGTGCTTCCAAATACAGCACCGACGATTTCTTCGGCGGAGTGACGTATGAGATTGACCTGACCAAGCCTTACGGCAGTCGGATTACGAACCTAAAATACAGTAATGGCAAAGTGGTTAAAGAAGACGATACGCTCAAGCTCGGCATGAATGCCTACCGGATGGAAGCCCTGATTGCCAAAGGTGGGGCACTGGAAGGACGTAAGTTCAAGCAATTATGGTCCTCCAAGGATGCTTCAGCATTTGGCGAGATTCAAGGTACGATCCGTAATCTGTCCATTGCTTATCTCAAAGACGTGATGAAGGGCGTTTACGAACCGAAAATCCAGCACAACTGGAAAATCACCGGTGTTGATCTGACAGCACCTGCACGTGCAGATATCGTAGAGCTAATTAATGCTGGCATCATGTCTGTTCCTACAACAGAAGATGGCAAGTATACCAATATTGCGTCCATTAACATTTTGGATACGGTGACTCAAGAAGAAATGACCGCACTTGCCTCCAAAGCGAACGTAAGTATCGCGAAATTCTCTGGCGTGAAAACCAAAGGTGAGTTCTATCAAGAGCTGAATAAAGCTCGTAAGGCGTCCACTGGCAGTGGTGAGGAAGAGACTACTACACCTGAGAAGCCGACGACACCAACAGTACCGAAACCAGACACATCGAAACCTGGAAAACCATCGACATCACCAGGTACAAGTAAACCGGGTACAGTCGTTAAAGGTAAACAAGCCAAGGTTACTGCGGCCTACCTGAACATGCGCTCCAGCGCTTCATCCAAAGCCAAAGTAGTTACTGCCGTACCGAAAGGCACCGTCCTTGAAGTAATCAGTACAGATAAGTATGGCTGGGTCAAAGTGAAACTGGATGGACGCGTAGCTTATGTCTACGGAAAATACGTAACTATGCTGAAATAGACTTCCAATTGACGACTTTAGGTAATTAATCTATTAATAAGAAAGACCTCCTCCACAATGCATGTGGAAGAGGTCTTTTACTTTTTTTGGATTTTAGAGCCGTATGTTACGTGTTCACTTACTCCTGCGCTAAGCTTCGCACCCTTTTCACAAACTGCTCCAGCCTGATTCCATTCGTTTGTTTGGTGAATTCAAGCGCCTCGTTCGAGAACCCCTCATAGGCAGAAAGGACATAATCCCCATCGACGATATAGTACATACCATAACGAGAGAAGAAATAACCTCCATGTTGCTCGGACCCTACTCCCTTATTGATCGCTGTAACTATTCTCTGACCAGGCATAAGTTTAGGCTCGAGCGCCGCAAACGCTGCGTTATAGAACAGAAACGTCTCCTTGGCTACATCTCCTCCTACAATCACTTCGTGAACCTTTACTTTGTAAGAGACGAACTCAGCTTCGTAGGGAGTCATTCCCGTATTCTCCTGCTTTTCTGCCATTTTGCGTTCAGGTGTATCTGATTCAGTGGTCAACACCATACTGAGATTCGGCAGGACGTTGACAACCTCTGCCACAACAACTGCATCTGAGAAGTCCATGATTTCTCTAAAGGTCACTTTTTTCATCCATGGAGTCACGAGAGACTGTGGCGATAATGTGTAGTCCTCCCTCAGTTCCTGTAACCGTTCTGGGGAGAGAACATCTAAAAAATCTGATTCATCATCCGAGTTAGAAAAAGGGGCCGAGCAACCCAATAGACCGACTGTTAACGTGATTGCAAACAACCAACACATTACACGAAGTTGTGTCACGCATCCTTCTCCTCCCTAGCGTTTTCTCACCTTATATTAATCCCTCTTGACATCCCAGCTTACAAGCATGCCTCTCGCCATTTCCATATTGGATTCTTCCCCAGTGATTAACGCAAACTGTGCCACAATTGCCGGGTATGCCGCCCACTGTTCTCGAATATGCTCCAACATCCGAGGCCACACCCTTCCCCCTGCCTTCTCATAGCGATTGAGCAAATCCCGCAAGCCTTCCTCTTCGAAGAGTGCATAATAGATAACAAAATCCTTGCCGGGATCGGCAATCTCCGCCTCAGTCCAATCAATAAGTCCAGTAACACGCTGGGCATCGTCGACGATAATGTGCGGCGGATGCAGATCACCGTGGTTGAACTTGGAGTGCTCAGGCCAATAGCTGTCCGTTGTCAGCCAAGCTTCCCAACGCTTGGCCAGTTGATCTGGCACCTCAAAGCTTTGTTTAATCCCCTCAATATTGGCTGCAAAAGCTTTACGAGCTTCTGTAGGCGTCTTGCTGCGCACTCCGCCCTTTACCGCCTCATCAGGATCAATGTTGTGCAATGCGGCAAGGGTAGCAGCGAGCGAATCGAAGAAATCATCGGATAAGCTTTCCTGTGGAAATCGCCATGCGTACCCTCCCCCTGCCGGATCGACGACCGCAATCGGTTCTCCATCAAGTAAAGGATAAGCGATCAGTTCCGGCGTACAAATTCGCCACTCCGGTACCTCTACCGGAAGATGGCTTTTTACAACCTCCAGCACCTTGCGCTCATTTTCAGCCCGCTCCCATACATCCTCACGCCGTGGCTGGCGCAGTATCCACTGTTGTCCCTGTTCATCGGTGGCAAACGCTACCCGAAAGTCCATACCGGACTCATTGATTTTCATGGATTCCTCAGCAATATGAAGCCCGTTCTGTGCAGCTAAAGATTTTAGTTCCTTTTGAAATTCAAACTGCTCATTCACGTTCGATTTTGTCATTTCAGGATTTCCCCTTTACCTCAATAAAATAAAAAAACACAGACATCCATGCCTGTGCAGTTCATTTCGGATATTGGGTGTACCTGAATGCTCGCAGAAAAATAGTAGTACACTAAAGAACCACTCTAAACGAGTGTTTCTTTAATGACTAGCGGCATACGTGTAAATAGGCAAACCGATCCCGATGAGCTGCACACAGGCAGAAACACAGCAAGCGCAAACAAACGTTTCGCCATACTATCTCCATCGGATAAAATTTGCCACACGTATCCCTCCGTTCCGTAAGTTACCCATATGTTAACATATTCCATTTTTTGATTCCAGCTTAAATGGTGGTTTTTTGTTATTTTTTCAGCGATGTGTAGGAACTTTGTTGACTCAGAAACCGTAACTGTCCCTTTGGATGGAGCCTTCTTCCGAGGAATCCTACAGCCCCGAACGTGCCGTAGAATTATGGGACTGGAGTTCAGAAAGAGTTGGTTTGCATCATACGATTTAAACATCATTGTGAATTACTCCGTTAACCCACCTGCATATAGAGTATAATGAAGAGGTATACGATAAATGTACGGTGCAATGCTTGTACATAAGCATATTGCATAATTCGATTCCAAACGCTCCCGTGTACAAGTCGCTTTAAGGAATTATGCAATATGCTCTTGTATTCAAAACTAACGTAAAAGAGGTTAACGATGAGTAAGCAACAATTTAAAGATTATGGACTTGGCGAAGAAATTGTAAAAGCGCTGGATAGCCTGGGCTATGAAACCCCAACTGAGGTTCAAACTAAAGTTATTCCAGTAGCCCTTGAAAATAAAGATCTTGTGGTCAAATCCCAAACAGGCAGCGGGAAAACAGCCGCCTACGGCATTCCAGTCTGTGAGCTGGTAGATTGGAACGAAAATAAACCGCAGGCTTTGATTCTCACGCCAACCCGCGAGCTGGCTTTGCAAGTGAACGAAGACATTACCAATATCGGACGCTTTAAGCGTATTAAAGCAACCGCATTATACGGTCAGTCCCCTTTTCATGTTCAGAAAGCCGAGTTAAAACAAAGAACACATGTCGCTGTAGGTACACCTGGACGGGTATTGGACCATATCGAACGTGGCACCCTGCCACTGGATCGGATCTCATACCTTGTCATTGACGAAGCCGATGAGATGCTGAATATGGGCTTCATCGAGACGGTACAATCCATTATTCAAGCACTGCCTAGTGAGCGAGTGACGATGTTATTTTCTGCGACGTTCCCTGAAGATGTAGCCAAGCTGTCGCGCAAATACATGAACAATCCGGTCGAGATTGAGATCAAGGCAAGTGGTCTTACCACAGCCACGATTGAACATGCTGTGATTCACGTACCAGAGGTGAACAAAACGGCGCTGCTTCAGGACCTGTTTATTGTTGAAAATCCAGATAGCTGTATCGTGTTCTGTCGTACGCAGGAGAACGTCGATAAACTGTTCCGTGTCATGGCTGACCTCGATTATCCAGCCGATCGTATCCACGGAGGCATGGAACAAGATGAGCGCATCGAAGTAATGAATGCATTCAGAAGAGGACAATTCCGTTATCTGATTGCAACGGATGTTGCCGCACGCGGGATTGATATCACGAATATTACCCATGTCATCAACTACGATATTCCTTTGGAAAAAGAAGGCTATGTGCACCGTACAGGTCGTACGGGCCGCGCTGGTAAAACAGGTAAAGCCTTTACCTTGGTTACCCCGAAGGATGGCAGACGTCTGGCCGAGATCGAATCGTATATCGGATTTGCCATTCCTGTCGTGAAAGCTCCTTCCGAGGAAGCTGTTGACCGTCGTCGGGAAGAGTTCGAGAAGCGTTTGAAGATCGTGCCTGAACGCAAAAAGGACAAGCGTGAACAGTTGAACCAACAGATCATGAAGTTGAACTTCAACGGAGGTAAGAAAAAGAAACTCCGTGCGGTAGACTTTGTAGGCACCATCGCCAAGCTTGAAGGCGTCACTGCAGACGACATCGGGATCATTACGATTCTGGATAATGTGACGGATGTAGAGATCCTGAACGGCAAAGGCCCACTCGTACTGGAGCTCATGCAGAATACAACGATCAAAAAGATGCAGCTCAAGGTTCGCAAAGGTCATAAATAGGTTTTGAACCTGTTTAAATAGAGTGTTATTCAAAAAGGGATCGTAGCTTATTTTATAAGTCTACGATCCCTTTTTTATATATTGAATGAGGTAAATGACTCGCTATCGCCGCTATATTCAGGATAAAGTTCCATTTGTTCATCAGGGTACACATTGTTCACTTGTACAAGATTCCATTTTTATTACACTAAATATGTAAACGCTTCACAAAGGACCGATATTAGGAGGTGTACGTAATGGGCAACAGGAAAGCAGTCTGGTTTCTGGTCTTCGCGCTCACGCTAACCATGTTTGGTGTTCTTCCAGAACGGACCAGAGCGGCAAGCGTGACCATCACCAACGGTTCCGATTGGCTGGATACCGCAGGCAACCCCATTCAGGCCAATAGCGGAAACATTCTGAAAGTCGGCAGCACGTATTATTGGTACGGAGAGCATGCAGTCAGCGGTAAGTTTGACAGCGTTAATGTCTATACTTCAACCGATCTGAAGAACTGGACGTTCAGCAATGCCATACTGACCAAGGATTCGGCCACCGAGCTAGCCTCCAGCAAAATTGAACGTCCCAAAGTCATCTACAATGCCTCCACGAAACAGTATGTGCTATGGGCGCATTACGAGAACGGTACTGATTACAATCTGGGGCGGGTTGCGGTAGCGACCAGCAGTACACCGAACGGAAAATTCACGTATGAGGGAAGTTTTCGACCTTTGGATTACGAGTCACGCGACATGACTGTTTTCGTAGATACAGACGGTACAGGTTATCTGATCACAGCTTCCCGCAAGAATGGCGGGGCCAATGATACCATGGCTATTTTCAAAATGAACGCCAGCTATACCGGTGTGGAATCCTTTGTGGGTTGGCAATTCGAGAATGCCTACCGTGAAGCTCCTGCCGTTGTAAAAAAGGGCAATCGATACTACCTCTTCACCTCCCAGGCTGCTGGCTGGTATCCAAACCAGGGCGCGTATGCAACCGCATCGTCCATGACAGGCACGTGGTCCGCTCTTACACCTTATGGCAATCCATCGGCCTTCGGCTCCCAGATCCATGATATTGCCACGATTACAGGCAGCAACACCACATCCTATATTTATATGGGCGACCGCTGGAATCCACTTAATCTCGGTGAACATAAGCATATCTGGCTTCCTTTAACCTTGAACGATTCAAACGGAACCGCCTCACTGGAATGGTACAAAGAGTGGAATATCGATGCTGTAACAGGCACGGTAACGCCACCTTCTCTTGTTAATCACGCCCAAGGCAAAACAGCTACCGCCATCTCCACAGCCTCCGGCTCATCTGCATCCAATGTCAATGACGGCAACTATCAGACTTCTTGGGCAGCATCGTCCAGTACTTGGCCAGCTTGGTGGCAGGTCGATTTCGGTGCACCGAAGACCATCACAGAGATCGATATCTCCTGGTTTATGTATAAAGGATCGGAAGGTTATTATAAATACAAAATTGAGATCAGCAACGATGGCGTCAACTACTCCACGCTGGATCGAACCAGTAATACCACCTATGGGTTTACGACCGACGCTGTTCATTTTACCGCCCGGTATGTACGTATCAATATGGTCAACGCTGTCCTATGGAACAATCCGGGTAACTGGTACACCCCAACCCTGCATGAAGTCAAAATGTTAGGCCCAGCAACACCTGATGCGACGAATTACAGCCGTTTCAGCTCCTTCAATTATCCGGATCGGTACATCCGTCATTCCAACTTCACTGCACGGATCGACACCAACGTCTCACCTGTACTGGATTCCCAGTTCCGCGTCGTACCCGGCTTGGCCAGCTCTACAGGCATCTCACTGGAGTCTATCAACTTTCCTGGCTACTTCCTGAAGCGCAACGCCAGCAACAAAATCGTACTTGAGGCATACACGGATACCGCCACCTATAAAGGAGATGCCACATTCCTGAGCAGCCCCGGGTGGGCTGACAGCTCCAAATTATCCCTCCAGTCGTACAGCCAGCCCGGATATTACATCCGACATTACGACTACGTATTGCAGCTGGATGCCATCAATGCTTCCAGCAGCACAACGGTGAAGGGTGACGCCACGTTTGGGCGAACCGATTTTTAGTTTAGCGATCGGAGATGAGAATGAGCATACACATCTCGAAAAAAGGCCGCTTCTTCAGAACTCATACTGAAGACGTGGCCTCTTTTGCTGTATAAAATTTATGATTGGTGTGTACCTACTTGAAGGGGCCTATCTAGGTAAAGTATTCCTTAACACTCAGGGGGCAAAGCCTGATGCCGATTCTCGAGGAAATATGCAAATGGGGAGTACACAACGTATCGGACTCACAGACTCTAAATGAATTACTATGACTTATTGACGATATCCAAGATTTCTTTCATATTGTATGTGTCGTCCTGAATACGCCATTCTCCTTGTTCCTGTAAAAAGGTAATCTCCCCTTCTAACGGAATGGTCTTCGTTTCTTCTCCATCATAATTCGTAAATACTAAATTCAGTGTGTACTCCACAAGCATCCAATCATTTTTACTTTCTTTCATCTTCGCTTTTATATCTTTAGCATGCAGTGACGCATCTTCTTTGTCTGCCACCTGGAATGGTAAACCCATACTATTTCTTTCAAGATTCCGTTCAGTCAGGAAGGGCTTCAAAATCTCTTTCTTGGCTAGCACATTTTCTACGGTTAATAATTCTTTACCCTCCATGTTATCGACTGCAAACTCCGCCTTTTTATAATCCAAGGTCATTTCAAGAGCCTGCTGCTCTTCCTGGGCCGATGCCTTTTGGTTCGTCAATATACTCAACTGACTAGTTGAAGATGGAGCTGACTCTTGAATATTTTCGATTTTTTTGGACTCGTTACACCCCATCATTATGATAGACATCAGAGTAACTGTTCCGATGATATAATTTAATTTACGCAAAATCATCCTCCATCCTGTGCGTTCTTGTTATCGACTACAGCTGAATACATAAGCGGGCGGCAGGTTACGGTACACCCTTGTCATGCTTACGTTTTCGAAAAATTGCTTGAGCAATCCCCGTTTGAGTAACGTGTACTGAAAAGTAATGAACTTGCCATCTTTCTTCAAATATTGCCTTGATTTAGCTAAAATGTCCAGTGATACCTCCGCAGGCAGACTCGCAAAAGGCAGTCCGGATACAATGTAATCAATCTTGTCCAGTCCATATTGTTGCATGTGCTGATCGACATGCACGGCAGAATCGTGAATGATGTGTACATTCGGAAGATGACCGTACTTTTTGCGAAGCAGCCGGCAGAAGCGGGCGTTGTTTTCAATCAGGATCAGAACCGTCCCTGGCTGCATATTCGCAAGCAGCATTTCCGTAAACACCCCCGTGCCCGGCCCATACTCCACAATGCATGATGCACGGTCAAATGCGATGTCTTTCACCATTTTCGCTGCTAGATATTTTGAGCTGGGGGCAATCGCCCCAATCCATCTGGGACCCTGGATGTATTGCTTCAAAAAAGATAACCACTCCATGCTGTCCGACCCCCTAAGTTGATTTCTGAGATCAGTATAGAATTCAAATCTGTAGAAGCAGTCGATGAAACTAAGAAGAATAATGAAGATTTGCGACCTTGGCATGCTATATCATATTCCGGAAGGACAAACCTTGCGAATACTGTGGGTTAAAAACGTAGAAAACACAAAAAGCCACATTCGATTTCTCGAGTGCAGCTCTAATCCTTTAATCACTTTTTGGAATATACAATTTTCTTGATACTGTCGATGGACAAACAAAATTGTTCAATGAGTTGGTCGATGGACATGCCCGCAGCAAAGAGCTGGCGGATCTCATCGTTCCTTTGCTTCAAAATCATCCGGCTGCCCGAATTCTCGCCCCACTTTTGATGGGTTTCCTTGGGTTTGGGGATGTACACCATTCCACCAGGGATATGACGCTGGATCTCCTTTAGTAATGATTCCGGAAAGATCGTGTCTGCGTTAATATATTTCATATTTGCTCCGCTCCTTAAAAGTTAAGATCTTTAAGGCAGCAGAGTCAACCGATGAACACTTGTTATACGCATTATAGTGGTGTGGCGGAAATAGATTTCAAGCTCTATACAAACAACCGCCGTTGTTCATCGCATGGACTCTGCATAGAGCGGATCGTGAAACTTCTTATAAATTGAATCATGGTAGCCCCCCATTCTAAGTTACTTTCATGGTACTCTTATATGTTCCATATGAGAACACGATATCCTTTTACAACATTCAATACTGATTCAAACTCCGTTCCAGCATCTCTCTCACTTGTTGTTGCAGCTCCAGAGGCTCAATTACCTTCACTTCAGGCCCATAGGAGAGCAGCTTCCGCGCTGTAAAAGGAAACTCCTCAGGCGGGACAAGTCCTCTCCACTCATTCCCTCCAACCGACTTGAACAGTACATCTGATCCTGCCAGTCTCGCCCCAAAATCCGTGAATTGCAGCACCACTTCTACGCTTTTTCTATTTTCCTTATAATTCAGCCACTCTTTCAAACTAGGAACCGACTCGTCGATAGAATCCAGCATAACCAGCTCCTGCATGCGATCCACCCGATACAACAGCACCCGATCCTTCCTACTGGCCGGCATATACCAATACCCGTGATCGTAATAGATGCCGATGGGGAAGACCTGTACTTTTTTATGTCCCTGCCGGGAATGATATATAAATTCAATCTCTCTTTGATCTACTGCCGCGCCTAATATCTCTGTTGTTACTGCCTCGACCTGTACAGCATGATGTTGAAGGAACGTAATGTGCTGCCTCATCCGTGTAATCAGATCCTGTACATCCTGAGGCAAAGTTGAATAATATTCCTCGGCCAGATGCTCACGAATCGATCCATACGGAAAATCCGGGACGTTCTCCAAATATTCAATCATCATAAACAACCCCAAAGCCTCATGCTGTGTAAGTTGAAGAGGTGGCAAAATCCGATTAGGAAGCACTCGGTAACCCCCGTTCACTCCGACCTCCGTATACAAAGGAAAGCCCAACTCCTGCAGATCATTCAGATCTCGCTGGATCGTACGAATCGACACCTGAAAACGCTCCGCCAATTCACGAGCCGTAAATTTCTTTCTCGAATCCATGAGTCGCATCAATGCGAGTTTTCGATTATTCATGTTCACCCCACCTAACTACGTCAACATTTGTCATAGATGGAGTGTATCATACATTTCAGAAGGGAGCGATTGATATGTCTAACAATAAAGTTGTGTTATATATTGCGATGAGTCTGGATGGGTACATTGCAAGACCGGATGGTTCGGTGGATTGGCTGTTTGATGTGGAAGGCGATGGTGGCGATAACGGGTATGGCGAGTTCTATTCAACGATTGGATCGGTGGTTATGGGACGTCTTACGTATGAAGAGGTGCTCAAGCTGTCAGAGGATTTCCCCTATGCGGATCGCCCGACGTATGTACTTTCCCGTTCCAAACAAGCCCCTGCACCACATGTACAATTTACGGACGAGGCTGTGGAGAACCTGATTCCTCGCTTGAAGCAGGACTCCAGCGGTGACATTTGGATTGTTGGCGGAGGCCAGCTGGTGCAAGCCGTTCTGGAACAACAACTGCTCGATGAGGTTGAGATTGCCATTATTCCGAAAATTCTTGGTGATGGAATCCCCCTCTTTCCAACAGGAACGGTACCAACCCATTTCAAAATGGCTCATACGCAGACGTTGGGGCAGATCATTTCGATCCGCTATCAGGTACAAGGGAAGTAACTTTAGCGTAGTTAACACATCCCTTTCGATGTATAAGGTGTACTAAAAGAAGAGCCAGGCCTCTCTAACTAAGAGAGGTCTGGCTCTTCCGATTTCAAATGTAAATTAAAATTTATTTTAAAATTTCCTTTAGATATTCCGATAACGCATCAGCAGTTCTTCGATGAGATAACTCACCCGGATGGCTTCTGGCGCCTACCGTCTCCTCGGTCGTATTGGGAAGCTGTATAACCGTAACTTTTGTATCTCCAGCCTGTTTCGTATACGCGTCAACAGCACGATAAATCGCTGGCATCATCGGGAACCCAAGCATGCCGTATGCCCATAAGAGATGCGCCTCAGGATTGTTTTTTCGAAGTTGAATTAGGAAGCGGGTCACGGCATTCTCAAAAGCAGCAAGATCCTCTTCATGGTAAGTCCCGTCTTCGTTCAGGCGTTGCTTGTACACCTTTCCGGTAGCGGGGTCCTTCCATGCCGGAGTTTGAAAAGCTCCTCCATCATTGCTTCCCAGGTTAATCACCACTACATCTGGCTGCCAGGCGTTAAAATCATGCTTATCCCCTGCCCCAAGCGCTGCGTTCTTATCTCCGGTCACCAATCCACAGATTTGCTCGTAATAAGCAGGGATATTGGCATTCGGATTGTTATCCCAACTCGTCAGCACACCCCAGCCGCTCTGGGAGATGACGCGGTATTCTGCATTCAGCGCTTCTGCTGTCATGGCCGTATAATTATGTATGGCACTGAACCACATCGGAATCCAATCCTCTTCCGCTTTGGCCCCGATCGCACCTTCTCCAGATGTAATACTGTCGCCAATAAATTCAATCTTGTACGGTTTTTCCTCTACAGGCACGAAGACACCATCTGATTTCACCGCATGAATCTGCAAGGAACAGCCCGGATCTCCATTCATGGCCTGTACATCTTTGACGATGCGTACATTTTTCACCACATTCTCGTTCATGCCTCGGAATACACAGATCCAATACTTTCCCGCTATTAACATCTGTCTGCTCACCGGGACACCGTTAATCAGAATGCTGATCCAAGGTTCATACAGGTCATAATCAGACTCGATTTCTACCCACAACTCAGAGCCTTTTACATGAAGTTCAACCGCGCTTCCGGTCCAAAATAAGGTTAAGGGCGACCGTTGTCCTGTCGTTCTGCCATGTACTTTGAGATTGCTGACATCAGATAACGCGTACGTCTGTAATTTCTCATTAACTCCCACCATGTATTCCTCCCGCATGATTATTGCCACAAAGGGCAGTCTCATATGACTAGATTTTGAGAAAATGGTCTACATGCTTCTGGTACTTCTCGTACCAGATTTTCCATTCTGTTTCGCGAGATTCCAGGGTACTTCCATCCAGTAATGCCTCAATGACGTTCAGGCAGACATGCCACCCCGCTAGATCCTTAGGTGTATGGCTTGTGATGTGATGAATGGTTTCGATCAGTAGCAGACGACACCCATTCGGCTCTGGATACAGCTCAAATCGAACCCGGTCTTCTGCCCAAGTGTATTCTAGAACAGAGCCAGGGATAAGCTCGATAATATCGAGTTCCTTGAAGGTACCATCCGGCATATTAAACTTGATGCTTCCCCCTTCCCGAAGATCCGTTACTTCGAGTTCGGAGAACCACTTTGCAAGCTTTTCGTTTTCCGTCAAAAAGGACCATACATCCTCCGCAGCGTGCTTCCAATGACGTTCGAAACAAGCCAGGGTGCCATTCGGTACTCGCTTCAAATCTGCAATCATAATGGTACCTCCTCTATAAGGATTAATGGATATTATGTAAAGCCTGGAGTGCTTCCTCTTTGTTATTCAAAAAGAAAACATGCTTGCCATGGTTGCACTCATAGATGAAGTCTCTGAGGCTTTTGCTGTTGTATCCATCAAACTCTCCGACTATGGCAAGTTTCACCTGATAATTCACGTATTTCTGCAAAATATCACCTGCAAGTTTGGTCTTCAGTTCGAAGAAATCTTCGGTGAGGTTGGATTTATCAATCAGGATTTTATGGGCGTCATCTGTATACTTCACGGAGGCCATCAGATCCAGTGCATCTTGAACATTGTTAATAACGATGTTATTGCTTTCGATGATGGCAACCTTGGAGCTGCCCTGTTGGTCAATAGTTATATTCATTTTAATTCTCCTTCCGCACAGCTTTTCTTTTATAATATCTCGCAGTTCCATAGTGAAAGCAACGACTTTTTAAGTGTGTTTACAGATTCATTTGAACCCTCCGGCTACAATGGATATCCCCATGATTGTAATTATTTACAACAGTTCTTCTGCTATAATGGGAATGTTTCCTATGAAGCTTAATTTCTTGTGGACTTCTCGCAGAAAGAGGGAGTTATTGATGGACATGAAGTGGTTAGAATGGGCAAAGCAAATACAGGCTATCGCCCAAACCGGATTAACCTATGCAAAAGATATTTACGATATTGAACGTTATGAAGAATTGAGACGGATGAGTATCGATATCCTAGCCAACTACACTTCGGTTAACAAAGAAAAAATTTCACTCTCATTTGCAAGTGATTCCGGTTACGCAACGCCTAAAGTTGATATTCGAGGTGTTGTTTTCAGGGAAAGTAAAATACTGTTGGTTCGCGAAAAAATAGATGGAGCGTGGGCTTTACCAGGTGGATGGGGCGACATCGGCCTCTCGCCATCAGAGGTAGCCGTGAAAGAAATGAAAGAAGAATCCGGGTTCGATGTCCTGCCGATAAGACTTTTAGCAGTATTAGACAAGAAATTTCATGATCACCCACCCGAACCCTATCATGTATATAAGATGTTTATTCAATGTGAGATTGTAGGAGGAAAAGCTGAAACAGGGGTGGAGACCAGTGCGGTTGAATTCTTCTCATTGGACGAATTGCCTGAGCTTTCATTAGAAAGAAATACGGTTGAACAAGTTAAAACCATGTTTGAGTTTCTTGACCAGCCCGATAAAAAAGTGATTCTGGATTAAATCCATAAAAACCCCCTATAGCGACGATGTATAAACCCATCATACCATTGGGCCACGATACATCGTCTGCGGAAGGGGATTTGGCTGGATCATCCACGATCTGGATAGAAAGAGTCGTCTGCACCGTCTTCCTTAATAAGATTCACTTTCGGAATCGATACAACAAATGTGGAGCCCTTTTCGCCTTGCGGCGCTGATTTCACGCCAATTCGGCCTTCCAGAGACTGAACGATATCACGTACATGGGACAGGCCAATTCCGGTTGCTGCAATGCCCACTTCATTGAATTTGGTTGTATAACCCGGTTCGAAGATCACGTCTCGCTTTGCCTCGGGTACACCTTTCCCAGAATCGATAACCACAAATTGCACATCGGCTCCCTCTTCCAATACTCGAATCCGAATCGTTCCGTCGTTCTTAATGGCTTCCACGGCATTGGCGATCAGATTATTCATTACAGTTAAGAGAGGAATATAGTAAGGGGAGTCGCAATCATATTGTTGCTCGATATGGATTTCAATCTTTTTGTTCAACATTTCACTATATTTCCGATTTCCCTTGGTCGCAAAGTTCAGTACCTCGGAAAGGCTCATATTCACTGATTTTTCACTATCGTACAATTTCAACAGACCTGCAAGGATACGTTGGGAGTCTTTTTTGACCTCATGAATCTGTTGAGCAATGCCGAGCGTCCGCTGGCTGTATTGGTTCAAGTCCTTCTCTCTGAGATCGCGATAAAGGTCGTAGCTGTCCACGGCAATGCCTTCAATCGTATTCATGGCTTTTTTCAGATAAAAGACTTCACCGTACAGACCTGAGTTAACGCTCAGCATCTGCTCCATCCGCTTCTCCTGCTCAGCATGCAGCAGTCGCATCTGCCTCACCGCAAAGCTGTTATACAGCCCGATGATAAAGTAACTTCGCAAACCACCGAGCACCAGCAGATAAAGCCATTCTTTCATATAAAAGATATTGGTCCCACTCAACACACCGCGAATGAATAGCTCCACGAGATTCGAGGAAAAATCAATACACGTAATCAATCCACCTAGCACAAGAGGCGGTATCTCATGGAATCTGTTCTTGAGTTTGCTGAGGCCATAGGTGAACACGACATAATACATTCCCGCGCCCAGATTATCCTGCATGCTTTCGATGATCGAGATCGAATTCACATGATTCAGTAAGTCAGCCGATTGAAAAATGAAGTTTGCAATCCCCGCCAAAATCCCCGTCTTCACATAAGACAGATGCGGCATAAGCATCAGCAAAAATAAAAGTATACTTACACCCAGACCAATCCGGAAGTAATCTTCCCGAAAAGGATTTATTTTAAAAAGCGCTCCCACAGCTGTGGCAAAAGCAACTGCAGTCATTTGCACATTTTCATTACGAACCCAATTGCGCATCTTATCCCACCCACCATAATCCCAATTAAGCGCCAAAGCTTCATTCGCACTTCTGATTTTAAAAATACTAACATATGAAGAATCCTTTAGAAATCCTGTGACTGAAAATAGTTAAACATTTTGATTTCGCAAAATTTAATTGTATAATATTAATTACACATCCATTAAGCTCAACCAGATGAACAAAGAGAGGATGATTTCACATGTCGGAAACCAATCAACTGTTCGGACAAGCCCTAGTCAAATCACTAGTCGGAGAACGCGGACATATTCGTATTGCACGCGCTCTACCGGACATTAGCGTAGAACTAGCTAGTCGCAAACATGAACATATGCCATACAGTATCTATCAATTGGTGAAACATATGCATTACTGGCAACAATTTATGTTGGAGCATTTGGAAGGAAGAAAGCCGCAGCTTCCAGCGAATGTGATGGAGAGTTGGCCAGAAGATACGGGTCCTCAGGATGAAGCAGCGTGGGAGGCAGATATTCAGGCCTTCCTGGACGGGGTAGATCGAGCAGTAACGATTGCCGAAACGGTGCAGTTGGATGATTCACTGCCGTATTTCCCAGGCGAAACCAAAGCCGGACTTTTGCGTAACATCGCATCTCATAACTCGTACCATCTGGGCGAGATTGTGCTGCTGCGTCGCTTCTACGGGGCATGGCCACCACCAGGAGGCGGTTTCCCAGCGTAACCCTATTTACATCCGATCAATTGGACGAATTTACAGACACATACATCTAAGCTGTGAAAGGACGATTGTTCCTTTTACAGCTTCTTGTGGTTATAGGCAAGTGACATCCATTGAAGTGCAGATTATAACGCTCATATCCTGCTCCAGGCTCATATATTACTTCAAAGTACGTATATGACTTTGAGGTGCGTACTTCTCATCCTTCTTTTTCTGACCCACAATATGAACAGAAGAAGAGAGGAGCATGTCCATTGAAAACCGAACAATTGGTTACCCGTTACACCGCGCTTGTCATCGGTGCTGGAGGTGTCATTGGAAGAAACCTCATCGATTATCTGATGACACTTCCGCAATGGGATATCATTGGTGTATCTCGCCGCGGAGGAGAAGATGCCCCCAAGTTACGTTATATATCAGCTGATTTACTGAACGAAGCAGACACACAAGACAAACTGAGTCATTTAACGACCGTTACGCATATTTTCTACGCCGCGTATCAGGATCGCCCAACCTGGGCCGAATTGGTACAGCCCAACTTGGCCATGCTCGTCAATGTGGTGAATACCATAGAACCGATCGCTCCAAATCTCCAACATATTAGCCTAATGCAAGGTTATAAAGTGTACGGTGCACATCTGGGTCCATTCAAAACACCTGCCAAAGAAACAGATGCACATCATATGCCCCCTGAATTCAATGTCGATCAGCAAATGTTTCTCGAGAATCGGCAACCCGGAAGTAGCTGGACCTGGTCAGCCCTGCGCCCGTCAGTTGTATGTGGATTTGCCCTGGGTAATCCAATGAACCTTGCCATGGTTATTGGCGTTTATGCGTCTATCTCCAAGGAGCTTGGCTTGCCACTTCGATTCCCTGGGAAACCAGGAGCGTATCATTCGCTTCTTGAAATGACTGATGCCACATTGCTGGCTCATGCAACTGTATGGGCAGCAACCGAACCTCGCTGTGCCAATCAGGCATTTAATATCACCAATGGCGATCTGTTTCGCTGGAATGAGCTATGGCCCAGAATCGCTGCATTTTTCGAATTGGAAACCGCACCTCCACTCCCCCTCTCACTTGCAACAGTGATGGCAGATAAAGAAGATCTTTGGAAATCCATGATTGAAAAGTATGGTTTGGTAAACACCCCTTATGATGATGTCTCTTCCTGGGTATTTGGTGACTTTGTCTTCTCGTGGGATTATGACTTCTTCGCAGATGGTTCCAAAGCTCGCCGCTTCGGATTTCATGATTTTATTGACACTGAGGCTATGTTTATGGATATTTTCAGAAATCTACGTGAGCGCAAGATCCTTCCGTAAAGTAAATAAAATGCATAATAAGCCGATTCGTGAATTCCAGAATCGGCTTATATAAGTTCCTCAACGGTCCGTAGTAGTTGGCGGCTTAAACAGAATTTTTCCTCGATCACCATAAACATTCTCCACGTGTATATCGCCCCACCTACACATCAGATGAAGAATCTCTTTAAGACTCCACCCATACTCTGTTAATTCATACTCCACTTTAGGCGGGACCTGGTGATGGGAAATACGGACAATGACCCCCGCCTCCGTTAGTTCACCAAGTTGCTGAGTCAACACTTTCTGGGTGATTGCAGGGATCAGCTTCATCAGCTCACCATTACGTTTCTTGCCAAAGGTAAGATGGAATAGAATAACGGGCTTCCACTTTCCCCCGATCACTTCAAGAAAAGCTTCAACTGCAGTGTTATATACTTTGAGCGGTTCCTCCATATCACCCTCTGTCTCCCTTCCAGGCTATTTTTCAATCTCCCGATTCATCTTCTCAAAAATGTTTACTAATTGGGCACGATCTTCTTCGTTCAGTTTCTGGAATAAATTCTTACGCAGCTTCTGCCCCTCCAATATTGCTCTTTCGAGGACTTCGATCCCTTTGTCAGTAATGTTCAAATATATAATACGGCGGTCAGCTTCATCTACCATTCTGACGGCTAATTTCTTGGCAACCAGCTTATCAGCTAAATAGCTGAGCGTAGGCGGGGTCAGGCCCAATAGTTTGGCAATATCCGAAGGTCGGCTTTTTCCATTTTGATTGAGATGACTGAGTACAAGCACATGAGAGACGCCGAGGTCCTCATTAAACGATTTGTTCCACTGTATAATCAATTTATTGGTGAAATTGTCCATGTTGTGTATGAGCTCAAAAATGTTCTGTTCTTCCATGTGTTCCTCCTCGCAAAAATAAAACAACAGCCCTTATTCAACTTAAGGGCTGTCATCATTTTACACGCTATTGGGCTGAGTATCCACCATCGATAACCAGCTCAGATCCTGTAATGTACGAAGAATCATCCGAAGCCAGGAACAGTGCAGCGTTGGCAATATCGATAGCCTGCCCCAGACGTTGCAGAGGCGTTGCCTGAATGAGTCGGTCAAGCAGTTCCTTCGATGTGTTCAAGGCTTGAGTCATTGGTGTTTCGATGATTCCCGGGAAGAGAGCATTTACCCGAACACCTTGACGACCAAAGGTTGTTGCTGCCGCTTTGGATAATGCGCGTACTGCCCCTTTGGATGCCGAATAGTGGTTAAAGCCTTGTCCAATCAATGCGGTGTATGAAGAGATATTGACGATGGAACCTTTCTTTTGTGCTGCCATATACGGAGCTACATGTTTCATACCAGCAAATGGGCCAAAGCCATTAATGGAGAGCATTTTCTGCCAATCCTGCGCATTGATTTCCTCAAACGGCTTCTCTGAAGAAATGCCTGCATTGTTAACCAGAATATCGATTTTACCAAAACGTTCGTTAACTACTTTGGCTAAAATCTCCCAATCTTCATCGGAGGAAACATTCAACTTCATTCCGTACACATTCTCTTTTTGGCTCGCTTTCTCCAGTGCTTCCTCATTAATGTCTGCGGCAATAACGATGGCGCCTTCCTTTGCGAAGAGATCAACCATGCCTTCACCAATTCCTGATGCTCCACCTGTAATGATAGCTACTTTATTATCTAATCTTCCCATATGAAACGCTCCTAACGTAATTTATTTGTACGACGCTGCTTTAGTTGCTAGGCGTATTGTGTGATTTCATAAACTGTTTAAAATCCGGAACGGTTGGGTTGGCAATATAATGGCCGCCTTCAACCTGGATGGTCTGTCCGGTCATGAATTTGGACTCATCTGAGGCCAGGAATACGACGGTGTATCCAATATCATCGGGTTCCCCGTGATAAGGCAGTGCGTTATATTTTGCGAACATATCCAATACATCCGGAGGCATATTATTCTGGGCTGCCGGGGTCAAGATCAATCCAGGTGCGACAGCATTGCAACGAATGTTATGTTTGCCATATTGGGTGGCAATATACCTTGTTAGATTCACCACTCCTGCTTTTGAGGCACCGTAAGCAACCCGCACCGCATCGCCTGTAAAGCCAGCCATGGAGGCCGTATTAATGATGGAACCCTCACCCGCTTCAATCATATGAGGGATGGCGAATCTACAGCCGAGCAGCACGCTTTTCAGATTCACGTTCATCAGCCGATCCCACTCGTCTAGATCTACGTTAACCACGTCCAAATCCTTCTTCAGGTTAGTCAGGCCAACGTTGTTGAACAGACTCGTGAGCTTACCATATTGCTGCACCGTAAAATCCACAGCTTCCTTAATCGAAAATTCATCTCCGGCATCGACAAAAACGGCCACTGCCTCTCCGCCTTGAGCCTGAATATCCGCTGCCGCTTCTTTTGCACCATTGACATTGAAATCAGCAATAACGACTTTTGCTCCTTCTCTCGCCATCAATTGGGCTGCGGACAATCCTATTCCAGAAGCGCCTCCAGTTACAAGGGCTACTTTGTCTTTCATTCTCAACATGGTTCTCAAGCTCCTTTCATAAAGAAACCGAAAATAAATAATCAACCTATTATTTAGATGACTAAATATTAGATGTCTAAATAATAGCAGAGGAATGGTCTTTCTGCAACGCATACAGCCCTGTATCCTTATTTTGGGTGCCTTTAGCGAAGCAAGCGAAGTGTTTAAAATGGGAATGGAAAAACCGGATAAGAATAACCTTATCCGGTTGGCTTAAATTTGATCATGTAGTTGACCCATTTTTAATTCAACAATTCAACACAGTCATACACCCACCCGGCACTTAACCAATTGCCCAAGTCGCTGGAGCCACTGATTGGCGTAATGGTTACCGTGTTGGCCCCAGTAACAAAATAGGATGCCGGGATATTCCAGGAAAAGGTTGTATTGTTACCCCGATAGGTCCCAATCGTAAAGCTACGAGAGTTCGGTTGGGAGGAGGCTGCCGGATTGGTTAACGTCTGACCGTTAATCGTTACGCTGGGTCTTCCATTGTTGTATGCTGCCGTAATACCGATGTTAAGAACATGCGAAGAGGCAGCTTGAGAAGAGTTCAGGCTAAAGGTGACGGTTGTGGGCGAGTTTTGTCCCCGGAACTGAATCGCTGGGAACTTGTTGGTTGCACTGCCAGTGGCATAACTGACGGGTCCCCAGCTTGGATTACGGCTATCGGAAGGATGACGGAGCGGAATTGTCTGGCCGTTCAGGAACTCTGACGGTGTACCATCCCAATTCCCAATGCGCCAGATGCTGGATGCTTTACTTGGGTCATTGTTAATCGTACGCGTATTCAGCGTTGTCGTTGATCCTCCAGTGACGTTCACACTTTCGGTATAGACGGGCAGTTCCCCCTTATACACCGTCATGGTGTATGTACCTGGAATCATGCTGTATTTGGCAGCTGCCCCGCTCGAAGAGGCATTCACCCAATATTGGGCGTTGCTGTTGGCAAAACCAACCGTATATGTATAACCCGTATCCATGCCAGAGAGCCCGTTAAGCACGACATTACCTCGGCTGGACACCCAACCTGTCAGGTTCAGACTCGACATCCAGCTAAAATCAGGTACGCTTGGCGTTGCACCGGTGGTGAAGATCAAGGCATACGGCCCATGCAGGCCCATACGCCAATTTTCTGTCTGGGCATGTCCTGAATTCATGTAATTGTAGACCTCCGTATCTCCACCACTCTGGAACTGAATATCACGGAAGAACGGACCTCCCGAGCTCTTCTCTCGGTCGCCATAGGCCATAAACACGCCCACACCATTCCCCGTAACGCCTCGAATGGTCAGATCCTTGGCCTGGTCGTTGCCGTAATACTTCGAGGTACTCTGTCCGTTGGCGTAACCAAAAACATCCTCGCTCTCAATCGCGCCGGTGTTATTCCGATTATTCGAGTTGGCCGGAACCCCCGTTAACACGCTGCCGTTACCCCGGAAAATATAGCGCAATTCACCCACAGACGGTTCTGCTGTGACATACGTTGCCATATAGATAATGTTCTCACCGCCACGTGATGCATAGTAGTGGGTAAGCGTGCTGGTTGAGACGGTGATCAATAGGGTTGATCCCGAAGGAGATGTGTTCCAGGTTACATTGGCAGAGCCCAAACCAGAGCTGATATGGGACCCCTTGCTGGAGCCGTTCAGCTCTGTTCCGTTCATTTTGGCAGATATGATATCGCCATTGGTTTTATTCACCGTGTATACCAGACCTGCTCCTGTGTTCACTTCAATCCTCGACCCGTTATCCGTAACATTGATGGTGGCTGCGTGTCCGGTGGATGTTGGATATAATACCGCTGCTGCCATCATCACCATTAAAAGAAACGAACTGAATCCCTTCTTCACTAAACGTCTGCTCACGAGCTAATCCCTCCCTGGAATCGTTTTTTAACGTTTTCGTAATGGGCCAAAATCAGATATTTAAATATCGTATATGAGATAGCTGAACTAAAAGTAAAGCGCTTACATTATAATGTATGACAAACGAGCCTATGTCTCATCTCGGTATTCTTGCTGCATGCGGCATATCCCTGCGGGTCATCTTTCTTCCCTATCGTCCTCTTATAACAACACCTCCTGTATAGGAATAATCTGCAACTAACTTACTGGTAATATCATTAAAATAATACCATTATATTACATAAAGTGGCAATGAAAATAGCTATCATCCTGCCGTAATCTCTCTCTGTTTTTTTGTATCTTATACTCCTTACGGGCAATGTGGAATATGGCTGAGCTGCCTGAACGCAGCTAAACAATACACACGGTGATCTCACCATCAACATTACGTCCTTCTTCTACCGCATGGAATGAGAGGATTTCAACTGAAAAAGCTGCATCCTTTGTGACGAATGCAGCTCTTCAATATTTTGTATAACAGGAAGCTACAACCTTCTTTACAGTGAACCCTCAAGGTTTGCAGGTTGATTTCCCTCATTCACCAGACCTTGAATAAAGGTCTCAACATTGGGCGCAAGCCAAGTGATCTTGTCGCCTTCTGCTTTATTCACATGGACAACCTCGGGCTCACCGGCATTGCCGGATTCACGATAATCCAGCATCACGACCTCTGAATCGGAAGGACACTCACATAGAATGACACCAATCTCGGGGTAACCCCCTTTTTCTATGATCGCTCGACTGCCCGCTTCTCCACACAGTGAATGTGCCTTTTCCCGTCCAATACCCAGGATATTCGATATTTCAACTTGAATCTTTTCATCATTCTCCGCCTGACTAATCGGAAAATAACGATAGTGGGGAACACCACCATTATGTAGTTTCATCATGTTCACATAGAATGTCGGCAGCTTGAACACCAATTGATCCTCCACTGCTTCAATTTGCTCTTCAGTAGGTGGGGACAACACATATTGATCGACGTTTGCTGGACTGTCATTCCAGAAGCTCGTCGATTCGGCATGGATACCAGGCGCAGCTTCGATGGTGATTTCAGTCACCGAGTGGACTGTATCCACGGGCTCCTCTACCACTTCTTCTGTAAGCTTGTCTGCTGTTTTATTCCGAATCCATTCCAGGAACTCCTGTGTATCCTCATCTCCCGGCTCCAATCGGTCCGCTGCTTCGAAAGCTTCACGCGCGTTCTCATATTGCTCCAAATAATAATACGCCAGACCAATGCGGTAATGCCAAAGCGGGTCATTTTGTCCCTCTGCTTCAACCGACAGGAATTGCTCCACTGCCTCCTGGTAACGCTCCATATTATTCAACGCTCTACCCAGATGGTTGACCAGAATATAATTCCGCTCCTCTTCCGGAACCTCTGTAATCGCATCTATAATCTCTTCATAATCATCCTGTTCATGCCAATCCTCTAGCCGTTCCAAGAGTTCATCATTCATTGATCTTGCCTCCCTGTCTTATTCGTTGTAGAAATTATATCATTTAGGCGCTGCCCACTCCAAAAAAGGCGATTGTCACCAACTTAGCTCCAGATGAAATGTTCAACTTTCGGGACGATAGAGTGTCTCTTTTAATATCCTTGTGACGAACGCGGTTTTATTATCACAATAACGATCGATATCGGATCGATACTGCTCTGCTAGCCTGATTTTTAATTGTTGGTATTCATTGCGCGCCGTCTCATTATCTCTTAAATGGTCTCTTAACGCGATATGTTCCAGATATCCTTTTCCATCCTTAGGACAAACATATAAATGATACTTCATATGTTCATCTTGAAATGTCCTTTGAAAGGCTTCTCTTCCCTCAATGCCGAGATTCCCTTGGTATTCGTACCCTTGTAGTGTCAACCGCTTAATAATCTCTGGGAGTACATCATAGCTATCAATGACAACATCCAGATCGATAACGGGTTTAGCTAATAAACCCTCAACCGATGTACTGCCCACATGCTCTACTCTTAGAATTAAGTCACCAATATATCTAATTATCATTTCTTTTATCTGTTCAAAAGTGACTTTCCATTGCGGATCGTATGGAACGACCTCAATAATAGGTGTTTTTTCGGCCATGAAGATCCCCTCCCTACATCCATGGTATTCATTATCTCCCCTCGTTCATGTTGAATTCACAATTGTGTATTACCGTTAAACAATACTTCAACTACAGTCGTCAACATTCACGAGGAGGATATTCCTTATGTATCAGATCATTATTGAGTTTGTAAGTATCTTTCTAGCCGGCATCCTGGCTGGTGAAGAGTTTGTGGTACGGTATGGAGTGCATGTGTCCCTGGCTAAGCTGGATGAACCTTCGCAGATTCGGGTTCGCCAAGCACTAATACTAAAATTGCGTTTACTTGTACCTGCCATTTTTCTACCCACGGCCATTTCAGGCGTTGCAGTACTCATAATGAGTGGTTCCGAACCCGGATTCGGCTTCCGCTTGGCAGGCGTTCTTGCTTTACTTATATTTATTTTGACTACACTTATCGGTACCGTGCCTATTAACAAAGGTGCGCTCGCCTGGAATCCCGATGCACCACCACGCAATTGGAAGCAGTTAGTGAGAAGATGGGAGCGATTAGATGTGGTTCGTTCTTCGGCGGCAATTTTGGCTTTTGTGTTCTTCTTGACGGCAGTGGCGCTGCAGTTAGTCGGGAATTAAAGCGGGCCTAGCTGCCTATTCTTATTTGGTATTCATAACAAGAGAATACTTATTGAAAATCCAGGAGTCCTTCAACTCGTTTACAGCACGTTGGCTGACACGAACGGATGGCTTCTGCTCTTGCATGGCATCTACTCCAGGTGCGGAGAAACGCAGCAATTTGGCTATTATTTTAACCTCGCTCGCCAACTCTTCATAAAACGCATAGGTTAACGGCAAATGCTCTCGAATATCTTCGTATATATAGTATTTCCCCTTCTCATCCTCCAAATTGATCTGATAACCTTTGGGGAGCGACAGGGTAATGCACGGTAATTCATCCTCAGCCCATTGTCCAACATAGGGGAAGTTAATTCCTTCGTTTTTGACGAAAAATCCGGAATTGTGCTGATCCAGCGTAATCAATACTGAATAGGCGAGATATGGGTGATACCCCTCCCTTTTCTCTGCCGCGGTAAAAAAATGATAAAATTGCTCATATTCTTCAAGCACCTGATTCGTATCATATTGAGTCTGATCATAATTAGGACGGATAAACTTTGCTCGTTTCTGCTCAAAAAGTGCCAACAAGCTTTTGAATTCATCCGGTGTTATGAAAAATTTCAGTTTATAAAATCCACTGTGTTTTAATCGATCCAATTAGCTCACCGCCAAATATAGACTTATGAAAACCGATCTCGTTTGCAACGTCAAATCTAGGATGCAGTCTGATACCTACTTCCACAATTTCAACATATTATCCTGCTAAGGAAGCTCTATTCCTCCCTTACCCTAGGATGAGTGTTTGTATCGGAACACAGGACATTCTCCATAAGTAAAAGTAAAAGGGCAAAAACGGTTCGCATTACACGAACCATTTTCGCCCTTTCGAATTTATTAAGAAAAGCTATTCTCTTCAGCCGAGCCTTCCACTCTCGCTCAGAGCATACATTCTTTCGACCACTATGTTTACAATCCTTCGATCAGTGCCTTGATTGAGCTGTCACTCTCCAGTGCACGGATGATAATCGTCACGGCTTCAGCCCGTGTAGCTTTGACACTCGGCGAGAACACGGATGAGGATAGCCCTTGCACCAGATTGGCCGATGAAGCCTGCGCAATTGCCGCCGCTGCCCAGTTACTGCTGTCCACATCACTGAAGCTGGTCGGAGTGCTAGTCGCAAGTGCATTCAGATTAAGCACACGAGCAATAATCGTCACCATCTCAGCGCGGGAGATCGTCGCATTAGGTTTGAAGCTGCCGTCCGCATAGCCTGTAATGACTCCCTTGTCAGCCAGAGCGCTGATATATCCAGCTGCCCAGCTAGACTTCGTATCTTTGAAGCTAGCCGAAGCCGAATTCTTGCCAAGGCCAAATGCCCGGGCAATCATTGCGGTAAATTCAGCTCGGGTGACGGACGCATTCGGCCGGAACGAACCATTCTCGTAACCATCCACCATGCGTAATTTCACGGCAGCACCAATACTTCGGTTGGCCCAGTGACCAGAAATATCGCTGAATGTCTTTTGTTCATTTTTCGTTGCCGCTATGGCTTCATTAACTGTCTTTAGTACCGTTTCCTGGCTCACAACACCTGATTTGAACGGATTAACCTGTGTTGCTGGCGGTACCGTTGGTTCTGTTGTAGGAGGTGTGGTAACCGTACCCGAATCTGTTCCAGAACCTATTGATGGTGTGGATGGTGTTGGTGTAGTGACGGAGCCACCACCTGTACCAGGTGTAGTCGGCGTTGTTGGCGTAGTCCCCGGATTTGTTGTATCCGTAATCGCCAGTGCAATGCGGTTGCTCTCATATTTCACCTGGGCATTATATTTGCTTGGCAGGCCATCCACCTGAACAGAGGCGAACTTTCCGCTTTGCTGATTGGCGCCATGGCTTACAAGCGTAATCTCACCCGCACCAGGTACATAGCTGCTGGCAAAATTCACATGCAGTGCTCCGGCGGAGTTCACCGTACCTTTAACGTCGAGCACGTCATTTGCGGAAGCCACGTTGAGCTCCAACGTACCGTCAGCAGCCTGCACGAAGTTGCCTTCAATGTTCCATTTGCCAGTTACGCTCTCCGTAACCGTACCCCCGTTGTTGACCACATCGCCACTACCGAACGCAGTAGCTGTATCACCTTCCAATGTGCCCGCGCTAACCTGAGTACCTCCAGAGTACGTATTAGCCCCCCGCAGTTTCAATGTACCGCTGCCTTCCTTCGTCAGCTTGCCGGTACCGGAGATTTTGTTCCGCCAAACATCCACCGTGTTAAAACCACCCTTGCTGGCATCCATCACTACCGTTACATCACTGTTGAATGCGCCATATCCGTCTGCCGCAGCGAACAGATTGAGGCGTCCCCAGCCTTCGGGATCATCCAATACAGGGTAGCCGGATGTAATTCCGGTTGTCGCCAGTACAGCACGACGCTGATCCGCACTAAGATAAGGCTGTCTGGTCTCAAGCAGCACCTCTGCTCCTTTAGGGACTGGCATAGGCTCCGTTGTGGAACCGATCTGCGGGAAGCCATAAGTCAGACGTTGGGTATACTCGGCCTTGTTTTTCTCGTAGTCGGTAAATCGGTCTTCTGCTGTTCCGGTCTCCTTCAGCAGTACATTATGCGCTTGATCGTAAGCTGCCTGCTTCAGTTCAGCATTCTCCGGATCATTCAGAGCACCTGCTGCGAGGGCAGTTGCAAGTACACGACCGCCCATGACATCCAATGGGGAGTGCATTCCGGCAATAACTCGGTTGTTGCCCATTTCCGAAGCACGGGTTACCAACTCCTGAAAACGTTCAGGCACGGCATAAGCGAATGCAATTGCGGCAAGGTAGGACGCATTGGTATGCCCGCTCGGGAAGCCGCCGTCCGAGGCCGCCTCTGCCTCATCTTTGATTGCTGGTCTCAGAGTTGGCACGACAACCTCATGAGTATTCAACCAGCGGAACGGACGCATATAACTGAAGAAATTTTTGGAAGGGTTGGTTGACGCCGCATTACCGCGCAGGGCTCCAACCAAATCTACCATTTTACCTAGCTCGGAATCGGAATTTCCGGCTTTGTTCGTGGTATTACCATCGTCATACTTCTTCGTTGTCGCATCGTCCGGGATGCTCGTAATGGTCGTATATGTGCTCGATTTTTCACGATATACATCAGCCAGTGAACCCAGACCCTCGGTTGCACCGTAAGTTTGATTTGTACGATCGGTATAGTACGCGGCTTCCTCCTCCGCTTGAGTGCGGTTTGCTGCGATATCCGCTACATATTGAATGTTATAGTCCAGTATGTCGGGCTGAACCTTAGTGCCATTGTTCCAGGAAGAACCTGGTATCCAGAGATCCAGGAACTTGGACAATGTACCAAGAGCCGGGTTGGTCTCAAGTGTAGTGTTCGATGAGTTATTATTCTTATACGTATCTACAAAATAACCCCAAGCCGGCTCCTGCGGTAATGGAACTTGCGAATCACTTGGTGCCGCAAGCGCAGCAGTTGATGCAATTGAATTGGATATGAGCACGACACCCATAGCAGCGGTCAACATTTTCTTTTTGTTTTTGTTGGCTTTCGTTTTCAAATCTTTTCGACTCCCATCGTTTGGTAGTTGGTCTCGAATCGGTCTCAATGTAGCACCCGTCACGTTTAACCAGCAATAAAACAATTTCGCCATTGTATCAATTTCGGAGCAATATCGCCTGTTTTCGACATTTAACATTCCCTTCATATAAATCGTGAACTTTGGTGGAATCAGGTAGTGTATAATCGTCGCCGGGAGGAATGCCTCATGAAAAAATGGAGCTCCGCATGGGCGGGTTTGGCGATTTCGTACGGTTCCATCGTGGTCGTCATTGTGCTGCTTATATGCTCTTTCTTCTATATCTATTTCTCGCGCAGTTACAATGAGGAATTGCAGAACAAGAATCAGCTGATTCTTGAAAATACAACACGAACCATTGAAGGAACGATCCTGCAAAGGGTGCAGCAGATCTACCTGGACTTGTCACTCGACAAGTCTGCGGATATTCGACTGTTCGCGGAACCATCTACTCGAAGCGGGCTAGACAGCGTCATTGACCTCCAGGAGTTACTTAAGTCCAAGGTTGCCGGCAACGCGGACATGATTCAGGCCATACATCTTTATTATCCAGGACAAAACATCATGCTATCGTCGCTATACGGCCTGCGCTATAACGCCGATCAAGGGGAAGGCTCGGCTTATTATTCAGATTGGCTTCAGGATATGCGGGCCAGCAAGCAAAATAGCCTGTGGACGGCTTCACGCCAGGTGCCGCAGGACATTTTCTCCAGCGTGCCAGGTGGTACAGCTGACAGTAGCAACGCCCTGTTTACGTACACGCACAGCTATCCTTTTCAGTCCACAGGCGAAACCGGTGATGTCTATATTGCAATAGATGTAAAAGAAAGCGCGGTTAGCAGCATCATCGAGAATATGATGCCCTCACAATACAAAAGCACATTTATCGTTAACCATATGGGTAACACCATTAGTAATGCCAATACCGATACGCTGGGGCAGCCAGGCGAATACGGTGCGAGCATCAAGAAAGCACTACAATCTGGAAACGCGAAGGGCAGCTTTGACGACAAGATCGACAATACATCGGTTGTTGTGTCCTACCAGACCCTGCCTTCGACAGGATGGACTATCTATAGCGCAATGCCGGCCAGCTTCTATTATGAGCAGTCGATCATGGTACAGAAGCTCATCCTCGGCATCTGCATGATCGCCATCGTGATCGGTCTGGCGCTGTCAGCAGTTTTGCTCAGAGCGAATTACAGCCCGATCAAACGCCTCGTCAGCCGGATTAAGGACCTATCCGGACCGGCAACAACGCATATTACGAATGAATACCGGCTGATCGACAGTGCCTTCATGCAATTAAACGATAAGGTGAGCAGCCTTGAGGAAACACTGCTGGCGAACAGTCCGGCAATCAAGCATAACGCTGTACTGAATCTGCTGCATGGCGGCTATAGCCGAGAACAGTGGGCAGAAGAACGGACAGCACTAGGCATCTCATATCCATATCACGCATACAGCTGCTTGCTTCTGAATACCGGGGTAGCCCATATGGGACTTAGCTCGGAGAATCTGCCATCCGTCATATCGAGATTTATCCATGGGCTGGAGTCGCTATCCTTGCCAGATAGTCGCCTGATTGCCGAGGAGCTGCCGGACAAGAAGCTGGCGGTTATTCTGTGTACGGATATAGCGTCTGAACCGCTGCTGGACAAGTTGTCCCAGCTTCTATTGTCAGAGGCACAACAGCAGTTCCAGCTTGATATTCAGCTGTCGTTAGGCTCCTGGGTGCAGGAGCTGGCCGATGTGCATAGAAGCTTCAGCGAGGCCCAGGCGTTGATGAAATACGCGTATTTCCTGCCCGAGCTCTATATCCTGAAGGATCGCAGTATTCTCCAGCGGGAGCACAATATGGATGAAATTCCTCAGACCATACTTGCCAAGTTCAGGGACAAGCTTCATGCCAGGCAGCCGGATGAGGCCGTTGCCGCCGTTGACCAGTTCATTGCCACGATGAGGGAAGGATTATATCCCGCAGACTATTGCCATTTTATGCTGGTGAATGCGGTATTCGTCTACTCGGATGTTGTGAAAAATGTCCGTTACAAGCATCCCCTTCAGCTCGGTCATCCCGATCTGTATCATGAGTACATCAGTATCGCCAATATCGTGGCATATCGCGACTGGCTGGTGGAGTCAATCACGGTATTTATCTCCGAAACGGAGAAACGGAACAGCGAACGGGCCGTTTCTACCATCGGGCTCGCAAAACAATATATTGAGGAGCATCTGTCCGAAGATCTGTCACTGGAGGCCGTAGGAGCGCAGGTGTTCATCAGTTCCAAATATTTGAGCAAGCTTTTTAAAGAGGAGCTTGGCGTTACCTATACCGACTATGTCACCTCCCGGCGGATGGAACGGGCCAAAGTACTGATTGAGAACAACAACATGACTATTGAACGGATCGCAAGCTCCGTCGGCTACGGAACCACTGCCTATTTCATTAAACGGTTCAAGGAAATGTATGGCTGTACGCCGGGCCATTATTTACGCAAGATTGCTTCGGCAGGAATCGCGGAAGCGGGATCTTAAGGTGAGGAAGGGTTGCGGATGAAAAAAAAGGGATGGCTGCGCGCTACAGCGCTTCTCGCAATGCTGATTCCGGTAGGCATGATCAGTATCCTCAGCGGCTGCGATCTGCCACTCGGACAGAAGACCATAACGGATAAGCAAGAAGCCGATTCGGCTTCCCCCAATCCGCGCTACCACATTTCATGGACGATGCATCAGAATTATCCGGTGCCGGAGGATGCGGAGATGCTCAAGTACGTGGAGGACAAATTCGACGTCGATCTCGATGTGTGGAATCTTGTAAATAACAAATATGAATCCCTTCTCGACATGAAGCTGGCCCAGGGTGCCATTCCCGATCTGTTCCGTATCCGCCAGCCGCAGGACCTGCTCAAGTACCAGCAGCAAGGCGTACTGGCCGAGATTCCCGTGGATATGCTCAACACATACGCCCCGAACCTAATGCGGATCATCCGGGAAAATGCGCCTGCTTACGAAAATGCCGGAAGGATTGACGGAGCCTATTATGGTATTCCCGTCATTAATCCGACTAACATCTATCGCACTCCGGTCGTTTTTCGGCAGGACTGGCTGGACAAGCTCGGCCTGCCGGTGCCGCAAACGCTGGCTGATTTTGAGAGGGTAATCTATGCCTTCACCAACGATGATCCTGACGGCAATGGGATCAAAGATACCTATGGCCTGTCCAGCGAAGGCATGAACGTTGTATTTGGCGCCTTTGGGCAAATTGTTTTCGCGGATCAACTCTACTTCAGCATGAAGGATGGAGAGCAGGTCATCGGTGCCCTTCAGCCCGAAATGAAAGAAGCACTGCAATATTTACGCAAATGGTACCGGGACGACGTGATCGATCCCGAGTTTATTACCGGGGAGAATAAGGGCAGCTACAAACACCTATCCCACGCCTTTATTAACGGCAGAATCGGAATGACATCGATGGGCAATTATTATCACTGGATTCAGGATGGTGATTACCTGGACTGGAGTTATGGTTCGAATGGTCATGCCGTAGAGACTCCGGTGCAATCGACCTTTAACGTGAAGGAGCTGACCGCCAAGAACCCGGAGGCCCGGGTGGTGTTCGGCAGACCTTTTACCGGACCATACGGGCAGCGCGGCTCCAAGGGATACGATATGTTAATGAGCTTCACAGCCATCGGCGGCGACGCTGTTAAGGAACCGGGCAAGCTTGCGACGATCCTTCGAATTCTGGATGATGTCAGCGCAAACCCTGATCCGAACGAGGCAGCTACCATGGCCTTCGGCGTGAAAGGCAAGCACTGGACTTGGACTGATACGTTTCCGCAGAACACGGTCATTCTTCCTCCGTACGATAAGATGTTCAGTTATCAGAACGGAATTGGCGCCAATCTGGGCATGACCGTGCCCCTGAAGCAGACCGGACGACGAGAGCAATGGGCTTCGACCCTCGGCCTGGACCAGGACGGCATTTACAACTCACTTGAGGTAGCAACCCCCTCCCTTGCCAAAAACGGAGCAGAGCTGATCAAGCTGAAGAACAAGGCCTACATCTCCTTCATTACTGGCGAGAGACCGCTGAGCGAATTTGATGATTTCGTAGAGGAGTTCATGGCCGCAGGCGGCGCGGAAGTACTAAGCGAAGCGAATGAGTGAGTGAGTGAGTGATTATGAAACGAAACAAGATATAAGTATTTTGAGTTACATGCAGTAAACAAAACGCGAAAAAGGCTTCATATAAACCGAAGCCTTTTCGCGCCGAATAATATACAGTTTTATAATCATGTTGTTTATTTATTTATTTGAGCAAGTTCACTAAAAAACACCAACAACATACTAAACAAAATAACCACAAGAATTGTAAAACTAATACTGGCTAACGTTACATATTTTTTTGAAGCTTGCGGGTTGATAACTTTTGAAAAAAAATATACAAATACATAACTAAATATAGCAACAACTACAAGAATTAAAGGTGTAATAGTCATCATTCAAAACCTCTCATTTTAATAAGTAATTTTGCCTTCGAATTCAGATGTCCTGTGAAGTTGGAAACACCCATGTTATCAAAAATTCAGTTCTCAACATATCCTTCTGACATCCTAACTTTACTGTTAATTACATCTATCAGCACTCATAATCGGTCTATTATCCTACAACCATGTCTACGTTTTAATCATTTGATTTCATAATCGCAAGGTCATCCCGCCATTCATGAACAAAAAAAGAGCAGCTCACCGCTGCTCTTTCCTATTTCCGCCCATATTCATATGTGATGTACTTAAGCCAAATATTCAGCCATAATCTGCTCGATATCAAACGGGGTAATTCCTTGTTCCACCGAATAAATTGTATCGGCCTGATCCAACGTATCTACCAGTTCACCTCTGGCCTTGGCATGAAGCGTGAACAAGTCGTAGAGATCCGGTTTACGGAGCGTGGTCAGGGCTTTGCCCATCAGGACCATCCCTTTTTGATTACCTTCGACATTATTGTAATATTCCGGGTGCCTAGTCAGTGCCAGATCCGTCCAAATGACCGTACGCTCCACTAGATCCATAATGACGGGAATGGCAATCTGTGTATCTGCCGTGATATCAATCTTGTTTGCCACCGTGGACGGCTCGAAGATCTCGCCAGAACCCGGCTTCTTACGCATCATCCAGCCCACAAAGCATTCCGGCAAATCGCAATATGGATGACTCGTAAAGGAAAGCAGACTCGCCACCACATAACGCCCACCATAAGCAACAATCGACGGAATATGCAGGTCAATGAACTCACTCGCACCATGAGGCGCTGTTACGATATCCCCGCTGTGAACGGCCTTGTAGTTGGATGAACGCAGATTCGTATAGGAAATATGCTCCACATAGTTCCAGTTCTCATCGTACATCACCGCAGACAGATCGATATCTACACGCCCCGTTGCTTGACCGTTCACGCTCCCTTCCTTCCACCAGTTGAAGAAACGAATCGTGTCTCCCTCGGCCATCGGCACCCGGCTTCCCCGAACAATCGTATGAAGGGACTTGCTCGCCGATCTTTGGGAAAAAGGAACCAGATAATCATGGAGCTGTGGATCGACATACGTCTTTCCAAGCGAAGGAAGGGCGGCGAAACGCTGCACCAGCGCCTGCTCACACATCTGCACGACGGCACGACAAGTGTCATCGTCCATCTCGGGAAGCTGATTCGGAATGGCGAAAGCCTTCGCTACATTGCCTTTCGGGAAAAATACACGCATATCCTGCGGTTCATTACGCCGGGCAAAATGCTCCCTCACCTGCAACAAAACCGGGGTCGATACGTGCTCCAGAATTTCTCCGAACGCCAGCAATACATACTCCTTATCCGTGGTAGAGCGCAACAAGTGATCCAATCTTCTCGCAAATTCACCAGGGCGCTGCTTCAGCAGCTCAATCAAACTCCACACATTATGGTATTGGAAGGCCAGCTCCACACTTCCGTTAAAGGTCGTAAACGACTTGTTATGACGCAAGATATCAAAAGCTTCCTCGCATCGCGGGTAACGAAGCTTATATTCAGATGGATGGAGAATTTCGCCCAGACGAATCCAGCGATTCTTGTAACGGAGCATGTCTTCCGTAATTGAACCGCATTGCTCCAGAAGACCAAGCAGCAGGCGTCTTTCACGCCGCTTGAATTTGCGAAAAGGCGAAGCCAGAGCCAGGCTGACATCACCATCTGACCAGGCCACAGCAAGACGAAGCACATCCGTTGCCGTTCTGAAATACGGGCCGATTCGGTCGATATTAGCCTTTTCATACTTTAATAAGGAAGTTACTACGAACCCCACATTTTCCTTGAAAGGAATCTCGGCCGGCAACAGCGCATCCACTTCATCCGGTTCCGCAAGTTCCAGCACCGTATCGATATCTGCTTTGTCTGTCTCCGAGATGGAGCCGTTGGCTTCGATCAGTTGGCGGATGAGCGTCTGGAAGTCAGCCTTGTTGCCGAGGCCAATGACTTTCAGGTTTACTTTACCCAGCAAAGGTACCCTTTCCACCGGTTCACGATTCGGATATACCAAGGTCAGATAATGAAGGATAGCATTCAGGTAGAGTTCCACCTCATCTTCCTCCATCACCTGCGCCGGGAATCCAGGGTACATCGGTTTGTAGTCCACATGTGCACCGACCATGATTCTCAGATCAGCCACAACCTGGGCCACCAATGCTTCAAACTGTTCCTTGGATAATGTTCGCACGGCCTGCATCAATTCATCCGAGAATGTGTATCCAAGCGTTTCTATATTTTTAAGGGCAGTCGCCAAATAAACCTTCGGCAGCTGTTTCTCCCCTTGTTCTTGCTCGATTATGAGTTTGTTCGCTCTGCGCAAATAGTTTGTGTTGTTCATGATAAAAGAGTCCAGGAAAGCCATATCCCTACAATTGGTGGTCTGCTGTAGAAGGAAGGAATATGATAGCCTGGACGCCTCCTCTCTGAATTGAGATCTTCAGGAAAGCGGCAACCCTAAGTTCGCCAATGAAGTTAGAAGGAAGGATCGCCATAGCCTGAAGGCCAAAGGTCCGAAGCTTGTGACCCGAACCTTTGATGAACCCATCATCTCAGATTCCACCATCTCCCAACAGGGCGAAAGTATTACGACAAGCGAAATTAAGGGGAATTCTCTGACTTGTGTCGAGTAGTACTGAAGAAGGGCATACAACTGATGGTACATAAAAAAAGAGCTAAGCACGGTTTTTAGCCGGCTTAGCTCTTTATCACACGCATGGTAAACAGGTTACATATATCTCGTTACATCCGAACGACTGACTTCTCAGCCGTCAGTCCAAGCACCCGAGCGGTTGAAGCATGTACTTGGTTTAGAAGACTAAGATTGTCAACCAGGGATTCGCCATAGGAAGGAACCATTTCCTTGATCTTTGGTTCCCAGGCATCCATATGCTGCGGGAAGCACTTCTGGAGAATCTCCAGCATCACGTGAACAGCAGTTGAAGCACCCGGTGAAGCTCCGAGTAATGCTGCAATCGAGCCATCCGCCGCAGTGACTACCTCCGTGCCGAATTGAAGGGTTCCTTTGCCGCCTTGTGCCGTATCCTTAATCACCTGCACACGCTGGCCAGCCAGTACCATATCCCAGTCCTCACTCTTGGCATCTGGAACAAAGTCACGCAATTCGGCCATGCGTTGTTCCTTGGATAACATGAGTTGTTGGATCAGGTATTTGGTTAGTGAGATTTCTTTGACGCCTGCCGCGAGCATCGTGAGCAAGTTATGCAGCTTCACGGACGTAATCAGATCGGCATTGGAGCCCGTTTTTAAGAATTTTGGCGAGAACCCGGCAAACGGTCCGAATAGCAGCGACTTCTGGTTCTCAATAAATCGGGTATCCAAATGTGGAACAGACATTGGCGGAGCACCCACCGAAGCTTTTCCATATACTTTGGCATGATGCTGTTCCACGACTTTCGGATTTTTGCACACCATAAAGATGCCGCTAACCGGGAAGCCGCCGATATGTTTACCCTCAGGAATGCCGGCTTTTTGCAGCAAATGCAAGCTTCCGCCGCCCGCACCGATGAAAACGAATTGCGCGGTGTGCCGTTCGACGGTTCCGCTCTTCAGATTTTTCACGGCTAATTCCCAAGATCCATTGCTTGTGCGTTTCATATTCTTCACGCTATGTTGGTAGTGGATATCCACGTTTTGGCTCTTTAAGTGTTCCATTAGCATACGCGTTAAAGCACCAAAGTTAACGTCCGTACCGGAGTCAATTTTGGTGGCTGCAATCGGTTCATTACCCGTGCGGTTTTTCATCATCAGCGGAATCCATTCCGCCAGTTTTTTCTTATTATCCGAGAATTCCATGCCAACGAATAACGGATGTTTCGCTAACGCTTCAAAGCGTCTTTTTAGAAACTGGACGTTCTGCTCTCCATGTACATAACTCAAATGAGGGAGCGGCATAATGAAGTCCCGCGGATTACGAATCAGATTGCTTTTGACGAGATAGGACCAAAATTGCCTTGAGATTTGAAAATGCTCATTCACCTTAATCGCTTTGCTAATATCTACGGATCCGTCTGGTCGTTCAACGGTATAGTTAAGTTCGCACAATGCTGAATGCCCGGTTCCGGCATTATTCCATTCGTTGGAGCTTTCCTCCCCCGCACTGGCGAGCTTCTCAAAAACCTTAATATTCCAGTCTGGTGCCAATTGTTTAAGCAAAGTTCCCAAAGTTGCACTCATAATTCCGGCACCAATCAAGATAACATCTGTACTCGTTTGTCCCTGGCTCATGTCTACCGTCCTTATATCCTATATTTGCCAAAAGGATGTAAGCGTTATCGATTTGGCATTGCAGCAAGCCCCATTCTTGAACAGGCCCGCCCCTTCTCTGAATGAATATAACCTTGATCTAGTGTATCAATAATATGGGTCAATTTAAATATGCAATTTGAAGATATTTGCTATTCCCTCAGTATACGCTAGTTTATGTCAGATAGATAACCCGGTTATAGGGCTGAAAGATTAATTTGTTCAATAAAAAGAGACAATTCTGGTTGCGCGGCCTGAATTGTCTCTGGAAGGTGAGCGTGCTGGTACCTTTGTCTTTAATAATTCGTTCTATAAAAAAAGATCAAGATGCTACTCTCTGTTAATATCCATATTATTAAGAGCTTCATCGCTGATATCTTGAATAGGAATATTCAAATCTCTCCAATACATTAGTGGATACGCTGAACTGCCTACAAACATTTCGCCTTGCCTTATCGTAAAGCTCCCACCTCTTTCGAAGAATTTTATAATCGGTTCATACAAATCAATGTATTCCATTGCCTCATTTACTTCTTGATCTGCCAATTCAGAAATTTCTAAGTAACAATAACAGATTGCTTTTATATACGGATTTTTAAGAGCACCAAGTTTAGGGCAGGCTTGATATACTTTTTCATCTACAGATTTTCCAAAGATCTTAGCAAAACTAATTATAGGATAACGATCTATAGAAGTAACCATAGCATCCAAAAATAAATTGGCCCGCCTAAAGTACTCTTTGATTAAAACGTGATATGACTCTTTTGATTTAGTTTCTATATCTTCAAATGAAATGGATGATAAGCGTTCAATAGCTAATTTTAATAAGCCCCAATCTGAGTCTTTACACATATTTCCCTCAGTTCCTGTACTCCCTTAATTCCTCTTGGGATCTTTATAGCACCAATCAGAGTCATTCGTTCGAGCCCCCTGAAAAAATCAAGATGCTACTCTCTGATATTATCTCTGATACAGTTCTATTTTCTTCATGAAATTAGTCAATAATTCAGTATACTCTTCCATATCCTCTTCATCAGCCCATTCAATATTAGACAGGTTTATGTTAATATCCTGAAGCAAAGATGCAAGCTGTGATAAATCTTCAAATTGATTTAATTCAATTGAGTAGAGTATTTTTAATTAATGACCATCGTACATTTCCCCAGCAATTGGATCATCTTTTAAAATTTCCACAGCTTTTTTTATACCAAGATCCATAAAAATATTTTGAGCCAGCATTCTACTGACATCTTCTAGTTCTATCTCATCTATTGTTTTATCGATAAGTCTGTTGTACCACTGATCCAAAGGATACTCAGATTCTTCGGTCTGAATATTTTGATATAGTTCATAAATCTCTTTAATTGGCTTGTTCATTTATTCTAATTTCCCGCTGGCAGGATTATTCAAAGATAAAACAAAAGGTTCAATTCTATTTGTAATATTAAATCATCTTCGGATCTTTATAGCACCAATCAGAGTCATAAGTCATTGAGTTTATCTTTTGTATATCTTCCCAAGTGAAGACCCAATCGTAATCAGACACCCAGAAATAGTCGGATCTATTAAGATTCAGGTATTCATAAACGAAACGAAGAATGACCTCTTCTGCTCCAAACACTTCTTCTATTGTACCCACTCGAATGAGTTCGTGATTAGGATCCAAATCAAGATCTTCATAGTCACTGAATATTACACTCTTATTATCTTTTGCCTTCACATACATAATGAATTGATGATTATTCTCCCCGCTATTGTAGGAATGAGCCAGTATGTTCAACGTTGTAGAAGAGAATTTTCCATTTTCAAGGTTTTTATGATTGTCAAAAATAATCCGGTTGTCGGAGTTAAACGCTGCAATCATAGTGTCTGACAAAATTTTTTCTGGCGTATACTTCTCACGCTCCGTTAAAAAAAATGCAGTGGTTCCCATTTTATTTTATTACCTCCTTTAATTTTTCTAATGAGTTAACAAGGGTTACACCATACGACTCAATATCTTGCAGCATGCTTTTATGCTCATCTCTTAGTTTATTTAAGGGTTTATCGATATATAGGACAACTTTTTTGTTTTCAGGATTGAAAAAATCAGGATGATCGTGCTGAGTCATTTTCAAAAATTGCTCAGAGTCTACAGCTTTAATGGAAGCCTTCACTTCAATTATTACATCTTTTGTAACAACATCTAAATCTCCGGCAGGTTGACCATCTTTTTTTAATATCTTTAGTCCAAATCCAATGATTTCTGTTTCGTCTCTTACAAAATTTGCAACCTTTGCTTCGGTTGCTTTACCAATGTTGGAGCTAACCAAAAAGTTATCAACATCCCGATTAATATTCTTTGGATGCTGACCTACCCATGTGAGTTCAGCCCCAGTGAGGTTAATGTACGTTGTTTTGCTCTTTTCCTTAACTAGAGTCCCACTATTTGTAATCTTTTGTGTATTACCAAGAGCAACAGTCTGTGCCTTATCACTCTTCGCCTTAGCAGCCTCAATATGCTTCTTAATTTTCGCCACGGCTGGACTAGATGATGGTAAACGAAATGGACCCTTGCCCCCCGGAAAGCTCCCACGAACCATCTGAATCGCCATGAACACTTGGGCAAACTTTAGAGAGGTAACCATGGTTCGAGCATAAGAATCAGAGACCGGTTCTCCTGTATAGGGATGTATTCCGTTATGGAATGCCTTGATCTGTAGTGAAATAATATCCTCCCCTGGCGGTTCAACCTTCACACCTTGCATGCGATTTATATCCAGATGGCCTTGATCCTTCTCATACGCCTGAAGGGCAGCCTGATCCGCATCACCATTCTCGTTGACAGGCATCCATACCCACTTACCAAACATATTAACTTGCGCCATCCGATAGCCCTTATCACCCGAATTTGAATCACCTGATGATTTGGTCATCATAGCTGCGGCACCGACTGCTCCAGTTGCACCACCCAGACTTACCAACTGAGCATCTGCCTCCTGGAAGCGCGTAGCGATGTCCTTCAATTCCTTGGATGTGTTCACCATACTCCCCAGCGCTTTATCCAGTATAGGGCGTGATTGCTCAAACTCATAGTAAAACCGCTCCTGCGTCGCCCCCATCCACATTGTCTGAATGAACATGATCTGTCTCGTCAGATCACCACGTATATGCTCCAACTGTTCTCGGGCCTGATCCACCTGGTTCGATACATGATGTAGCTGCTCAGGGGTCACTTTGATGGTGCTCATACGCTTCTCCGCTCTTTTAAAATAGGATTAACCTATGTTAGCAGAAGTCCGTAACAGAGACCATCCGGCTAACATCCTGATTTGACCATTTCTAAAACATAAGCTGTACCCATCATCGGTGCTGTGGTCCTATATTCTTGTTCTATAATTTACTCAACTTATTAACTTTTACATCGTGATCAATAGCAGTTAATTCAATATTTTTGACGCCTTTATACATCAGATAATTACATCAATACTCTCCTAACTTTTAGGATAGATCATTAAATGTGACAATATTAGGAGTGCGGTTGGAAAACCCATCAAAGTAAATCGGAAGGCGAAGGGTTGGACTATATGCACTTGATCATTACTCTGTGCCTACGACTCTGAACAAAATCCAAATAGAATAAATTTTCAACTAAATTCAAAAAAATTTTAGCCATAAAGTTAGATTCTATGAAAGTTGTAATAAACTAATTTTGAATCTTCCCTTTATAAGTTGAGATACAAACTTTATTAAATCTAGACAAATTCCCTTGCAACTCTACTAAGATAATAATATGCGATTCTATTACTTTCACTTATGTTAGAGGTAGTTGATAATAGTTTAGAATCAAATTCCAAATCTACATTTAGTATTTCATTTTTTAAGAAATCTACATATTGATTTTCTAACAACGTATTGAATATATTACCAATATAAGCTTGATTTTATGCTTAAACAGAACTAAAATTTAAGAAAGAACAATTATTTTTCATTACTTTTTATCTGTTTAAGGAGACAGTATGCTGGCAGAAAAATTATATCACGGTACATTCAGAGAAAGAGGCCAAAGAATTATCTTTGCTAATAAGATGGAGATAAGCAAAGGAGATAATCATTGGCTTGGTAACGGAAGTTATTTTTTTGTAGAGGCATTGTATGCATATAAATGGATTTTGGATATGTATCTCGGAAGATTTCTAAAGCACGACGGAGAATTCAGCGACGAAAATCTAATTAAAAACTACATGATTCTAAAAGCCAACTTTCATGACCAATGTAGAGTTTTTGATCTAACAAGCGCCGAACATAAAATTACTTTTGATCAAGTTTATTTGCAACTCAATCAAAAAAAAGAATACAGCGATAAGTTTCGTGAAATGGAAATTGCAGATGGTGTTGTTATTAATTATATGTTTGATGTGATGAATTATACCAATGAATTCGACATTGTGAGAGCGATTTTCATACCAAACTCGAATAACTACAAAAATACACAAACCAGAATAGGTTTCATGCCACAAGAACAAATTTGTGTTAAAAATTCAGAAATGGTTAAAGAAATTATAGAATTCAATTATAGCGAGCAAATTGCATTTTATAAAGATTCAATTAAAAAACTAAGTTTCTCCTTTTACGAGTCAAAACTTAGCTATATTGAAAACAAGATGAAAAATAAATCCAACTCTTATCGTGCTCGTCCTAAAAGTTCTTATAAAAAATCACATAAATAAAGCATACTAACCAAATATTATGGATATGATGTTTTTAAAGTTTCTTAAGGAGGTTCACATTATGGGTATTGAAGAAAGATTAAAACAAATTACTGAACATTTCAAAAATTTATCACCTGAAGAATTTGAAAATAATTTAATCAAATCAGGAGTTGAAGAAATTAAGGTTAGTGGTATGAAAATTATTACTAATGATGAATTAGAAAAAGAAATGAGCTATACTTATTCCTTATCAGACGGTTTTTTGAAAGGAATGAGTAGGACTTCTGAATTAACTTCCTACTCTTTTTTTGAAAATGAGGTAGCTTAATGAACAATAAAAATGAAAGTACAAAAAGTGATTATCAAAGTGCTCTTAGATTTGTCCAATACATTGTAAACACAGTGGAATTTCACACAAATGAGGAATTTGATGAAGAAACTTCCGTTGGTATTGATTTTAGTGTAAAACGTGATATCAAGTTTCTTGATGATGAAGATAATACTATGTTAGTTACATTACTCATTAATATTTTTGATAATCCTCAAGAGAATAATTACCCTTTCAGTATGTTTGTTAGTTTGACAGGAATTTTTGAAATTGATGAGGTTAGCTCTGAACAAAAAAGCAATCTTGCTCAAATCAATGCTGTTGCCATTTTATTTCCTTATGTACGATCTCTGGTTTCTACATATACAGCAAATGCTAATGTAAGTCCTTTAATATTACCTGCAATTAATGTTATTAAACTGATCGAATCACAGGAAGATTGAATTTATTTCCAAGTGTCAAAGTCCCTACACATTACTGGTATCTTTCCAAATAAATGTGTAGGGACTTTTTAATATTTACACCCATAAATAGACTTTCCCTTTATTTATAGAGATTATATTAAAATCAGTTTTGACTCTGTAGGGGCCCATAGGATTATCTACATAATTCCTATGGCCCCTGCTACTCATAAATTCATTCAAGGCGATATACGCTCAAACTCCGCAAACTCAATCCGATTACGCCCATTTTGCTTCGCCTGATACAACGCCTTATCCACCGCAGCGAACAGTTGAATCAGATACCCCTCCGGGTTATCCGGTACATGCTCCAATTCAAAATCCTCAATAGACAGAATGCCTATACTAATCGTAATGGACACCTGTTCGATCTCGTGATCCACCATAATGCGGTTAGACTCCACCGATAATCTCACGCGCTCTGCAATTTGATTAGCCACGTCATGCTCCGTATGCGGAAGGTAGATCATAAACTCCTCCCCGCCATATCGCGTTAGAATATCGGTACTCCGAATGGAATCTTTGACGGCCTGAGCCGTGCGATGCAGCACTTCATCCCCGATGACATGTCCGTAGCGATCATTGATCGCTTTGAAGTAGTCAATATCCAGCAGTATGAGTGAAAACGGCGTTTTATATTGAATGTTGGTGATGACCTCGTGATTTAGGTGTTGGGTCAGATAACGGCGATTGTAGCAGTTCGTTAGACTGTCCGTCAGGGCGAGTTCTTCCAGCTTGCGATTGGCCTCGGACAACTCCAGACGAATGCGATCCAGGGCATGATTACGCTCCTGAAGCGTCTCATTCTGCCTATTCATTTCTTTGACATAGAAGCGCTCTTGAGAGACATCCTGGAACGTAAGGATATGACCCCTGGGTGCGCGCGCAGCATCCACAATGGGAGACGCTTGTAGGATATAATGACGGATGTCATCCCGCCCCACGAGTACTTCAATTTGAGACAAGGTATTGTCTTTTTGCTTATACTCCTCCAGGAACTTCTGGCGGCTACCCTCTACACGAACAGAACCCAGAAATGCCTCCATATCAAAAGAATCCCCCACATGCAGATCCATGAAGGATCGGGAGGCTTTGTTCAATTCAATAATCATCTCATTCTCATCCAGTACAAGGATGCCGTAAGGAATGGTATTGATTACATCCTCATGGGCGATGGAAACCAGATCGAACACATTGTACCTTTTTATGACATAGACGAAGAAAAGGTCGGACACGAAAATCCCCAGCGAAGTCAGTCCGGGAATAATGAACGGTAAATACGCTCTTAGAACCACATTAAGCAGAGCGTCGATTGTTGCAAAAGCAGCCAGCACGAATATGCCCCATAGCGTAACTTTCACCTGATTTTTAATCATGGAAGACGTTCGAGAAGAATAAAGTGCCCGGAATAAAATAAAGAGGGACGTTACAAAGTAACTCACGAGTATAGCCATGACAACCCAGAACCAGTGTCCATATTCCCGCTCGACATAACCGCCTTCAAGTGGAGTTACAAACCACCCCCATGGGTTCAGGATCACGCCAACCGCTCCAATAACCGCAGGGATGAACAATAGTAAGGATTTTTTTTGGCCTAATCGCTCCGCTTCACCCGTAATGAAGATCGTAAGCAGCAGCCAACCACTCCCTAGTAAGGAAACGGCGACAAAAGATAACGTAACATAGAACAACTGCAAGCCGGGGTCCTTCGTCAACGTACTCGCAAATTGACAGAATGGCCAGAGCATCATCAACCCATGAAACAAAAAGTAAACCTTATGTAAGTTCGTAATTCTAACCGTTGCAAAAACATATACGTATACACCAAACAATAGGACGAATAGAAAGAGATCATACCATACTAATGGGCTCACGAATCTTCTCCTTTTTGTATGCGACAACGAGGATAGTATTGAACTGGGTTATTCCTTAACGCTATGTGAATCTTCGATAAACCTATAAAAGATATTCCTATATTATTGCTATTGGTTAATTTAACCACATCTTATCACACCGCTAATGGGGTGAGTAGCCCATACAATGGCAAACCAACCAACCTCTGTTTGAATTTTGCGCAATTTTTGCGTTTTTGTGAATGAAATTGAACGTTTAGATGTAAACCGGGAGGAAAGAAGACCTTGTTAGCTGTCGTAAGAAGCAAGCAGGTACGTATGTAGAGCCCTCCGTCACCGGACGGCCCTCTCCTCATTCGTGTACAGTAGTCAAAGGCAAATTGTCCGAGAACAAATCCGGATTATCTTGGAGCATGCTCGTGATTACTTCCGTCAACAAGGCCGCATCACACACTCTGACAGCCGCATCGCCAAGCTGCCCCTTACGCATCGCACCTTTACGTTCAAGAACGTCATCCACTTTCCAAAAATGCTCCGACCACGACAATCCGCAATGTCTCCGAGAAGGCACTGAAATTTCGGTTCCATCGGGCAAAACCGTGCGTAACATCTCAGGCTCATCCGTTAATCTGCCCGGGATGTCGACCCATTCTTCGATACCATGGATAAACGTATTCCGTTTCAGATCAACGCCCACCAAAAGGATGGTTGCCTTCCGATCGAGCAGCTTCCCCCAGGCCGAGCCTCTAGCACAAGGTGTATCGAAAAGATGATCGTCCTTCGTAAATGCTTCGGCGTCGCGTCCCAGAGCAGCTACCGAATGTGTAGGGTGCCAAGAACGTACTACTTCAGGTCGTTTGCGAAATAGCTCAGGCAGAATACCGACGCAGCATGGTGAGGATTCCACGTGGAACATCGGATTGTCCGCATTGATCGTGGACCATGTATGCGTTGGCAATACCAGCAGTCCGTCCTTCATATACTCGGTGAATGCATCCAACACCGTATCCGCACCGCCTTCGACTTCGCCCATGCTTTTCATGGAAGAGTGAACGAGCAGCGTCCCTTGGTCGTCAATACCGAGCTGACGCAGTTGGTGGAGCAAACTTTCTTGCGTATGTATCATGAATAGATAACCTCCTTTGGGCTATTATAGCAAAATAGAACGTAGACGACGGTACTAACGTTATCCTTTGTATTGGACAGAGCATGAGACCCGTTTCAGGCCATACACCATGCGCCTCACGGCAAGACAAAGGGCCGGGGAACCCCCCGGCCATAAGGAAAGAATTTGTATAAGTTCATGAATAACAAAACTATTTAATCACAACGTATTCCAGGTTCACCAATTTCGCATAGGTCACGATTTGATCCGTAGTCAGGTTCAAAGATACTACGGTATGGTGACCGCCGCCATTCTCGATCCAAGCTCTAACCCCATCCTGGAAGTTAGGCTTCACATTCCACAATACACGGGCTACCGGCAGATTAGGTGCTGGAACGGTCGGTTCAAATGCAGATACTTCGTTGATCAGCAGTTTGTAATGTGTACCGAAGTCTGCCATGGATACCACGACACCTTCGCCTGCTTTGCCATCAAATACAAGACGAGCCGGATCTTCGCGATCGCCAATACCCAGTGGGGACACAATGATTCTCGGTTTGGTGCTGGCAAGTGTCGGATCTACTTCAAGCATGTGAGATTGCAGGATCGCTTCCTGTCCAGCAGCCATCTCGTATGTGTAATCTTCCATGAAGCCCGTATTCTCGTTATGGGCCATGATTTTCAGTAAACGATCCAGCGCAGCTGTTTTCCAGTCACCCTCACCGGCAAATCCGTACCCTTGAGCCATCAGGCGTTGTACTGCAAGACCCGGAAGTTGTTTCATGCCATGCAGATCTTCGAAGTTTGTAGTGAAGGCACTGTAACCACCTTCGTCTAGGAAACGTTTGATCGCAATTTCATAACTTGCTTGTACACGTACGCTAGCTTCCCAAGCTTCCTTACTGTTCGTGCCATAATCGAATTCATACAGGTCTGCGTACTGAGCGATCAGATCGTCGATTTCCTGTTCTGTTACAGCGTTCACATATTGCACGAGGTCGCCAATGCCGAAATAATCGACTGTCCATCCGAATTGGATCTGTGCTTCTACTTTATCGCCTTCGGTCACGCCCACGTTACGCATATTGTCGCCAAAACGAGCAACCTTGATGTTAAAGCTTTCATTATAAGCTACCGCTACGTCCATCCAGTCCGCAACCTGCTGCTGCACTTCTGGGCGTTCCCAGTAACCAACAACGATTTTGTTTTGTTTTCTCAGGCGTGCATTGATGAAGCCATACTCACGGTCACCGTGAGCGGCTTGGTTCAAGTTCATGAAGTCCATGTCGATTGTCGCCCATGGAATACTTTCATTGAATTGTGTTGCGAGATGAAGCAACGGTTTTTGCAGTAATTTCGTACCCCGAATCCACATTTTTGCAGGCGAGAACGTATGCATCCAAGTGATTACACCCGCTACCTCGTCGCGATAGTTCACTTCTTTCATGATGCTCGTGATTTTATCTGCGCTTACCGCCAAATCCTGCAATACGAGCGGGTATGGCAGAACGCCGCTTGCATTGAGGGCATCCGTAATTTTCTGTGCGTTGGCTTTAACCTCACCCAGTGCTTCTTCCCCGTACAGATGCTGCGAACCTACGACGAACCAAAACTGTTTAGCTGCTGTTGCTGACATGTAATCATCCTCTTTTCATTTTTATAGTTGAACAAATGGGTTACACTTACCACTCCGATTGCAGTACCATCTTCCGATCGCTGGTTATCCCCGGATTTCTTTGATCAATTTTAATAAGGATGATATCCGGTTATAAAGGCGAGCGCTTCGCTTCTACAGATTGGTACTGCACTCTCCGTTATCGTGTAAAAGTTTGATACAACTTCATTGGTAGTAGTAACAAACAACTTATTCGCTTGAATTATTATCAACCGATCGCTACATAACCAAATTACTTCTGTCCGTAGTAGGCGTCTTTTCCGTGTTTCCGCAGATAGTGTTTATCCAAAATGCCTTGCGGCAGTTCTTTTGCAAAGTTATTCAATTGCCGCGCATACAGGTTCATTTTGCATACTTCCTCCAGCACGACGCTGTTTACAACCGCCGACTTGGCGTCTTTCCCCCATGTAAACGGTGCATGTCCATGAAGCAGAACTGCCGGGATTGCCATCACATCCAGCCCGCGCTGTTCAAATGTTTCAATAATGAGACGGCCCGTCTCCGCTTCGTATCCGCGATCAACTTCATCCTGGTTCAAGAAACGGGCACAAGGTACGGCACCATAGAAGGTGTCAGCATGCGTCGTCCCCATCACGGGTACGTCCAGACCAGCTTGCGCCCAGATGGTCGCCCAAGTGGAATGAGTATGCACAATACCACCGATTTCCGGGTAATGTTTGTATAGCACAGCATGTGTGGCGGTATCCGAAGAAGGTCTCATTTCGCCCTCCACCACATTGCCATCCAGATCAACTACAACCATGTCGCTTGGCTTCATCTTGTCGTAGCTGACACCGCTCGGTTTGATGACAAACAGGCCACTATCCCGATCCATCGCGCTGACATTACCCCATGTGAACTTCACAAGTCCGTGCTTCGGCAGCTCGAGATTCGCCTCATAGACCTCTTCTTTCAGTTGTTCTAACATGTTATTCCCTCCCGTTCTCTAATAGTGCGTGTTCAAAAAGTCGGTTTTCAGTACCGAGAAGATGGGATGAAGCTAGAAATGGAGTAGCGGAGCGTAGATAGAGCTACGTGAGCAACGGACATTTCGGCTGAATTCCATATTCGATGTTGATGATGCCACTAGGCATCCTTCGTAATCAAAAGCGGTCTTTTTGAACAACCTCTACCAGATGATCTACCGCCGCCTGCTCAATCGCGAGGCCCTTCCGATAACGTTCGATAAATGCTTCAAACCCTTTGACATCCGATGCATCCGGCTCAACTTCCTCACCCTGGACATCGATAAAAACCTTCTGCTCTAGGAACACATCCAGACTCTCCTGCTGATCCTTGTTGATCATGTACGAGGCCAGAAGCGCCATACCCCATGCGCCGCCTTCACCCGCTGTAGACATGACTGACACCGGCACGTTCATCGCTGCGGCTACAATCCGCTGACCGACGACAGGGGTCTTGAACAGACCACCATGAGCCAAAATGCTGTCAATCGCCACATGCTCGTTCTTCGTCAAAATGTCCATGCCGAGCTTGAGTGCACCAAACGCGGTGAACAGATGCGTGCGCATGAAGTTCGCCAGATTGAAGTTGCTTTCCGGTGAGCGGACGAACAATGGACGGCCTTTGTCGATGCCCGTAATGTTTTCACCCGAGTAATAACCGTAGCTCAGCAAACCGCCACCATCCGGGTCGGCTTCCAACGCTTTATTGAACATCACGCTGAACAATTTACCGGTGTCCACTTCGTATCCCATCGCCTCGGAAAATTCACGGAATAATCCAAGCCAGGCGTTGATGTCACTGGAGCAGTTGTTGGCATGCACCATGCCTACCGGACTGCCGTCCGGGGTCGTAACCATATCGATCTCGGGATACACTTTGGACAATTCCTTCTCCAAGACGATCATCGCGAATACGGATGTGCCGACGGAGATGTTGCCCGTACGCTTCCTCACGCTATTCGTTGCTACCATACCCGTTCCGGCATCGCCTTCTGGCGGACACAGTGGAATGCCTGACTGCAAATCATTCGAAGGGTCGAGTAGCTTGGCTCCCGCTTCGGTTAACTCACCAGCATTCTCACCAGCGAGATACACCTTGGGAAGAAGGTCCTCGACCTTCCACGGATAACCTTTACTTGCAATCAGTTCATCGAACTGCTTGATCATGGATGGGTGATAGTTATGCGTGGACTCGTCGATTGGGAAAATGCCCGAGGCATCGCCGATACCGATGGCTTTATTGCCTGTCAGCAGCAAGTGTATGTAACCAGCCAAGGTTGTCAGGTGATCAATGCGAGGCACATGGGTCTCTTCGTTCAAGATCGCTTGATACAAATGAGCGATACTCCAGCGTTCCGGGATATTGAACTGTAGAAGATCCGTCAGCTCCCTTGCAGCCTTCCCTGTGGTCGCATTACGCCACGTCCGAAACGGTACCAGCAGCTCTCCCGTGCTATCCAATGCGATATATCCATGCATCATAGCCGAGAATCCGATGGAACCTACCGTTTGCAGCTTGATTCCGTATTTCCGCTCTACGTCTTGCTTCATCTCACCATACGCGGTCTGAAGACCTGTGATGATATCCTCCTGGTTGTATGTCCAATATCCGTCTTTCAGGAGGTTCTCCCATTCATAACTGCCTGACGCGATGGTCTCAAAACGTTCGTCAATCAGCACCGCCTTGATTCGCGTCGATCCAAATTCGATTCCTAGTGAAGTGGCTCCCTTGGTAATCGCTTCTTTCATATCCACATGACTCATGATCACGTAGTCCCCTCTCTGACACAGTAGGTAAAAGTAAAAAATAATTGGCTTAAAGATGATTGAAATAGATTCATATTTCGGTTCATTGAAAAGAATGCGCTTTCCTTTTCTGACAGCCTTAGTATATTTTTTGTACGTACATTTGTCAATAATATATAATAGTTATACTTACATTAGTTAAGATATAACGTCTATACGATCTCATTTCTTTGCTTAAAAGCTTATTTTGTAGGGTACACATTTCTGTTTAAGGATGGGAATTGTACGGTTTATTTTGTAAAACTGGCTGTTACATAGCCATTCCATTCGAATCATGATAAAATATGTACGTACAACTATGAATATGACGATGTTTTTTTATAGATAAGTAACGATGAAAGAAGTGGACTGCGTGAAGCCAAAGTATCAGGTCATCATTGACGATATCAAAAGCAATATCCTATCGGGAACCTATAGTGTAGGCGAACAAATCCCTACCGAATCCGCACTGCAGGACAGCTACAACGTGAGCCGCCAGACGGTACGAAAGGCCATTTTGGAGCTTTCGAACGAGGGGTTTTTGAGAAGTGAGAAGGGTTCCGGCACCTATGTAAGCAATCTGTATCGATCCAGAACCGGCGGGAACACGATGAAAAAAACAATCGGCGTCATCACGACGTACATCTCCGATTACATCTTCCCCTCCATCATTCGCGGCATTGAAGGCCGATTGAATGAGGACAATTATTCATTGCTGTTAGCCAGCACCAACAACGATGTCGCGCAAGAGAAAAAGGCGCTCGAGATGATGCTGTCCTACGGTGTGGATGGCCTGATCGTCGAACCGACCAAGAGCAACTTGTACAACCCCAACATAGCGTACTACCTTTCCTTTAAAGAGCAGGATGTACCGTTTACAATGATCAATGCCTTTTATGAAGAGCTGGAGGTGCCTTTCTTCTGTCTGGATGACGTGCAGTCCAGCTACCTGGCTACCCGGGAACTGATCGCTAAAGGACATAGCCAGATCGGCATTATCGCGAAAATGGATGATTTACAAGGGAAGTATCGGATGAAGGGATATATCAAAGCGCTGGGCGAAGCCAAGTTACGGTTTCATCCCGAGCAAGTGCTGTCGTTCGATACGGCATCGAAGCCGGACCTCTCCACCAATCTGGAGGTGTTTCTGGAGGAAAACAAAGATGCGCTAACATCCCTTGTCTGTTACAACGATGAGGTGGGGCTAGAAGTCGTACATGCATGTAGAAAGCTGGGCATTTCCATTCCTGACGAGTTATCCATTATCGGCCAGGACAATTCTTATATCGCCAAGAACGCCAACATCAAACTCACGACATTAACTCATCCCCAAGAGCAAATGGGCCGTGACGCTGCGGATTGGGTCATCAAGAAACTGCAAGGCAAAAAGGATCTGCCCACCAACACCTATTACCAGCCCGTGCTGGTTGAGGGCGAGACAGTAAAAGAGATTGAGTTGGAATAGTATTGGGACCGAGGTTTGGTTAATGGGGATTGCTCTATAAAAGGGGTAATTACAACCTCAACCACCCGCCTTTTGTTCGTCGACACCATGTTCTTGCTGAAATACGAAGAGGCTGCCATAATGGCAGCCTAAGATGTTTTGCTTTAGTCATTCTTTTTAGCTAGAACGGGAACTAACTCATAAGGAGTGTCTCTTCCAATGAAGAGGCCTGCATTATTTTGTGATACCATTCCAGAACGTCAGCTCGTCAACGGGCAGTCGAGTCGTCGGATGTCCCGGTTGCGAGGCTTTGCCGATGGAAATGAGAATGGTTGGAACATAACGATCGGGAATATCGAACGCTTCAATGAATTTATTTTTATCGTATCCAGCCATTGGAACGGTATCATAACCACGCGCTTTGGCGGCGAGCATGAATTGCATCGATAATAGACCACAATCAAATATTACGCCGTCCTTGATATATTGAGAATCCATGCTTCCCAGCATTCCCTTCATGTTGGTAACCAACGAATCCTTAACTTCCTTCGTCATATAACCAGCTTCTACAGAAGCGTCGTAAACGGAATCCACCTGTTTGATATACTCCAAATCACCCAGCACCGCAATAACGGCCGAGGCATCTACTACCTGCTGCTGGTTATTCGCGATGGGAAGCAATTGTTCTTTCAGAGTCTGATCATTAAAGACAATGAATTTCCATGGCTGCATATTCGCGCCAGATGGAGCAAGGGCTGCTTCAGTCAGAATATCTTTCAATTCCTCCTCTGAAATGTTGACCGCAGGATCGTAATGCCGTACAGAACGTCTTTCCTTTACCACTTCCATGAAGCTTTGCTCTTGTTTTACGCTCTCCATCCCATTTTGCCTCCCATTTATATACTGTGTATTATTTAACACAGTTAAAGATAAAAAAATAAACCACTTAACTGTGCTAATATAAGCACAGTATATCTGTGGATGGGTATGTTGTCAATTCTCCATTATCGGACTCATTCGTTTGGCCATGTCGGCAATGGTGTATTTTCGCAGAATTTCCAACACGCTATGATTAATTTCCCCCGTAATATCGTTGAACATGTCATGCATCTGCATACCAAAGGAGTGATCGCCTGTGGAATCCAGCATTCCTTCACACAGCGATGCCTCGGTCTGAAGCGAAAGATATATATCGGCTAGTGTCACTGATTCCGGCGGCTGCTTCATGCGATAACCTCCATCGCGTCCTTCACGAACCTCTAGAATGTTCTCCTGAGCGAGTTTCGCCAATATTCGGCGAATCAATGTTGCTTCTGAGCATAATTGATCGGCGATATTGTTACTTGGATAGCGGTTAGAACTATTAGACATGAACACAAGGGCCTGCAATGCCAAGCCGAATGCCTTGCTATTGGAGGGACAGGTATGTTTGGCCTTTTTCATCGTACAGGGCTCCCTTCTTCGTTGCGTCCTGTGTGAATTATAGCAAACCGCCAACTACCATTCAACACGCCATCGAGGTTTACAGACAGCAGCTTGCTACTTTAAACAGAAGGTACACGCCCAAGAAATAAAATAAGGGAAGCTTCCAAAACAATCAAATCCTCTACTCCTGACACAGCAGGCAAGCAATATAACTATTTTGTTCAAATAAACTTCAAAACATCATATAATAACCTCTTAACAAACCATTAAAACTGGTATATTATACAATTGTAGCAAAATTTTATTATATTTCGAGAGGGGATTTTAAACTTGAAAAAGACGCTTTCTATGGTTGTCGTCATGAATCTATTTCTCAGTTTTGCCTTCGGCTTTCAAGCGTTTGCAGACGATGACATGGCCGAATCGGGAGTTCACCCTGATGCCCATGTCGCAGAACAGGTAATGCAGCCAAGTGAGGAAATGATATCCACACTTACCAAGGATGTTTCTGAGTTGGATTCGTCCAAACTGAAGAATCATCGGGTAAAAGTACCTGTAAACTTGGAATCGGCTACCGCGTCTTCAGAATTACAAAAGGGACTCATTTCGGCTCCGCAATCGATTATCGCTACAGCCACAGCAGAGACTAATACATACACGGGCTACATCCAACAAGAAGGTACGTCCAGCTTTTTATACCCTATTTATGTACAACCGGGAAGCATACTGCAAGTACAAATGGATAATCCGGCATCGGCGCAGCTAGATTACGATCTATATCTCTACGAATTTGACATGTCCACTGGTGATTTGAACCCAACTCCAATTGATTATTCAATATATGGAACGTATCTGAATAACTACGGAAACGGATCAAGAACCTTGTCTGAAAATGTCGGCACGAAAAATAGCACCGCCAGTTCCAAAGCCTACTTAATTGAAGCCTACGGCGCAGTTGGAGGCAGCATCAATGAAGCATTCACCCTAACCGTTTCAACTAGCTCAACCTATGATTCATACGAGACAGATGAAAATGCACTTCATGCTTATCCTTTCACGGTTGCGACTGGTGGCTCTACTCTTTCAAGCCGCTCCATTAATTCGGAGGTCGATCAGGATTGGTATAAGATCACGGTTCCCGAAAGCAGAAATTACGATGCCATGCATATCGATCTGGATCAAGCCTCTGTAGGTAATGGCTATAAGGCGGAATTGTATGGTGCATTAAGCAACAATCGTATGGCACTAATGCCCTCCACCAACGGCAATGTGTCTCTAGGCACGGGCACATATTATTTGCGAGTGTATACAGCAAGTAACTATTCGGATAACAACTATTCATTACACCTTCAACCAGTGTTAAGAGCGGATAAAGTCGTGATCACAGGTTATAATTCTAATGGCGGTCCGAATGACTACCCCACATATGCCTATGGACGCTACTACCGGATTACGGGAACCAGTTTTACGGTGACTGGCGTTGCCGCGACTTCAGATAACTATGCGGTAGCCAATGCGGAAGTAGAAGTCCTTTGGGAGAATGATTATTGGACGGAAGGCAGTAACAACAGATATCGGAGTTCAAAGGTTATGACAAACAGCAGCGGCCAATTCACTGCTACGTTATCCCTGCCTCCTTCAACCGGGAGCATAAGTCAATACTTGCCAGGAGCTATAAGCTTCACTCACTACTATGATATTTGTGGTGTGCTGGCGAAGGTAACGAATCGTCCGAGTGCAAATGATACAGATATTGTGTATCACTTTGCCTACAGTATTTACGGAGGTTAAACAGATCAAGAAAAAGCAATGGGCGATTCGTCAACATGCCTGTTGCTTTTTTGTCCAATCATATTAAAAATATGGAATATTATTCCGATAGTATGAAGAGAAGTGAATTATTGGAATACATTAATCGAATAGGAGTGTGTATTTATGAAGGTTCAAAGTACGACTCAGTTTGACCTCAATACCTACATTCAATCGAAACAACGCGCGGATAAGCCCTCTTTAGTCACTGGCACGATACCCGAACTGTCGCATAACAACGACACAGTGGAGATTAGTCCGGCTTCCAGGCAGTTGGCAGCATCCGATATTGTAAATCATTCCGCTACATATTTTGGAACCGTTCAAATCAATGATTCCTTAAATCGCCTACTCACAGATCAACCCTCGGAGGTGAAGGAGGCTGTCTATGGCATCATTCAAGCTAACCTCATTACTAACATAACCGAGGAAGAGGACAGATCAGCATTGCTGGAATTGGGTCTCACACAAGCAAAGTATATCGCCGATAACTATATGAAAGGGGATAAAGCGACGGAATTCATGGATACGATTCGTCAAATCGCCGCCATCTCCACAACCAGAACGGTAGATCCTGAGACGAAAGAAATCCATTATGAGACTCCTCCTCAGAGACCTGTTGGCGCTCCAGATGATTATATCGATCTAACCTATATGATGAAGAAATTTGAACCCAAAACGCTGGATAAGCTCCAGGATGCAATTGTGAACGGAAAAGACTGGAACAGGATTCTTCAAAGCTTCGCCAAAAATGTATCGACTAATCAGGACTGGTTGAAGGAATACAAAGAGGACGTAGCCAAATCTACGGGGAATATCGCTGGGGAGAACAGATTCGAAAAAGCCTCTACTTCCAGCTTGTCTGAGTTTGCCCAAGATATCAAGAACATGATCGCTCATGCTGGATTAGTAAATAGCGATTTTCTGACAGACAATATAGAAGCATTTATACGAACCTTGGCAATCCCGAAATCCAATGGATAATGGAGAAGATTCACCAACATGAGTGACAAGCATGCCACTGAGAATCAAGATAAGAATGTTATACATACCTAAATTGATTCTCAGTGATGTCATGCCCTACACCACTTTTCTTTATTTGAATTTAATGTCAGCCACTTGGCCACTTTCAACAAAACCTATATTTTGATAAACCTTATTCGCATCAGGGTTCTTCAAATCAGCATATAGCATCGGATCTAAACCCTCTGATATGAGGATAGAACATAATTCTGCTACAACTGCACTTGCATATCCTTTCTTACGAAAGGCAGATGGTGTATATACTGCATTAATTCTCGCATGTCTTGGAGAGCGATGTGCAATATTAGCCATGGACACAGGGTAACCATCTACCAGCCATAGATACAGATTACCTGTTTCTATAGCCGACTCTGCTGCTGAGAGTTGACTAGATGGTTCAACTTTAACTCCATAAGCCCCTTCTGAGAAACCAGCTAAAAATTCCGCCACGGTCTCCAAATGCTGTCTTGTAGCTAGGTGCAGTGTCCCTTCTACATGAACTGGTTTCCTTACCTCTGAACAAACGTAGGATTCCATCATCATATAAGGAACAGATTGAACCTCGTTAGCCTCTGAGAATACCTCAGAAAAGTGTCCAACAGTCGCCTGATCTCCTGATATCCCCGGAAGCTCATTTCCCTTGAGAAATTCTAAAAGTTCTTGCAAGAGCTTGTTCTTTGGTTCAGCTGCAAGTTCTTTGGAAATCCACAACCAAGCGTTGTGCCCTTCGGTCTGGGCAAAGATCATTGTTTCATTAGATGCTTTTAGACAGGTTGAACGCTCTGACTCGCATATACGATGAATAAGATTGTACTGGACTTCATCGGCCATAAACATATTCTGATGCAGCACTTGATCGTTTACACCAAACTTCTGCAACATACCCATTCCTCCTCTATTCATGTAGAAGACACAAAAGCCCCATCCGTAGCCAAGAAGCGTACCGTAACGGTCGTTCCAACACCTTTTATACTTTCATAATTAATTTCCCCGTCATATTTTTCTACAATATTAAAACAGATCATTAATCCTAGTCCGGTGCCATTACTTTTTAATGAATAAAACGGCGTCCCGAGCGACTTCACCTCATCCTCTGACATTCCGCTCCCTTCATCCATAATTTTGATCTCAATATAATGTTGATTCCTCTTGGCAATCACAGTGACGGGTTTCCCCATATTCGATGCTTCCAATGCGTTTTTAATTAAATTCATCATCAACTGCTTAAACTCAATGGGATTAATAAAAATGAAGCAATCCTCTTCTGCCTCGATATGCATCTGATTATCAGATAACATCGCATAGGAACGAACCAGACCTGTTACACTCTGAAGAGCATCGTTCACATTCACTTTTTCTGGCTTCTGATCTTTATTCGGCTTGGAAAGGGTTAGAAACTGAGAGGTAATCTGTTCAACGGTATTCAACTCATCAATCATCAATTTGAACTTGTTTTTGACCGGATCATCAAATGCAGGATCTTCTCTGTATAACTGCAAAAAACCTCGAACAACGGTGACTGGATTTCTAATCTCATGCGCCACAGCAGCCGTCAAATGGGCTATCATCTTTAAACGCTCCGATTGTTGTAATTGTTCATGATAGAGCTGTTGCTTTTTCATACGACTAAAGGACAAATGGAAAATGAGAAATAATAAAATCTGACTCGCTATAATATTAATGAGGTTCCCTAGGATGTCATGATGTAAATACGAATATATATTACCTTGATCAATCAGGATGATATAGCCAAATGTGATCAAAATTAAAAATCCATTCAGAATGATGGAGAAATAAAACAGTTTTAAATCAAAAAACAGAATGGCAAGTGAGGGAATCAGACAAATGAGAATGTACGTAGTCCAGGTCACTGGATATAAGAAGAACAGGGTATAGAAATAAGCAAAGCCAAACAGGATGATGATCTTTCTGAAAACATAGGTTTCATGCTTCGGGTAGATCAACAAACAAACCGCTAGAATGGCCACACAAAAAAAATGGATGACATACCCCACTGTAATTCCGCTTAATTCTGTCGTCGATAGGATTAATCCAGATAACATAAGAGCAATGAGAGTTAACATGGAAATATAATATGTTTTTCGGTTCACCTGACTGTACAATTCTTTCATCCACTCACCACTTTAAATTAATGTCGACACCTCGGTATGTATGTAGCTCTTTTCATTCCTATATTTAAAGGCATCCCACTGGATGCCCTTATCTATAATAGCATTGTATCTCATTTAACTAGCTATACAATATGAAAATTTGAAATAAATGATTCCCAACAACATAAACCCAACATTAGTCAAACTAATGCAAGGCCTAGAATGCCAAGTAGCCGTACGGATCAATGTCCGTACGGCTGCTCTTGGGTAAAAATATGCTTTTAGCTTATGAACTATTTCCAGAGCTCTTCAGCAATTTCTTTGATAAAAGCAAGCTTCTGCCATTGCTGCTCTTCTGTCAGATGGTTGCCTTCTTCCGTGGAAGCGAATCCGCATTGCGGGCTCAGGCAAATCCGGTCCAGATCCACATATTGCTTCGCTTCTTCGATACGCTTCAGAATATCTTCCTTGCTTTCAAGCTCACCAAATTTGGAAGAGAACAAACCAAGCACGACCTGTTGGTTATCTTTCAGGAAACGAAGTGGCTTGAAATCGCCTGCCCGCTCGGTATCAAACTCCAGATAGTAGCCGGAGTAGTTATCAATGTTCAAGAGCGTTTGCGCAATCGGCTCATAACCTCCACCGACACCAGCATATGTTGATACGTAATTCCCACGGCATACATGTGTCGTTACCACGAGGTCCTCCGGCAAACCGGATATAACTTCCTCGTTCAACTTCGCAAGTTCGTTCGCATAATCGGCTACATTTACACCAATCTGCTCCATGAATGCCATGAACTGCTGATCGCACAATGCGCCCCACGTGCAATCGTCAATTTGAACGCTTCGGCAGCCCGCTTCATACAAGGCCAAGATCGCCTCTTTGTACGCTTTGGCAATATCCGAAAGAAGCTCTCCCCGGTTCGGGTAAATGGCTTGCGTACTTTCTTTATTTTCTGCCCGGTCTAATTCAAACAGGAACTGTGCAGCAGCAGGAATGGATTGACGCGCAACGACGTCATCGCCAGCAATACCTTTTAAGAATGCATAATGTGAAACGAACGGATGAGTGCTGAAACTTACTTTGCCCGTCAGACGTGCTGTTTCGGGTCTGGATTTGGCACCGTTAAACTCATAGCCTTGATCAATGATGGTCCGGTCAACACCGTCAAGTCCCCAGAAGAAGTCCAGATGCCACCAAGAGCGACGGAATTCCCCGTCCGTTACAGCTTGAAGGCCAACTTCTTTTTGTTTTTGCACGAGCTTCACAATTTCAGCGTTTTCTACTTCCTCTAGTTGCCCAGAAGTAATTTCACCGTTTTGGTATTTCGCTCTCGCCTCTTTCAACGCGCTTGGGCGCAAGAAACTGCCCACAATATCATATCGAAATGGAGTGACGGTCCGCTGTTTAGGTTCTGTTTGAATGCTCATCGTTTAATCTCCCCGTAAATTAATTATAAGATTAAATATAACATGTCCGATCGGATTTACTGTTCTATGAAAGAGCTATAGCAGGTTATAGTTATAAGCTATAGCTGAGTCCAACTTTCCTTTACCCGTGAGGTATCTCCCATCCAAAAGAAAATTTATTTACCTTATTGACTTAAACCATAGTTTAAGTCGTATGCTATTCCTGTCGACAGAGTTAACACCTATTTGGAGGTCTCCAACATGAAGTATTTTTCCATTAGCGAAGCTTCAGCCCAATTGAATATTCCAGATTCAACGTTACGTTTTTATGAGAAAAAAGGACTTCTGCCCATGATGGAGCGTGATGATGCTGGCAGGAGATTATTTTCAGAAGTTCAGATGGCCTTATTGGAAACCCTTGTTTGTTTAAAAAACACGCATATGCCCATTAGTCAAATAAAGCAATATATGGACTGGATCATCCAAGGGAACTGTACGCTTGAAGCAAGGCTTGAAATGATGCAAAATCACAAGCAGGCAGTGCTGGATGAAATTTCGTTGATGCAGGAATCCCTAAAGGGCATTGATTTTAAAATTACACGTTACACCCGTCAAATAGAGGAAAGAAACGAACAAAAAGATACCTAAGAGGAGAGATACTATAATGAAACTTTCAGGAAATACAGTACTCATCACCGGTGGAGGCTCTGGGATCGGATTAGCATTTGCAGAACGTTTCTTAAGAGCTGGAAATACTGTCATTGTTACTGGACGACGTGAAGCAGTACTTCAACATGCAAAAGAAACACACCCGGACCTTATTACGTATGTGAATGATCTGAATATTGAATCCGAGCGTGTAGCGTTGTTAGATTGGGTAACCGTAAACTATCCGGAAGTGAATGTGTTAGTTAACAATGCTGGTATCCAACAACGCTTTAATATGCTGACAGCGGATGCGAAGAGTGATTGGAGTTATTTCAGTAAAGAAATTACAACGAATATTGAAGCTCCCTTTCATCTATCCATGCTGTTCGCTCCTTATCTTGCAACCAAAGAAGAAGCCACAATTATTAACGTTACCTCTGGATTAGCCTTCACACCGTTTGCCATTGCTCCGATATATTCAGCAACCAAAGCCGCACTTCACTCCTTTACAATCAGCCTGAGACACCAGCTTTCGGATACGTCTGTAGAGGTCATTGAAGTTGCTCCTCCGGCAGTAAGTACAGATCTGGGTGGAGCAGGCCTGCATACGCATGGAGAGCCATTGGATGCCTTTGCAGATGGAATTTTCGAAGGATTACAAGAAGGTCATAAAGAAATTGGATACGGTACCTCTGTTGCCCGCCTACGCATGTCCCGAGATGAAGTCGACAAATATGCAGAAAGCATGTATCACGCAACGAAAAACCTTATTGAATAACTCACCTACGAGACATCGTGTGACTCATCCGTTTCTCTGTATATTAACAAAGAGACCATTCCAGCTACGGAACGGCCTCTTTAAATTCTATATAAAACTCATGTATCTACTAATCTTGAATACATATGGAGATCGTTAAATGTTCCTTCTAATGTGAAACGGAGCTTCTGTAAGAGCTTTATCGAATTCACATTTTCGGGATCAACCTTTGCTTCGACTCGGTTCAGTTTTAAAGATGAGAATGCATGATCTACCAAAGTAGAGACCGCCTCTGAAGCATATCCTCTTCCCCACGATGATTTAGCAATATCATATCCAATTTCTGCTTTTAAGTTGTCAAAATCCAAAGAATTATAACCGCAAGAACCTATAATCTCGTTGGACTCTTTTTTAATTATGGAGAAACGGATAGCCTTACGATCTTGAGAGAGATCATCCAGAAGTTTGATCATTTCTTTCGCTTGCTCTACGTCAGTAAAACAACTAACATTCATAAATTTAGTAACCTCGGGATCAGACCAAACGGCGAACAAGCTCGAAGAATCCGACACCTTCATTTTTCTCAATTGTAAACGTTCTGTGTGTAACTCTGTAATCAATACTTTTACCTCCATTAGGATTTAATAGTTAGGTTTAAGATATTGATATCTGCGCATAGTTCAGTCCCTTCATTTCCAGGCTATTTACATTATACCAAGAATTTTGACCGAATCAGAATCCACTCTATATATCTCAAGTCAGCGTAAGAATGATCTGTTCTCCGGAACGGGTAATCTTGTAGATCCCCTCCTGCATGTCAATGCCATAGTGCTTTTTCAGCAACCACTTTGCGTTACGATCCGTCTCCACGACGACCAGATAATCGTATCCACTCAGGAGATTGTCCATATTATCCTCATAGAACAACACGATCCCGTCCACATGTGGAGCATACAAGAAATACTTCCCGACATACTGCATGTAATAATTCGTGACCTGCTGGTCCCTATCCGAGGCGTAGAACAGATATCTGTTGTTGTCCTCCTGCCCATCTTTATACCAGCGATCGCCGGTAACCGCATGGATTTTGTAAGGGAGCGTTGTATCGTAGGTTTTAGCAATCGAGACAATCCCGTTGTATTCCGATAAAAGGATGGTCGCCGCAATCGCCATACAGCCGATGATTCCTTTTTGATAGTGCCCCTTCGTCTCGACCGTCTTAAAGGCTTGATAATCAGGCACTTCACCAATCCGATAGTGGAATGAACGCTCCAGGTCGATTGCAGCACACAGCACCAGCCCGCCGGCGAACAGCACTACAATACTCGAGGCATAACGCTCAAAACCTGCCAGTACGATCGCCTCATCCATCGGCATGGAGAAGAGATACAGCGCCAGAATGCCTGCATAATACAGCAGCAATACAACATCCAGTGCAATCAGTGCTTTCCACAAATTCCACTTCTTCTTGAGCACCACATAGGCAAATATCGAAGCCGCAATCGCTACAATCTCGAAAATGACAATACCGATGACCGGCCGTGTCGTAATATCCGTACTCGATTTTAAGAATAGCCACAGAATCTCATGCATCTGCTCCGCCGTTTTGCCGGATTGAATCCCGGAAGTGGCCACATCGAATTTGTTATCGACGCCCTGAAATACCGTTGCCATCCGCCAGCTCCAGCCGAAGTATGGAATCAGTGAACCGCAGATGGTGCCAATAACAGCCAGCGCAGTTTTCCAACTGAACTTTTGTTTGTGCTTTAGCCATGTATACACCAGGAAGATCAGGCTGATGGCTGCGAAAATAATGCCTGTGCTTTTAATGACTGTCAGCACACCTGCAAGTGGGAGCATGATGATACATGCTCGCTTGATATCATGACGATATTGGTATATGACCGCCAGGATGGCGAGCGCATAGATAGGAAGCAAGAAATCCACAAGCAGGTTGGTAATCCGAATCGTTAGGTTGAAGAAAGAGAGTGTAGATAACCCGAGTCCAAGAAATGCATACAGCAGAAAACGTTTCTTCTCGGATACGATACCAAACATGGCGTAAAAACAGGAAAAGATGAGCAGACCTTGTGCCAGGAGCATCACGGACTGGGAATGTCCCATGAAGCGACAGACGTAATAAATAAATGATGAGGTCCCTAGCGGATAATTTTTAAAATCAATTAGGTTCGAATCCGGTGTCGGAAAAGTATCTGTGCTGAGCATCTGCTTCAAGACAATCGCCCAGTGGGAAAAATTATCGTAGTGCGTTAGTTCATTTTGGAAGAGTACCAGCAAGAAAATGAACGTCCCTGCCAGGAATGAAAACTGGAATAAGGAAAAAGAAATGCGAAAGGATGCTCCTCGGCGCATTCCGAGAAACACCATTCCTCCATACAATAGTAATCCGACGAGAAGAAGGACAAGGCTGCCAATGTAAAGTTGCCCTACCAAACCGCTAAGAAAGACAATACATGCTATGGAGGAAAACACAAATACAGGGATGAACTCCCAACGTATAGATAGTGCCTTTCGAACAAACTGCATGTAACCCATAAAGGAGAATATCAATAAAACTCCCATCACAAATTGAAGCAAATACAGCATATCTATCTCTCCTAACCCTCTCTGGTGAAACGCTCGGCATGTGGATGGGTCAAATCACTCAGCAATTGATCAATCAAACCGCGCTCCACGATATCATCAATATTCTCCACCGAGAGAAGCACTTCGCGACGATTGGCTGTTGTTTTCCCTGTATGCTGCAAGATGACTTCAATATTACTCTTCGTATAAAAAGTAACAATCGCTCCAGCCGCAATATCACCATGGAGACCCGTGGCGGAAAAGAAACGATAATTAAAGCTGCGCAGCGTACATTCAGCATGATTGGTGAAATGAACTGGAAGCTGAAGGGAAAGCCTCGGCATTTTTCGTTGATCCGATCTAGGTTGAACAATACGTTTTTTTACATTGCGAAGCATATCGTCGTAAGCCGTATCCCACAGGTTCATCTGCTCTGGCAATGAGTGTTTACGATCGTAGATGATTTGCATGTATTGACGGTTATCCGTCTCATCAATCGGCTGAACCGTAGCGGAATAACGCCAGCCTTCTCCATCCTGTTTCACATAAACGATGACCGCCTTAAGATTGGCCTCATACCGCTCGGATTTTACGACCAGAGAGATCGTCTTCTGTTCAGGTAAATAAATGGGATACGGGACATAAAAGGCAATACCTTGTTCAGATACATCTACTGTCTTGGCCTGATAGCGCACATTCGTGTCCTGGTCGTGGATCATGACATCCTCCTGCGCCCGAATCCGCTCTGTCTCCCGATATGCACGACGGCCGATCATGAAGAACAGGGCATAACACAGCGCAATCATATTATGAATGAGCCAGAAAATAATGATACTGCTGAAGAACAGCGCGATGCCATATTTACCGTTAACGTACCGAATCACAGCCGCAATCGAAAGCAAAAGCAGGAAGATATGCGGAAGTGCATATAACAGAGCAGACATCCATTTCCGACCGTTCGCTCTGCTTTTATTCGTAACCTTGAATTTTTTCTCGCGGATGCCCAGCGTTTCAAGTAGAACCGGCCATATCAGATAAGGCATAAATATCGTATCAATAACCTGACTCCAGCGCTGATTCCGAATATTGCTCGACAGATAACGCATCGATACACTGTAGAAGAAATAGGAAGGAAGCCAGAATATTAAGATTTGCCAGAAGGTTGTGTTTACAATCTTGAAATCGAATAGTGCAAACAAAATGGGTGCCAAAATGAAAATCAAACGGTTAAAGAAGGACCACCAGTATAAGAAACTGCTTAAATAGGTTACCCTCGTCCAAAAAGGAAGCTTCTCAGATATAGGAGCACGCGTATTCTGCAGGCTCTGAATAATACCCCTTGCCCAACGAATTCGCTGCTTGATCATGCTCGGAACAGTTGTTGTCGTCTGCCCGGCAGCTTGAACCTCTTGAGTCGCATAGGTAATATAGCCTTCCTGCTGTAAGCGGATGCTTGTCTCAAAGTCCTCGGTGATTGTATTCAGCGGAAAACCGCCGATGTCTTCCATACCTTGCCGGGAAATGATCGTATTACTTCCGGTATAGGCTACCGCATTGGAGGCATTACGCAGGATGTTCACTTCTCTGGAGAAGAAATCCTGTTCATTCGGAATTCCTTGCTCTGCATACAAGTTAAACTGGAACAGATCCGGATTATAGAAGCTTTGAGGGGTCTGTACCAACCCCAGCTTGAACTTTTTATCTATTTCATCCTCACGGCGAAGCCGCCATCTCCCGTTCTCTTCTATAAACGTGGAGAGCAGGAAATACGGGACTGTTTTCATCAAAAAGGTGTGTTGCGGGATCATATCTGCATCAAAGGTTGCAATGAGTGGAGAAGAGCTTTTGCTCAGGGCATTATTCAGGTTACCTGATTTGGCATGCTTGTTGCCGGGAAAACCTAGATATCCTACGCCAAACTGCTTCGCAAGCTCCTCCACCTCAGGTCGTGCTCCATCGTCACACAGATAGATGTGAACCTTCTGCTTGTCAGGGTAATCCATGAATGTACAAGCATTGACGGTTTTATACAAAAGATCAACCGGCTCGTTATGGGTGGCAATGAACACATCCACATGAGGATAAAAATCGGGAGGGACGATGGGAAAGTCGAGCTGCGTACGTTCCTTTTGCATCTTTTGAAAAAACAATTCAAAGGTGGTCAGTACGGTTACCGTCTCAGCCACAATTAAGAGCATGCCGAAGATGACGTTCAGAACGCCTTCGCCCCATGGCAGTGTAAAGAACATCCGCCATAGCAAATAAATCGACATCAAGATCATGGTGATGACAAAGAAAATATGTTGCCTTTTTTCGTTTTGCACTACAGCTGCTTCCTCCTTGCTGCAAATACCCATCTTCGCTGCAATTGAAAACTGAGCAGGAACAGCAAGGCATCACAGACAAATTTCGCGATTTTCTCATCCACGAAGAAAACCGTATGGAACAAATATACCCCCGTACTGGAAAGCACAATCACGAATCCGCACAACGTCAAATAGCGCCATAGACTGCCCTGACTATCCTCTTTACGGAATACAAAGTGCCTATTCAGTGCATAGTTGACGACAATAGAAATAATTCTCGCAATCACGGTTGCGAGCAGAATTCTTAGATAATCCTGCTGACCCAATATAGGCCGCAAAAAGTCGATCAAAAACCATGCAATTCCCAAATCAACGACAGAACTCGCAACGGAAGAGGAAATAAACCGCAGGAAGTTGGAGAACAGCACACCCATCACCCGAGCGCTGTCCTGAATCGCTTTAAAATGTGTCCCTGCATTTCCATTCTCATAGATGACTTGAATCGGCATGGTATGAATCGGGATACCGGACTGAATACACGAGATGAGCATCTGCAGCTCATATTCAAACCGGATACCGCGAACATCTTGCATGAAAGCAAGTAGTCCGGGGCCAAAAGCTCGCAGTCCGGTCTGGGTATCTGACAGCTTTTTACCGTAAAGCATAGCAAAAATAAAGGACGTCATCCGATTGCCCAGCAAAGATTTCGGCGGTATGCCTCCCTCGCTGAAGTTCCTTACCCCGAGAACCAATGCATCAGGATGCTGCCTGGCTTCTTTCGCAAGTCTGTATACATCCTCTGCTGCATGCTGCCCATCTGAATCCGCAGTGACGACGAACGAAGATGCATCGAACTGCTGTCCGATATACTTAAATCCGGTTTTAAGTGCAGCACCCTTTCCTAGATTTTCCGCATGCCGAAGCAAGACACACCCGTCCTCACTCAGCTCTTCGAAAATCGACTGATACGCCTCACCAGATCCGTCGTCTACAATGACAATATGGGTCAAGCCATATTCTCGCAATTGCCGTACATAGGCTAGAAGTCTCTCATCTGGCTCAAGCGATGGAATAAGGATGATCGTTTTGCCGTCTTCACTTTTATCTATAATCATCCTAGTTAAGCCTCAATTCGACATATTTTCACAAATTCTTTTTGAATACTGAGAGTATAACATCGAAAGAGTATACAGTAAACGAACAACTTGTATATATTTTGGTAAAAAAGTTGTATACACATTCGCATTAATGTATAGGCAAAAAATACTAGAAATAGGACTGTGGTATACACAACGAAAAACTCGCCATAATTATGGCGAGTGCATGTTCAGATATCATGTAACAATGCTATTCTATTCGAATTGCTTCGATATAAAGCTCGATGCTTACTTCATTTCCGACGACAATTCCACCCGTTTCCAGAGGAGAGTTGAAGCTCAAGCCAAATTCATTACGATCGATACTGGCAGTCGAATGAAATCCCACACGTTCCCGGCCTCGAGGGTCTTTATTAAACCCTTCAAAAACGGTATGAAAAGTGATAGGTTTTGTTATGCCATGCAGCGTTAAATTGCCTGCAAGTTCATATTGCCGTTCGCCAGTAAGAACGCAGTTGGTACTTTGAAACGTAATCGCTGGATACTTGGCAGTATGAAAGAATTCATCGCTCCTCAGGTGTTCATCTCGTTGCCACTGGCGAGTTGTGATACTATTTGTGTCGATGGAAGCCTGAATACCCATAGTTGTTACATCGTTGGGGTCAAAACTTAAAACCGCTTCGAACTGCTCGAATACACCTTTGATTTTATTAATCATTAAATGCGTCACCGAAAACTCAACAGAGCTGTGATCCGGATCCACTTCCCATTTGACATTGCTCATAAATAAATTCCACCTCTATAATCATATGATGAGAAAGGTCGCCCTATCTCCAAAGCACTGCGCTATTCGCATGCTCTTAATATACAAAAAGGCTACTGACAACGTGATGTCAGTAGCCTTTTAACGTTCTAGCATTTTCTCATAAATATAGACGAATGGCCGCTTATGCTGATCCCTAATTTGAATTAGAATTACCGTAGAAGTCTGGAAAAAGGCTGTGATTCCAATGTTAATCAAAAGAGATAAGTGGCTGCAGTATCGCATTCTCCGCAATGCATCCTCTCTCGCCGGACGGTTACCCGAAACACAGTTACTTAAAAAGGACACTTTAACGAAGATGCTGCTTCAATATCAAAGCATCGTACTGAAACCTCGTAACGGAAGTTATGGAAGGGATATCATTTTTATCAAACGTAACGGTGGGAAATCCTATCGTATTCAAAATGAAAATAATGTGGTCATCATGAGAGACACCGATAAGGTATTCCAATGGCTCCACAAAAGAAACAAAAGTGATGGATACATTGTCCAAAAACGTCTGTATCTCGCCCAAATTGGGCACAAGCCGTTCGACATTCGAATCATTGTTCAGCGCAAAAAAGGCTCTTCAGCCAATTGGAACGTTACCGGCTCCTACGCTAAAGTTGCGGCGCAGGGATATCTAGTCACGAATGTGACTAGCCGCACCATTCCAGTGCTGGAGGCTCTCAAATTAGCTCGAATCGAAGATCCGAGCTTGCTTGTCAAAGCGGAACACATTGCACTATCTTCTGCCAAACGACTGGGAGAGCATTACCCTACGCTTAGACAAGTCGGGTTCGATATAGGTATCGACAGGAAACATCGAATTTGGATCATCGAAGGTAATTATAAACCCGACCTACGGCCTTTCCGGCTTTTAAAAGATTCCTCAATGCATCGCAAAATATTATGGTACAAGAAACATTAAAGCAAAAAAGAGACGACCAGCCTTTTTCTACGGCCAGTCGTCTCTTTAGGTTAAATTTTGATGCTTATGATGATCATGATCGCTTCAGTTATTACTTGAGGCGTCTCGTGGCACTTGTAACACGTGTCACTTGGAATTTATTTACTCCTACCTGTATAATGGCAAACTGGCTGTAAGAGGTACCGGAAGAAGTATACGGCTCGGCTTCAATATTTCCACTTGGCGTTCTAACCGTTGCGGTGATTCTAGTTACCAAGCAGACTCCACGGCTGGAAGCTCTCCAAGTCTCGTCACGCAAAACACTATAGTTGTCGTCACTACAAAAGATGGATGCATATTCAACTTTTCCAGACGCATTAAACGAAGTAGAGTTATAGATCTGAACAGGGTCATAACCACCTCTTGGTCCTCCAGGTCTTCTATTTCCCATTATCAAAACCTCCTTATTATTGATAGTTTTATTAAATGCATTTCAAATGTTTTGGTAAGGTATAAATGTGGACAAGGAACAAAAAGTGCGTTTGTCCGGTGGCCTGAGGGGCCTTATAAGGTTGTCATCAAAACAAAAAGAACCACCTGTGTTGTTACACAGGTGGTTCGAGAATGATAGATTCTTTTTAAATTATGAAGCTTTTGCTGCAACAGCTTTTTGAATTAAAGCTTTTGCATCGTTAGTAGAAAGACCTTGTTTAGGTTGAAGCAGATTTTTCTCTGCTGCACTAAGAATACCTTTGTCAATCAGTTTTGCCATAGGTTTCACCGCATAGGTAGAAACGGTTTTGCCATCTTCAAAACCTGCAATAATCGTAGCCGCATTTTTGTCAGAAGCTTGATCTTTCACCAATTTAGCAAGAATGGTAGCTGCTTCTTCACGAGTGATATCACGATCAGGATTGAAGTTACCACCGTAGCCTTGAATGAATCCAGCATGAATCGCTTCAGCGATTGCATCTGCATATGAAGCGTTAGCAGCAACATCCTTGAATGCAGGTGCTGCAGCTACTTCGTTCAGTTTCAACAGGTCTACTAGAGCACTAACAAATTCAGCACGGGAAATAAATTCTGTTGTTGCAGGTGTTTCTGTTTCTTCTTTAGATGCAGCTAGATTCGTGATACGTCCTTCCGTTTTAGCCACAATGTCAGCGCCTTTATACGTATCTACAATGTACTGGTAGAATACATCCAGATCGATAGGACCAGCCAAGGATGATTTAGCATCTACTAGCACTTTATAGTTATCTCCACCTGCAGCCATAAAGTTGTTAACTACAGCCGTATATGTTTTTGCAGGATCAATAGGTGAGCCATCTTCAAGAGTGAGACCAGTAACACGTTCCGCCACTGGTTTATTGAAATCTGCAGTATATTTCAAGCCAGAGATCTGTAGAGTTTTGGTATTTGGTGTACCGTCAGCGTTGGTACCCCATTGTTGCTGCAACAACGTTTTAATTTGTTCTCCAGTCAACTCCAGTTTCACTAGAGTATTACCAAACGGTTGGATTTTAGCAAGATCAGCAAAGGTCACATCGCCTTTTGGCAGATCCGCACGAATACCACCTGGATTCATAAATGCAAAGTCAGCAGCACTTGCCTTATCCCCAAAGTCTGCTTCACGCATTGAATCTGCAATGAGGTTGCCCAGAGCGGCTTCGTTATTATAAGCATCTGTACGGGTAACAGAACCATCCGTTGTACCTACTGGCTTAGTCAGCTCAGGATGCTTGTCTAATGATTTTTTAATAATAGCTAAAGATTCAGGGTCTTCTTTTACACCCTCTTGGAAAGTCGATGTAACTGTAGCTGATTTTTCGGTTACATCCCCAGTTGCAGGGTCAATCATCAATTTAATATCTTCAAATGCCGTACCATAAGAATACGCTTGAACGATCAATTTTCCATTCACTTCACCGTTAGCTAAGGCATGATTGTCACCTGCAACGATAACGTCAACAGGGGAATCTGCTGGCAAAGCTTTTGCTAAATCAGCCGCTTCTCCAGTGGTTACGCCTTCTTTGGTTGTTGCTGGATCATGCGCCAAAACGATGATCGTTTCTACACCTTGATCTTGTAATTCTTTTGCATATTTATTAACGGCTTCAACTTCTTCTTCTGCGCTTAAGAAACGCACACCAGCTGTCCCAGATGGGGATACTTTGGCAGGTGTGGATTTCGTCACTAATCCGATGAATCCGATTTTGACTCCGCCTACTTCTTTAATAACATACGGCTTAATCAATGTTTTGCCAGTGGCAGTTTCAATGACGTTTGCATTGACGTAATCAAATTTTGCACCAGCATGAGTTACTTTTCCTTCTTTTGGATCAAGGCCACCAAAGATTTGTGCCTTCAAAGCAGCGACACCTTGGTCGAATTCATGATTGCCTAGAGAAGCTACATCAAAGCCCATCATATTCATCCATTCCATGGTAGGCTCGTCACGATCGAGAGATGAGACTGGAGCAGATGCACCCACAGAGTCTCCATTATGGAAGAGTAGGGAATGCTCATATTTTGCTTGAGCTTCTTTTAAGTAGGTTGCTAGAATTGGAGCCGTTCCTGCCTTTTTATCACTAACGATCGATGTGGTATCTAACTGACCGTGGAAGTCATTGATACCAATCAAGTGTACTTCTACATCTTTGCCTGCGGCAGAGACAGAACCTGCTGCGCCCAATAGTTGGGTGAGTAGTAGTGCAGCAGTTGCCACACGAATTGTGCTTTGGCCCAGAACTTTTTTCCAATACATGAATTAACAAAACCCCTCTCCAATTATAGATCCTGAAATATTTTACCATAGTTCAATTCATAAAAGTCGTAGAATATATCAAATGGATGTAAAAAATTTTAAAGATTGATAGAGAAGGAACCTACTTTTATATGTCACTACTTCGTAAGAACCGGATTAAACAAAATTTCGGACATAAGATTCGCCCAAACTCAACGATTACAGGTGTGCTATAATATGCTCTAACTGATGAATTAAGAGAATAGGTGTGTGAACCGATGGAAATAAAGCCGGGACATCTACCCAAAGAAAAAAAACCGCTATACCTTACCGTATACGATGAACTATTCAAAAAGATCATGAGTGGTGTGTTCCCCTCCAATAGTCAATTGCCTGCTGAACCTGAACTTGCCAAAATGTTCGACGTAAGCAGAATGACGTTGAGACAAGCATTAGCTCTATTGCAAGATGACGGTCTGGTGACGAGTATTCATGGTAAAGGGAACTTTGTTACCCGAACTCGAATGGTGCAGAGGAATGTTGGGCTGGAGAAAATCGGAAATCCTATTTATAAGTGCCATACAGAGGACATTGATCATGTCGACATCCAGTTCAGACTGGACCTTGAGAGTGACTACACGAAAGAGGTTCTGAAAAGAAAAGCCACAGCTGTAGTAGCCATTGAACGTTGGTATATGAGTAAAGGACAAGCGGTGGCTTACGGATTTACCTTTATGGCCATTGAGGCCGTAACAGAATTGAACCTGGATCTCCAGAATGAAGAACAATTGCTGGACATGCTTGAGAACAAGGTATATGAGCTGGCTAACTCTGCAACGGTAGAGGTCAGACATTCCACCGTGATGAATGCCTCATCTCAAAAATATAAACTGGATGCCGGCGAGGGGTGCGATTTGCTGCTGGAAAGTCTATATGTAAATGAACAGTACCCTATTGTATACAATAAATATTATATTCCTAAAGAATTTAGCCAGATTGTAATTAATGCTTCGAAACCATAGGACTTATTATCATTGCAGGGCAGTGACTTCTCCATATAGGAGAGGTCACTGCCCTTTTGCATACAAGATCGACTACCAGGAAAGAATGCGGGAATTTATTCCATAAAAAATTAGTTGATAGAGAATGCGATGTGTGGTACTTTATTCTCATACCAATTAGACAACTTTTTATACAACTATACCAATTCATAAAGAAGAGGAGATTTGAAATGAGCACATCCCCTAAAGAAACGCCGCATATTCAACCTGGAGGAGTAGAAATCGCAGAGACGATTCTATTGCCAGGCGATCCCTTAAGAGCAAAGTTTATTGCAGAGAACTATTTGGAAAATGTCGTCCAGTTCAATAATGTTCGCGGTATGCTGGGCTATACGGGAACTTTCAAGGATAGAAAAATATCAGTGATGGGTACTGGAATGGGAACACCAAGCATGAGTCTGTACTCATGGGAGCTGATTCATGTATTCGGTGTGAAGAATCTCATTCGTATTGGTTCCGCAGGGGCGATTCAAGATCATTTGAACCTGTATGACATTGTTTTCGCGATGGGTTCTGCAACCGATTCCAATTATGGACACCAGTACAACCTTCCGGGTCACTATTCGATTACGGCATCATTCGAACTTTTGGAAAAAGCCAAGAAAATAGCCGATGCGCAGGGGCAGAAGGTTCATGTAGGCAATGTGCTCTCCAGTGACATCTTCTATAATGCGGACCCAACGGCGCTGAAGAGATGGAGCGAGATGGGAATTCTATGCGCCGAGATGGAATCTGCTGGCCTGTATATGAACGCAGCACATGCGGGCGTTAACGCCCTGTGTATTTTGACGATCAGCGATCATATTTTCAGACATGAATCCACGACCTCGGAAGAGAGACAGACCGCTTTTACTAAAATGATGGAAATTGCACTGGAACTTGCTTGATCATCTGATTCCGGAAAGGAATGTGGCGAATGGCTACAATAAATGAACATACACCGCAAAATACCCCGCCCTTTCAAGCCAAAAGGGCAGTCCCTGTCATTCTGCTCTTTTTCGTCTTTGCCTTAATCATCGATAACTCATTCAAGTTGGTTTCAGTAGCAATAGGCGATGATCTGGGAATCTCGGCAACTATGGTTAGCTTGCAAGCTTCATTAGCGGGACTTGTGATTGGGATTGGCGCCGTCATCTATGCCTCTTTGGCCGACTCCATTAGTATCAGAAAGCTGTTGGTTGCAGGGATTATATTAATCTGCATAGGTTCGATTATTGGGTATATTTTTCAAGACTCTTATCTAATCATTGTTATTGCTCGTATGATCCAGACTGCAGGTCTGGCCGCAGCTGAAACTTTATATGTTATCTATGTAATGAAACACCTGCCCAAAGATGAACAGAAGAAGTTCCTGGGTCTCAGCACAAGCAGCTATTCACTTTCTCTTGTTATCGGTTCCATTACCGGGGGGTACGTGTCCACCTATTTAAGTTGGTCAACATTATTCTTAATTCCGCTGCTGTCCTTACTCCTAATTCCCTTCATTCTTAAATATTTGCCGAAGGAACGATCTCGGAAGAGCCATGTTGATCTCATCGGTCTGATTCTCATATCGGCCATTACTACTTCTGTGTTGATGTATTTAACGGATTTCAACTGGATCTTTATTATGAGTTTCGTAGCCACTGCAGCACTTTTTCTTGGCTATATCAGTAAAAGTAAGAAGGCGTTCATTGGGATTTCCTTTTTTCAAAATAAACGGTTTGCATCCGTACTTGCCATAGCCTTTGTGATTTATTCCGTTCAACTGGGCTACATCTTTATTTTCCCATTCCTGCTTCAAAAGTTGTATGATCTTCAGCTCGATACGATCTCACTGCTGCTGATACCAGGCTATGTAACGGCGATAATAGTCGGTTCGCTGTCTGGGAAAATAGCAAAAGTATTGACCAATAAGCAAGCCGTTTCCATTGCTATGGGCATAATCGTATTCAGCTTGGCTTTACCCGGCCTTATTGGAGGCTCGATTCCTGTATATGTTCTCTCCATGCTGCTGTTCTCGGGGTCATTCGCATTCATGTACGCGCCTTTGCTTGAATCCTGTGTACGCTCCATCCCTGCAGAAAAGTCAGGAACAGCCATTGGATTCTACAACTTGGTGTTAAATGTATCCGCTTCCATAGGCATCACCTATACCGCATCTCTTATGGATGTAGTATCTTTTGGAACGGTATTATGGATCCTTTCAATCATTACCTTGTTCGCACTAGTGATGTACGGATTGCTTGTGGGCCGACTCACTGAGTCGAAGTAATTAAAGGTATCCATAGATTAAAACGCTCAAAATCACCATAAACACTCTCAGCCTTCCTGAAACAAAGTAAATTTTATTGCCGCATAGATACAGGATTGGTACAATATAATGAAATATTAGGGCACTGCTTCACTAGCATTGCTAGAGACAACCCCGCTACTTGTAGCCGGGTTGTTTTTTGTTTTTTTATTAAAATGACAAGGTGGAGATTCCAATGATGATCATGAAGGAAACAAGAGCGATCCTAACCAAAGAAGACCTCATTCACAAGTTCAAAAGCTGCGGACTCATGGAGGGACAAACCATCATGGTTCATACTTCGTTAAGCAAGCTCGGTTTTGTTGTAGGCGGAGCAGAGACGTTCATTCGATCCCTTCTTGAAATCATTGGAGAAAAAGGAACTCTGATCATGCCATCCCAAACATGGAAAAATCTCGACCCTTCCACAGGTGTGCATTGGGAGGAGCCCGTAGAGTGGTGGCCTACCATTAGAGAACACTGGCCCGCTTATGATAAGGAGGTTACCCCCGCAATCGGTATGGGTGTCGTAGCCGAGATGTTTCGCAAGTGGCCGGGAGCTCATAGGTCACACCATCCTGCGCGTTCCATAGCAGCGGTGGGCAATCATGCGTCATATATAACGGAAAATCATGATTTAAGCAACATTTTTGGAGATGGCTCCCCGTTGGATAAGCTGTACCAGTTAAACGGCCATGTGCTTTTGGTTGGCGTCGGCTACGAAAAAAACACGTCGCTGCATTTGGCGGAAACAAGGGCAAATTTCCCTGGCAAGAAGTACTCCGAGGAAAGTAGCGCCATGATGATTAACGGCAAGCGCGAATGGGTCACTTACAAGACCCAAGCCGTAAACGACGAAGATTTTATTGAATTAGGGCAGCACTACGATACCGAAAAAAACGTGAAGATTCATAAAGTTGGAGACGCTGATGTCCGGTTCTTGGAACAAAGACCGTTGATCGACTGGGCAACAGCATGGATGGAGCGCACTAGGGTGCATCTATAGCAGAGAAAAAGACTGTCGTGGAGGGCGCGGTATCATGATGAACAAACTCGAAGGCAATAATCGGCATATCCGGATGAATATCATAAACTTTGCTGCAAGGGAGCCTTTCAGTTTTGTTCGGTGAGAGACTGGGGGCTTCCCCCGTCTACCCGACCTCGGCTTTAATGAAGTAGTTTAGCCAGGTTCGTGCTATAATGGTGTTTACCTGATTAACATTCATCATTCTGCCGAGAAGGCGATGATTAAGGAGATTGAACTTTGACGAACAACCATGATATTGGATCAGTTAACGAACTACCGGAAAACTTTGAAGAGCTCAAACGAGCGGCTAATCGGTCGGCAAGCTGGAGAGACAGACTGAATGCGGTGAACGAATTGGGAAACTGGGATACAGTCCCTACCATACAGTTGCTACATTATGTTTTGAAAAATGATCAAGTGTTTCAAGTGCGCGAAGCCGCATATCTCAAGCTCAAGCAGTTGGATGAAGATGTACAAATGCCTGCTAAAAACAAAGGCGATCTGTTTAAAGGTCTTAACAAAATTTTGCTACGGATTAAAAAAAGCCTTCCTGAAGGTCACACATTTGAGGAATTTAAGGAAAAACTGCAAAAGACACGTGTGGATATTTATGATACTTACGAGGGCGACAAAGATGCTGAGTTCGATTCCTGGCTCCATGGAATTTGGGAGACACTAGGTAGAAGATAGCCGCCGTGCAGGCTACAATGTAGACTTTGGACAGTCTCCATCGGGCTGATTTAACATTCTAACTTTAACTCGACCCTTTGCTTTATCACGATCGCTATTATACCGTTCACCGTATAATAGCTGAGTACAAAGCCACTCCAGTAAAATGGAGTGGCTTCTTTATTTCTTATTATTTTGATTGTCACCAGATTTCATCTCACTCTTTAGCACCCATTATCCACCGTCTTAGCGCCAAATTCTTATTTTCTTCATGCTTCGTCAATAAGCCTAGCGTTCCCTACTTATTCGTTCAAGATCAAGCGTCAGGGTCACCTTCATCAGATATGGGTTAATTTTTTTCTCTAAAAAGTTGCTACTGTCAAACTTATCTGACAAAAAAACGCCCTGTCTACTGATGCTAAAGATCAGTAAACAAAGCGCAAAGTTAGAGCCTACATTCAATTTCACATGTACATTCCCTGTACGATGTCGAAGTTGTGTGCTATAAGATTTATTCTGTTATATAAGGAAGATCCATTGTCTTCGGAACGTTGAAGACATGCTTTTCTGTATAAGTGAGGATACCTTTCGCGCCGTATTCACGGCCAATACCAGTTTGCTTGAAGCCACTGAAAGGAAACCGAACAATCGAGACCCTGCACAGCAGCTGTATTGATCATTGTCGCTCCAGCTTACTTATGGTAGGGTTCAGCGTAACATCTTTACGGCAAATTCCATGGCTTTGATGTAAAAATTTAGAACCTTAAATAAAGGTCCTTACGGTTTCCCGTAAGGGCCCAAAACTAAAACTCATTCATCCGTTCCTTTACTACCGTTACGATACGTTCAACTTCATTTGCATCTAATTCGCCTTTTTCATCGTCCATCGTAATAAATAAGTTGTTTCCCAGCGTGTATCCATTATGTTCATACCAAGCCTTTTTCCATTCCCATCCCTTCCTATAACTCTCACGATTCATCATCCCCAAGTGTTCCCATATGAGAAGATCACCGGCTACTGTTTCAATTGAGAAATCTGGCCTCAGAATCCGAGAACGATTACCCAATACATCAATGCCCTCTAGCTCTCTCTCGTACTGATAATCTATCTTCTGATTATACAACTTCGTTGCAATGACAAGTTCCGATTTACTTCTAACCAAGTGTCCCTTCTCGGTCAAGTGCAATAAATGCTCAGAATAAGGGATCTTTTCTCGACTTGCTCTAACAACCGCAGTGTCAAAAAGATTCGTATTCCGATTTAAACTCGCTGAATGCTCTGGCTTCGTGTATTCAAACAAAGTTGAAGCGTCTTCACCTTCTATAAGAAGCACTGTCTTTTGTTTCGATCTAGTCAATGCCGTGTAGAGTAATTCCCGTGAAAGAAGCTTACATTTTTTTTGGAATCACAAACAAGACAATGTTAAACTCGCTTCCTTGGGATTTATGCACGGAGAGCGCGTAAGCCAGTTCCAAGTCACCAGTACCCATTGGGAAATCGCGATGGTTATACCCAAAACTTTGAGCAGGGCGACCGTTAAAAATAACATTCAGGTAACCATTTTTATCTCTTGCAACCGTACCGATTTCTCCGTTGGCTAAATAGATTGAATCATTTTTTCGATTCGACGATAAGTTCCAACCATCCTTGTATCCATTCCTTATCTGGATGACCTTATCCGCCAGTACTATTTTTTCATCACCAAGCACAGTGGCTAATTTCTTCTTTGCTCGCCTCAGCTGTTCACCACGGAATTGCCCTTGTATCCATCGGTTCAGCTCTCCGACACCATAATGATGGTTGCGTACGGGTGATAGTATTTGAAAGTACTCTGAGAAATCAGAGTTATGAAATTCAACGTCAGAATGACGGACAGATACCATACCGAGCGTTTTGTTAAAACCAGCCGTATCATTTTGATGTTTAAGACCCAAATTCTTTTGCATCTGCTCTAATAACCGGACTCGAAGTTCATCAGCATTTTTCCAAAGACAGATCTCTAAATCGTTAAACTCTACGCCAAGTTCTAGATCACCGAACACCTTGTCTGCATCGACTGTCTGAAGTTCCCTTGTATACCAAGATGCCAAACGAAGTGTATCTGATTGGCTGTCCCCTGTTCGAGACCTCACTTCCACATTCAACTTCCCTAGAGCTTGGCCAAACCTTCCATCTGCACCATCGATTTCCAACTTAGAGACAAGATCCGCAAATGGTCGCCCCGCCCCAATCGGGGGCAGCTGATTTGGGTCACCAACAAGAATAAAACGTTGTACATGTGCTAAGTCTAGAGAGTCTAATACTGTATACAACTCCTCAGTATTTAACATTGAACTTTCATCGATAACGATTGTCTTCTCCTTACGGTACTTTTCACTAGCTGTCACCTCAAGTAAAGGCCGCTGGCGCAGAGTATCATACCTTTTGCACAGCATTAAAAACTGTGCAATAGTCATACTATCTTTCTGCGTAGATTTACTTAACTTTACTCGCGCCTTACCAGTTGGTGCTAATAAAAGAATGCCATCCTTCTTTAGAGATTCGCAACTTAACAAAGCCCCGAGAACCGAAGTCTTTCCTGTTCCTGCTCTCCCTACAAGAACTGACAACTTGCTACAAGTAACTCGCTCAAGTGCTAGTGCTTGATCTTCTAGAGCTTCTCTATGTCGTGAGCTACTATCATCAAAAACCCCATTTGCTGAGCTTATAGCCTGCTTAATTAGATTTGGCCAATCTGCTTCAAGACTTGGTAGCTTTGCCTGCGCTCTACCTAACAATCGATTTCCCAATAACGACTCCCGCTCATTCATTCCTTTTAACTGAAGAGCCATCAGATCACTTTGTCCTTGCCTTCCCTTAGCCGAGACAGTCACGATTGTGTCCTTCATCTGCTGAACAAATGCAACCACCATTTCTAAGGTAACATCAAATGACTGGGTAATATCAATTTCTCCCAACCGTTCGACCACCTCAGAAACACCAAGCAAAGTATCGCCTTGATCTTCTGCAACACGAAGCACTTTTACAATTGCAGCTCTTAATCTACGGATGTCCGAATACGAGTCAACTTTAGATCGTTCCGGAAGGGGGTGCTTCTTTCTTAACTGGTTCTCCGGAAATACTCTCGATCAATCATACCAATAGAAACTGCAGTATGATCAGCGTTGTCTAGGTCCGCCTCCGCTATTAAATAAGGGTTTGATAAAATGTCTATATCTTCAATTAGCATTCCTGTAATACGAATACGTTTCTCAGGATGGTACCAGTGCAAACATTGCTCCGGGGTTAGCGCAAAGCAGGACAACAAACTCAGGAGCTCTTTGCGATATGGTTCTAGACTCCTCCAAACAGGACGTATTACTTCTATATTCTCTTCATATACCGATTGGGGTGGTGGAATTACTCCACTTAAAATACCCTCTACTATTGGCCAAGGATCTTCGTCACTCGGCACTCTACCTGAGGCTGCTAGTTCTAGAGCCATTGCCGTACCAAGCCGCATGCCAAGTGCGTCCAATGCCGATCCTAACCCTGGAAATGCACCTCTCTCAACCCAGGCTTTTGCAATCTGTTGGTTTAACCAATCTTCCCGCTTTTCCCAAGGGCCTTCTGCAATACCATGCTCCCGAATCTTTTTTACCGCCTGAAGACATCGAACTAGCACTGAAAGCGCAACGTCTGGTGTGGCATGCTCTGAAGCGTATGAGAATGTACGATTATGAGCCAAGTCTGGAGTAACAATAATTTCCTCAAGCAATGCTGCCCTACGTTGATCTTCCGCTTCGTCGCCAGTGGACGTTAGATACTCATGGTAAGGCAAAAGAAAACCCTCTTCACCTTCTTCTCGTATTGAGTGCGTAATAAGTCTGTCCCAGAGTGGATAACTTTCTTGCCCTTCCTCTAAAGTATCATATTCTTCTAGGGCTCCTATTTTCATAATAGTTTCGACCCCAACTAATAGTCGGCTGATCGAATCACCTAGCGGGTGTCCTTCATTGGTATAAAAAAATACTAGTGACTGCTCCTTCTTTAAATAGCGATTCTCAAAATAATGGCGTAATAGTTCCTTCTGCCTTTCTCGACCGAATACCCATGCAGTTGGAAACGGGGCTACCTTGTCCTCCGGGAATCTATTGGGTTGTCGTTTGTCTAGGTCACTCTGATTCTCTGACAGCATATATGCAAAAGGTACTGCAAAAGTCGTAAAAGGTGGCACAGGAATTCTTGTCTTTCGCAAATTACCATGGGTATCACGAGTTGATTTAATCTTTTGGTACGGATGCTCAACCCATCGGTCCCACACCCTCGAATTCATAAATCCACCAGATTCAGCAACACAGGGCGGTAAATCATTGGTACTTACGTCACTCCAACTTTTCCCGGAAAAGAGTGGCTCCTCTGAGCTTTTTTGTCTCTCGGATTCTTTTTAATGTTGAGCAAAACACATTACTCTCTGGATCCTCACAAACCTTGCCACTCCATTTACTATCATGCCATGGAACTCGAATCGTTAAATGGTGTATCATATAGTCCTTGGACTCCTCCGTTAATCGTATTTGGATCTTATTAAAAAATATCCTATGCAAAGTAATTAGTTCCTTTTTGTAATGGATCAATATACTCCCAAATCTAAGAATAAGTAGGTAGTTGTAAACTGAAAATCAAATAAACTACCGTATCATAAATAGAAAGAAATATTTTATTTTTTTGTTCAACAAGGCCTAATATATATTGTTCCATAATAAAAAACATCAAGAACATAAGTACTGTTCTTGATGTTTTTTAGCTAACCCTACGAAAGCATACCTTTTTTTAACAAAAATTTGAAAGAGTTACTGACAATGTTGCTTTCCCAAAACTGTTTATGATCTTTGTAAAAACACACTGAAATCCCTTTGGTTTCAAGATCAATATTCGATGGAATTTTAAAGCTGAAATAATCAAATTCCCGTCCGTTAAATGTTGCTTCTATATACCGATTAGAGGAGTTTCCATTAGAAAGTAACAAATCAAAAAGTATTTTCCCTTCGCATTCACTACCTAATGTATCTGCTACTTCGTCCAAATAATCAAGAGGGCTAAAATAACTTGTTGAGAGAACAAGAAATGAATAAGTTGAGTTATGACCAATTTTTTGTATCTCATAAGTCTTCATTTCCAACCCTCCTTTTAACTAACTGCTGATTCCACCGGAAGTTTACTATAAGTTTCCTCAATTATCTGAAATGTTATATTTATGATACGATCCGCTTCTTGTTTTGTTTCCACAAGTCGAATATTTGCGTCAATTCCATCAGCATGAAATAGTCCATTTCTATGTTCGTTAAAATAATTAAATGATCTTTCAATTGCTGCACACGTAGCCTCACAATTTATAAGGGTCCTTTTCTCTGGCCTTAAAAAATATTTCTGATCATGACAAAATATATGATTATCAAACCCATTTCTCTTAGCAATTCGGATACCCTTCGTCAAGAATAATAATTTAATGTAACCTTCTAATGCACGTAATACAGGGAATACAAATCCAGAATAATCAGGTAACGTAATATCAATCTGTCTATACGCTAAAGCAGGTGATAATACGCTTTTTAATCTGTTACCTATAAATCCCTTTGCTCTAGGTAGCAAAGAATCAAATTCGTCTTGGATTTCTTCTTTTGTTACGGAAACATTATAAAATTCTGATTGCGCCTTAACAATGTCTTCAAACGGTGAGAGCTCAGCCAAAAAACAAGTTATTTCTTGATAAAGATATAATGGTTTACCTTGTATCTGTAGCCTTCTATTTGTGAAGTGTTTAATTACTACTTTGTCTCCATCCATACCTTTTAATCTATAAAGGGTATAGCTTTCCACAACGTCTTCATTAATTTTATTAACACCTTCTAATTCTAAAAGGTATTCAATAAGTAAGTTAACGGTTTCATTTTCTACATTTGGTATTGAGTATGAAGATCCTTTAATATCTGTATGACAAAGATTTGTTTTAATATTTAGAGCAGCTTTAAAAGAATCATCCAAGTTTTGACCAATAGGTTTGATTGTTGTTGTTCCATTTCCTTTAAAATAAAAATCAATCATTATTTTTTTATTATCTCCGACAAATTCACATCTATACTGTGTATTGTTCATATGTTTAACATCGTTAACCGCAAACACTTTATATTCATCTTGGCAATATGAGATTATTTGTTCTTTTATCTTTAATCGATCCAAATTTAAATCCTTCATGAAATTACTCATAAAAATTACCACCCTATAAAAAATATGTACATTAGTAAGAGATAATGCCACTACATTTTATTAATTCAACATTAACACTTAAATATAGCATAGACGTATTTCTATCATAACTATAGTAATGTAAATTGGAAATATTGTACAGGAAAAAGCTGGAATGATTATTATCAAGTAGGTTTTGCCTACTTTAACTATTAAACATTAATAATATTGTTAAATTCTTTTTTGTTATACTTAGAACTAAGTGAAATGACTATTGCTACTCATCTAAATCATAACTTCTTGCTAGGCAACATTTTAGCTGTAGTTTGATAGAACCTCTTAGATTTAGGGATTTTTAATATTTGTTAGTCTGGATATCGTGAACCATATGCCACTCAAAAATGCTACTTTAGCACTACCTACTTGTGGTAATATGGATATATGTGGATTAGCGGGAGGGTCCGGAAAGTATAACTACTGTAATTACATTTTCTATATTACCATTAAAATATATTAAAAATAAGCTGGGAGTAATATAACTATGGCTTTTAAAAGTGAACTCAAAATAGAAGCAAACAGACTTCGTAAAGCAGGTGAGATTAGGGACGCTCTTCATATTTATAGAACATTATGGAGTAAAAATAATGATAAGTTCGATGGAGCAGGTCTTTTACATTGTCTTAGAAAACTCAAGTCATTTGACGAAGCATTACCTTTAGCGGATGAGTTACTATTAAAATACAAAGACTTTAACTGGTGTAGAATTGAGATAACTTGGACATATATAGAGGGTAAGTTAGAACAATTTAAAGATAAAGAGCCTTTAGAAAACGTATTAGAGGTGGCAAATGAAATTTTAAGCTTACAACCTGAGGACTTTGCATTAAATAAAGTTGTTTTTTCTGTTTTGAAATCTGCAAAAGGTTCGAATAAATGGGATATAGTTAATGACTGGGTTACTAAAATTGATCCATCAACATTAAGCAAAGAACCAATTCTAGAAAGTAAAAGAGAAGGTTGGAGTTATTACACACTTTGGTATAACTATAAAATCAATGCTCTAATCAAATTAGGACTCTATTCTCCAGCAATTGAATTATTAAATATACTTTTACCGGAAATACCACGCGGACAGCAGAAATTTTTCAGAAGACTTGCAGCTCTATCTTTCTACCTTCTTGGAGAATATGATAAAGCTGAAGAACGATATAAAAAATTATGTTCTCATCCTAATCCTGACTGGTGGTTATTACATGAGTATGCAAAAGTTCTCAGAGATAAAGGTGAACCTTCAAAAGCAATAAATCTGATGTATAAAGCCGCTGCCAACAATTCTAGACTAGAGTCAATGGTAACACTGTTTCTAGATATAAGTATCCTTTGTAAAGAAAACAACAATCTTGAAATCTCCAGAAATCATCTATACTTAACCCTTTATGTTAGGGAAAAATACGAATGGAAAATAGCTGAAGATTTGTTGTCTCGTATTAATAATATTAATAATCAAATAGGTAATAACAGTAAACCAAATTCATTAAGTGAAGCTTTGAAATTATGTAGAGATGTATGGAAGACTGCCCATGGCATTGAAGAAACAAAAACGCTCACTCCTGCCATTAAAAATAAAAGAACCAACCTATCTGGTAGAGTAAAAATTAATCACAATGATAAACCATTCTGTTTCATATTTTTAACGAATAATGAATCTATTTTTTGTTATAAATCAGACTTACCAACCAATATAAAAGACAATGATATTGTCATATTTGATAGTATTCCTTCTTTTGATAAAAAGAAAAATGCGGAGTCTTGGAAAGCAACTAATGTGCGATTGCAATAAATTAAAGTACCTACACCCTTAACACGAACTTTCTTCTATAAATAAGTGCTTTTCATTTTTTCAAGCCCATTTACAATAACGAAGCGATAGCAAAAATATTCTATGAATAGGGGCAATATATGAATTATTGTAATGACTGTTATAAAGAAACTAATTACGATATTCTTGCTAAACATAGAAAATGCGAAACAAAGTAACCAGTCGCCGGTTCATTTCCGATAACTGGCTACTTAGACTTGGATCCCTGTCTAACAAACGAGGGGGTAGTCCAAATTTGGGGCTCTTTTTAATGCTTAACAACAAGGGGACCGGAGCGTTTCTTTAAAAAAATCAACAATTAAAGATATTTCTATTAACCAGAGGCTAAACCAGATCTTTTCGCCCTACTTGTGGTACGGTTCAGCTTAACGGGTCTATCGGCGAAAATTAAAGGGAGATGCTACAGCATCTCCCTTTTTCATTCTTTAGTTGTAACAAACTGCCACACTTTTGATTGGAGGTAGACGAATAAATTACAAAAACAATTTTTAGCACTGTTGGAGTCAGGTTTTCAACCCCGTGTGCGACATCTATTCCCTAGCCATTGCATAATAGGGAATAAAAATCCACACAAAAAGAGCGGCCCTTATGTCAAGTGTGGGTCGCTCTTACATTTCAGGAAGGAGGAGCAGTAGATCCTTGTTATGATAGTATGGATACTTGGGAAGGAATCAAATAACTCACTGACCCGATACATAATCCCTGCCTTGTCTATACAATCTTAAACAAGAAAGGCTCGAGATGATGACTCCGCAGTCTATAGATCGAGATCCTAAATTAATTTTCCGAGATCTATTCGTTTCTAACACTGTTCTTAATCTTATCATTTATACATAACAAAATCCCTATTATTATCGACCCATAAAAGAAAAATGCACTTGCGGAGGGCCCCTCGAAGATATTAATACCAATAATAGAAAATATCCAGGATAGTATCCAAACACCAATAAAACTACCAATAATATAAAGGAACACCATAAATAAATCTCCTTTCAATTCATTTCTATCTAATTTTATAATAAGCTAACAAAAACCATAAAGATAGGATATCTTAAATAGTACTCTCCATCTCATTAATTATCTACTGAAAAACTACCTAATTTCAAATATCTATACTTAGGTCATTGTGATTATTAATAAGAAACGAGCCTTTAGAGTACTTCTAAGGCTCGTTTCTTATTAGGCTTTTTTCATCCAAGTATAAATATTAGATAGTAAATGTAAATCGACCAGTGTAATCAACTTTTCCTGTACCCGAGAAGGATACGACTCCAAAACTCAAACTTACTCCTGTTGTAAATCCAGGAAGGGTTCTATGCGAATAACCTACTGCAATTGCTGTACTGATCCCTTGCGAAGTAGTAGGGTATCTCAGTTCTTGACGTCCCCAGCCTTCTTGAACTGTAGTATCTCCTCCAGCCTTAATGTCCACTTTCCATGAAGTTCCACTTACTTCTTCTTTGTCAACTTTATTAGGTGCAGTACTTCCTAGAACAGAGTGTTGACCATTCGGTGTACCTGTAGGGGTTGCATTAGCCTGCCAAGCCATTGCTAGATAATCCGTGTAGAAGTTAAATGGACTGCTACTCCATCTATATGTAGCATAAACTTGATAAATCCGCTCTTTTCCGTTATTAGACGTGCCTCCATAGACAGCATAGCCAGAGATGGTTGGGGTTGCACTCGCGGCAGCTTTCAACTGATTAGTCGAAGCAACACCTACTGTAGTTTCACCTGATTCATCAGTAACTGTTACAAGCGTATTTAATTCTTGAGCGGCTACTTTCTTTCCGTCATTAGAAGCAATTTCTCTCTTCATATCAATTGACATAGTTGAGATTTCATTCGTAAAGAATCCCATTTCTTTTAGGTGATTATCGATTGTATCTTCACTTGCAGTTACTGCCTCAGTCAAAGCTGGAACAATACCCTCATTGATTTCGTTGCTCGATTGGGCACCTACGGATGACATCAAACCAAAGAACATGAATAAAGACAAAAAACCAGAAACTATACTCTTCTTCAAAATGGTATTACCTCCAAAAAGTAGATTTTAAGTTCAAATTTATGGTATCACACATTATATTAAATTTCAATAATAAGGTAATAAATTTAAATTTATAATTAATATTGAAATTTTTATTTATATATTGGTTTATATATCAAATAAAAAAAATAATTTACATATCCTATAAAAAGAATATTAACACTTCTTTGCCCAATCCTATTTTTTGATCCAGTTTATATAATATCTAAATAAAGATAACATGATAAAATTTGTTATTCATTTATTTCGACAAAACCTCCTATAGAATGCAAAGGAAATGATGCTATTTATCCAGTCCCATTTTTCATTTTTATGAATAAAAAACTTACATTCAAGAAAATAAGTCCCAATTACTGATTTTATACTCAATCGACCATGAATACATATTAATATGTAATAAACCAATTTTCATTTTTATATCATACCTTTGAATACAATCTATGGAGGTATACAAATGAACATTACACAAAGAAAACTCTTAGCACTATTGGAGTCAACCTTTAATTCAGAAGACGATATCCACTTCCTGGCCATTGCAGAAAAGGAAATACAAATTAATGAAAAAGAGCTACCCGTGCATCAAGAGCGGGTAGCTCTTACATTTAAGGAAGGAGGCACAGTAAATCCTTATTATAATGGTACAGATCTGTTTGTAACCATAGGAGAGGACAATATCCAATTCGCGCTTGAAAAGGATTGGGTGGAAGAGCCTCCAACAATCGAAGGAAGCCCTACTGAGTTTGCCCTGGGTTGGGTATCAGAACTGGCTGAGCCATTCTATGTTTCGCGAGAAGCTCTTACAGCAGCCAAATCTAGCAACTATCCAAGATACAATAATAACCTGGAGGGCAACAGCCCTCAGGAGGAATCAGAAAAATGATCGACCTGACATCTGATGTGCAGTTCGCTACCTTAATCCAAACCAACTCATTTCCTAAAGACTGCCTTACATTCATCCATGATTACATGCAAAAACTTCGCGATGCACATGAAGGTGAAGCATTTCTTCCCTCTGGTGAATGGTTCATCCTAGAAACTACCGATGAGCTTACTCCTATTCAACACGATGAAACTGTATTCTCATGCCTAACAGGTACCTACTACCCTGAATACATCGAACGATATACCTTTAATGAAGAAGAACTCAGTTTGTATAAAATCTACGTCATGCTGGACAATGAGTGCAGGATGACGTTTTTCACGTTACAAGGAATCCATTCAGTAGAAACAGAACAATGGCTCATTGCCAACACCGATTAACCCTACTCTATTATCGAAAGGAGCATCTTTCAAATGTCTTTGCAATTGACTGATACCAAGAAAAAATCACTCGCTGTGCTTGTCAAAACACATCATGAGCAGCGCCTTAGCCGCTTTCCCTTTGCCAAGTATCCCATTGAAACATTAGAGGTTTGGAAGAAACAGTTCACTGATCCTGCCACCATCGAGGCTCACACCCTACGTTCTGCCCTCTCATGGTCTTGTGGCAAATGGCAACAACAAAGCATCCCATACCCATACAAAAAGCTTCATCTGAAGGTTATTAGTAATTGGAAGAACTTTGTAGAGCAGTACACACCAGAACCGTCAACTATCATAACATACTGGACAGACTTACTCGGAACAGGTGAATATGCCTTCAATACCGTTGCCTTTCTTGCTCATCTTCTATGTTTCGAGCAAATCGAACTTACCGACTCTCGCCGAGTCAAGGGAAGGAACGACCTACTCATAGAAGTTGAACTGACAGACGAATGCATAGAGCTTAAAGACGTGGCTACATCTGTGGAGAAATACTGTGACTTTTACCGTCAACTCCTTCCCAAGACACAATCGATCCTTGGCGATCAGGCTTCTCTGAAGCTAGGTCGCTTTTTGTTTGCCTATGGATACAGGGATGTCCTCACCCAAAGTGGCCGACCTTTGGAATAAAGTCCAGTTTCTAATTCAAAAGCGAAGCATTACACCCTCTCGTATCTTTGATGGAGAATTTCTATTAACAGGATTGATTCGTTGTCCCCAGTGTGGGGCAGCAATGGTGGCAAGTCGTACTAAAAGTAAATCAAAGTCTGGAGAAATAAAAAATCACTTATATTACTCGTGTGGAGCGTTCCGCAGTAAGGGAAGCAGTGTATGCTCCGCTAATAGTATTCGTAAACAGGAAGCTGAAGAAGAAGTCATGAATCGGTTAGCACGGGTGCTGTCTGAAGACCGCATTCTAAAAGCTATCGTGGACAAAATAAACCATCGACTCTCAACCCGGACAATACCGCTCCAATCGGAGCTAGAACACATTAGAAGCCAATTAGAACAAGCTGTGTCTAGAAAGCAGAAATACCTCGATCTGTTTGAGCTTGGGAACGTGGACAAATCGTTCTTTACTGGAAGAATGCAAGAGATTCAAGATGATTTAATCAAGTTCCAAGCCGAAAGGTCCAAGTTAGAGCTTGAACTAACCGAAGACAATAGTTCTCCTGTCGTTTTCGAACAAGTGCGGGAGCTGATTTATGGATTCCATCAGGTTCTCACCACTGCGCCATTTGAACAACGAAAAACGTTACTGCACCTGTTCATCAAGCGAATTACGATGGATACAAACAAGAAGATCGAGACAATTGAACTAATCTTCGACGAAAACGTTGATTCCTCTTTCTCCAATTCTCCTGTCGCAGTAGCGGCGGGGGATTCACTTTGGCCTAAACATGTAAGGAGGCGGGATAAAATTGAAATCTGCATCTGAATTTATAAAAACAGTTTCGCTTATACTCTCAGTTTAAGGGACAAGTAACAGATAGGAGCTGGAAGATCGTGAGGACAATACAAAGGAGAACGCCTGTAATGGACATTCTCCTTTGTATTGGTTTGATGGAGCGCGTGTGGGGCTGCGATAAAGATACATCACCTATAATATGGCAGCCCGACCTATAACATTATGGGTAACTTCTCCAGTCCTTTTCCTATGGAATGAAAACTCCATTTGCAATTAGATAAGTTAAAGAATACTACCCTCTGTCTGCTCCATAGGATAACATCACTATAAAATTTAAACACGCCACGTATAGCTAATCCATTTCGATCTGGTCGCATTACGACTAACAAGATTACCTTGGTCATCTTCACAAATCATTACAAAATCATGAACCTTTTCTAACTGACGTCCAAACTCTTCAACTTGTAATTTTACTGAGACTGTCGTATTAGAAAAACCCACATCAATAACTGAAACAAACTCGTATGAAATTAATAACTCGCTCTTAAAGTGCTCTCGTATCTTTAATGGGGCTATTTTTGTATCAAATACTTTGTGTGGTAGTATCATGGTCATTTTTCCGTAATTTTTCTGCAACCAGTACCCTAAAAATTCATTCAATGTATATTCAGGAGTACCTTGGATGAATAAATTTTTTTTATAGAGATGAATTCACGTGGCTTCCAACTTTCAATCTCTTGCTTGAAGTTTTCTATTTCTTGTACCTTTTCAAATATATCTAGGAATGACTCCTCTGGCTTATCTTCCGGGGCTGCGGTTTCTCCTCTTTCCACCTTTGAAGCCCACTCACCAACCGCAAAAAGAAGTGCCCATGTTTTCGCAGCTACAGTTTCATTATCATAGCTCAGGTCTGTGCCATGTAAGATACCATTTCGATATGGGAGACTAATCGGCTCGGTTGTCGTCTTCCGACGACCTTTACGTATAATTTTTACCAGCTTACCTAATCCTTGACTGTGAGCAGCAATGGAATCCCAGGCCTCTAATTGTGTTGATCCCGCCGAAATTCCTTTATGATCTTCATGCAATTCATTTACAAGACCATCCGTTAAAGCTAATACAACTGGAACACATGCGTGGTAACGTTTCTCTTCATAATCGAGTAATGCTTTTGAAGCCAATTCCATTCTTGACTGAAAAGCTTTAATCGAGTTCATTCGTTTTAACTGAAATCTTATTGTCTCTAAATCATAATATTGTATGATCTGATTAAGCGCTTCCTTAAAGTTACCTTTTTCGGCTTTTAGTACTGCCTCTTTCGCAACTTCAAAATTCATCATGCCGTACATTATCCAGCCATGATCGGCAAAAAAGTTGTTAAATCTGTCGGGTATACTAACAAGTTCACTTGTTTGTCTAGCCATTCCATCTACATTTTGTAAGGCGTCTTCCATCTTATCAACTTCAGCTCCAAATTCCTTAAGAAGTGGCATTAAAATTGGCATAGCCTGCTTTAAATGAACCAAACTTGTTGCATTCGAGGATAGCTCTTTCATACTTGCAATCTCACGAAGGCGCTTTTTATCCTTCTTTTTTGGCCTTTTCTTTGCCAAACGCCCCACTCCCTGCTTATAATCTCTTACTCCCAGTTTTTTCGTCACTTCTGACACTACTTGTCCGATACTCCTACTTCAGAAGAGCATGTCCCCCGCCACATTTGGCTTGGAACAAGAACGAAGGAAAGGATTACTAGTAGAAATCGGTACCACCCTGCACTTTATAGTGATAACCTATATTCAGTACTTTTATATATTAATTTGCCATAAGTTCCCACACTAAAAACCATTTTTAACTTTTAGTATGGTCGAGTTTCATCGGTTGGTTTTCAACCACGTGAAGCACTAACGGCATATTCAGCTGTCCATAGTTGCAGTATGGCTATCTATTGTATCAAAGTCCCTATTCTTCTCCATCAATGATCTTCTTCTATTTATAGGAGTGAGTGAAATAAAAACTTTATTCTCATGAAAGCCTAATGGGTGTATCTCTGCCACATACACCATCTCAGTTTTTCTATACTGCTCTTCTATCCCCTTATAAAGATCTTCAAGCACAGCATCCAACTCACACAACTGCTCAGCTAGGTTGTCCTCATAGTATTTTGTATGACTCCAAGTGAACTAACATACTGACGGAGGAGCTTGCCTATATTTACTCGATGCTTTTTCTTTAGCCCTTCCTCTTCTTCCATATTGACTAGCTCATTAAGGACTCCTGCTTTAAACTTGCCGTCCTCTTTAAGTTTGTTTAAGTCAATATGTATCGAAACGCTATGTAGCATGCTTCTTTCAACACGCTTCTCATTTCGAAAAACATTATAATTCAAGATATGAATAGGTAATCCTCTATGCTGTACATAATTTCTTAGGGCTTCCAAGACTCTATAACCTAACACTTTGTCATATTCTATTCTAGTAAGTTCAGTAAAGGTAGTACTAGCTCCCATGAAAACAGAATTCAAATCATGCTTTGCTTGATCTAAATACAATTTAGTGGTTGTTAAAAGATTTATGAGTCTGCGGTTTACAGCATGAATGTCCCCTATACCTGTATTCCAGTCTAGTGAGCTTGCTGGATAGTATATTTTATTTAACGTTGCCCGAAATACCTCTTGTTCATACTCCAAGAAGTTTTCAATCAATATATCGAACTTCTCCTCAAAATACATCAGATTAATTAGTCGAGTTTTGGTATCGTGAAGCCTTTCCATTTCCTCTCGGCTGATTTCAATATACTCCTCTTTAGACAGTCCCGCTCCTGAGACAATGTATCTTGTTTCCATGCCATCCCCTCCTTTTAGATTGAGCATAACTCTATAATACTTTATGTGCTTTAATTTAACATCATACTACTAACGAACTTAAACATCATATGTGACACCAATGTATAGTCTCCCATCAGATACGTCACTAGGATGGATACCCACTTTCCCCCAAGAAATTAATACAATATTCGCTAAATTTTGAAATACTACATGATCGTCCCATGACCCGTAACTAGTATATAACTTTTGTAATTCTAAAGGGATTGCATCTATTACTCCTTCAAGGTAGGGGGAAAACTCAAGAATCCTTTTATAATGTTCTTCTGAAAAACTCTCATTCATACTGTGGAAATAGCCAAGGAAATATGCATATGTTTTTAAGAGATATGAAATATGACCTTGAACTTCTCTAAAAAGCTTCCCTACGTCTAGATGTTCTTGATAATCTTCTTTGGCTTTTTTACAACGATTCAATGTCTCAGGAATTGCTTCCAGAAATGATTCAACATACATATGATGATCAGATGGCTTAGAAGTTGATGATAGTCTAGTTGCTATATACTCACTCCAGATAGTATCTGAGTGTGAATAGGATATCTGACGAACAGTACTGTTTTCCCCAGCAAACAGCTCCTCCATCTCAGCCACATGGAACAGGTCGAATTTTAGACTTTCATCATGCACATGGCATAACTCATGATGAAAAATATGTACCGCTTCTGAACTCGTTTCCTCGTTAAACATAGATAAAACAATAGCAGGGTTGATAATAATGTTACAAACAAGTGCTTCATTTTCGACATAGTTAAGCACCTTGGCTACCGCAAGTCCCAAACCATTGTCAGTATGTCCGGTACGCATTCCATTCTTCTTTTGAAAATCAATTAACCCTACACCGAAGTCATGTGGAATGTGTATGAGTTTGAGTGAATCTAACTGAAGTGCAGGTCTAACCGAATCGACTAATTTAGTTATTCCTTCTCGAATAATAGCCTTCTCTTCATCAGTCCATGGATAATTAATCTGTATCTCCATAACAATCGCCTCTTTCACTCTTAAATTCATTTATACATTATCTTTAAAAATGTAGTAACGATATATACTAATTTTTTCATTTATGGCATACAGTTTCCCTGATTAACGCTCATCTACCCTTTAGAGTAATTATCACTGATTAAGAAGACTGGGAACAGGGCGAATATATGGCGAGACTAACTTTTTCACTTAATTTTTCGCCGTCACTTGTGGTACGGTTCATTCCGGTTAATCTTCACTGCGCGATAAATCTGCTCCACCAGCACCAGCCGCATGAGCTGATGCGGCAGGGTCATGCGCCCGAAGCTCAAGCGCTGCTTCGCGCGGCGCAGCACCTCATCGGAGAGCCCATGGCTTCCTCCGATGACAAACACGACATGGCTCGTCCCATACGTGCCGAGCTTGTCGATCTCTGTTGCCAGCTCCTCGGAACTCCAGAGCTGGCCGTCCAATGCGAGCGCAACCACATGCGCCTCGCTCTTCACATGCGCGAGGATGCGTTCACCCTCGCGTTCCTTCACCGCCCGCACCTCAGCTTCGCTCAGGGTGTCGGGCGCCTTTTCGTCTGCGACCTCGATCATCTGAAACTTGATGTACGTGGCGAGCCGCTTGGCATATTCCTGAATGCCCAGCGTCAAATATTTTTCCTTCAGTTTGCCTACGCCAATAATCTGAATCAACATGAAGATTCATTCCTCCTAATCGTCCTGCGAGATAATCTATAAGTAAGATGCTTCAACACATCGTTTGTTCCAATATTTAAAGCTAACGAACTCCACACACCTTATCCAGCCCCATTATGGCTACCGTAGTATCTAAATAAATGAGACACCCTATTTCAGGCAAAACACGCCAAAAACACAAAAAGAGCGCTCCGACACGCTCTCTTTGCTTCTTGCCTGTGATGTTCATACCGGATGGCAGGCGAGCGAGTGCATCCATGACAGACGCACCAACTGCGGATGCCTACACAGTACGCTAGACGACTAGATACTCGGCCTTTTGTTCGCACTCGGCGCACTTCGCAGGCGGGTCCCAATCGGCAAATTCCGTCTCCTTCAGATCAACGATATCTGGAGCGTCCTCATACTCATCAACAAACATGTCGATGGCGATGTCCACGTGTTCTTTGCATACAACGTACATCCGTTCAAGCATCCTTTCTGTATCCAGCTATGCTCCCGATTCACAACCGCTTATCCATACAGGATAGCCACTTCTCTGTTCTATCACACCTGCAGCGGAAAAGAAACCCCTAGCCCCCATTTATCGTGTCCAACTTCCACCAATCCTCTCATTTCAGCACAAATAAAACCAAAAAAGCGTCACTTCTCGACACCCCGTTAGCATCCCAAAGTAACACTTCTCCAAATTCCTAATCTATCCCACTCATTCGTTACTATTCATATTACCGCACATATGAAAGCCATCGTCCTATTGTATTCGAATCCATATTCAATGGATATTGTATCTTACTCCAGCCCCGACTGCGCCTTCGTCAGCAGCTTGCCACCTTGAAACGCAATAACCGCATTGGCACCAGAACCGCCGGTACCCTTATAATTGTAGACCACCATATTTTCTGCTTCGCTCAATGCCTCGCCTTCACCACCAAGGATATCGATAACTTCCTCTACCGCCATGCCAACCTCTAGCTTTTCATACTGGGCAAACGTAATCAGCACCCCATCTCCCTTTCCAGCCGATCCGTTGTTTCCCGAGCCAACAGGTGCTTTACCTCCAGGCTCATTCACCGCAATCACGGTGGTGCTCAGCTCCTCCAGCTTTTTCTCCAGATCCGCGATCTTCTTGTTCTGTTGACTATTCTTCTCGCTCTGGTCCGCAAGCTTCTTCTCCAGACTTGTAATCTGCTCCTGTAAACCACTAACATCAGCAGTCCCTGACGGGGACACCTCAGAAGTACATGCGGACAAAACAAACAGTGCAGATACCAGACTTGTTCCCCCCACCATGGTTTTCGTCAACCGTTTCATTGAATTAACCCCTTCCGCTCCAGATTGAGAATACAGATCGACAAACAGATGTTACTCGCACAGCCGCCCATCACCAACACATTCCCAACAGTTTACCATAACTGGAACCCTTTATAACAGAGACTTTGGCTCTGGTCCTAACCTATCATTGGGAAACGACAAAATCCCCACTGTAACCTCATGAATGTGGTTTATATGTAAATCAAGATTAGTGCAATAAAAAAGAGCGGATCAACAAGTTGATCGACTCTCCTTTATTACCCTATTTCTGTGTGCCATGTACATGAAAGCAATTCCCTTTACTCCGGTTTATCCGTCAGCTTCACCGACACCTTCTCGGCGTTGCCGTCCCGGTAAAAGGTGATTTCAATCGTATCGCCGATCTTCTTCTTATCGTACAGATATTTCCGCAGATCAAGCGTAGAGGTAATTTTTTGCCCATCAAATTCCGTAATGACGTCATTCAGCTTCATACCCGCATCGGATGCCGGACCGGACGCTTCCAGCACAACCACACCACTGTCCACGTGGGATGGGAGCTTCAGGTCTTTACGCTGCTCGTCATCCAGTGGGGCGTATGGATTACTCAGATCGACGGTATATACGCCCAGATATGGACGAGATACTTTGCCATTCAGCAGCAGGGAATCGACCGTTTTCATCACTTCGTTCATCGGAATCGCAAAGCCGAGGCCTTCAACGCCTGTATCCGAGATCTTCATCGTGTTGATGCCGACCAGTTTGCCGTTCAGATCGGCCAGTGCCCCGCCACTGTTGCCTTCGTTAATCGCCGCATCCGTCTGGATCACGTTTTGTTCCCAGTCATACACACCGTCCTGATTAATGGATACCGGCAGAATCCGATCTGTGTAACTGACAATACCGGATGTTAGCGTACCGCCCAGACCGAGCGGATTCCCGATCGCCAGCACCGTTTGACCGCGCTGAAGTTTGCTGGAATCACCAAGCTCTGCGGCTGGACCGATGCCCTTATCATCTTGCACAGACAATACCGCAATGTCACTAACCCGGTCTTTGCCCACCAGCTTCGCTTTATGCGTTTCCCCGTCCACCGTAACAATCTCCAGATCACTCGCACCCTCCACGACGTGATGGTTGGTCATGATGTAGGCTTTGCCATCTTCCTTTTTGAAAATGACCCCTGATCCCAGCGCAGAATCTTCCATCGACAGGCTGCTGCCCGTTCTATGGTTCACGATGCTCACCACGGAAGGGCGAACCTTCGCAGCTGCCTGGATAATCCGGTCGTACGGATCAGCCGCCTGCGCTGTCTGTGTACCGCCTCCGCCGTTCCCTGCAGCGTTCGCTAGAGGTAATGATGCAGGCTGCATAATAAAGCTGAACAGCGTAACGGTCACGATGGAGCTGATTACCGAACTGATCACGGCTACCTTGACCGTGGAGCTAAAACCCGAGCGTGACTTGCGTGGATTCTGCCAGCGGTCCCGTCCCCTGCCTCCAGGGCGAATGATCTGAAGTTTACCTTTCTGTTCAGGTTCGGCGCGTCTTGATACTTTGGTTGAATAAAAATCGTCTCCAAACAATCCCATCGTGATCCTCTCCCCTTCGTTGTCACGCATCAAGACCCTGACTGCCGCCCGATCGTTGTCGCATGGCCAACGACTGTGTCCTTACGTTACCCCACTCCGGCCACAGCCGAGCTTCCGATCGCTGTTACTCACAAATTTTATTAATTACCCTCTAAATAAGGTGAAAATTTGTTCATAAAGGCGAACGCTTCGCTTCTCCAGCTTCGTTCTGTGTCCTCCGTTACGCGTGTACCGTAAATACCAACTCATTCTTCCATGCGTTCCTGCATACAAAATCGTTTTGCATATCGCTGCCATTCCCATTAACTCGGAATGAAGCGTCTATGTACAACAGAACGAATATCCCATTCTGTCTGTGACTCTATCAGAAATGCTCTCGCATTCTACGACATGCCTTTTTGCGCGCAAAACAGCCTCTACTATAAAAGCTCCTTATATACTAAACACGCCAAATCTTAAAAAGTTGCATAATTACGAAGATTAACGGAAATTTCCGCTATAACGCGCTTAACAATAAAGGTCCCTAGTATCTATCACCACAAAATCCAGTTGGCTAAGCGCAATTTTGCCTATTCCCGTGAACTTTTTCATCTTCTTAAGCAAAATGCAGCCCCTGGTTCAGCATACACGTCCCTTACGTGTAATTATAGCGGCAAAAAGAGGAATGTTTTCCATCAAGCCTGACTACAATAATAGTAAAAGACAATTCGAAGCTTCATAGAAGGAGGATTCACATTATGGATCGCACGCGTACACTCACAGCCATGGATGAAGTTCATATGGCGGCCAAGCTGGCCGATCTCAAGGAAGAGCATTACCGCAACACCCTTGCCCTAAGCACGATTATTGAACTGCTCGTCGACAAAGGCATTCTGACCCGCGAAGAAGTAGAGCGCAAAGCTACCGAACTCGACAGCTTTATGGCTCACCCACCCTATCCCATGGCGTAGGCCGATCATAATACGTATCACAGAGCTTGAACTCATGATCCCGATAAAAGCAACCACGGCTCTCCATCGCATCACGCACGGTCATTTTCGCCAAGTCCATCATATTATGATCCCGGCTCAAATGTGCCAGATACGTGCGCTTGATGCGTCCGTTCATCAGTTCACTAAGCGCAGCTCCCGCCGCTTCGTTCGACAAATGCCCAATGTCGCTCAGAATGCGGCGCTTGGTGTTCCATGGATACCGCCCCATACGCAGCAATTCGACATCATGATTCGCCTCCAGCACAAGTACATCCGAATCCGAGATCGCATCGCGAACCTTGTCGCTCATATATCCGAGATCCGTCGCAACGGACAGCTTCTCACTGCCATCATCGAATGTGTAACCTACCGGTTCCGCTGCATCATGGGAGATGCCGAAGGATTCCACGCGCAGGGAGCCAAAATCATGCTTTTCACCCGTCTCAAATACCCTTCGGTTTTCCTCTGGAATCGCCCCAACGGACTTCTCCAGTGCCGCCCACGTATTCGTATTTGCATAGATTGGTAAATTATATTTCCGAGACATCGCGCCTAGTCCTTTAATGTGATCGGAATGTTCATGTGTAACCAGAATCCCGTCCAGCTCCGTTCCCGAAATCTCCCGTTCCAGAAACAATGCCTCCAGCCGCTTCGCACTGAGACCTGCATCAATCATGAGGGATGTGCCCCCATGCTGTATAACCGTGGCATTCCCTGTCGAACCGCTGGATAACACGGTAAAATAAATCCCCATAACGCATTACTCCCCTGGTTTGTCTGTCTTGGGACTGAATACATCCCCACTGATGCCCTGCACGTACAACACTTCGCCACTTTCCAGCACGAACCGCCATGCCGGCATCGCCACCTGCATATCTGAATTGAACAACTGGCCGTAATAGCCCAACTGAATATCTTTGACAATCGCATCATTTGGCAAAAAGTTCTCGATCAGCGTACCCAGCGCCTTCGACGCCGGAAGCACCTGCTGATCGCTTTCCTCCGCTGTCGTAATCCGCACCGGAGTCTGACGATAACCCGTAATTTTCTGATCGCTGTAGAATAGCTCCAGACTAACATTGAAGAGCGGCCATTTGCCATCCACCAACGGATGAAGCACAAATGCCCCATCCTCCGCCATCAGCTGATCCCATCGATACGTACCAATCTGGGGAATCTCGTCCTGTAGTGCATCCTCCAGCTCGCTTTGCGAGAAGATCAGCTTGCTGTCCACTTTATTTTCCAGTTCAACCTCTATGCCTGTCTTGTTATCTTCAATGAACTCATACGACAGCTTCGGCAGCTTCGGCGTCTCATTCGGAATAGGAGCCAGCACTTGAATGCCCTTCTCCTCCATTGCCTGTTGTGTATTATCCGCCAGCGAGGTGAAGTCCAGATTGGCTCCGGCCGTCTCCCGCGCATCCATCCAGATCTGGTATCCCAGCACCAGATTGAGCAGCAGGAAGGCATAGATCAATACATTTTTCGCCCGTCCCCAATCCAAAACATCCACCTCCATCATTAGACTTCTTGAAATACTTTCTAAAGTTGCCCAACCTGCCACCGCTACTTTAGTCTTTTATAGACTTTGAACATAAAGCTCCACGATAACGAGGGGGGCAGAAAAAACCTGGAGAAACGTAGTGCTCGCCTTTATTCTCGGATTTCTCCCTTTAACTAAAGGGAATCAATGAAATCTGGGAATAACAGCGATCGGAAGGTTGTTCTGACCGCGGAGTGGATAGTGCAGCCCACCTTATGTTTAATGACTATAACCCATCAAGAAACGGTGGTCTCCTCCCCGTTTCCAAATCGAATTACCCATACCGGGATGAGCTTCAGTCCATCCTCAATGCTGAATGGACGGTAAGCCGGATACACGTCTACGACCTTACGATTAGTACCCGCCACCTTCTGGATGAGCGCCTTCAGCTTGTCCCCACCGGGCAGGGTGACCGATTTCTTCGTCTCCGCGCCTTCGTTCAGATATTCGAGCGAACGTTCATAGCTGGATACCGTCTCCTGCTGCATCTCCATGCTGATCGTGCCGAACCGGAACTGCATCGAGTCCATAATCGGGAAGCTGCTGTAATATTGCTGGAACTGAAGTTTCGTCTTTGTATCGGTTGTATCCAGCATCATGCGCGAACGACCTTTCCAGCCGCCATGCTGATTCACAAAATCAACCGCGGACAGCGCATCCTTCGCTGCGTCAATCTGTCCCGCAGGCGGCGCCGCTGGATCGGTGTAGCTAATCCAGCGCTGCTCTTGCTTCACTTGCAGACTGCGTTTGCTGTCTGTATAGATCTCCGAGCCATCTTTTTCCCGAATGTTTCGGGTCATGCTTGGATCAAAGAATAGGCTGCGCTGCATTTGTTCGACAGTGAACTGGCCTGTAGGCACGTCAGCCTCAATCGTTTCCAGTGCTTCAGCCGGGATATAATATCCGCCGTCCATCAGCGTATAAGGTGTCCAGCTGCTGCCGAAGTCGACATGCTGCTGCACGTCCTGTACTGTCAGATCCGCCTGCGTCGCCTCGTAGACCACGTCGCCTTTGGCGCTGAAGAACAGTGCGTGTGCCTTTGTTTCATTTTTGGCCGTATAGATCGAGATCCGGTTAATCGTTTCCCCCTGGAAGAGAGAGTCTGTCCCGAGTCGCATCACGCGCTGTAACAACGCTACAGGGATGCCTTCCTTGAACGACAGCTCAAAGCCAGGATTCTCCTTACGAATCTGATTCCAGTTGACCGACTGCACACTCCGACGCTGGAAATCATCAAACGTACGTCCCTGCAACCGTGAATAGATCAACTGATAGAACGTATTGCCCGGATAAAACACCGTATGTTTGTCCTCTCCCAGATGAATAACCATCTGATCAGGGAAAATTAAATCTTCAATATTGCGCTCCTGGCCCATATTCTCGGTTTTCACATAGTTCGTCTCTGACGTCACAATCGAATCGCCCCCACCGGGCAAACGATAGATCAAGAAGTAACTTTGTACCAAACTGGCAACGACGAGGGAAGCAAGCACCAGAGATTTAATCCGCTCTTTCAAGGTGCTCACCTCCTTCCTCACGCATGGGCAGTGTGAACGTTACCGTCGTCCCCACGTCCACCTCGGACTCCAGTGAGATATTGCCATCATGGGCCTTCACAATTTCCCGGGCAATGGACAATCCGAGCCCTGTACCGCCCATACTGCGGGAGCGAGCCTTGTCTACCCGATAAAACCGTTCAAAAATGCGGTCCAGATCCCGCTGTGGAATCCCCATCCCCGTATCGGTCACTGATATGGCGAGAGTATGATCATCATTGCGTCTGGCTGCGATTGTAATCGTGCCACCTTCAAGCGTGTATTTCAGCGCATTGGACACAACATTATCAAGCACCTGATCAATTTGGTCGCGATCCAATGGAACCGCTGGAATCCCGTTCTCTACAGAAAGCACAGATTGAATATCCTTCTGATGCATCTGGAACGAAAAACGATCCGACACTTCTTCCAACATCTCCATGATGTCGGTTGGCTGTTTGCGCAGCATCGCTTCCTTGGAATCGAGCCTGGACAGATGCAGCAAATCCGTAACTAATCGAATCATACGCTCCGTCTCATTCTGGATTACCCCAACGAATCGTCCAGCGAGCTGGGGATCTTCGAGAGCTCCATCATCCAGCGCTTCTGCGTAGCTCTTAATGGTAGTCAGCGGTGTACGCAGCTCATGAGAGACATTCGCCACGAATTCACGCCGTGAAGCTTCCAGTTCTTCCTGCTCTGTAACGTCCTGAAGCACAGCAATCGTACCTGTAATGCCTAGCTCGCGACGATGGACCGGTGTAAACGTCATGCGGATGACAACGGGATCTTCCTGTCCCGCAGGCGCAATCTGGAGCAGCGTCGAGCCTGTAAAACCACTGGCTAACGCTTCAGCATCTTCCGGATCAATGCCCAGCAATACGGCAAAGTGCCTTCCTTCAATGTCCGCCGGACGCATGCCCAGAATGCTGCTAGCACGGCGGTTCACCAGAATGACTTTGCCATATTCGTCCGTTGCGACCACGCCATCACTCATATTGGTCAGAATGGACGTCAGCTTCTCCTTCTCCTCTTCGTTCTGGGAGAGCGCATCCCGCAATCTGCTAGTCATATAGTTGAACGCCCGACTGAGCTGTCCAATCTCATCCGTTCCGAATACAGGCGTCTGCTGATCGAAGTTGCCTTCCGCGACCGCCGTCGCTCTTCGGGTAACTTCCTTGATAGGCTGCGTTATCGTATGTGACAGAATGACACCAAGCACTGCGGTTAATACCAAGGCAATCAAAATGCCTGAGATAAAAATCTTGTTAATGCCCTCCATTGTGGCATATAACTCATTCATCGAGGCGGCGATGTAGACCGCGCCGATAATCTTGCCGCCGGACAGCACCGGCTTGGCAACGACCTTTTTGCGAACATTATCCTCGTCCACGATATATTCCTCATTGTCCCGAATGCCTTGCAGCGCACGGCTGACAACGGTCTGGGTGTTTTTGCGTCCAACATAGTCTGAATGGGAACTTAGCGAGGTGGTCAGCACTTTGCCGCTGGCATCCAGCACCTGAATCTCCGCTCCGTTGATGTTGAACAGGTTGTTTACCAACACACGCAGGTTTTCCGTTTTGTCCTCGCCAGCCTCGGCTTCTCCACCAGCCATCGTCTCTCCCACAAGCACAGACAGCATCTCAGCCCGCGCCTGCAAATCCTCAGTGAAGTTGCTGGTCAACGAGTTCTTCATCGCACTCACAAAATAAACGCCGATCAATTGCATCGCAATCAGAATCAGCAGTACATAGATAATAATCAGTTTCGCCTGAATCGTTCGAAAGAACGAAAATCGCGAGAAACGCCCCATTATATCCCCACGCTTTTGGGACTGCGCACGAGATAACCCAGCCCGCGGCGAGTCAGAATCGTTTCTGGTTTGCTCGGGTTCTCCTCAATCTTCTCACGCAGACGACGAATCGTAACATCAACGGTACGTACATCCCCGAAATATTCATATCCCCATACAGCTTGCAGCAGATGTTCACGTGTCATGACCTTGCCGGAATGCTTCGCCATATAATAGAGAAGTTCGTACTCACGGTGAGTCAGATCCAGCGGTTCGCCGCCTTTGTAAGCTGTATACATGTCCATATCAAACGCCAGATCAAATAAACGCATGACCTGTTTCTCTTCGTCTTCCGGCGCTTCAGCCGTAATGGCAGGCTTCTGCCGTCTGCGCATCTGTGCTTTCACCCGGGCGAGCAGCTCGCGCGTACTGAAAGGCTTCGTCACGTAATCATCCGCACCTAGCTCCAAACCGAGCACCTTGTCGATCTCCCCATCCTTTGCAGTCAGCATAATGATCGGCATCTCCAGATGGGCACGCACCTCGCGGCACACATCCATACCATCCTTACCTGGCAGCATCAGGTCCAGCAGCATCAGATCCGGCTTCTCGGATAACGCCAATTCAACCGCACGAATGCCATCAAATGCGCAGATGACCTCGTACCCCTCTTTTTCCAAATTAAACTTCAGAATGTCCGCAATGGGCTGTTCATCGTCCACCACCAAAATCTTCCCCTGCATCGGCTGTCTTCACCCCTATATCCTGCTTGATCCGCCTTAGCGGTCTATCTCTCTTAATCAACTTATATAAATTGTGTTTCCTACGTTTTCATTGAATATAGTTCATATCATATGGCTTGTTGCCTATAGTCTATAGTTTAACATACCTGAAGCACCGTCACATCCCGATCAGGGCCAATGTGCAGCCCAAACTGAAAAATTTTTACAGCAGCAAAAAACAAGGCCAGCATCAACTGCCAACCTTGCCCTGGATTGCGATATAACTAGTTCAAGTATGTCAACGGATTTTCCACCGTTCCGTTCTTGATAATCTCGAAATGCAGATGCGTTCCGGTCGAACGACCCGTGTTACCCATTACGCCGATGCTCTCACCTTTTTCAACCACTTGTCCAACCTTAACACCAATGCTGTTCAAGTGCCCATAAAGTGTTTCGTATCCATTACGATGGTTAATAATAATAACATTGCCATAACCACTCTTCTGTCCTGCAAAAGTAATCACGCCTTCATCAGACGCTTTCACGTCACGGTTACCGACAAGATCGACACCTTTGTGCTGGCGACCCCAGCGTTGTCCAAAGCTGCTGCTCATCGTAGCGTTTGATACCGGCCAAGCAAATTCACCTGTACCTTCACCGACCACTTTGGTTCCACTCAGAACCACTTCAGTAACTGCTGACTTGATGACTTCCTGGCCAAGCCATTCCTCCTGAACGACCTCACCATTTTCCTTCGTTATCCGATATTGCATGCTTTTCAGACCGCTTTGACCTGGACGCACCACTTTGGTTGTGCCTGCTTTGAGCTCAGCACTTTTGCGTACTTCCACCTGCGGTTTAATCTCAATCTGTTCAACAACCTGCTCTACCGATTTGACAGTAACAGCTGGTTTTGGCACCGTCAGTGTAAGCTCGTCCCCAATTTGCAGTGACGTTTCTTTGATGCCAGGATTATGTTTGCGAATCTCACTTTGCGTAATTTCGTATTTGGCAGCAATGGAAGAGATCGTATCTCCTTCACGCACGACATAAGTTACAGGCGCGTCTTTACCAACGGTTAAAGCTTCAACCGCCTCGGATACATCCCATATTTTGTTTGGATCAGCCTTCACCACATCTGTCGCTACATCTTCCTTGATACCCACCGACTTCAGCGTAGTACTTGGCCCCTCGGCTTTCTTCGAAGAGTTTGCCGATACCGACTTCGTCTTGAGCGAACTGCGCACAGCCGATGCCGATATGTACTTGTTCTGCACTTGTTCCAGAATCGCGTCTGCTGTTGCCTGATCCTTCACAATGCCGATTACTTCACCGTCTACCTTGAGCTCTACACCCTTGGCATAGGCGGTAAGCATGTCGCCGAGCTTGTCCAGCGTCTCATCGCTGTTTACTACGGGTTTGTATGCTTTAATGGTTTCGGTCGTGATGCCATCTGTGTTCAGCACCATTTCCGCTTCTGGATATTTATTTTGGAATTCCTCAGTTTTGTCTGCAAATAATTTCTGTAATTGCGTCTCATCCGTGATGGTGCCAATCTCATTTCCTTTAACCATCACTTTATAATATGGGACGGTGTTTGCAGCAACGTATTGTTTGCCTGCGAATCCGATCGATGCAGCGATGAATAAACCACATGCTGCTGTAATGATCCATTTGCGCGAGGCCAGAACGCGCTTTTTGTTACTACTGAAGTTGGACATGCTCATGTTGTTTTTGTCTTCGGCCGTCCGGTGTTCCCCGGATTGTTCGTGTTCCCGGTTCTTGCCCGGTTGGCGTATGCCTCTGAAACCTTTCATGATTCTCTCCTTTTCAGCACTTCTCAGTTCGCATTTCTGTCAAGACATCACCCACTGTGTCTGTCCCATGCTTGTCGATATTTGTATTCGGGTGTCCGCAAATCAGGACTTTAGCTGCGCTCGTAAAAGTGTCAAAATTTTAACCTTTTATCACACCCGTATACTTTAACACAGGTTTTACACTCATTTCAACTGTACACGTCATAGCGCAAAGCCGCGCCAGGCTTGGTTTTCCTGTATTATCCATAAGATGGAAGATCGATATTCTTCCCCATATCGCTTCTACTTCAGGTATATTATGTACTTATGATCATTTTTAAGACTAGGTTCTAAGACCCACCGATATGTGTTTTCTTTTTCATAAAAATACAAACTGAAATCCCTCGCCAGATCATCTCTAGGGAGGGATTTCGTTGAACTCTTGCTTTAGAGTGCCTCATATTGGCTGGATTATATGCTAACCAATTTCTGCTTTTATTTCATTGCCCGAATGGCCTCATAAATTAAATTTCTCTTATTTACCGCACAGGATTCGATCTTTCGATTCCTTTATGAATATTCAGCAAAGGGTCGCAGATTTACGGATTTCCCTATATGAACTTAGTTTATTCCGCCTGAAGGACTTCCATTAGATTATCGTATTCTTCGCTCGTCAGATACTTGGAGATCACCTGCTCAATATCGCGCAGCTCCTGCTCAGTCAGGCCGCCTTCCATAGCGCCTGAGATTTGCTGCATCTCTTTCTGGGGCAGCTTGTTCATCAGCAGACTGAAAATCTTTTCTTTTTCCTCCAACGGCAGCTTGTCCTTCTTGCCTGTGATGTCATCCGGAGATACTACAATCTCATCATTCCCTGAAGAAGGCGTGCCATTGGAATTCGTACCTGATCCGTTGCCCGATGCTGTACTGTTGCCAGGCGTTGTCCCAGAATCGCTACCCGCATTTGTGCCAGCATCTGCGTCTGTTCCCGTGCCTGAGCTGCCCCCTGGGCTAGATCCCGTAGCAGAAGAGTCCGTTCCTGAGCCTGCTCCTTGACCATCGTCTGTTCCCGTACCCTGTTCAGAGCTGTTGCCTGTATTCGCGCCTGTTTCTCCACTTTCTGTTCCATTGCCCATGACAGATATCGCATCTTCTGGAACGTGTTCCTCCTCCGCTCCTGCCGGCTGATCTGTCGTGCCCGTTCCCGGCTTCTTCTCTTCACCGGACTTACCACCTAATGCACCCTGAAACATGGCCGTTAATCCCATGGGCTGGCCTTCCCACTGAATATTAAAACTCGCCAGCAGCGATTTTACATATGACTGAACGATTAATCCGGTTGTCAGCAGGGTCAGTGAACTGACCAGCATCACGGTAAGCAATATTTTAATGAACCATTGAAGCAACTTCATTCCCGTTCTCTCCCTCCGTTATTCCGACCCCATATCACATTCGATGTTTCAGGATCTATGAGTCTACTGTTAACCAGTATTGACGGAAATCCGGGGATTATATCAGGAAGGCGTGCGAAAAACCCCAGCCATCGCTATTTAAGCGATAACTGGGGCTCTATGATGCCTATATAGGCATATCATTTGGATGAACGTTTACTTCGTATTGCCGAGTTAACCTAGCTGCTTATTCGTAGATAGGAAGAACCTGATTCGTTTGCTCACGGTTACGACCTACAGAGAAGATGGCAATTGGAATGCCTGTCAGTTCGGAAACACGTTTCACATAATTCTGTGTGTTCACAGGCAGATCTTCCAGTTTCTTCGCCGCAGTGATATCTTCGCTCCAGCCCGGAAGCTCTTCGTATACCGCTTCACATTCTGCCAGCATTTTCAGGCTTGCCGGATAGTGAGTGATAACCTCGCCGCGGAATTTGTATCCTGTGCAAATTTTCACCGTTTCCAGACCTGTCATTACATCCAGGGAGTTCAGGGAAAGACCTGTAATCCCGCTCACACGACGTGCGTGACGAACAACTACACTGTCGAACCAGCCGACACGACGCGGACGTCCAGTTACAGTACCGTACTCATGTCCAGTCTCACGAATTTGGTCACCAACTGCATCATGCAGCTCTGTCGGGAAAGGACCATCTCCTACACGTGTTGTATAGGCTTTAGCCACACCGATAACCTGCTGAATACGAGCTGGGCCAACGCCAGAACCGATACATACGCCGCCTGCAGACGGATTGGATGAAGTAACGAATGGATAAGTACCTTGATCAAGATCCAACATAACGCCTTGTGCACCTTCGAACAATACTTTTTTGTCCTCATCGATGTATTCGTTGAGCACCACTGATGTATCACGCACATAAGGACGCAGAATTTCTGCATATCCCAGGTAATCTTTCAGAATTTCTTCTACATCTACAGGCTCGCCGCCATAGACTTGCTCGATTATACGGTTTTTTTCTTTTACCAAATGACGCAGTTTCAGTTCGAACTCTTCCGCATCAAGCAGATCAACCATACGAATACCGATACGAGCTGATTTGTCCATGTAACATGGGCCAATTCCCTTGCCTGTTGTACCGATTTTGTTCGGGCCTTTGCTCTCTTCTTCCAATGCATCCAATACCATGTGATATGGCAGGATGATGTGTGCGCGTTCGCTGATGGACAGGTTTTTGGTCGTAAAGTCATTGTCATGAATATAGTTAATTTCTTCGATGAGTGCCTTCGGGTTGATAACCATACCGTTACCAATTACACATGCTTTGTCTGTGTAGAAGATACCCGATGGAATCATCGTCAATTTATATTTTTTGTTATCGATCAGAATCGTGTGTCCTGCATTGTTACCACCTTGGTAACGAGCAACCACGTCTGCGGATTCCGCCAAATAATCCGTAATCTTGCCTTTACCTTCGTCTCCCCATTGCGTTCCCACTACAACTACCGTTGACATAGTACATACCTCCGTGGGTGCCTTGCGCACCTTTGTATTGGTCTGTCCGTCCTCTATCTCGGCAGGAATTTGAAGTGAAATTACCAGCGGAGAAGCGTGCTAACGGACAGTGAAAATCCCCCTCGGTTTACATCCAAGGGAAGGTTTTCGCTGCTTTAACGCAGCAGTACTAGTGTACCAGTCCCTTTTTTCAAAGTCAAATCAAATGGCGAACAATTAGATATAGTCAAACTCTAATGTTCGGAATTGACTCCATATTGCGACGCAAAAAACCGGCGAAGCCAGTCAAAGCTTGCTTGACGGCTAACCCCGGTTTTACGCTACGCGTTTAAATCCAACGCTATATGTCGTATTCACAACGTATTTATGAGTTCATATAATCTAATGGTTGATGTCGGGGACAGACGATTTCACTTCCCTATCGAAGCAGTCTGTGCCTGTCCCCTACATGGCAAAGGCATCATTATGTGCCCTCTCGTAGTTAACGAATTTATTAAAGTTTTTCAGGAAGACCAGTTCCACCGTACCTACCGGACCATTACGCTGTTTGGCGATAATAATCTCGATAATGTTTTTCTTCTCGGTTTCCTGGTTATAGTAGTCATCCCGGTACAGGAACGCAACGATGTCGGCATCTTGCTCGATCGAACCCGATTCCCGCAAGTCACTCATCATCGGACGTTTATCCTGACGTTGCTCAACACCCCGACTCAGCTGAGACAAGGCAATAACCGGAACTTCCAGTTCCCGGCCAATCTGTTTCAGGGTACGTGAGATCTCGGATACCTCTTGTTGACGGTTCTCGCCGGCTTTACCACGTCCACTAATCAGTTGAAGGTAGTCGATCAGAATCATGCCAAGGCCTTTCTCTTTCTTGAGACGACGGCATTTAGCACGAATGTCAGCTACGGTGATCCCTGGTGTATCGTCAATGTAGATATTAGCTTCATTCAAGGCTGCAATGCCCATCGTCAGCTTTTGCCAATCTTCATCACCTTTAAAGTCACCCATACGCATGACACCCGCATCCAGATTGGCCTCTGCACAGATCATACGCTGTACGAGCTGTGCGGCTGACATCTCCAGACTGAATATCGCAACTGTCTCCTGCGCCCGAATGGCTACATTCTGAGCGATGTTCAGGGCGAAGGCGGTCTTACCTACAGATGGACGTGCCGCTACAATAATCAAGTCACTCCGCTGGAATCCGGCGGTCATCTTGTCCAGATCGATGAACCCGGACGGAATGCCCGTTGTGGTGCCCTTGTTCTGATGCAACGTCTCCACACGGTCGAATACTTCCATCAGAACATCCTGAATGGCTATAAAACCGCTACTGGAACGTCGGTTGGAAATCTCCAGAATGCGCCGCTCTGCTTCTCCAAGCATAGCCGCGACATCCTCACCGCCCGTGTATCCTTCACTCACAATTTGCGTAGCTGTACGAATCAGGCGACGCAGCATGGATTTCTCTTCGATAATTTGAGCGTAATAATCCACGTTCGCGGCAGTCGGAACACCATGAGCCAGCTTCGCCAGATAACTGACGCCGCCGATGTCCTCAAGCTCGCCTTTATCCTTCAGTAGCGAAGTCAGTGTCACGAGGTCAATCGGTTGATTTCCCTCGCCAAGCTGGATCATCGCTTCAAAAATTAATTGATGGGGTTTATCATAGAAATCCTCGGTTTGCACCCGTTCCATCGCTGTAATCAGGGCTTCGCCCTGCAACAGGATTGCACCCAGCACGGCCTGTTCGGCTTCCAGGTTCTGTGGGGGAATCCGGTCGAATAACATTTCGCCGCCCATCTTACTCCTCCGTTACCTGTACCTTCAAGGTAGCCTTCACTTCAGGGTGAACCTTGACGGTGACTTGCGTTACGCCGAGTGTGCGAATAGGCTCGTCCAGTTCAATTTTGCGTTTGTCGACTTTCAGACCTTTCGCTGCCAGAGCTTCTGCGATTTGTTTGCTCGTGATTGCACCGAACAGACGGCCGCCTTCGCCGGATTTTGCTTTCAGTTCAGTCACTTCAGCTTCAAGCTTTTTAGCCAGAGCTTCCGCTTCTGCTTTCTCTTCCTGCTTACGTCTGTCTTCCGCTGCCTTCTGGTTGTCCAGTGTTTTCATGTTTCCGTCTGTTGCTGGACGTGCGATTCCCCGTGGCAGAAGAAAGTTCTGTGCGTATCCCTCGGACACTTCCTTCACTTGTCCTTTTTTGCCTTGACCCTTCATATCTTTTATAAAAATGACTTTCATTCGAACAAACCCTCTTCCTTTTCGATTTCAGCCAGTACGTTCGTCAGCCGTTTTTCCGCCTCTCCAAGCGTTCCTTCAAGCTGCACGGCAGCATTCGTTAAATGTCCGCCACCGCCCAGTCGTTCCATGACCACCTGAACATTCATGCGCCCTAGCGATCTCGCGCTGATGCCAATCAGTCCATCCGGGCGTTCACTAATGACAAATGAAGCGACCACGTCGGTCATATTAAGCAATGTGTCCGCCACTTGGGCGATCATCATCTGTGGAATCTTGTTGCCAGGGTCCGTGACCGCCAGCGCAATGTTCCCGTATACCATTTTAGCATGCTTTATGATTTCTGCCTTAGCAATATATTCTGACAGATCTTCTTTCATAAGCCGCTGGATCATAATGGTGTCTGCACCACTGCGACGCAGGAAGCCTGCCGCTTCAAACGTTCTCGATCCCGTATGGAGTGCAAAATGCTTCGTATCCACCGTAATCCCGGCTAATAACGCCGTCGCTTCCAGTGGAGTGAATTGTACCTTGTCATGAATATATTGGAGAAGCTCAGTCACCAATTCTGCTGCCGAAGAAGCATATGGTTCCAGATAGATCAGAACTGCATCGTTAATGAATTCTTCACCCCGACGGTGGTGATCCACAACCACGACACGCGTAGCGGATTGAACCAGCTTCGGCTCCATTGTCATGGATGCCTTATGTGTATCGACAACAACAAGCAGCGTATGCTCCGTCATCATCTGGGTTGCCTGTTCCGGCGACACAAAGGCTTTGGACAGCTTCTCATCCTTATTCACCTGTTCCATCATGCGTTCAATGGAAGGGTTGGGTCCATCCAGTACAATTCGTGCCTCCACATTGTACAGACTCGCCGCTTTCCATACCCCAATAGACGCGCCAATCGCATCCATATCAGGCATTTTGTGACCCATGATAATCACTCGGTCACTCTCCTGCATCAGATCACGCAATGCATGTGCGATAACCCGAGCTCTTACCCGAGTACGTTTCTCCACCGCGTTGGACTTTCCACCGTAAAAGGACAACCGCTGTCCAGATTTTACGGCAGCCTGATCACCACCACGGCCAAGTGCCATATCCAAACTGGACTGAGCCAATTCTCCCATCTCACTGATGGTATCCGAGCCAAATGCCAGTCCAACACTTAGTGTCATCGGCACCTTAAGATCAGCCGTCATCTCCCGGACTTCATCCAGGATGACAAATCTGCTCTGCTCCAGTTCCTGCAAAGACTTATAATTCAACATCATGAGATAACGATCAGAAGAGAGGCGGCGCAGGTATACCTCATACCGTTTCGCCCAAGACGTAATCTCGCTTGTTACACGGGCAATCAGCGCAGTCCGCTGCTGGTCGTCCATGCCCTGGGCTGCTTCGTCCAGGTTATCGAGAACCAGAATGCCCAGTGCCATGCGTTCATTCTCATATTTATCACGAAGAATGGCTAGCTCCGTAATCTCGTAAACATATACATACCGCTCTTGCGGATTATGAATAACTCCATAATATCGATCATCCAATTGGAATTCGTCGTGAAGCTCCTTAGACGGCTCCTTGGTCCCATCCTTTTTTTCCTTCGGTTGAGGAAGTTTGGGAAACAAATTTTGCAGCGGATTACCTACCATCGTCTTCTCTTGGAACATATCCGCGACGAAGCGATTATGCCACTCTACGGTACGATCTTCGCTGTACAGCACAATACCGAATGGGAGCATGCTGACCGCTTCCCCCTCCATTCGTTTGATCCGAATGGAAAGGCCATTAATGTAGTCGTTAAGCTCACGACGGAATGCGAGCTCCGCCTTAATCATGACGATTCCCAGCGCCGAAGCCAGTATCAGACTAATCAAACCAAGCGTCCAGTTGTAGATGGTCACGAACATAACAAGCAGAAGCAGCAGTATGAACGCCCATACGGTATAGTAGCCGTGCCAGCGTTTCTTCAGAAATTTAGGCATGACTCATCACCCTATCGTTTTGGTTTCGATATTGCCTCGCGAAGCGGGAACGCCAGATCGATAATCCCGATAATCCGCAGCGGTCCAATGAAGAAGACTGCTGCCGCCAGCAAATACGGTACAACCGGATTCCATTTCTTTGCATGTGAGAGAAAGAAGAAGAATCCGATGGCTTGAATCATGAAGCCCAAATTGATTAGAGGCGACAAGTTCATGGCGATCATGGTCCAGTACGTTCCGTCACTCTGCCTGGATATCACTTCGAACAACAATGCCAGGAAGTAATACCAGATCAGGGCACGCGGCATACGCCATTCACGCGCAGGTGGAAATTTCGGTACAACCACGCCCATTACGTTTAGAATCGGACGTGCAATGAGATGTGTGATTAGAGCCATGACCAGAGACGTGACCACCAAGGCGAATGGAATCATAAGCTGCGTCTGTCTTGCGACATCCTGAGTCATTTCAGGTGTCCATACAAACCCATTTACCATCTGACTGGATGTATTCGTCAGGGGTTCAATCGTCAATCTGACCACATCATCAATATAACTCGACAAATCAAATTGGAAGATTACACTTCCAATCAACAGGAGCAACAGATACTCGGCCAGCATGGCTCCACTTCCTGCCATTAGGGCGAACAGGGCCGATTTCTTTTTCTTGTAAGCATTGCCCATAACAATGGCGGGCAGGGTGAACAAAAGCAGTAATAACAAATAAATCGGACTAAATATGACCAAAATGATCGCCACTGGGACGAGATGCCATATAAATGATTTTACCGGTAATGAAGCAAACAAAATAACTCCAGGTATCATCATGAAAAATATGGCCAAAACCGATAAAGGAGTTAACAGCGAAAGTAGCAAGAGCAGATAAACTACGCTCCAGACAGCTGATTTAAAGCTAAATTTCAACAAATTCACCTCTTACGCATGTGATCTTCTAGCGCGGAAATATCTTGGTACCAATCTTCCAACTGGTGACCTTCCTGTTTATGCTTTTTCAATTTCTCAACAAGCAGTGCATCCAGATCCTTGAAAGGAATACCGAGCCTGCGGCCCAATATGTAACTACTCATCATCAAACTGGCGAGACTGTCCCCGATTCGGGTTGTACTGCCTTCCCATAACGCTTTGAATAATCGGGATACCTGATCAAGCACTTCGGTTTTAAGCCATTCAATCACTTTAGCGCGTTTGGCTACATCCAGTTCTTTAGGCATATTGGCGAAAGTCACTCTCCCCCGAAAAAGCTTTATTCTCCATTATAGCATAAAAAGGGGGGCCGCAAAATTACCCCAAAAAGCGGAGAAGTCCTCCGAAACTTATCTCAGGTACTTTGCGGGGACCCCGTACAACGAATTCGTATTTTATCTTGTCGAAAATTCATTTAAGTTCGCTCTTGTTCAGCTCTTCTTAAGTTTAACATGATACCGGACGGCTGTGATTATCCACGCAGTTGCATCAATATCGAAATTTGTTTCGACTTACTTCACTTTCATGGATTCCTTGGCTACAATACCCTCGCAATACTCAATAATCTGACTCCGTCTTACGATCCCGATGAAGCGCTCCATATCATCGACAACCGGCACAAAGTTCTGCACTTTCGCCAGATTAATCAAATCCTCCATGTTGGCTTCAATGGATACCGGTTTGATATCCAGCCGAAGTGGAACGTCCTTAAGCAGGAATTTTGAAGCGTTTTCAAATGTAATCTTTCCCTCGGCGTTTTTCATATACCACAGCAGATCACCTTCGGTAACCGTGCCGATATACTTGCCTTCCTTATTCAAAATGGGCACCGCCGTGAACCGATGATATTCCATCCGTTCCAACGTTTGCCGCAGAGTAGAATCCGACGTTACGCACGTAACTTCTTGTTTGGGCAGCAAAAAAAATGCGATGTTCATACCCTTACGTATCCTCCTTGTGAAATTTCATCAGTCAGCTTATTACATTCAACTTACATAGTACGCATTAGAACGCAAGATGTTCCAAAAGGACATGATTCCTTCTACAAAGTAAAAAAAACAGCAGCCCGCCAATAAACGCACTGCTGATCGTTGTCTAAAACATAACGTCTGTATGGAATTGGTTACTCGATCTTCTGCCGGTCAGGAATCATCACTTCACCGGCTGGGGTCGACTCATCCATCCAGTTGTTAATCAGCTCTTTGGCATATTGGACGTCTTTCTCATCTGCCTTGCCATAATAAATTCCGTTTTTCCGCATTCCTTCGCCCAAAATAGTGAAGCTTGAGATTTGCGGTTTTTCCTGAGTCAGTACCTGTTTGGCCAGATCAATAATGAATGAAGGCTGCATATCCGTCTGGAAGCTGTCTCCCATAATCTGAATCAATTCTGGAATTTTGCTGATGGCGTTCAGATTAAGCATCTCATTCGCCATGGCATTCAGGAAAATCTGCTGCCGCTTGGTGCGATTAAAATCGCTATCCTCACGGTATCTTACATAGTAAAGTGCTTCCTGCCCGTCATAGATCGGCTTACCGCCTTCTATTGTGAACTGCACATGTTCCGGGTTCTTGTTCACTATGTCCTCATCAATCGGCAGCTTCACGCCACCAAGTGCATCAACGACTTTCTTGATCCCATCAAAGTTAATCGTTGCATAATAACCTACATCCGCATCGAGAAATTTCTCCACCGTATTGATAGACATATTCTCCCCACCGAAGGCGTAGGCATGCGCGAGCTTGTCATAATCATCCTCACCATCCTTGTTGGCATCACGTCCAACAATCTGCACATAGGTGTCACGAGGAATGGATACCAGGAGTACGCGGGATTCTTTCGGACGAACAACGGCATAGATAACCGTGTCTGAGCGCCCACGTGTTTTCTCATAGGCACGTTTGTCTGAGCCTAGCAGCAATACCGAGAACGGTTCTTTGCGATATACTGTTGGGTCAGGCGTATTGTTGCCCTCCTGAGGGACATAGGAACGAGACAATTGGTCTTCAACTGAACCAGCGAGAAACAGATCGAAGGCCGCTACAGCAAGCTGCTGACGAAACAAATAGCCCCCGATTAACAAAACAACGAGCGATACGAGCGTTATATATAGACCTTTTCTTCTCTTCTTCTTCTTATCTTTAGTTCTGCTTGTCATCCATCGATTCCTTCTTCACTGTCAAAATGAAATTCGATACTACTACTATATAAGTTGAATTTAACTTATCCTGACCCCGCAACGGTACAGTGTTAATGATCCGTTCAACTTATATAATTACCATTAAACGTGCGCAATGGCTTGTGACACGGTGTTCTCTGAAGTTTTCTCTATCTCAAAAGAAAACGCCGCTCACGCTCGTTCTATTGTAATCATTGCTGGATGATGAAAAGTTACAATACGGTTAAATTGAAAAGAACAGTGCTCCTTTTTTACTGGCAAAAGGTGCACTGTTCTCTTCATGTGGAATGTCCATCCATTCAATTTGTTGATGCTGTCTCCACCCGATTCCTCTTCTCTTTATGACGCTGTCGCCCTGTAATAAACGCAGCGACCAGCGTGAGTACACTGAAAATAACCGCAGACCAGAACAGTCCACTATAACCCTCGCCGATTGTCTGATGAAGAGCCTGTAGCAACACATCTCGAATGCCCGGATCAGGAATTTGGGATAGTCCTTCGGTTAAGCTGGAAATATCGCTTCCTGAAGCTGCACCGCCGCCAGACGCATATTGTTGAAGCGCTTCGGGCGGCACCTGAATGCCCTGATCTGTGAGACCCTGCTGAATATTGGAGCCCAGGTTGGAGAAGGCACGAGCCAGGAAACCGGCAAAAATGGTTGGCGCGATCGCCATAGCCATCTGACGGAACAAGGAACTGGTCGCTACCGCAATGCCCTTGTTGTTCTCACCCGCTTGCTCAGTAACGAGCACGTTCACTGGAGCTCCCAGCATCATACCGAAGCCAATCCCCACAAGTACACTCGCAATCACGAATTGCCAGATATGCTCTACCCACAGCGGGAAGAGCAGGAAGCCGATAGCCGACAGCAATCCGGCTACAGATAACGTCCAGATTGGCCCTTTGCGGTCAACCAGATAACCGCCACCACCTGCACCAATGCCTGAAGCCAGAGCAAGCGGTGTAAACCAGTAGCCGGAGGCTGTGTTGGATACCCCGAGATATTGCTCAACAAAACCTGGAATGAAGATCACGGATGCCAGAATGGCTCCTGAGAAAAAGGCAATCAGCAGCGTCCAACGAAAGGACGCAATGCCCAGAAGCTGTGTAGATACAACAGGTTCACGTTGTGATCCTTCCAGCCTTTTTTCAAGAAAGTAGAAGAGAACCAGAATGACCACACCTGCCAGGAAGAAGCCATAGAACATCGGTGAGCCAAGACTTTGCAGCATATTTACGCCATCCAGATTGCTAAAGCTGTACATCAGACTGAGCACACCCAGCGTCATGACCGCGATACCACTCCAGTCCACCGCCTTACGGCTCAGCTCCTGTTCTTCATGAATATAACGGATGCCTGCAATAAACAGCAAAATGGCGATCGGTACATTGATTAAGAACAACCAATGCCAATTCCCCGTAATGTCGAGGATAAAAGCACCGATATTCGGCCCTAGAATCGCCGCAACCCCGTTCATACCTCCCAGAAGACCCAAGGCTGTGCCCTGACGCTCCGCTGGGAACTTGCTTAATACATAAGAGCTCGCAATGATAAAGATCCCGCCACCACCCAACGCCTGGACGACACGAGCAATCAGGAAAAACGTAAACGATGTGCTTAGTGCAACGAGTAAAGACCCAATTCCGAACAAAGCCACTTCAATCAGAAACAGCTTCTTGCGTCCATAACGGTCGGAGAGCTTACCCGCAATCGGCACACTCACCGCAAGTCCGAGCGTATAAAGCGTGATTGTCCATGCTCCCCACGTCGGCGACACGCCAAATGACGCATTTAAAGTCGTCAGGGACGACGTAATAATCCCGTTATCCAGCGCAGCCATAAACACCCCGATAGCAAATAGGATAAGCGGCCATTTCATTTGTTTTTGCATTACACGTTTCCTCCTCGATCAGATTGCAATCCAGTAGCGTAAGGCTGTAATGATACATATATATTAAACCGAACCGAACAATAATGACTCACTGGTCATTTTAAAACAAAATGATTACATATGTCAATTTGTTTATATGCTTGGATACCTCATTCAATTCCCTGCTCCACCAAATAAAACCGTCCCTCAGGTTCGATGGAACCCGTGGGACGGTTTTATTGTTGAACTTAACTACTATTGCTGCATCAAGTGGCGATTCAGGAATTTCTCAATTGCACGATACAAATCCAATTGATTTTCAACATTGCCGAAGCCATGTCCCTCATTGGCTTTTAACATATATGGCACATCTACTCCACGTTTGCGCAGAGCCTCCACGATCTGATCAGACTCAGCCTGTTTCACACGCGGATCATTTGCGCCCTGGACCACGAACAATGGGGCTTTCATCTGGTCGATATGGAACAGTGGTGAGACAGCTGTCAGCAGCTCCTTGTCTTTCTCCGGATCACCCATACGTTCATAGAACATGTTGCGCTCCGACTCCCAGTAAGGTGGCAGTGAATCCAGCAGCGTGAACAGATTGGATGGTCCAACATAGCTAATTCCTGCTGCATAGACTTCTGGTGTGAATGCCAGTCCTGCCAGAGCTGCATATCCACCATAAGATCCACCGTAGATAGCTACACGCTTCGCATCAACCGTTCCCTCTTCAACCAGCCAATTTACGCCGTCTGTGAGATCGTCCTGCATCGCTTTACCCCACTCTTTGTTGCCCGCATCCAGGAATTCCTTACCGTATCCAGTAGAGCCACGGAAATTCACCTGTAGTACGGCATAACCACGGCTTGCGAGAAATTGAATTTCGGGATTGAAGCCCCATGAGTCTCGGGCCCATGGTCCACCATGCGGAACAACAACCAGTGGCAATTTGGAAGCCTCGGCTCCTTGTGGGAGCGTCAGATAACCATGAAGGGTTAAACCATCACGTGACTTGTACGTAATGGGTTTTACATCCGACATTTTACTCTCATCAATCCAAGGTGCGGCGTCAGCTAATTTATCCAGCTTACCTGTCTTGGAATCGTAGAAGTAATACGTACCCATGGATTTGTCGCTATACGCAATGAACAGAACCTGACCTTCTTCACTTATGTTTGAAATGCTTACTTCTTTACCCGGAACTTTTGCCTGAATATCCTGCATCAATTTTTTGAAATCATTGTCGAAGTATTCATAGTTAACCTTGTCCGTCTCATAGACAGCTGCAAGGATTGTGCCTTTTTCTTTAGAAGGAACGAAACTGGATACATCCACATCCTTGTTTTCATAGATGGTTTTCGTTACTTTTTTGCTGCTTGGGCTGTATTCGACAATCGCTGTTTTATCCCGCTCCAGATTAGATACAGCGTAGATGTTTTTGTTATCATACGTGAACATCACCGGCGCAAAAGTTTCTCCGAGCTTGGTGGTCATCAAATTCTCAAATCGTTTATCTTCTGATTCACGATACATTAACGAAGAGACATTACCATCACTCGATATGGCCACACGAATTTTACCCTCATGGTCCGTAAGCCATCCAGTAATATTGCCCGGGTTCTCTGCAGCAAGTACAGCCTCACCTGTCTTGATGTTAATCCGGTACACGTCAAAGATCCGTGGATCACGTTTGTTCATACCTACTAGAATTTCATCCGCAATATTCTCCAGGGAGTCTACCAGGATCGCTCTTGTATTCGGATATGGCGTCAGATCCTTGCTGTTCTTACCATCAATATCCGTTACATAAATATGATAGTTCTCGTCCCCTGCTTCATCATTTACATACAACAGCTTATCCTTTGTCGCCCATACAAATCCCGCTATACTGCGTTCTGTCTCACTCGTGATACGTACCGACTTGTCCTGACCATTCTGTTTCACCACGATATTCATTCGGTTGTTCCAAGGCTCCATGTAAGCCAGATGTTTACCATCCGGAGACATCTGGAATCCTGCTTGAGCCGGCTGTTTGAAGAAGTCTTCCAGAGGTGTTAGACCTTCTGACTGCACATCAAGTCCAAGAGCGAGGTACAGCGCATCAGCAAACTCACCATGGGTCACTGAATTTTTGGCGTTAAACGCACTGCCTTCAATAATAAAATGCTGCTTCAGACGAATTGCATCCTCCGTATGTACCTTTGGAATCTGCGCCATATCACTGTATACAACCTGAATGCCATTATCCTTCAGTTCAAATGCCCGAGTAAACAACGATGCCATCTGTGCTCTTGTGAGAGGTGCATCTGGTGCATATCCTTTGGCTTGCCCTTGAATAAGACCACTTTGCTTCAGTGCGTAAATGGCAGGAGCAGCTTCATCCTTAGCTAATACATCTGCAAAACCTGTAAGAGACGCTGGAGCATCCAGTTTAAGTACACGCTGCAGGATGATTGCGGCCTGAGCACGAGTAATTGGCGTTTGTGACTCTTTCATTCCATCTGTTGTGCCATCTATGTATCCCAGTTTCTGTAGTGTCTGTGTTGCCTTCGAAGCAATGGATTCAGCGACTGTCGCCGTAGGCTTCACCGATTCTGCTGCCTGGACCGCTGGTTGAATCAGAGCGATTGACATCGCCATGGTAAGCGTGAGAGCATATACTTTTTTACTCACTACGTTCAAGTTATTTTCCCCCTTTAAAGTGAATTACACAATAATTTGGAATTATACGTAAATTATTTTACCATGATCCACCATAGGTTAACAGCGTAGAACACTCAAGTTCCATTACCCCTTACTTTGAACCGGAAAATCCATAATTGAATAGCTTTCGTGTCTCGATAAAACGTCCCTCACGACTATCCGAACCCAGTACAACGGAGATCAGTCGCTTGCCATTTCGCTCAGCCGTTCCAACGAAGTGATAGCCAGAATCCTCATCATATCCGGTCTTCAATCCATCGTTTCCATCGTAAGCATAGGGTCCGCCAATAGAGGACAGCATCCAGTTGGTGTTGCTCATGTACATTCCTTTTTGGTGCATCGACACCTGCATTTGGCTGGAAACTCTCAATATTTCGGGGTAGTTATTCAGCAGATAACGTGCAAGCTTGCATGCATCTACGGCGGTCATTACGGTCTGCCCTTGTATTTCCTTCGGATGACTCGGACCAAGTAGTTTTTCACTTAAACCTGTTGCATTCGTAAACACCGTCTTGTCAGACAATCCGATCTCTGTTGCCTTCTGATTCATCTTTTGTGCAAAAGTCTGCTCTGTCCCACTGATATGTTCAGCCAGAGCAATAGCGGCATCATTCGCGGAATAGACGGCTACAATCTGGAATAGCTCCTGCACAGTGAATTGCTCCCCTTGTTTCAAACCCAGGTGGCTGCCACCTACTGAGCTTGCATACAAGCTTATATTAACAGGGTCGTCCCAACGCAACTCTCCGTTGATCACAGCCTCCATTACAAGTAGTTCTGTCATCAATTTGCTAATCCCTGCCGTTGCAATTTCTTCGGAACCGTTAAAGTTGATTAGAATCTGCTCAGAGTTCATATCCATTAATACAGCAGATTCAGCTTTAATCCCCGGTTTGCCCACCAGCATGTCCGGTTTAACACCCAAATATATAATAACCAGTAGAGCCAGCAGCATTCCTGCCCGTATCCACCATTTTTTCATCGGAAAATCACCTCTTACAGATATAGACGAAGTGAAGAGGCATTTTGTCTGCAATTTTTATAAAAAAAGTTAAATTTTTTTTATTTTTTTGTTACCAAAAAAAACATGGACCCCATACCCCCATGCCAGAGTGTACGGAATCCATGCTTTACAAGACTTTTTCTATTCATACCTAGAAGAATCTTTTCAATTAGATCTAGCAACCGAATTCTTAAAAGGACCCCAATCCTTATTGTTGCTAATGCTTTTTTATTACTCTGCTACAACCGCTTTATCTGCATTAACTTGAATGTCATTCAGATATAAACCTGTTCCGTCACCAATCGCATAGTTCATTACACGTTTGTTAACCGGTGCTACAACAGCACGGTACAATGTCGGGAATACAGGAACTTCATCAACCATGTACTGCTGCCATTGGTTGTAGATCTCTTTACGCTTGTCTACATCAAACGCTTCAGCAGATACACCTTGTGCGAGCAATTTGTCATTTTCTTCGCTAGAGAATCTCGAGAAGTTATACAGTGCATCACGGCCATACAGACCTGCTGGATCTACGTCAATACCTACGCCCCAAGCAGCTTGATATACATCAATATTTGGATCATCTTTACCTGTGTTACCTACACGGTCATAGAAATTGTTGAACTCAACCATTTCCAGGTTTACTTTCAGACCGATTGCTGCCCACGATTGAACATAGTAACGTGCCAGTGGTTCAGCTGTGTCGCCACCGGTCATCGATACAAAGTTAATTTCAAGTGGGGAACCGTCCGGTTTCGTACGGAATTCACCATCCAGTTTGTAACCTGCTTCATCCAGCAATTTTTTCGCTGCTTCTGGGTCATATGCAACACCCGGATTGTTAGAATCATGGAATTCTGGGTGAGACGGCGGAATCAATGTTGTTGCATTCCAACGCAGACCGTTATAGAAACGTTTGCCCACTTGATCGTTATCTACAGCCATCCACATGGCTTTACGCAGATTCTTATCTCCCATTTTTGCTTCAGCATTTGTTACAACTTTGCCGTTGTCAGCATCCCATGTGCCCAGTTTGAAACCGATATAGGTGTAAGCACGATCGATTGCACCCAGGAATTCAACGTTGGACATATTGGCATTGTCTTTATATTGATCTGTCGGGAATGAATCCACGAGGTCTACCCCGCCAGATTTCAATTCTTGAACAACCGTTGTTGGGTTGATTACTTTCAAAGTCACTTTGTCCAGTTTTGGAGCTCCACGCCAGTAGTCATCGTTTTTAACGAAAGTTACAGACTCACCTGGAGTGATTGTTTCCACTTTAAATGCACCAAAACCGATTGGTTTTTCACGTACTTCTTTGGAAGAAGACATTTTCGCTACATCCATATCACCGAAGATATGTTTAGCCAGTGGATATGTCCATACGCCACCTGTCAGCAAGGAAGGTGTAGATTCCTTGTACGTAATGCTGATTTGTTTTTCGCTAAGAACCTTGATCCCAGAGATCGTTTTTGCTTTTCCAGCGTGATAATCATCCATACCTACTACACTTGTAAAGTTGGAATCGTAACGTGGACCATCATAAGCCTTGTTACCGATAACTTCATAAGCAAACTGCAAATCTTCAGCCGTTACAGGCTTGCCGTCATGCCAGTTTACATTATCACGAATGGTCAGTGTGAACGTTTTGCCATCTTCCGATGTTTCATACGTTGCTGCACCATCGTTGGTATATACATAGTCTTTGTCCCAAGTCAGCAAACCTTCGTCAAACCATTGCAGAACCATTGCATCCGGATTACCGGAGTAGAAGTTAAAATTCAACGTTCCTTCAAACGCAGTATCGGATACCAGTCCATATGTGATGGACCCACCCTCAATTGCAGTGCCTTCATTCGTTTTGACGTTGTTGAAATCTTCGATAGAGTAAACGCCCTCTTCTTTAGTAGGCTTCTCCTCTGTTTTCTTTTCCCCTGTGTTCGTAGAAGGCGTTGGTGTTGCCGCCTCTTTCTCCGAGCACGCCGCAAGCGCAAGTACGAAGACCAACATCATCGTGAAAAATAGTCCCCGTGAAAATAATCCCTTTTTCATGAACCTTTCCTCCCTTTTTTTAACCTCTTCTTTGTCTTGCATCAGTCGCACGCTTCAGGGCCTGTCCGACATTATTTATACTCAACATCAATACCAGAATAAGTACTGACGCAGGTAGCCATATCCACCATCTGTATTCCAGTGTTTGCGGATTACGAGCATAGCTTACGAGTGTTCCAAGACTTGGTGTACTTTCCGGGAATCCAAATCCCAAGAAGGACAGACCCGATTCGAGGCCAATGTTGGCAGCGAGATTCAACGTCATCGTTACGATGATGATGGAGCTAAGATTAGGAAGTACCTGTGAGAGCATAATCTTCAGATGGGACGAACCTAATGTTTTTGAAGCTTTTACATAGTCCAGTTCCCGTTCCTGTAATGCTTTGGAGCGGATCAACCTGGCAATCCCCATCCAGAGAAAAGCTGTCATGATTAATGAGAAAGATACAATATTATATTTGGGTACTGCAGTAACAAACGCGATTACAATCATCAGCATCGGAAGAATCATGAAGAAATCAACAACGCGCATAAACAAGTTATCGATCATTCCACCGAAGTAACCGGATAACAGACCAACCAGGATACCTATACAACCAGTCATTAAGGTGACGATAATACCAATGGTTAGAGAGTTACGTGTACCGATGATCAGTTGTCCGAAAACATCACGACCACCGTAATCAGTTCCCAGCCAATACTGCGCGGAAGGCGGCTCATACAAAGCAAATAAATCTACCTTAACAATTTCAGCTTGATCCAGGATCAAAGAAGTACCATAGACCAGCAGTATGACCAGTCCCAAAAATATGAGCGAGATTAGTGCCACCTTATCTCTGACAAGCTCCCGCCACAAGATACTCAAGCTGGAGGGGCTCTTATCAATCTTCTGTGAAGTTATAACGACATCATTGGCCTTGCTCATCTTATTTTCACCCCGAAATCTTCAAGTTCTTACTTGATCCGTATACGCGGATCAACAATACCCAGAATAATGTCAGACAGCAACGATCCTAGGATTGTAGCTATGCCATATAACAAGACGAGTGCAGTTACTACACTGAAATCCCGAAGAGAAATAGAATTCAGGAACAACTGTCCCATACCTGGATAACTGAATATGCTCTCAATGAAGATGGTACCTCCGATAAGTCCCGTAATCTCATAACCGAAAAATGCGGCAATCGGCAACAGGGAGTTTCTTAAAATATGTCTGTTGTAGATCCGAGATTCCGAGGCGCCCTTGGCTCTCGCAGTAAGAACGAATTCCTTATGCTTGATATCGATAATTTCACTACGCAAGTATTGGACGGTAGATACCGTTGCAATTAATGCCATGGATAGTGACGGTAATAACAAATGATAGAATTTGCTTGTTATATAGCTGAATGTACCTGGTGTAAGTCCAGGTTCCACGCTTCCCCCGGTTGGGAACCAGCCAAAATGGAATCCAAAAATCCATAACATCACCAGTGCGAAGATAAACAACGGGGCTGCAAAGCCCAAGTAGGTGTAACCTGTGATCAACCGATCAGACCAGGTATCGTTGTAACGACCACTGATAATGCCAAGTGGAATGGCAATCAGATAAGTAAACACCAGTGTCGCCAGTGCAAGCCAGAACGTATTGGCTACACGCTGACCAATCAAATCAGATACTGGCATTTTGAACCGGAAAGATTGTCCGAAATCGCCTTGTACAGCATTTTTGATCCAATCCCAATACTGTACATACCATGGATTGTTTAATCCCAGTCGTTCCCGCTGTTCATCCAGCGCTTTTGGATCAATACTCGGATCGAGTAATCCGGTAAGTGCATCCCCAGGCATCGCCTTGGCCATCAGAAAGACCAACAGGCTAAGCAAAAAGATCTGAGGGATCATAATGATAATTCTGCGTACTATCGTTTTCCACATATGGTCTTCAACCTTTCTGAGGTAGAGCTACTCGGTGAGTATCGGAAATGGATTGGAGCGAGTATGCCAGCCCTTCCTCATCAAAGAAATTTCGGTATGAATTTTCATACTCGGATTTGACCTGCTGACGGAAGGCTACCATTTCTTCACGTTTGGTTGGGTCCATATCCGGAATGGCTGCAATTAAACGCTTGGTATAGATATGTTGTGGATTCTCAAAAATATCATCCGTTGTGCCTTGCTCCACATATCGACCTTTATACATAATTCCGATCTGATCACACATATGACGGATAATGCCGAGATCGTGACTGATGAACAGGTAGGTCAGATTCAGCTCTTTTTGAATTTCCTGCATGAAGTTGAGCACCTGGGCTTGTACAGATACATCGAGCGCAGATACTGGCTCATCTGCGATGATTAGCTTCGGCTTCAATGCAATCGCACGAGCGATGCCAATCCGTTGCCGCTGCCCCCCGGAAAACTCATGAGGATACTTATAGATCGATTCGGGACTCAATCCAACCTTCTCCAGAAGGTCTCGGACCTGGCGTTTCTCTTCCGTAGCTGTCAGCCGTTCATAATTACGGAGTGGCTCAGCAATGATGTCGATAACACGCTTCTTGGGATTTAACGAAGAGTACGGATCTTGAAAGATCATCTGCACATCACGCTGCAGTTGTCTATCTTTCCGCCGCTCTGTAGCCAGATCTCTTCCATCGAAAAGAATTTTCCCGGCCGTCACATGGTTTAAGCCAATAACGGCTCTACCCGTAGTCGTTTTGCCTGAGCCTGACTCACCTACAAGGCCGTACGTTTGACCCTGCTCAATGGAGAAACTCACATCATCAACCGCTTTGATGTTACCAATTTCACGCTTGATCAACCCTCCGCGAATCGGAAAGTGAATTTTTAGTCCTTCTACTTCGAGTAATGCCATTATGTTATTCCTCCTCAGCTTGATCAGGGAAATGAAAGTGCTGATAACAGGTACACCGTACAAAGTGACCTGGCGCAATTTCATGCATCTGTGGGTTTTCTTCATGAGCCGAATCACTTATCCATGGAATTCGGGCCTTGAATCGGCAGCCTTGGCGAGGAAGGTTTTTCAGTGAAGGAACAATGCCTTGAATGACATGAAGCTTCGATTTTTCTTCAGAAATGGTAGGAATAGAGTTTAGTAGAGACCGTGTATATGGATGTTTGGCATCCGTCATTAGAGTATAGATATCGGCAATCTCAACAATTTCACCTGCATACATAACTGCCACGCGATCAGCCATCTCGGCAACGACTCCCAGATCATGCGTGATCAGGATGATTCCTGCGTTAATCTCGTTCTTCAATTCGCGGATAAGCTCCAGAATTTGTAGTTGGATTGTAACGTCAAGCGCTGTCGTTGGTTCATCGGCAATCAGCAATTCAGGTTTATTGGCAATCGCAATCGCGATAACAACTCTCTGTCTCATACCACCCGATAGTTCGTGAGGATACTGCTTGTATAATTGTTCGGGACGCGGAATCCCTACTTGATTGAGTAAATCAATTACTTTGTCTTTCTTTTCTTTCGAAGATAGCTTGGGTTGATGCAGTGTCAGAATCTCTTCGATCTGTTCACCGATCAGCATCAGAGGATTTAATGCGGAAAGTGGGTCCTGAAAGATCATCCCCATCTCTTTACCGCGAAGTTTGTTTAACTTGTTGGGAGATATATTCGCTATATCCTGCCCTTTGTAAAGAATTTCACCATCAATTTTGGCTTTGTTATGCAGGCCCATAATTGAAAAAGCAAAGGCACTTTTGCCTGATCCTGATTCTCCCACAATAGCCAATACTTCATTCTTTTTAACCGTAAGATTAACGTGATCAACTGCTGCATAATAGTCATCTTCAATTCTGAATGATGTAGTTAGATTTCTGACTTCCAATAGCTCTGTATTCAAATCAATCACCCTAACCCCATAATTTCTGCGGACTGTATTCATGTGTAGAAGAATGCATCCACTGTATATTTCCATGTTCTTGAAGATAACGAACGAAAGTGTATACAAAATACCAAATCATTAGGAGAATCCATTTTTCACACTGCTATTTAGACCGTTGGTCAATTAATACTGACAATTCCTAGCGGGATAATAAAGCAAAATAATTAATGTAATCATACGTGTAAATTTAGGTGACGTCAATGCTTATTTTGAGATTTATGGTATAAATGTTTTTTATAGCACAGTTCTGGGTATTAGTTATATTTTAAAGGGAATAAATCAAGGAATTTCAGAGCCAGTCAGATACTTTCAATGGTAGAGTTTGAATCTTAAATATACCGATTATCTAAATACATGACATTAGCATTACACAGTATGTGTAGTTAAATGTTATAAATATAGATATAACAAACTATTATGTTAGGTATGAGGGAATTGTAGAGGAAATATTTTGTTTGGAAGTGAAATTGGTTTCTAGCCAAATTTTGTGCTTTTAGAGGTGTGATTTTGATATTACTAAAGGATTGAAGTTAAATTTCTAGTTATTATAGTATAGTTTCATTTAATCGCTTATGTAAAGAACAAATTGTCATCTTTTATCATTTATTTTACAAAAGCAAGAAAAAAGCCCTGCAAAATGCAAGGCTTTTCTAATATTTATACATATAGATGTATATATAATATTGTAATTACTGCGTAACCGGAGGTCTTATCCCACGCTTCAAATCGTTGATACTTAATCCAAAGTCCATCTGCAAGTGAGGATAATCCGGAAAGTTATCCCAATCTCCTCCCCACGTAAACCCTAGTTCTTTGGCAAGTTCCACAACTTCCAGCCAATCTGGCTTTCCATTGCCGTTATCATCACGTTCCATATCCCACACCACATCTCCTTCAGGAGTCTGCAACGCAAAATCAATGGCTAAACCATAGTTGTGATAGGACTCTCCCCCTTTGGCGTTGGTAACGATATTTCCGGCAATGTTGCGTCCTTGATTATAAAGAGCATCTTGTTCATCAATGCTGCGAAAATCATGTGTAATCACGATTTCAATTCCTCGTCTAGCTGCCTTTCGAACCAACAACTTCTCACTTTCCGCGACTACCGGGTGAAGTCCAGTGATCGGCACTGCTTCTTGTACATTGGTCCGTGGCCAAATATCGTAGGTATCTCCTTTTTGCTGTAACCATACATATATAATGGAAAGCAAAAACGTAGCTACGAGCCAAAATCGCAGACTACTCTTGCGTCTCTGTTTTACTTTACGTTTGGATGTATTCATGCTCTCTCCTGATGGTGAAATCTTTATTCGTTTATACTCACGCTATCTGATATCAGCAATATAATAGACTCTATTATAAATCATTTACGCCTTAATTGCTTCTATCGCCGCAGCTCTTTGCCAAATCCAATTACCAGGAGAGAACCAACCTTAATTATTTTTAGATGCAAAAAAGCAGTCGGCTATAAGCCGACTGCTTTGTATCCATGCTGAGTAAGACTACTCAGTTGTGTATGGTAGCAATGCGATTTGACGGGAGCGTTTGATGGCAATCGTCAGCATGCGTTGATATTTAGCGCTAGTACCTGTTACACGGCGTGGCAAAATTTTTCCGCGCTCGCTGATAAATTTACGAAGCAAGTCCGTATCTTTATAATCGATGTGAGTAATTTTGTTAGCTGTGAAGAAGCACACTTTACGACGTTTATTACGGCCGCCACGACGTGCCGGTCTTTTATCGTTGTCTCCGCCTTCTCTTTGCTTGAAGCCCATGCTTTTCAGTCCTTTCCTATCATGTAACCCATATCTCATTAGAGTATCGGCTCACGTTAAAATGGCAAATCATCATCCGATATATCAATCGGTTTTCCGTCATCGGAAAAAGGATCCTGATTGTTGCTACGCGAATTATTGTTATTGTTCGCGCGCCCGCCGCCTCCATAAGAAGGCTCTTCACGCATCGGTTGACCACCACCGCCGCCACCGTTATTATCACGGTTAGCTGACTCCAAGAAACGGACGTTATCGGCAATGACTTCGGTCACGTATACACGTTTTCCTTCGTTATTCTCGTAATTCCGTACTTGAATGCGTCCTTCGACTGCAGCTAGGCGTCCTTTGCGCAAATAGTTTGCACAAGTCTCAGCAAGCTGTCTCCAGGTTACGACCGGAATGAAATCCGCTTCCTTTTCTCCACCTTGGCTTGTAAACGGTCTGTCCACTGCCAAAGTAAATTGCGTAACTGCTACTCCAGCTGGAGTATAACGCAACTCAGGATCCCGGGTTAACCGGCCGATCAGAATGACACGGTTCAACAATGTAATCCCCTCCTTCAGAGCGTATTGGTGCATTGATCACGAGTTGTCTTAAGCAGACTTAACGTCGTTTGTAATGAGATAACGAATTACTTCGTCAGAAATCTTCATGAGACGCTCAAGTTCAGTAACTACTGCTGGTTCAGCAGTGAAGTGTACCAAAACATAAACACCATCACGGAATTTCTTGATCTCATACGCAAGACGGCGTTTACCCATAACGTCGTGAGCTGTAACTTCACCACCGCCGTTGGAGATGATGCCTTGGAATTTATCGACTGTAGCTTGAACAACTTCTTGCTCAACATCAGGACGAATAATGTACATCACTTCATATTTGCGCATAATTTTCACCTCCTTATGGACTCTGGCCCTCAATCTATGTTGAGAGCAAGGAACGAGCACAAACTCGAACTATATTAATATAACAAATATGATGTCTCAATGCAAGCAAACGTTCCCTCTTCTTAAAACACATGATCATAACTCCAATGGAGCACACTACAGAAGCAACATTGGAATCCATTACGCCGAGGAGGTTTTATCATGGGTGAAAGAACCGAGTTTGAACCAGGAGACAAAGCTCCAAACGATGGTGAGTACACCGAGGTTGGTGAGAAGAGCTTTCATACGGAGATTAACAATCCGAAACGGATAACCCTCCAAAAGGGTGAAGCTTTCCCTGAAACAAGCAATCAGAATCGCAAGTGGAAAAAGCTTACCAAAGCCCGCGTCCACTAAGCGTAAAGATTTTTTCAGACTGCTGTATATAAAACGTACTAATGCACATAATATAATCAGGCGATGCACGAGAGAGGTGTGGTTCCGTTGGACAACGAAGCCGAACATTCACTGTTGGAGATTCATCACGTAATTTAAGAAGCAAGATGGTTGTGTGTAAGGCCTTTGTCTGAAGCACGAGTATTGCTACTTGCAGTACACCAAGTTTCTGATTGTTACGACCGATTGTTTCCTAACAAACCGAATGCATCGCCGAATGAAGGGCCCTTAGGGGCTCTTTGTTTTTTAATTAAGAAGAGTTATTAGACAACAAAAAAAATAAGAAGACCTTCCAGCTGGAAGGTCTTCTTGCATGTATAGAACTCAACACACGTTGAGTAAGTTGTTCAATTACAATTAAAAAGCAATATCTATTAGTGGCGGAAAGGGTGGGATTCGAACCCACGCACGCTGTGACACGCCTAACTGATTTCGAGTCAGCCCCCTTGGGCCTCTTGGGTACCTTTCCGCAGCAATAATGATTATAGCATGATCATTTACAGAACGCAATACTTAAGCTATGCCTTCATGTAAACGTTATTATGGAGTGCAAATAGAGTAAACATTACCGCATTTTTTCATTAGGATTCAGAAGAATCCTCTGTCGAACGAAGTACTTTTTTCATGTTTTTCTCGAATTTCGCTCTGGGAATTAATACGCTGTGTTTACATCCTACACACTTGATGCGAATATCCATGCCCATCCGAATAATCTCCATCTCATTACTGCCACATGGATGTTGCTTCTTCATCTGCACAATGTCCCCAAGCTGGAAACTTTTACGCTCCACCTATGCCATCCCCCTCATCCTTCTCCTGAGCTGCTGCTTGCTCTAATGCTGCCTGATTGCTCATCTCATGATACTCCAGTGTTTTCTTCACATCACTCTGAATTTGACGCTCTACAGATGCCCTGGAGTTCGGCAAGCACTCAGCAACAATGCGAACCACATATTCCGAGGTAGACATCGACTGGATACCAAGCACGTCAGGTACTTTAACGATGTTCAGATCTCGATCCTCAATCCCAGTCAAAGCTCGTTTCACCAAGTGCACTGATTCGTCCAGGGTCTGTTCACCCTTCATCGGAATGTCCACAACTGCAAGGGAGTTCGACATCGAGAAATTGGTTACACTTGCAATCGTACCATTTGGAATGATGTGCACCTCACCCTGCCAGCTAACCAGCTTGGTTGTTCTCAGACCAATGACCTCAACCGTTCCTTTATAGGTTCCTGTTTGAATAACATCGCCCACTGCGAATTGATCCTCCAATATAATGAAGAAACCGGTAATAACATCCTTCACCAATCCTTGGGCACCAAAACCGATAGCCAGTCCAAGTACTCCCGCACTCGCTAACAATGGTCCGACTTTCACGTTGATCTCAGATAACAGTAACAGAATCATAATGAAATTACATGTTATGGAGGTCGCATTTTTCATCAACTCTCCCACGGTAATAAATCTCCGCGGATTGACGCGAATCTTGCCTTCCTGCTTGCGTGCCATCGTGCGATCTATAATACGTGATACAATCTTGATCACAATACGCGTAATAATGAAAATAATAACGATGCGGATTGAGCTGAGCAGAATATTAAACCACATATCTGCATCAGCGACTTTATCCCATAATTTATCTGTCCAGCTTATAGCACTTTTTACAGCGGTCTCCGCTGGCCCATCTCCTCCAGTAGCAAACTTAAATGGCAACATAGATCAAACCTCCTCTACATGGGTATGTTATCATAGCTGTCAGCGGTTTTGAAATAGAGGCCACGGATCTCCACAAATTCGTTACGAATGATTTGTTTCACTCTCTCCAGATCTTCTTTTGGAAACTGAATACATAGAGCACAGCCCGCTGTGATCTCTTTTGGGGTAGGAAATAAGTCGATCTCAATCTCGGCAAACTCCAGCAGCATTTCTGCCCGCAGCGCCTGCTGGGTGGAATCAAAAGCAATCAGCATCCAATCATCTATCCACTCGTCCATGTCCGGCTCCTTTCGTGATACATTCATCCCTTTGAAAAAGCTTGTCCCCACGAAGTATAAAACGTTCTATCCTTCCATATACTGTTACTACTATTCCAAGGGAAAGGATAGATCCTATGAATCCCATTTCGCATTCCTTCTCATCTCAAGACATGGCCAGTTTGAAAATCCCACATACAGATCCAGGCATTCACTCAGCCATCATTCATCGTTTAATGTTTCATCTCTATAAAGCCCATTCTTTACAAAATGTAGTTGTCGTCTGTATCGGTACAGATCGCTCTACTGGGGACTGCCTTGGCCCGCTCGTCGGCTCGTCACTTGCCAAGTGGGACAGCCCTCTATTCCATCTCTATGGCACATTGGATGAACCCGTACATGCAATGAACCTGCAGGACACCCTTCACAAAATACACACAACACATCACAACCCTTATGTGATCGGTATTGATGCCTGTCTCGGACAGTCTTCGAGTGTTGGATGTATCCAGGTCGTGAATGGATCGCTCAAACCAGGAGCGGGTGTAAATAAAGAATTACCGCCGGTCGGCGATATCCATCTTACAGGTATCGTTAACGTCGGCGGCTTTATGGAATACTTTGTTTTGCAGAACACACGTCTCAGTCTCGTCATGCGCATGTCCGAGATTATATCCAGCAGTCTCTACTCCGCCATTCGCGAATGGCATACCCGTTCTACTCTGCTTGCTGTGCCAGAGTAATGGCTTCCTTTTCCTCAGGGGAAAGAGTATACGTGGACTCTCCCCCTTTAAGAGGTTTAGCATATACATAGGAACCGTCTCGATTATAGATACCAGTGAGTACCATACCGTCCTGGCTATCGTTAACCATCGCCATGGAGAAACTCAGATCACTACCAAGCTCCCCATAAGCGTTGTACCGTTTCACGCCCACTTTACCCTGGATGCGGGTCAGCTTCTGCATGACAGTCTTTAACTGATCCGTTTGCAGTGTATGCTCATCCTCAATGCTATCCATCTGAATTTTCAGATTAATTAACAGCGACTCCAGATCTTCCACTCCACTGCCAGCCATCATGGCCTCATATTTCCGTTTAAACTTCCGTAGCTTTGCGCCTTGAGCAATACTTATGATAAGCAAAATCACCAAAAGTAATGCCATGCCGCCAATAATCCATATCAGCTGTTCCAGAATCAGCTCATTTAATTCAGCCATGTAGTGCAACTACCCCTCTGTTGGTTTGTTCAGGTTAACGTTTGTAGCTTCAAACGTACTCCACATCATCGATCCATTCAGCCAAGTAAAGCCATCCAACGCACTAATATAACCCTCAAGCTTACCCTTATTATTCACCAGATAACCCCTACGGTTAATCACTCGTTTTGGCTTCTTGCCTCTTTTGCTTTTTGCTTATTCAAGCGATTGAAATTCACATTTCATTAGGGTTGCTTCATACAGATTTGGATGCTGTTAATTCGATAACTGCTTCGATCAACGCATCGACATCTTCTCTTGATGTACTATATCCCACGCTCGCTCTGACAGCCCCACTTGCCGTTGTGCCAGCCGACTCATGGGCAAGTGGTGTGCAATGAAAACCTGAACGCACAGCGATGCCATAATTTCGGTCTAATTGAAAAGCGAGTTGGGCCGAATCATATCCTTCAACAGTAAAGGATAACAATCCGGTACGCGGCTGTCCAATTTCAGGACCGAGCATTCGAATCCCATGAACTGATGATAACCCATTCATCATATGCTGAGTCAAATCCCACTCCTGTTTATATATGAATTCAGGCGTCAGTTCAAGCACATGCTGCACTCCGGCTGCCAGACCTGCTATACCCACGGTATTCGGCGTACCCGCCTCATAGCGATCAGGACGAACAAGTGGCTGCTCAATCGCCTCGGATTGGCTTCCTGTCCCTCCGTGAAGCAATGGTTGCACATCCAGCTCAGGAGCGATGTACAGCCCACCCGTTCCCTGCGGTCCCAACAGTCCTTTATGCCCGGGAAAGGCAAGCATATCGATGCCAAGCTGCTTCACATCCACAGGGATAATTCCAGCACTTTGAGCAGCGTCAACAAGCAAAGTCACCTGGTGTTTTTGACACATCAGTGCAATTTCACCAATGGGCAGAATATTCCCCAGCAGGTTCGAACTATGCGTGCAGACAACCAATCTTGTATTGGAACGAAACAACCGTGCGAATTCGACCAGATCGATCTCCCCGGCTGCATTAACAGGCACATAATCAACCTCTACATTACGAGATCTGCGCATGTACTCCAAGGGCCGTCTTACTGAATTATGTTCAGCCATCGTAGCAATGGCGTGATCGCCTTCTCTTAACCACCCTTGAATAGCTAGATTCAAAGCTTCTGTGGTATTAGAACCCAGTGCAATATCATTGGCATTACGAACACCCAAAAGAGTGGATAACGCTTTTCTGGCACCAAATACAACTCGGCTCGCCTGTACAGCCATCTGATGACTTCCTCTGCCTGGGTTGGCCCCTGCCACATCCAGAGCCTGCATCATGGCTTCCCCGACAGCAGGTGGCTTAGGCCAAGATGTCGCTGCATGATCCAGATAGATAACTCCCTCCACCTCATGACCACCTCTGTCCCTAATTGATCGTTCTGTTTGGATGAATTCCCTATAAACAAACAATGACATATCGTTTCTCCATGGTACAGAGGCGATATGTCATCACATGAAAAAGCCCCGCATGTTGTTCATCGATCATGGAATCACGACTATTATTGCAACAGTTCCAACAGTCGCTCCAGATCTTGTTTGCTGTAGTAGTTGAGCTCAATTTTGCCTTTATCTTTGTTATGCTTAATTTTCACCGTTGTTTTGAACCGTTCACGTAAAGACTCTTCCAATGTATCAATAAATGGATCTTTTTTCTTCAACTTGGATTTGGCTTTCGCTTCACCCGTTTTGGAACGATCCAATTGTTGAACAGCCTCTTCCAGTTCACGTACACTCCACTGCTGATCAATAGTTTGTTTTGCCAGCTGCTTCACAAGGCTTTCATCCTTAACACCGACGATAGCACGTGCATGCCCCATTGACAATGTTCCACGTGAAACATGATCCTTCACTTCTTCCGGCAATGATAACAAACGTAGGAAGTTAGCGATGTGAGAACGTGACTTACCCACTTTTACGGAGAGCTCTTCTTGGGTTAATCCAAATTGGTCCATCAACCCCTGATAAGCAACTGCAACTTCCATCGCATTCAAATTTTCCCGCTGCAAGTTCTCGATTAAAGCAATCTCCATAACCTGCTGATCACTGAAATTACGAACTACGGCAGGCACAGTGGCATTACCGCAATATTGGGAAGCTCTGAAACGACGTTCACCAGCAATGATCTCATAACCTCTCAAAACAGGTCTTACAATAATAGGTTGTATAACACCATGTTGACGGATTGATTCAGCGAGTTCATGTATCGCATCCTCATCAAATACTTTACGAGGTTGGTAAGGGTTTGCCCGCAGTTGACTAATCGGGATTTCTACGACTTTATCATCGTCATTAATTGAAAGCGAAGGAATGAGGGCATCAAGACCTTTTCCAAGCCGCTTACTCATAAGAAATCACTTCCTTTGCGAGCTCTAAATAAACTTCAGCCCCTCGGGATCGAGGATCATACGTAATGATAGACTGACCATGAGAAGGTGCCTCACTAAGCCGCACATTGCGCGGAATAATGGTCTGATACACCTTTTGTTGAAAATACTTCTTCACTTCTTCAATCACTTGAATGCCCAGATTCGTACGAGCGTCGAACATCGTCAGCAATACCCCTTCAATCTGCAGGGATGTATTCAGATGTTTCTGCACCAAACGTACCGTGTTGAGCAATTGGCTCAACCCTTCGAGCGCATAATACTCACACTGAATCGGAATAATCACCGAATCTGAAGCTGTCAACGAGTTGATCGTTAACATGCCTAGAGAAGGTGGACAATCGATCAGTATGTAATCATAGTTTTTTTTCACCATGGCGAGTGATTTTTTCAGGCGAACTTCCCGTGATATCGTGGATACCAGTTCAATCTCGGCTCCGGCAAGCTGAATCGTTGCAGGTATGATATGAAGGCCTTCAATCTGAGTTTCCACAATCGCTTCCTGAGGGGGAACTTCATTAATGATGACATCATATATACAATTGGCCACATCTGCTTTGTTGATTCCGACTCCACTGGTTGTATTCCCCTGGGGGTCAATATCGACAAGCAATACCCTTTTCCCGAGCGAAGCCAGTCCTGCACCCAAGTTAACAGATGTCGTCGTTTTCCCCACACCGCCCTTTTGATTTGCTACGGCCATAATCTTAGACAATTACTTCACCTCAAATAAAATAGGAGTCTTTTCTTGTAGGTTGTGAGCTACAGTTAACAAAAAGCAGGTGGCTATTATCCACGCAAACATCAGCTACCGTTTCTTCATGGTGCTATTCTACGCTGTTCATGCCACTCTCAACTTTATAGACAGAAAAAGCGGCCCATTGCCGCCTTAAGCTTCAATTATTTGCGTTTAGGGATATGGATAACGATCTCGTAATGGTCCTCATGGTCCGCTTCCTTGGTTTTGATGTCTAGACCGGAGCCCGATACCATATCAATGGATTGACGAATCGTATTAAGTGCAAGTCTAACGTCCTTGGTGAATGAGACACGTTTGGATTTTTTGATCTTCGAGGATTCCTTGTAAAAGGCAACCCGCGCTTCCGTTTGTTTTACATTCAACTCTTTATCAATAATTTCGCCGAGCAATTTCATTTGCAACTCTTCCGTATCTAATGAAAGCAAAGCTCTGGCATGACGCTCCGAAATCTTACGTTCCATCAGCGCTGTCTTAATGCCATCTGGAAGCTGTAACAACCGGATTTTGTTGGCGATTGTCGACTGGCTTTTGCCTAATCGCTGCGCAAGACTTTCCTGTGTAAGTTGGTGCAGGTCAATCAATTTCTGATAAGCAACAGCCTCTTCAATGGAAGTGAGTCCCTCACGCTGCAAGTTCTCGATCAATGCGATGGACGCTGCCTGAGAGTCGTTGAATTCACGTACAATGGCCGGGATATGATCCAAACCAAGTTTTCGAACTGCACGCCAGCGACGTTCCCCGGCGATAATCTCATATGATCCATTTCGTACGCGGACGACAATCGGTTGTATAACTCCATGTGTCTTGATCGTCTGCAACAACTCATCAATTTTATCATCATCAAAAATAGTACGGGGTTGATATGGGCTGCTCACAATTTCATTGACCGGAATTTGTTTAATCTCATCTCCGTTATTGCGCTCCGCCAAACCAAACAACTTCGAAAATTGTTCTTTCATTCCGTATATTACCACCTAGTTTCGTAATAGCTCCCGCAAGGTGCAGGTGCTTCTTATTCAATATGCGACCTGTTCAAATGCTGTCGTTCTTCGAATAAGTTTTGCCTTCCATGACGCTTTCTGTAACCTATACATTAATGCTCAAAAAATCTATCTATACATATAATCTATGATCTCTGTAATCCAGGACCGGATACTTCTATTCTATCATCTTTTCTTCCATAATCCTATGTTTACCTATTCTTTAAACTCTCCTAATTTTCCTGCTTTTACTTCATGAACATTAGCTATATGACTGCTTGTACACAATAAGATATAGAGAATCTATGTAGACAGGACCTGCTCATAGTAGCTACATTATGTACTCGTTTGATACCATGTGAAAATGGTTTTTCAAAAGAATAACTCGGTGGCAGGAAAACCTCTTTCTTACGTATCTCCCTATTCTATAGCTACTACTATTGCCAATGCCCTTCCTCTATCCATAGGTCAATGACCATCCTCCAAGAATAGCTTGAACAAGAACAATAAGTATTTCATCAAGAAAACTTCTATGCCTAAATAAATATTATCGATTTCATTTTTCTCTGCTCTATGTAATCGGAATGCGGATGCTATCTATACCTAGATAAAAATCAAAAAAACAAAAAGAGGATGTTTCACGTGAAACATCCTCTTTACTCTTATTCAAAGTTCTTCATTAAATAAACGAAGAATGATCCTCTTACCATTTTAATATATACGATGTTGCGCCAAGAACTATACCAAAGGTGTTTTTAATGGTGTCCCTGGTTTACGTGGATATTTAAAAGGTGTCTTATCAAACTTCTGAATCAGAATGATATGACGTGCCGACTCTTCAACCGGTAGCTGGAACGGATGAACTGCTTTTACCCGTCCTTTCAGCTGATTAAAGCTGAATTCAGCTTCCTTCATTTCTTCGCGCGGGTCTCCACCCTTCATTGCAGCGAATAATCCACTTTTGCGAACAAATGGCAGACAGAATTCGTTAAGCACTGCTAGCTTAGCAACTGCACGCGCAGTAACAAGGTCATAGCTGTCACGATATCCTTCTTTGCGTCCAAGTTCCTCCGCACGACCATGAATCAATTCTACATCGGTCAAGCCGAGCGTATCTACAAGATGCTGCAGAAAGCCAATACGTTTATTTAGCGAGTCAATGATCGTCAGCTTAATATGCGGGAAACAAATTTTAAGAGGTAGTCCTGGGAACCCTGCCCCTGAACCAATATCTGCGAGTTTGTTTACCTTAGACATATCTGTATAAAACGCCAGCGATACCGAATCATAGAAATGCTTTGTATATACTTGTTCACGTTCGGTGATCCCGGTTAGATTCATCTTTTCATTCCAAGCTACCAGCTCCTGAAAATACAACTCGAATTGCTCCAACTGGCGTTCATCTAGCTCCAGTCCATGTTTCTTCAGGCGCCGTTGTAGCTGCTGTTGAATATCGTCCATTATTGTCCCCTTGCTGCGGTTACACGGTTATAATGCTCCAGGTAAACCAGCAGAATGGAGATATCCGCAGGAGTAACCCCGGCAATACGGGACGCCTGTCCTATCGAGATTGGACGAATCTTAGCGAGCTTCTGCTTTGCTTCCATAGCAAGGCCATGAATTTCGTCATATATAATCGTGTCCGGAATTTTTTTCTTCTCCATTTTTTGCAAACGTTCCACGTGGATCAATTGTTTCTCAATATAACCCGCATATTTAATTTGAATTTCAACTTGCTCTTTCATATCAGCAGTCAGTTCCACCTCAGAAGGTGAGATCTGCTCAATCCAGTCATACCCGATCTCTGGGCGGCGCATCAATGTAAGAAGTGTGCTGCCATCCTGAATCGGTGTGGAACCGATCTCTTCCAGCTTCGAATTTACTTCGACAGGACGAACTTTAGCTGCCTTCAGACGAGCCACTTCCTGCTCAACTTTTGCCTTTTTGTCCAGGAATTTAGCGTAACGCTCATCAGGAATCAACCCAATATCGTGGCCAATTTCCGTCAAACGCATATCGGCATTATCATGACGAAGCAACAAACGGTATTCTGCACGGGAAGTCAGCAGACGATAAGGTTCATTCGTACCTTTTGTTACGAGATCATCAATCAGTACACCAATGTACCCTTGGGAGCGATCCAGTACGACAGGCTCTTTATCCTGTACTTTACGTGCAGCGTTGATACCGGCCATTACGCCTTGTCCTGCCGCTTCTTCGTACCCGGAGGTACCATTAATCTGCCCTGCTGTGAACAGACCTGGCAGACGTTTCGTTTCAAGTGAAGGCCACAGTTGTGTAGGCACCATCGCATCATATTCAATAGCGTAGCCGTTACGCATCATTTCTACTTTTTCCATGCCCGGAATTGAGCGAAGGACCGCCAATTGAACATCTTCTGGCAGACTGGTAGATAGACCTTGTACATAGTATTCCGATGTGTTTTTGCCTTCTGGCTCCAGGAAAATCTGATGCTTCGGCTTGTCGCTGAAACGCACAATTTTATCCTCGATTGATGGGCAATAACGCGGTCCGGTACCTTCAATAACACCTGAGAACATAGGTGCACGGTGGAGATTATCATTAATAATCTGGTGTGTCTCCACAGATGTATACGTCAACCAGCAAGGCAGCTGCTCATTATCGGAAGATTCCGTTTCATAAGAAAAGAACTTCGGTTTATCATCACCTGGCTGAATTTCCGTTTTGCTAAAATCAATCGTATCCTTATGCACACGCGGTGGTGTACCTGTTTTAAAACGAACCAGGTCAAAACCAAGCTCACGCAGATGTTCGGATAACTTAAGGGAAGGCTGTTGATTATTCGGGCCACTCTCGTACATCAACTCACCCATAATTACTTTACCGCGCAGATACGTACCTGTTGTCAAAACAACAGCTTTGGCCCGGTACTCTGTACCAGTCTGAGTAACCACACCTACACACTGTCCGTCTTCAACGATCAGGCGATCAACCATACCTTGTCGCATCGTCAGGTTGCGTTCATTCTCCATCGTTTCTTTCATCGTATGCTGATAAGAGAACTTATCGGCCTGAGCACGAAGCGCATGCACAGCAGGTCCTTTACCAGTGTTGAGCATTCGCATCTGAATAAAGGTCTTATCGATGTTCCGTCCCATCTCACCACCAAGTGCATCAATCTCACGTACCACATGTCCTTTTGCCGGTCCCCCAATAGATGGGTTACAAGGCATGAAGGCCACCATATCCAGATTGATGGTAATCATCAGTGTTTTCGAACCCATACGGGCTGCAGCCAGTGCCGATTCCACACCAGCATGTCCTGCCCCAACGACGATTACATCATAACTGCCGCCATCAAAAGCCATTCCAGTTTACCTCCTTTTTGCCGCTGCACGCCTAAATTCATGCAAACGATCTATTTTCTGTAAAAATCATGATGAAACACGCTCCGCACTCTACGGAATGCATTTCGATCTATATTAAGCCATCAAGTCTATAGGTACTTCAGACATATTCGCGGATTCTTTGACCACCCACAGATGGACTTTATTATCATACTACTTTTCAGAGCCGGTATGTTTGTCAGGTGTTATTTTCCGAGGCAGAATTGAGAGAAAATTTGATCAATCAACGCATCATGCGCTGTATCGCCCACGATCTCACCCAGTTGCTCCCATGCCAGACGAACATCAATCTGGATCATATCAATAGGAATCAGCTGCTCTGCTGCTTCATAGGCATCAATGAGCGACTGCTTCGCTTTTTTGAGCAAAGCAATATGACGCACATTGCTGACATAGGTCAAGTCGGCCGACTCCAGCTTGCCACTGAAGAACAACGTCGAGATGGCATCTTCCAATCGGTCCACGCCCAGATCATCTTTCACCGACATCGGAACAAGCCGTTCCTCAGGGATATAACGAAGCAGCACTTCGCGGTCCGCCTGCGGCGCTAAGTCCATTTTATTCATAATAATAATTGATTGTCTACCGCGGATTTGTTCCAATAATTCAATCTCGTCCTGATGTAGTGGCTCGGCAGCATTGATAACCATCAATAACAGATCCGCCTCATTCACAGCAGAGCGAGAACGCTCCACCCCGATTCTTTCCACGACATCCATCGTTTCCCGAATACCTGCCGTATCGAGCAGCTTGAGCGGTATATTGTTAATCGTAACAAACTCCTCAATGACGTCACGCGTTGTACCTGGAATGTCCGTTACAATTGCCCGGTTGTCCTGGGCCAACGTATTGAGCAATGAAGATTTCCCTACGTTTGGCCGGCCTACGATAGCTGTTGTGATTCCTTCACGCAGTATCTTTCCTTGCTCTGCTGTTACCAGCAATTTATCGATTTCAGTCATCACCTGACTGGATTTTTCTTTAATAAATTCAGAGGTTAGTGACTCTACATCATGCTCAGGATAATCGATATTTACTTCGATGTGAGCAAGTGTCTCCACCAGCGTGTATCTTAGTTCGCGCAGCTTGGACGACAATTTGCCCTCTACTTGCTTGAGTGCAACGGAGAACGCCCGATCGGATTTGGAACGAATGAGATCCATAACCCCTTCCGCCTGGGATAGATCAATCCGTCCATTGAGAAAAGCACGCTTTGTGAACTCGCCGGGTTCAGCGAGACGAATATCGAGCTGCAACAACAGATCCATTACGCGCTTAACCGAAACCACTCCGCCATGAGCGCTAATCTCCACGACATCCTCTGTTGTGAAAGAACGTGGCGCACGCATCACCGTAACCAATACTTCCTCGATCTTCTCACCAGTCCCCGGATCTATAATATGACCGTAATGAACCGTGTGGGATGCTGCCTGTGTTAGTGGGGTTTTGCTGCGAAAAATCTTCTCCGTCTCCGACACCGCATCCGGGCCGCTCACCCGGATTACAGCGATACCCGCTTCTCCGACCGCTGTTGATATCGCTGTAATCGTATCACTAATCATCGTTATCTCTCCTTGCTCTATTTTAAAATTGCGCCCCTCAGGACGCTATATTAATTTCAATATATAGTTCAGTTGTTCAGTTGCAAAACGCTTCTTTTCGCATCATTCATATCTTGATATGGCTCTTAATGAAGTCGCTCTTCCGTTTTGGAAAAGTACTTCTGTACGAAAAAAGCAATGGCTTCTGCACCGGGCAGGAAGCCATTGCGTCTTCAATTTCGTGTTATTTCGTCGTAATGACTACGCGCCGATTGGGCTCCTCGCCCTTGCTGTATGTCTTAATCTGCGAGTGATTTTGCAATTTCGCATGAATGACTTTGCGTTCGAGTGGCGGCATTGGCTCCAGCACAACTTCCTTGCCAGTGCGAATGGCCTGTCCAGCCAAACGTTCAGCCAGATCCTCCAGCGTCTTGCGTCGACGTTGACGGAAATTCTCTGCATCGAGTACGATGCGAACGAAGCTTTCCGAATAACGATTTGCTACAATGTTCGTCAAATATTGAAGGGCATCCAGCGTCTGTCCACGTCTGCCAATAATCATGCCCAGGTCTTCACCGGCAATATTGAAGATATGTCCATCACGCTGTTTTTTGATATGCACTTCAACCTCCAGTCCCATACCTGCTGCCACTTCTTTTAAGAAAGCAGCCGCTTCCTCATAGGGATTTTTAGCAGCCACACCCTCAAGTGTTGCTTCAACTTGAGGTATATGTGCGGCCAGCTTGATCGGTTGTAAAACAGGTTCAGGCACAGGCAGAAGTTTCACTTCCACTTTAGCGGCCTTAACCCCGATCAAACCCAGGAATCCTTTTGACGGCTGCTCTAACACTTGTATCTCGACCTTGTCCCGGCTCACGCCAAGCTCAGCCAATCCTTGGTTTACAGCATCTTCAACGGTTTTTCCTGACGCAATGACTTTGGTCATTTCGATTTTTTGGCCCCTTTCGAACCTTTTCCAGAGACAGTTGCCTTGCCACCGTTTTTGCGTTTAGCTCCATTTCCATTTTTGGAAGAGCTGTTCTGCTTCACGTTGACCTCAGCCACGATTTTATCATTATTCCGGTAAAGGAAATAGTTTTGCACGATCGTGTAGATGTTACTGTAGAACCAGTAAAGCGGCAATGCAGCCGGGAACTGATAAGACATAACAAAGATCAATATCGGATAAACCCAAAGCATAAACTGCATCGGTCCGACTTGCTGTGCAGGATTCATACGCATCATCATCCACGTTTGGACAAATGTTGTGATGGCTGCCAGCACTGGCAAAATAAACAGGTGATCGGGTGATCCGAGTTGTAGCCACAAGAAATCATGTGTTCTCAGACTGGAGTTTCCGTAAATTGAGTTATAAAGTGCGATGTAAATCGGCATCTGAATGATAAGTGGCAGACAACCGGCCATCGGATTAACTTTGTTCTCCTGAAACAACTTCATTGTTTCTTGCTGAACTTTCTCAGGTGTATCTTTATACTTGGCTTGAATTTCTTTCAACTGCGGCTGAATAGCTTGCATCGCCTTGGAGCTGCGAACCTGCTTCATTGTCAGCGGCAAGATTAACGTCCGTACAATTAACACCATCACAAGGACGGCCAGTCCATATTCACCGTTAAACCAGTTGGCGAATGTATCGAGCGCCAGTGAGAACCAATAAATAACATTGGCTTGCCAAAAAGAATCACTATTCCTCAGATCTTCCGTAGTAACCCCGGCTCCTTGTGGAGTACATCCGGCGAGTACAGTGACCATTGCAATGACTGCAATGAGGAGAATCCACTTCCCCTTTGATGTCTTCAATCGCGACACTTCATAACCCCTCTCTTAACCATTCCATTCCACCGTAAATCATACCATAATTAGGAGGACAAATAAACCGAAGCTTACCGCTTGCCCGACTTCAAAAGAGAGCCCTTGCGCATCGCATGCAGCAGGCTTTTTTCCATATCCTTATAGGACATGTCCAAAGCACCTTTTCTGACGATAAAGATCAAATCCATCTGCGTGACAATCTCTTTCTCATGATGACGTATAATTTCCTTAATCATGCGTCTCATCCGGTTGCGTACGACAGCGTTTCCGATTTTCTTGCTGCAGGATACACCTACTCGGAATTGTTCTGTATCTTTACGACGACAGCCATACACTACAAACTGATGATTGGCAAACGATTTCCCATACCGGTATACGCGGCTAAAGTCCGCCCGGTTTCGTAAACGCAGTCTTTTATACACGGCGCTTCTCCTTGCTGTTTTCCACCAACATTATTGACGAAGGCCTCATTACTGATTTAGTATAGGCTTTCTTGAATAACGATAAACCGTCTTGGCGGCAACTTCATTTGGGATGATTGTTGATCAGTCATTTCAACTGAGCAAACATTCATCCTTATATAAGGAACGTTTTCGAAAAAACGGACATCTCATTCATTGAACATAAATGTGTACTTATGCTTTTGCGCAGCCAATTCAGACCTGACCTTTACCAGCATCCAGTCTGAAATGACCTATTTAAGAAAAAAAAGACCACCTCGGTGGTCTTCACATGCATTTAAGCACTCAGGACTTTACGGCCTTTAAGGCGACGTGCAGCCAGAACTTTACGGCCGTTGCTCGTGCTCATTCTTTTCCGGAAACCATGAACTTTTTTACGTTTGCTAACGTTCGGTTTGAATGTAGGTCTCAATGTATTGCACCTCCTCACAAGGAAATACTTATGTGATGAATCACTTTCATCTTCACAGAAAACACCTTTATATATTTAACCATGAACACCTGGAAAAGTCAACTGCGTGCCTCTTGCCTCCTTTCTCCTTTTAATGCCTATTCCACCCTACCTAAACGGCCATGGATTCGTACTCCTGTTTACTACCTTTTTAAAGCATCATTTAGAAGCTCAAAAAGTTATCCCCAGTTCCGATTCATTCATCAAAAATCAGTTTTTACGGTTATCCACACCCCTCAAACCCCTTAATTCCTTCTTTAATTACCATTTCAAGTTATTCACATGTGGATAAGGAATATTTATCGATGACAGACTGTTTCATTAGCTCTGCTTTTGGTTAATATTCCTACGTTTCTGAAGAACTTCAGTGGAGCAGCAATCCATTAGATAACCAATATTTTTTGGCTTTTAAAATGACATACTTTAAATTTAATGTATCCGCTTTATTCTATGGTTTACAAGTTTTCGAGAAAGGTGTAGGATAAAAAAATCACATCTTGTATACAAGTATACTTATGGGAAGCACAGTACCGATCCAAACTCATTTATAAGGAAGATAATTATTCCTCTAGCTCTTTGAAAAATCCATTTGAAGCAATATGACGTTCCTAAATTCAGCATACGCACAGAGCACAGAGCATACAGCCATTTATTCTCGTTATAAGGATTGGTATAAAACGCTCAATCAGCAAAATAGTTGTGCTATGATCAGTATTGAACTGATTACTTATAATAGGAGCGTTAGCCATTATGCTGTTTCCTTCATCCTGGCTTCAGGGAGCTTCCCGCGGGGAAGCCATTGCCTGCGAATTAAGACTACGGATCATTAGCGGAACCCTTCGTCCTGGCGAAATTTTGTCAGAAAATCGGATTGCCGCTGATTTTGACAGCAGTCGATCACCTGTACGTGAAGCGTTAAGAACACTGTCGAATGAAGGGCTCATTCGGTTGGAGCGTATGGGCGTGGTTGTCATTGGATTGAAAATTAAAGATGTCGAGGAATTATATGACGTGCGTTTCCTGATTGAAAGTTTTGTGCAGCAGCGACTTGCAGGGGATGTACCAGAACAATTGATTACCCAGTTAAGTAATGTGATAGACAAAATGGACTTGGCTGGACGTCACCAAGATGCGGTTGAATTTGCGTATCAGGATCTTACCTTTCACGAGACTATTATCGAAGCCGCCCAGCATTCGCGTATTTTACATCTATGGAAAAGCATTCGTTATGTTGTCATGACGGTTATGCTGCTCACCACCCGCAGGGTTTTTATTCAGGGCGAGCAGAAAGTAAGCGCTGTAATAGGTAAACACCGCTTGCTGATTGAGGCACTTGAATCGGGTGATAAAACACGCATTCAATCTGGAGTGCGCACGTATTTTCAGGATTCAGGCAAGACGCTGCACGAAAGCTTTGATTCCTAATGACATGTAATGAAATTTTATTCATCACTTCATGGAATATCTGTGCAGGGGTTCGCAATCATATCCGTTGTGAATGATTGCCCCCCAACTTGTCGACAAGTATACAAAATGCGATTTGTTTCAATTTTTTGGGGCATATTAAGAGGGATTAAGCCGCCCGCGCTACATGAATTGTAAAGTGTCTTCCCTCCCCCTAATCATGGATCAGTTGTAAGCGTTATATATCAGAAAAAAAGGAGCATACCTCATGAGCACTCTTTTTGGGCTATCCCATAATGCAACGTTATTGGTCTGGACATTGATTGCGATTGTATTCCTGATCGTGTTGATCTCCAAATATAAATGGAATCCTTTCATTACCCTTTTAATATCTGCATTAATGCTTGGTTTACTTACAGGCATGAAACCCGCGGACGTAATTACTTCCATTACGGGAGGACTTGGCGGCACACTCGGAACGATTGCCATCGTCATCGGCCTTGGTACCATGCTTGGTAAGATGATGGCTGAATCCGGCGGAGCCGAGCGTATTGCTACCACACTGGTAGATCGTTTCGGTGTGAAACGTGTGCACTGGGCGATGATGATTGTTGGATTTATTGTCGGTATTCCAGTTTTCTTCGAAGTCGGCGTTATTCTACTGATTCCGATCATTTTCACCGTTGCACGTAAAACCAATATGTCGCTGCTGCAGATCGGTATTCCGATTTTGGCAGGTCTCTCTACTGTACATGGTCTGGTTCCACCTCACCCGGCTCCCATGATTGCCATCGAAGCGTACAGCGCCGATTTGGGTAAGACGATCTTGTATTCCCTTATTGTAGGTATTCCGACTGCTATTATCGCTGGACCTCTGTTTGGTAAATTTATCGGTAAAAGAATACATACCGAACCACCTGCAGAGCTGGCTGAACAATTCGCTACGAAAAAAAGTAACAACTTGCCCGGTTTCGGCATAACCTTGTTTACCATTTTGCTGCCGGTCATTTTGATGCTCATTGGCTCCATCGCCAATATCGTAGATCCTGACGCCACAAGCGGATTTACCGTATTCTGTGAATTTATCGGCCATGAAATTATAGCTCTGCTGATCTCCGTTGTGTTCGCCCTCTTTTCACTCGGATTCTCACGCGGGTTCAACAAACATGACATCTCCCGCTTCACCAGTGAATGTCTGGCGCCTACGGCGACCATCATTCTCATCATTGGCGGTGGCGGTGCGTTCAAACAGGTGTTGATCAATAGTGGCGTAGGTAATGCCATTGCTGAGGTCGCCACACATGCCAACATTAACGTGATCCTGTTCGCCTGGCTTGTAGCCGCACTCATTCGGGTTGCTACCGGTTCAGCAACTGTGGCCATGACGACAGCAGCTGGTATTGTAGCTCCGGTCCTTGCACTAACGCCAGGTGCTAATATTGAACTTGTCGTACTCGCTACCGGTGCAGGTTCACTTGTACTTTCTCATGTGAACGACGCAGGCTTCTGGATGATTAAAGAATTCTTCAATATGAGTGTCTCGCAGACGCTGAAGACGTGGACCGTTATGGAAACACTATTATCTGTAGTTGGACTGATCTTTATTTTGCTGCTGAGTACAGTCGTATAAATTGACTACCTATATAGAAGAAGAAAATAAATCCACACCATTAGAGCTTTAATTTTATGGGTTCAAAAGAAAGAAGGTTTATGTAAAGTGAACAACTATATGATTGGGATGGATATCGGTACAACCAGTACCAAATCCGTACTCTTTACGGAACAGGGTGAAGTTGTAAGCACTTCGACTCAGGAATATCCTTTATACACCCCAGCTCCGGATGTCGCTGAGCAGGATCCAGAACAAATTGTTCAAGCTGCCCTTCGCTCCGTACGCGGCGTGATGGAGCAAAGTGGCGTAGCTGCGGAACAAATTATGTTCGTGTCCTGCAGCTCTGCCATGCACAGTGTTATTGCGATGGGACAAGATGGTATGCCCCTCACTCGCTGCATCACTTGGGCTGACAACCGGAGCGCCGCCTGGGCCGCCAAACTGCAAGAGAACGGAATCGGGCATCGTATCTATTTGCGAACAGGTACACCGATTCACCCCATGTCGCCACTGACCAAATTAATGTGGCTGCGCCATGATGAACCTGAACTTTTTCAACGTACCGCCAAATTTATCTCTATCAAAGAATATTTGTTCTTCCGTCTGTTCGGTCAATATGTCGTGGATCACTCCATCGCATCCTGTACCGGTATGCTCAATCTGGAACAACTGGATTGGGATGCCGAAGCACTTGAGGTTGCAGGCATTACACCTGACCATCTATCGCAGCTCGTACCGACCACACATACTATAGAGGGAATGGATCGTACATGGGCTGAAAAAATGGCTCTCTCCCCCTCTACTCCCTTCGTCATCGGTGCAAGTGACGGGGTATTGTCCAATCTCGGTGTGAACGCCATTGAGCCTGGCGTTGTTGCAGCAACGATCGGCACCAGCGGCGCGATTCGCACCGTCGTTGACCGTCCTGTTACCGATCCAAAAGGTAGAACGTTCTGTTATGCCCTCACCGAGAATCTTTGGGTGATCGGTGGACCTGTGAATAACGGTGGCATGCTTTTTCGCTGGGTACGGGACGAATTCGCTGCCTCCGAAGTGGAAACAGCCAAACGGCTCGGCATCAATTCCTATGATGTACTCACCAAGATTGCTGAACGCGTCAGCCCCGGTTCGGAAGGGCTTCTATTCCATCCGTACCTTTCAGGGGAACGCGCCCCTTTATGGAATCCGGACGCCCGAGGTTCCTTCTTTGGTTTGACCCTCCACCACCAGAAAGAGCATATGATCCGTTCCGTTTTGGAAGGGGTTATTTTCAATCTATATACGGTACTGCTGGCCATGGAAGAACAGATCGGACAACCTACCTCCATTCAGGCAACGGGTGGTTTCGCTCGTTCCCCGCTCTGGCGTCAGATGATGTCCGATATATTCAACCAGGAAGTCATTGTGCCCGAGAGCTTCGAAAGTTCCTGTCTGGGGGCCGTCGTGCTCGGTCTTTATGCTACAGGGCGAATTCAGTCGCTTCATGCTGTTTCATCTATGGTAGGTACAACGCACAAGCATACCCCTATCAAAGAACATGCATCGATCTACCAGGAGCTGCTCCCCATCTTTATTCGCATTTCGCGAAAATTGGAAGAAGAATATGCAGATATCGCGGAATTCCAACGTAAATTTTCCGCTCATAACGAGTAAATCATCCCTTTATAACCACCAACCAAAAAGAGGTTGTTCTCTTTGACCACCATTCCGGCCTTAAAGAACAACCTCTTTTTGGCATAAAACAAATCTGCTGCAATGAAGTCACATCCATCTCCAAGGTTTGCGCGCATATCCATCCTACCTCTTTTAGGAATAAATTCTACGTTCATTTCATACAAATCAGTAAACGCTCCTTCCGTTCAACAGGCCCTCTTCTTGATCTCCTCTGCCTTTGATTTTGTCGTTTCCTCAATTCCTCTCTTCGAAAAAGGAAAACGGGCATGAAGAGTCACTCTCCTGAAAATCCCCAAAACGGTCATTTTCACTTTACGGTTATCCACAGAGAGGTTATTCACAAACAGAGAATACTTTTACACACAATTCAGCATCATTTGACGAATAACCTGTGTATAAAATAATTTGGGTTTTTGGGTCATCTTGTCGAAAGTTAAACAATTTATAAACAATATATTGTGTTGTGATTAAAAATTATACACAAGTTATTGAATTTGTGGATAAAATCACGTGATACATTGAAATGCCGGGCTTCTTTTGCTATGATTGTATTACTTTTGGATGTGAATATGTGATCTGACCCATAATATTATCAACAGCCTGTGGATAAAGTTGTGAACAATTTTCCGTTGTTCATTCTTTTTTTGTTTTCGACCTGCGGGGGTTTGGGGATAAATTCAACAATATATCTCGTATTTCGACACTGCATCATGGCTTAAGCCACACTTGGAACATGTAAAAGGAGTGACAGTCTGTGGACAGCCATACTTCTGATTTATGGCAGCAAATTTTATCAATCATACAAAACAAGCTCAGCAAACCCAGCTTTGACACTTGGTTCAAAGCAACCAAAGCTACCAAGCTGAATGATCGTTCGATCGTCATATCCGCACCAACCACGTTTGCCGTCGAATGGCTGGAGAGCCGTTACACCAAACTGGTCGGATCGACGGTATATGAGCTGCTTGGCAAACAGGTCGATGTGAAATTTGTCATCGAGGAGAACAAGCCTGCTGAACCGGACCCTCAACTGCCAGCGCCAACGCCTACAGTTGTTCAGGAAGAAGCGGTACTCAGCATGCTCAATCCGAAATATACATTTGATACATTTGTCATTGGGCCGGGCAACCGTTTTGCCCACGCCGCATCGCTGGCGGTCGCTGAAGCGCCCGCCAAAGCATACAATCCTCTGTTTCTTTATGGAGGGGTAGGTCTCGGCAAAACTCACTTGATGCATGCGATCGGACATTACGTCCTGGAGCATGATCCGGGCAGCAAAGTTGTTTATTTGTCATCTGAGAAATTCACGAACGAATTCATTAACTCGATCCGTGACAACCGCGGGGAGAGCTTCCGTAACAAATACCGTAGTGTCGATATTCTGCTCATTGATGATATTCAGTTCTTGGCTGGAAAAGAATCGACGCAAGAGGAATTTTTCCATACGTTTAATGCGCTGCATGAGGAACGGAAACAGATCATCATCTCCAGCGACAGACCGCCGAAGGAAATTCCGACCCTAGAAGAACGGCTTCGTTCCCGTTTTGAATGGGGGTTAATTACGGATATCCAGCCTCCTGATCTGGAGACACGGATTGCTATTTTGCGTAAAAAAGCTCGTGCGGAAAACCTCGATATTCCGAATGAGGCGATGATGTACATCGCCAACCAGATTGATACCAATATTCGTGAACTGGAAGGGGCCCTGATTCGGGTTGTTGCCTATTCTTCGCTGACTAATCAAGATGTAACCACTCATCTAGCAGCTGAAGCACTGAAGGATATTATTCCTTCCAGTCGTCCGAAAATGATCACTATTCACGACATCCAACAAAAGGTCGGCGAGTATTACAGCCTTAAGCTTGAAGATTTCAAAGCACGGAAACGGACCAAGGCCGTTGCGTTCCCAAGACAGATTGCTATGTATCTCTCTCGTGAACTTACAGACTTTTCTCTGCCCAAAATCGGTGAAGCATTTGGAGGGCGAGATCATACCACCGTCATCCATGCGCACGAAAAGATCTCCCAGGCGATTAAAGTCGATCAGGATCTCTATAAAGTTATCAACAACTTAACCGAAAAAATTAAGAATCCAACCTGAATAAGTCCCAAGCCTGTGCACAACGTATACACATGTGGATAGGCTTGGGCTTATGGGTTTATACCCACTTATCCACATATTCAGTGCCCCTATTACTATTATTACTATAAAGATCTAAAAGATATCATCTCCAAATAAGCGATTTCGAAGCTCAGCCTTCGGCCTTTTGAAAAACACATTTCAACACCTCTACACCCAAAAAACCCGCTAGGAGTGAAACCATGAAAATCAGCATAATGAAAAGCTACTTGAACGAATCCATCCAGCAAGTATCCAAAGCCATCTCAAGCCGTACGACGATCCCAATTCTGAGCGGTATCAAATTCGACGTTAATCATCAAGGTGTGACGTTGACAGCAAGCGACACCGATATTTCAATTCAATCCTTCATCCCGCTTGAAGATGGTGATAAAAGTGTTGTTCAGGTGGAACAACCTGGTAGTGTTGTACTGCCAGCCAAGTTTTTTGTCGAGATCATCAAAAAGCTGCCTTCCCAAGAAGTGCACATGGAGGTAAAAGAGAACTTCAACACCTTTATCTCCGCAGGAGCTACCGAAATTCAACTGGTTGGTCTTGATCCAGAAGAATTCCCAGTATTGCCAAGCATCGAAGAGAACCAAACCGTCTCCATTCCAGGAGATTTGCTCAAAAATATGATTAAACAAACCGTGTTCTCCATTTCCACACATGAAACTACGCCGATTTTGACAGGTGTACTCTGGAGTTTGGGTGACAATGAACTGAAATTTGTGGCAACTGACCGTCATCGTCTTGCTACTCGTTCAGCAATGCTGGATAATGCAGAAGGTGTGAGATTCAACAATGTGGTGATCTCGGGTAAAACGCTGAACGAACTCAGCAAAATCGTGCCCGATCAAAATACACTTGTGGATATCGTTGTCGCTGACAACCAGGTTTTGTTCAAAATCGACCGTGTTCTGTTCTATTCGCGTATTTTGGACGGAACTTATCCGGATACTTCTAGAATTATTCCGACTTCGTACAAAACAGAACTCGTTTTGGATACAAAAAAATTAAGTGAATCTATCGACCGGGCTTATTTGCTGTCGCGTGAAGAAAAAACAAACATTGTGCGGATGCAAACGATGGATTCCGGATCAATCGAAATTTCTTCAAGCTCTTCCGAGCTGGGGAAAGTAAGAGAAGAAATCGAACCGGCCGACTTTAACGGCGAACCACTGAAAATCTCGTTCAACTCCAAATATATGCTGGATGTGCTGAAAGTGGTGGAGAGTGAGCAGCTGATGATCGCTTTCACTGGTGTCATGAGCCCTATCATCCTGAAACCGCTGGACGACAGTCACAGCTTGTACGTCATATTGCCTTACCGGACGACCAACTAACGAGAGGAAGATCATAGTGAACCAAGTAGCGATTCGTACGGAATATATTAAGCTTGATCAATTTTTGAAACTGGCCGACTGCATCCCAACCGGAGGTATGGCCAAAGCATTGCTTCAGGATGGGCTTGTACGTGTGAATAAAGAGCCTGAGGAACGCCGGGGACGCAAGTTATACCCTGGGGATATCGTTGAGGTGGATGGAGAAGGTTCGTTCGAAGTTGTCGCACAATAAGAAGACCAGTTAGATCCTGCTGCCTCCTGACGGACGGGATAAAAGGGAGGATACCGCGTGTTTGTAAACAGCATAGATCTGCAGCAATTCCGCAATTATGAACACCTGAGACTAGATTCTTTTGGTCCTGTGAATCTTTTGATCGGGCAAAATGCCCAAGGCAAGACCAATCTTGCAGAAGCCATTTTTGTGCTTGCACTCACTAAGAGCCACCGTACATCCCGCGACAAGGAACTGATTCGTTTCGGTGAAGAACGTGCCAGGCTTACAGCAGAGGTCGACAAAAAGTACGGATCGGTCAAGCTCGAGCTATCTTTGTCGCAACAAGGCAAAAAAGCAAAGATCAACGGACTGGAACAGCGAAAGCTGAGTGATTTTGTCGGAGCGCTTAATGTGGTGATGTTTGCACCGGAAGATCTTGAGATTGTCAAAGGCACACCGGGGGTCCGCCGCCGGTTTCTTGACATGGAGATTGGACAGGTGGCTCCAGGCTACCTGTATCATCTGCAGCAATATCAAAAAGTGCTCGTCCAGCGTAACAATTTGCTCAAGCAATTATGGGGGCAGAGCGCTTCAGCCCAGACCATGCTTGAGGTGTGGAATGAACAACTGGTGGAGCATGGTGTTAAAATCGTCAAAAAAAGGAAACAATTCATAAAGAAACTGCAAAAGTGGGCTGAAACAATTCATCAGGGCATCACCGGAGGCGGAGAAGTCCTGCGTCTGGCCTATCTTCCTTCCTTCAGCGAAGCCGCTGAGGAAGATGAAGCTGTCTTAATGGACCAATTTATGATAAAATTATCACAAATGAAAGAGCAGGAGATTCGCCGAGGCACAACGCTTAGTGGGCCGCATCGGGATGACCTGTCCTTTTTCATTAACGATCGGGAAGTACAAACGTATGGCTCGCAGGGGCAGCAGCGCACAACGGCGTTGTCCCTTAAACTTGCGGAAATTGAACTGATTCATGAAGAAATCGGAGAATATCCGGTCCTGCTGCTGGACGATGTACTGTCTGAACTGGATCCTTTTCGTCAGACGCAGCTGATCGAAACGTTCCAGAGCAAGGTGCAAACCTTTATTACGGCTACCGGAATCGAGAGCTTAAACGTTGACAAGCTCAAAGATGCCAGTATTTATCACGTTCATGCCGGACAGGTTGAACGCTAAGGAGTGAGGGCTTATGTACATTCATCTGGGCGGTGAGAAGATTATCCGATCTTCCGAATTGGTCGCTATTTTTGATATATCGATTGAAAAATCCTCAAAAATTTCCAAGCAGTATGTCACGCATGCCGAGCAGGAAAAAACAGTGGAGCATATTGGTGAAGAGGAAGCCAAGTCCATTGTTGTGACCAAAAACATTGTGTACTACTCGCCTATTTCCTCAGCTACGCTCAAGAAGCGAGCTCACATTTTTCCTGATCTCTAGCCTATCGGCGGTACGAGTTATTGTACCTTTTGCTGCTTGTCTTTATTTAGATTGCTTACTGGAATTAAGGGAATATGTTCATTTCAGCATGCATTCTTAGTTAACGCATATTTACGATATTGAATCTATAGAAGTAGGTGAAAGGCATGTCTATGAATCAACCGTCATATGGTGCAGATGAAATTCAGGTACTTGAAGGGCTGGAAGCCGTACGTAAACGACCGGGGATGTATATTGGTTCCACCAGTGCCAAAGGTCTGCATCATCTCGTTTGGGAAGTAGTGGACAATAGTATTGACGAAGCACTCGCAGGTTATTGTGATCATATCGAAGTTACTATTCATGAAGATAACAGCGTCACTGTAGTCGATAACGGGCGGGGGATTCCTGTCGGCGAACATGCCAAAATGAAACGTCCTGCACTTGAGGTTGTAATGACTGTTCTGCATGCAGGCGGTAAATTTGGCGGTGGCGGGTACAAAGTATCCGGTGGTCTTCATGGTGTAGGTGTATCTGTCGTCAATGCTCTATCAGAGAAAGTTGTTGTTACAGTTAAGGTTGACGGCCATGTGTATCAACAGGAATACCGTCGGGGTGTTCCGCAGTATGATCTGAAAACGATCGGTACAACGGAGGAAACGGGAACAACGGTTACGTTCCATCCGGATCCGGAGATTTTCACGGAAACAAGAGTTTATGACTATGAAACTTTGCTGACTCGTATTCGTGAGCTCGCGTTCCTGAACAAGGGAATTGGTATGACTTTAACCGATGAACGTACAGGTGTAACCAACTCTTTCCTGTATGAGGGCGGTATTATCGAGTATGTCTCCTTCCTGAACCAGAAGCGTGAAGCACTGCATGAAAACCCGATTTATGTAGAAGGATCAAGAGACAACATTCAGGTTGAAGTTGCATTGCAATACAATGACAGCTACACCGAGAATATTTACTCGTTTGCCAACAACATCAACACACATGAGGGCGGAACGCACGAATCCGGATTCAAGAGTGCCCTTACCCGGATTATCAATGATTATGCGCGTAAAGCGGGCGTAATCAAAGACAGCACAGGTAATCTGTCCGGGGATGATGTACGTGAAGGTCTGACAGCGATCATCTCGGTCAAGATCCCTGAACCGCAATTTGAGGGACAGACCAAGACGAAGCTGGGTAACAGTGAAGTGCGCGGAATTGTCGAATCCCTGTTTGCTGAGAAGCTGCAGGAGTTCCTGGAAGAGAATCCTTCCGTATCCCGTCGCATTTTGGAAAAAGGACTGCAAGCTGCCCGTGCACGTGAAGCAGCTCGTAAAGCACGTGAACTGACGCGTCGTAAAGGTGCACTCGAAGTCAGCTCTTTGCCAGGTAAATTGGCCGACTGTTCATCCAAGGATGCTTCAATCAGCGAATTGTACATCGTCGAAGGTGACTCCGCCGGTGGATCAGCGAAGCAAGGACGAGATCGTCATTTCCAAGCGATTTTGCCACTGCGTGGTAAGATTCTGAACGTGGAAAAAGCACGTCTTGACCGGATTTTGGGTAATGCGGAGATCAGAGCGATCATTACCGCAATGGGTACAGGAATTGGTGATGATTTCGATATTGCCAAAGCACGTTATCACAAAATCATTTTGATGACGGATGCCGACGTCGATGGCGCTCACATTCGGACATTGCTTCTGACATTCCTTTATCGCTATATGCGCAAAATCATTGAGGCTGGTTATGTATACATTGCCCAACCGCCATTGTTCAAGATTGAGCGCAATAAAGTGATTCGTTATGCTGGTTCCGAGAAGGAACGCGATGAAATTATCGCAACTCTCGGTGAAAATGCGAAATTCAATGTCCAGCGTTATAAAGGTCTCGGTGAGATGAATGCCGGACAATTATGGGAAACGACGATGGACCCTGAGAGCCGGACCATGCTTCAAGTATCGATCGGCGATGCAATGCTGGCCGATGCCATGTTCGACACCCTGATGGGGGATAATGTTGAACCTCGTCGTGACTTTATTCAGGAAAATGCAAAATACGTGAAAAACCTCGACATCTAACGATATTCGAAGAGGCGCCTGCGAGGGCGCCTCTTTTACATTATGGGATTATAGCATAGAGATTTTAGGTTGGACTCTGGAGTGCCTGTTACCGATGTGTGCGGCTTTTGGTAGAGGAGGCCTGGGCTTTGGGAGAGGTACGAGATGTTTTCCCTTTTTTGGAGGGTAATCTGCCGTACGCTCTCGCATAACGCTTGATCTTTCGGTACGTTTCCTTATCAGGCAATAGGCCAAAAGCATAGATACCCGGCAATGTGTTGACTTCAATAATCCATGGCCGTCCATCTTCGTCTAGTGCGATGTCGATACCAATCTCTTTGAGTCTTGGAAATGACTTCTGTAGCTGTACCGCTGTATGAATGCCTAAACGATATAGCTCACTGCGTAGTTGCTGGAACCGCTCCTGGTCAAAATGAGGGCGTACCAACTCATTAAAGGTGGCCAATCGTCCGCCGCCATGAATGTTGGTAATGATCTTGCCCGGTGCAGCAACTCTCCCCAGGATACCTGTCGTTTCCCAATTGCGTTGTAGATTTTTCTGCGTCAGTACCCGCAGGTCAAAAGGCAACCCATCATGTTTCATCAGCGGAATGCCTTGCTGAATGATGTAGTCGCGCTTCTGGATACGTTCAGTGAGCGCCAGATCCAGCTCATCGAGGGAATGGAAGTGTTTCTCCTCCGTCCCATATCGAAGTTCATACGTTGTCAGGGGGACTTCAGCAGAGATCTCGGCACCGACTTCAGCTGTGGAAGGGAAGAGTGGATCAGCAGAGATTTCTGATGTGTTTGCATCGGTAATCGGGTGTGGATTCATACGGATGGTTTTTACCCGCATGACGCCATTGCCGTAGGTTCCCCGATCCGGTTTGATATAGTTTGACTCGAATAATTCAGTCATCCGTTCCAGGGTCTGGCGATTATATTGTCGTGTAACCGGTATATATCCATTCACATTACGGCTGCGTTGTAACACAGCTGTCTTGGTCCATTTGCTGGAGACACGCTGGATGCCCAAGAACCATCAGTCCTTTCGTGTTTTAATGGGGTTTATAAGAGTGGCAGACGCGGAGAAATCAAAGGACAAGAGATGATTTCAGTGGTATAATAGAGAAATATGGCGTTTTGTGCGGTTTTGTTGCACAGATGTAGTTTGATCGTAGAACGGGAACGGTCTAAGCCTGAATATACACAGTACAATTGCCGCTTTTTCTAGCATTGTATGTGTAAATGGGGAGGAAGGCAGGGCGAACCCCCAGACTCTCTAAAGTTCCCGGAAGAAAGGCTATTGCCCAGCGGACGTTTAATTGTTTACCTTTTGTGAAAGTAATATAATAAAGAGTAGCGTCCTTGTGCGGTTTTAGCCTTGTTAGGCTCTTCACATATAATTAATTTTTGAATGATTGAATGGAATGTTTGTTGAAGGACAAGAAGGAGGTCCAGCATGGCGGAAGAAATGAACTCGCAGGTTAAAGATCGGGATATTGGCGTCGAGATGCGTGAATCGTTTATGGATTATGCGATGAGCATTATTGTGAGCCGTGCCTTACCTGACGTGCGTGACGGATTGAAGCCGGTTCACCGGCGTATTCTGTACGCAATGTCCGAGCTAGGCATGACACCCGATAAACCACATAAAAAATCAGCCAGAATCGTCGGCGAAGTTATCGGTAAGTATCACCCACACGGTGACTCTGCCGTATATGAAACGATGGTACGGATGGCACAGGACTTCTCCCTGCGCTACATGCACGTAGATGGACATGGTAACTTTGGATCGGTGGATGGCGATATGGCAGCAGCCATGCGTTATACGGAAGCCCGGTTGTCCAAGATTGCGATGGAAATGCTCAGAGACATCAACAAGGATACGATTGACTTCCAGCCGAACTATGACGGTGAAGAAAGTGAACCTGTCGTTCTGCCAGCTCGTTTCCCTAACTTGCTTGTCAATGGTGTTGGCGGGATTGCGGTAGGTATGGCGACCAACATTCCTCCTCATAACCTGGGAGAGGTAATCGACGGCGTACAGGCCATGATCAAAAATCCGGATATCACTTCCATGGAATTGATGGATTATATTCAAGGGCCAGACTTCCCAACTTCCGGTTATATTTTGGGACGCTCCGGAATTCGCCAGGCGTATCAAACCGGACGTGGTTCAGTAACGATGCGGGCCAAAACCAACATCGAAGAAAACAACAACAAAGCACGGATTATTGTTACGGAACTTCCTTATCAGGTGAACAAGGCAAGACTCGTTGAGAAAATTGCTGAGTTGGTACGTGATAAAAAGATTGATGGTATTACGGATCTCCGTGATGAGTCTGACCGTAACGGTATGCGGATTGTGATTGAGCTTCGCAGAGACGTGAACCCCGGTGTAGTGCTGAACAACCTGTACAAGCATACAGCGATGCAGTCCACCTTTGGGATTAACATGCTCGCGATTGTAAATAAAGAACCTAAGATTCTGAATCTGCGTGAAGTGTTGTATCACTACTTGCAGCATCAGATTGAGGTTATACGTAGACGTACACAGTTCGAACTGAAAAAAGCGGAAGCACGCGCGCACATTCTGGAAGGCTTGCGTATCGCGCTGGATCATATCGACGAAATTATTGCGTTGATTCGTTCATCCAGCAATACAGATGCAGCCAGAGAAGGTCTGATCGAGCGTTTCTCACTCAGTCATGATCAGGCTCAAGCTATCCTCGATATGCGTCTGCAACGCCTGACAGGTCTGGAACGCGAGCGCATCGAAAATGAGTACAACGAACTGATGGTCAAAATTAAGGAATATCGTGAAATTTTGGCCAACGAGCACCTGGTGCTCGAAATTATCAGCACGGAGCTGCAAGAAATCCGTGATCGCTTCAACGATGATCGCCGTACCGAAATCACTGTAGGTGAAGAGAGCATTCTGGACGAGGATCTGATTCCGCGTGAAGAGGTTATCATCACCATTACCCATACAGGCTATGTGAAACGTCTGCCGGTATCTACATACCGCAGTCAGAAGCGTGGCGGACGTGGGGTTGTGGGAATGGACACCAAAGATACCGACTTTGTTGAGCATCTGTTTGTGACCAATTCTCACAATTACCTCATGTTCTTTACCGACAAAGGTAAAGTGTACCGTCTCAAAGCTTATGAGATTCCAGAGCTTGGACGTACAGCACGGGGAACGCCGATTATCAATCTGATTCAGATCGAGCAGGGTGAATCGGTCAATGCCGTGATTCCAGTTCAGGAATTCGAAAGTGACAAGTATCTGTTCTTTGCTACCCGTCAAGGGGTTGTGAAGAAGACACCACTTGAGGATTACACCAATATTCGTAAAGGCGGTCTGATCGGGATCTCCCTGCGTGATGATGATGCCCTTATTGATGTTAAGCTGACAGACGGACAGCAAGAGATCATTATGGGTACAGCTCACGGGATGTCCATCCGATTCTCGGAAGGAAATGTTCGTTCCATGGGACGGAGTGCAACCGGGGTTAAAGGGATTACACTGGATGAGCAGGATGTCGTAATCGGTATGGACGTTGTTGACCAGGAACTGGATGTTCTGATTGTTACAGCCAAAGGTTATGGTAAACGTACCCCTGTCAGCGATTATCGGATGCAAACTCGTGGCGGTAAAGGGATTAAAACTATTAACGTCACAGATAAGAACGGTGCGGTAGTCAGCCTGAAAATGGTTAAGACGGAAGAAGATCTGATGATCATCACTTCCAGCGGTACGTTAATTCGGATGAGTATGGAAGGCATATCCACTATGGGTCGATACACGCAAGGCGTGAAGCTGATTCATATTCGTGATGAAGATTCCGTAGCTACAGTCAGCCGAATTGACAAGAATGAGGAAGAACCAGATGACGAAGAATTGCTTGAAGGTGCAGAAGCTGCTGATTCTGAAGGTTTAGAGTCAACTCTTGATGAGGGCGCGGTTTCCGATGCTGAAGTTGAGGGCGATGATTCAGGTTCTGAAGCATAGAATCAATTTTCTATAACGAAAATCATTTCATGATTACAATGAAATTGGAGGGCTCCCATATGGGGGCCCTTTGTTATTTTCACAGCTCCAGGACCATTCTCCTCGAAATCTGGGATGTACAGCCTGATTTTTGAGTAATATAATGGGAATTAACTTGAAAAACCGGGACTATGGTCTTGATATCATTATAGAAGAACGATGAGTGAGGGGAATAAACATGGGATTAATCACCCTGTCTGAAGTCAAACCAGGACTTAAACTGGGAAATGACGTGCAAACGCTTCGTGGCAATGTTCTGTTTCAGAAGGGCAAAGTCATTCTGCCCAAAGATGTGGAAGTACTCAGAGCCTTTATGATTCATCAAGTGGACATCGAGCAAGAAAGAACAGGGACAAGCACTTCAGGTTCTAAGGCTTCGTCGGCCTCTTCAGTCCATGTAGCTAATGAAAAGAACGGAGAGCGGACAGGGAAAGGCAGCAGCGCAGTCTCAGCACCTGTCTTACCGTCTCTGCATGAAGAGTATGAAAAGATGGTAGGACTGACCAAAAATGCTTTTCTATCCTCCCTGGCGGCTGAATTACCTGTATATGAGTTGCGTACACAGCTGGAAGCATTGTTTGTTCATCTTAAACAGTATAATGTGCTTACCTTCAGTCCACGAGTGATGCAAGAACATGATTATGTGTATCATCATGCCGTCTTGAGTGCCATTACATCTTATCAGTTGGCCCAGTGGATGGATCTTCCATCCAAAGACTGGATGCAGGTAGCTTTTGCAGGGTTGTTCCATGATATTGGTAATAACAAAGTGGACCCACAGATCCTCCATAAACCCTCTACGTTAACTGCGTCAGAGCAGGCAGAGATCCGACAGCATACGAAATATGGCTATCAGGTACTGAAACAGGCGAAGGCCATCAATGAGGGAGCTAGACTTGCAGCATTGCAGCATCATGAAAAAGTGGATGGGTCGGGTTACCCGCTACAGCTCAGCGGCACGCAGATTCATATCTATGCCAAGATTGTAGCTATCGCTGATATCTTCCACGCCATGACTCTGGAGAAGATCTATCGTAAGGCACAGTCACCGTACCTGGTACTTGAACAAATTCAGAGCGAGGCTTTTGGCAAATTGGATCCTGCCATCGTAAATGTATTCGTTCAGCGTTCCACACAGATCCATAACGGTATCCGAGTGAAGCTTAGCAATAATCAAATTGGTGAGATCATATTCTCTGATCGGGATCATCCTACACGGCCGATGGTATCGGTAGAAGGAACAATCATCAATCTGATGCAGCAAAGGCAGCTACATATTCAGGAAGTCATTGGCTAGTTCAATCTTCAATTCATATAGAAGAACAGGGCCTTTCCAATATGGAGAGGCTCTTTTTTATAGAACTTAAAGTAAAAGATAACTTTATTGAAAATAAAGCTTGCGTTCCGAATCTGTACATGGTATATTCTAATTCCGGCCAAGAAAACACGAGAAACACGGTGCCGCAAGCAAATGAAATAAGCTTCGAAAGAAACTTAAAAAAAGAGCTTGCAAAGTTGGTTCGGATGTGATAAGATATAAAAGTTGCTGAGGTGAACAACACACGGCAATGAAACAAGTTTGATCTTTGAAAACTGAACAACGAGTGAGTAACGATCTTGCTTGCAAGATCGACGCTGAGAAATCGGTACACGTCTTCGGACTGTATGATTTCAAAGCAAAACAATGAGATTTTTAATCTCGTCAGTTTCAAAATGAGCTTATCGCTCTTTTCAATACTTTATTGGAGAGTTTGATCCTGGCTCAGGACGAACGCTGGCGGCATGCCTAATACATGCAAGTCGAGCGGACTTGAAGAGAAGCTTGCTTCTCTGAT
>NZ_OBQM01000003.1:0-732531 GCF_900221055.1 Paenibacillus sp. RU5M | reverse complement strand
CTGCTCCACCACTTAGCTTAACGAGAACCCTTTTGTACCTTGACAATGATTACACCCCCATAAAATAAAAACACTAAAGCAATAAATGCTTTAGTGTCCTAATGGAATGGAAATATGAAATTACGCAAGTCGACTGAATGTAAGTCTTCCGTTTCCACCTCATACCCCCACCCCTTCCATGTTTTTCCGTTAAGTAATTTTACATTACGTGAGACTAAATTGCAATTACCGTCAATATTAAATCTGCAAGCAATTTCAATAAGTTATAATATGATTTACGATGAGCCGTATCAAAGAGCTACCTTGCCGCTTTACAAACAACAAAAAAATCATAACCCCTCAAGCCAACAACGCCTGTTCAATCTGATCCACAATGCCATTGATGCCTGTTGGTCCATAACAGCCGATCCATGTCGCGGCATCGACCGAGTGTATGTGCTGGCGCTCACTCGCATCGAGCATCCCCCAGACACGTTGCTCTGTCGCGGATATTATTCCCTCTTGCATCATTTCATTGCTAAGCAAAAAATAGTGGCTGGCATGTACAGCTGGTAGTCTTTCAACTGAAATATGATAAGCTGTGTCGGAAGTATCTGCCACAAATGATGGAGCAGGTAAACCTAGGTCACGGTACAGCACTGCACCGGTACGATGCGAGGCAGAATGTACGCGAACCAAAGAATCTAGTGGACGAATCAGTGCTACGCTCTTACCTGCGAGGACGGTTGCAAGTTCTTCTGACAGCAATGCGGTTCGTCGATGATAATCCGCAATTATTCGCTTTGCCTCTGCTCGCTTGCCTGTCAGTTCACCGAACAGGCTCAGAATGGTCTGCCAGCTCTCATTGCGTTTAAACATGAGAACTGGAGCGATCCGGCTTAACCGTTCAACGTGCTGATCATGCACCTCAGTACAAATAATCAGATCTGGAGAAAGTCGTTCCACAGCAAGCAGATCGGGGTACTCATACGTTCCGAGCAATTCGGTATGCTGAAGTCCTGCCCGGAGCGATTGAGGGAACGTTAACACTGCACTTCCCACTCCTACACTTCCTGCTGGATGCAACCCAAGCGCAAGCAGGTGATCGGCATATTGCACATCGAGTACGGCGATACGCTGTGGAGCACTGGTGACAGGATATTCACCTCGCATATGGCATATCACCGGGCCTTGGCCCGACTCGTACGAAGAAGCCAATCGATTCCGCAGCAAGGAATGAGCATAGTTTGCATCTGTTTCCGAAGCGGCAGCAAGCCGATAACGCAGCGGAGGAACGCCATAATATTTCTTAAACGCCCTACTGAAATAATACATGTCACGGTAGCCCATTTTGTCAGCAATTTCCCCAATGGGAGCATCCGTATGATGCAGCATCCGCGAAGCATTTTCCATGCGTAGCTGGATGACGTACTCCATCGGTCCGAGCTGCTTCTCTTGTTTGAATCGTCGCTGCAACTGTCTTACACTGCACCCAGCGAGGGCTGCCAGCTCTTTAAGCTCCAGATTCTGACGATAATGCGATGATATATATGAAACGACAACATCCACCATGTCGGACTCTGCTCCGCCTTGACCACATTCATACTCCATGATCAGTTCGTAGATCATCACCTGGAGCAACGCATTGGCATGAAAACGTTCCAGCCCTTCGCCACGACGCCATTTGGCAACGATTTTTTCCGCATTCTCGATCCATTCCGCTTGGGTCACCGGATTCTGAATAAACGAAGTTTGCAGTGGGTGTTTGCGATACGAGGGTATAACATGAGAGGCTCCCTCCATGGAAGAAGCCTTGTACATGATCACGATATAATAAAGTTCGTCTGATCTGGCGGTCAGCGTGAAGGATGTGCCCTCCACCACATGACAGGCAAAAGAAGCTCCAATGTGGCAAACATCACCATTCATTGCAAGCTCCCCTTCCCCTCCGCATGCCAGCAGCAACACATTTGAAGTTAATTCTGTTTCGCTAAGAACACTGCCTGTCTGCAAAGTACCGCTATACCCGTCAAGCATCTTGATCGTCGTATCACTCCAACCACTTGTCTGTTCCTGCAGCGGCATTTCTCTCATCTCCTGACAAATAGCAAAGGTAAAATGGTTGCTGTTGTCATTTTAATTGAGATTTATTCTCATTGTCAATTTTCGGACATTTTCTGCAATATTCCCCTGACATCTGATAATAAAAACAACAGGTGATCCGCTCGCTTTTGGCAACGTACCCATTGTCTTTGCATTCGGTGAAGCGAGTTAACGGATTCTTTCTCACGCCGAAAATCTGCCCGGATGCCACCTGCGTCAGATAGGCAAAGTCTGCCTGAATTTGCTCTCTTTCCTGCTCCGTCTCGTTTTCATCCGTTGTGTATAGTCGGCCAATGCGTACCATGATATTCTCCCAAAGGATACTCATGGAAAGAGGCGCAATCACAGCAAGCGTCTTTAACAGCGGTGTAAGCTGTACTGCAAACATCTCCTCGACCACCTTTTCCCGCCATACTGCCCTGTCTCCCGCTAGTCCTTCAGCCTGAAGTCCATTCACCGCTAGAAAAGGAAATCGTGTGCCGCCTTCATGATCTGAGAGCGCCGGATGATAGAGAAAGCTGTTCTCCAGCTGAAACGAAACATGCTGATGATGAAAAGTCATCGCGGTCACCAGCGGAGCCGTCCACAGATAGCCAATTCGCTTGGCTAACATGGAAGCGGCAACCTTCATGTCAGGTGCATCGATATACTCCTGAAACCAGCTGATATACTCCCGACATGCTGCTTCGTCATGCAACTCACTCAAAGCAATGGTACGGACACTATGTTCAGGCGGCTCACCAAGCAAAATCGAATGATCCTTCACTGTCTCTTTCCATGAGTCTGTCGAGAGATAATGGGTCATATTAATTCGATCCGAGCAGAGCTTCCGATGCCTGATCTACAATTAGATTAATCGCAAGCGGTCCGTAATATGCCATCCAAAGTGTTGAGTTTACGTCATACGTGCGGTTATTTTTCACTGCATCAAGGGACTTCCACACCGGATTACTTACCATAGCCTCAGCTTCTGCCGCAAACAGCTCATCTGACAGTACAAAATAACGATCTGCGCCAATCTCAGGCACCTTCTCCATTGAGATTTCAACAGAAGTATCATCCTTGATTCCCTCAACCAGTGCAGGCATATTCAAGCCCAGATCCTGATACAGAATAACACCTGTACGATGCTCAATCCCATGAACACGGATGCCTTCTTTTCTCGGACGAATAAGGGCTACCGTTTCATCTCCTATTTTCTCTGACAACTTCGCCTTCAATCCAGCGACTTTGTCCTCATATGCAGTGCGTACTTTCTCGGCCTCGTCCTGCTTGTCTGTAATCTTAGCAACTGTGGCTAACGTATCACGCCAGTCTTCGTAAAAATCAAGTACCAGGGTAGGTGCAATTTTGCTTACACTCTCGTACTGCTTCTCCTGGAAGTCCGTCATGATAATCAGGTCTGGATCTAGTGCTACAATTGCTTCCAGATTAGGCTCGTCCCGTGTACCCAGAACCTTTACATCACTCGGCTGATCGCCTAAGTATTCTGGAAAATCGGTGTTGCCTCCAGCGATAACACTGCCAGCCGGCTTCTCGCCAACCGCTAACATTTGATCCAGGAATTTGACATCAAGCACAGCAATTTTCTTTGGTTTTTCATTTAGGGTCAGCTCGCCCTTCATGTGTTTGATCGTTACGGGAAAAGCTCCGTCCGTCTGAGTTCCTTCATTCGCAGGTGTCTCCGCTGGCGTTGCCGCAGACGGTTTGCCGCTATCTGTATCTGTTCCGGCACCGCAAGCCGTCAGGACAAGAATAAGGGCCAGCATCAAGCCCATGAATAATCGTGATTTGCGAGCAGCATAGGCCTTGCTTCCGGCAGCCTGCCCCTTTGTTCCTTGATTCATGATGAATCCCCCTTATGTATAATACTGATAATGATTTTCATTATCGAAACATAAAGAGAGTATAAACGATCTCCGCATCGCGTTACCATGTACTTTTGCGACATTTGAGTCGGACTAATGCGACATCACCAGCCGCTTATCCGCCCTTTAATTTCTCAGCGATATACGCTTGCAGTCGGTAAATGTCTGAAAGAAGCTCTTCTTCCTCCGGCGTATTTCCATACTCCCCTAGCCAGCGCGGTGTGCGGATATGCCACTCGTTAGACATGTATTGCTGTTTATCTCGATACACTAGAACATGCTCCAAGAAATACTCTAAAGAGCCGAAAGATTGCTTAAGACTGTCGTTGATGATGGATTGTGTTTTCTCAATGATTGCCTGTAACATGTGCTGGATATGTTCTTCTGCATTCATAAAGTCCTCCCCTTTTCAACTGTGCAAAAAAAAGAAAGGCCCTCCTTCTTCCCATGGGGAATCAGACAACCTTCCGTTGCTTTCTGTTTTTCCAATGATAATCTTTAATCGTTTAATTTACTAATCTCCTTCAATCTCTTCTACTTAACTTCTTAAATGCCGCGTATTCCTGCTCGGAATTCATATAACTTAATATCTTTTCCGCACATGCAGCTGAGCTAAGCTCTTCCGTGTTCACTTCCAGATCATATTCATTATAGGAGTATATGTAGTCGAACTGGGAATGGGCGAGTCCAATCGCACGATCTCCCCTGCTCTGCTCTCTTCTGGTGAGTTCTTCTTTCGAGCAGTGTACACCTACAAACAATATCGGATAATCCGATAGTAAATCATAAAAACCATTAAACCACTTGTCATTGCTGATGACCGTATCCACGATGACATTCAAACCCATTTCCGAAAACAGTTTAATGGTTGCATAGTACAACGAATTGATGGGGTCGAACAGGATATCTGTCATCACATGGTGCTCTACTTCTCTAGTTGGTTTCATATCTGGGTATGTATTGTCGATAAACTGATCATAATTTTGGGCAAATTGATCTACAGACAGATGATGAAACGGAACCTCTCCCTGATTTTTCAATTCCATCGCGATGCTCGTCTTTCCCGCACTTGACGTACCATTTAAAAATATAATGAGTCCTCGTTCCATATCAATCACCCTTATCATTAAAATTGGCATTACCTTTCAGATCACATTGTTGTTTTGCTAAGTTCGAGCTAACCTGTACACTTAATTGGGCTATTACCATGGTGTTCTACCCCATTTCCCGCGTAGGAGCAAATATACGAATTCGCTTAATGTCCCATATATATTATTAGACGAAGAGAGGACTAATCCTCCATCTCCGACAGGTTGTCTTAAGGCTTGAGTGGCCGAGGATCTCCTGAATCTTCTTATTTTGGTACGCAAAAAGGCAGCTTCTGCATTACACATCGCTGCCTTTTTGCTTATTAACTTTTTTCAAACAGACCTATCCAGCGTTATGATGTTCAACCTTTTATACCGCTAAATGTAATGCCGCTAATAAACGTCTTTTGAAGAAAAAAGAACAAAACAATTATAGGTAATGTCATCAAGGTGGATACGGCCATTAATAGACCCCATTCAGATCCCTTTTGACTCTGAAATTGCTGCAATCCGAGCGAAACCGTGTAAGATGGTTCATTGGTTAAATAGAGCAAGGGGCCCATGAAATCAGTCCAGCTCCCCATAAATTGAAACAATGCCACGGCTAAAACGGCGGATTTGGCTAGTGGAAACATGATCTGTAAATATATGCGGAACTCACTAGCGCCGTCTAAGCGGGCCGCTTCGCGCAGGGCATCAGGCAGTCCCATGAAAAACTGCCGCAGTAGAAAAATGTAAATGGGCACTCCAAAAAATTGGGGTACAATCAGTGGAAGAGATGTTCCTACCCAACCTAATTTAGTAAACAGCAGGAATAGAGGAATCATCGTCACCTGTCCGGGGATCATCATCACAGCAAGGGTAACAAAGAAAAGTATACCTCTCCCACGGTACTCTAACTTGGCAAAACTATAGGCAACCAAGGGACAGGATATGATCACACCAAGCGTACTAACGATTGTTATAATCGCCGTGTTTTTCAGATATGTCCAGAAAGGGATATACTCGACGGCACGGGAATAATTACTCCACAGAATTGGATGCGGAATCCACTCTGGTGGGAATGTAAAGATTTGTGTGAGCGGTTTAAGAGAAGTCGAAAGCAGCCAAATGAACGGAATAATGAAAAATGCAGAAGCAACAATTAGACATAAATAAGCTAACGCACGATTGATTCTTTTGATAGCGGTAGGATTCATCCCTTACTTCCTCCTCCTTATTTCCCTTGATAATGAACCCAGCGTTTAGATGTAATAAAAATAATTCCGGTTAATGCCATAACGATAATAAATAAGATCCAGGCCATTGCGGAGGCATAACCCATTTTGAAATACCTGAATCCGTTCTCATATAAATACATGACGTAAAAAGTCATGGAATTTGCAGGAGTTCCTTGCCCTTTGGTCAACGTATAGGGAAGAGTAAACTGTTGGAATGCACCGATCATTCCCATGACAAGGTTGTAGAAAATAACGGGAGTGAGCAAAGGCAGGGTTACCTTTCTCGTTTTCTGAAACCAGTTAGCTCCATCGATTTGTGCTGCTTCATAGTACTCATCAGGGATATCTCCTAATCCAGCAAGGTAGATGACGACGGCTTGCCCAATACCCCAAAGCGACATCAAGATGAGCGAAGGCTTGGACCACGATTCACCACCAAGCCAAGAAGGCCCATCGATACCGATATTCGCTAACATCCCGTTCACCAATCCGAAGTTTGGATGTAACAACCACATCCACAGAACAGCCAATGCCACTTGTGGAACAAGTGTAGGCAAGAAAAAGATCGTTCTGAATATAGCCATTCCCTTGACCTTCATATTCAACATCATAGCGAGTGCCACACCGAAAAATATACTTAATGGAACAAAAAATACCGTGAAATAAAGCGTGTTGTATATGGATTTCCAAAACAAAGGATCATGATATAGATCTATATAATTACTCATTCCGACAAATTCACCAGGCTGCAGAATGCTGTAAGTAGTGAAGCTGAAGTAGATGGACATTAGCATCGGAATTGCATAAAAGCATAGCAGCCCTATAGCCCAAGGTGAAGCAAACAGCCACCCAATCACGTTAGTTCTGTGGAGTGCTCGTTTCCTTGCCGATGGAATTGCGTTTACTTGAACTGAATCGGCCAGTTTCGCCATGTGCATTCTCCTTCCAAAAGTCATTCATTAATAGGCAAGGAGAGAGAGGTTCGCTTCGCTCCCTGCCTACCGAGCACCCTATTTGTCGTATTTTTCTAAAGCCTTATTAATAGTCTCTGTTACTCTATCCAGGTTCTCTTTCGGAGTACCGTTACCGCGGGTAGCCTTTTCCGTAGCGGAAGCTAACTCATTCCACAACAGCTGTCCTTCAGGAATAACCGGGCGGTTGTGTGAATTGGGCAAAATATTAATAAATTCCTTCATAATCGGATCGTCCTTGTAACCGTATTTGTCATTAACCGAATCGATAACGGAAATTTGAGAGTCAGCGTTTAATAACGTTTGCCCCTCTTCTTTCCCTAAGAATTCGAGGAATTTCCAAGCAGCAGCAACGTTCTTGGCGCCTTTAGGGATAATAGCGGACCCGCCTCCCGACCATGTCGTAAAATTAGTACCTGTTGGGGTCGGTATTGGTGCAACACCGTAATTTAAATCCGGCTTAAATTTTTCGATACCCTTCACCGTAAAGTTTCCACTTATCTTCATGCTGACTTGACCGGAAATGAACGGATCCATTTCCTCCGTGCCAGCTGCGCTTGTGAATCCGGCAATATCCTCGACATTGTATTTTTTGCCGAAGTCGGCCATCCATTGTAGCGCTTCAACGACTTTAGGATCATTTGCGGTAATTTTGCCGGTGGCAGCGTCCTGGAATTCTCCTCCAAATGCCCATCCCCAAGTATACAACCAGCCCTGTGAATACCATGGGATGAACCCGATCCGTTTGAAACGTTTACCTTCCTTGATGGTTAACTTTTCGGCGGCAGCTTCAAGCTCGGCGATCGTTTGTGGTGGTTTGTTGGGATCCAGCCCTACTTCTTTGAAATGATCCTTATTGTAAAATAGCAGGCGAGAGTCCGTATCCATCGGCATTGCATAAAGCTTTCCTTGATAACTGGACTCCTCCCAAGCAAATGGATAATACATTTCCTTACGAATTCCAGATTCTGCTGCCATCGAGGATAAGTCAGTCAGAGAATCTTGCGCAGCCCAAGTACCGACCTTAAAACGGTCGAAAAGTGCAACGTCAGGAGGATTGCCGCCTGCGACTGCAGTCAGCAGCTTCTGATCGGATCCCTCGCTGGATTCTGTATAAACCAATTTCATTTTGATGGTAGGATTTTTCTCTTCAAATGCCTTCACGACTTTATTCAAATTATCTAAATCAATGGAGGTAAGACCATGCCACATCGTTACCGTTGTATTCCCCTCTCCGGCCTGATCGCTTGAGTCTCCCTTCGTTGAGCAAGCGGTTACAAGTAGTGACATAGCCAGAAAGTAAACAAGAATTGGAAATGCGAATTTTTTGGATCTCCTCATTCAAAGTCCCCCTTAAGTTAAATTAATTAGTTTAACTTGAATTCCTATAGAATCCACTCCATTTTCTGATCAATCCACATTTTATGTAAGCGCTAACAAGACTGGTGATATGAACTATTAAAATCAGAAAATGATGAACAAAGTGAATTTGTTATAAGAATCCTACTGGCTATACTAATTATACTCAGTATATTAATATGACATCACGAAGCATGTCAATTGCAATATTACGACATAAATATTCATGACGTATGGTTATAATTAGATATATAAATCGACGTTTCAAGGTTCGTTAATCTCCCAGGTAAGGAAGGTCCATGCTTCGAAGTTTATTTCTGATATCAAAAAAGGTGCCGATAAGCCCCCGGGGACTTCTCGACACCTTGAACAATATGCTTGCTTTTGTTGAGCTGCGCTTGTATTAACCCTACCTGTTATTTTTCACGACCATACGATGTTCAATGATGTTCAGCTCGGGAACTGCTGTTCCATGCAACTGAGAGATTAGCATATCCACTGCCAATTCACCCATCTGATTCTCATCCTGCTTAATATGTGTGAAGATGGGTTGACCCAAGTGATCGTTCAGGGAGTCGAAACAAACAATCTCGAATTCCTCCAAAGATTTCCCCATGGAGTGGATGACTTGAGCCAGCATGGTAGCTATTAGAAATTCCGACGCGACAAACGCCTTTACATCAGGGTGTTGTTTTAAAAAATGCTTTACTGTTTCTTTATCACTATCAATCGCTGTCCCGTTTATGTTCATGGGAAGGGTGCCCTTCAAGTTCGTCAATACATAATCTTTGTTCAAGTTCATTCCTTCTTGGGTGAAGGCAAACGTATATCCGAGCAGCCTTTCCTCCAATGTTGAAGTGTTCTCTTCCGGCGGAGATAAAAAGGCAATTTTTTTATGACCTTTGCTAATCAGATGCCGCGTAAGATCCATGGCTGCTTTCTTATTGTCTGTGTATACCGAACAAACCGGAATTCCTTTTAGATATCTATCGACCAAAACGATTGGAAACCGATCTAATACAAGTCGAAGCAGCTCCGAATTATAGTGTTGACCATGAATGGGGGTCACGATTAATCCTTTGATGCCCAAACCAATAAATAAGTCGATCGCGCGTTTTTCCTCATCCCGATCCCCGCAAGTTCGTTTAATAATGAGTTGATAATTATGCTCAGCACTCCGCTTTTCCATCGATCTAAGAAGTTGTAAGCCAAACTCGTCAGAAAAATTCGGTATAATAAAACCGATCAACCGCTTATCATCCTCAGGCACCAAGGTCGTTTTTACCTCTGAGTATTGCTTCGGTTCTTGTCCTCCAATTATACCATCGGCCACATATGAACCTTTTCCTTGTATTCGATTAATAACCCTAGAATCTGCCAATTTCTCCAGAGCCTTTTTAGATGTAATACGACTGACGCCAAATTTTTCAGCCAACTCTTTTTCAGAAGAGACTCGGTCTCCTTCTTTTAATCGACCTTCTTTAATCTCTTGTACAATATAGACATATATCTGCTCGTATAAATGCAATTCCACAAAACCACCCTGACATCATAATATTAATATACTAAGTATATTACACAAGAAGTAATTCGCAAAGTTACTCAGATTACCGACGAATTCTGTGGCATGGCGTTTTCAAAGTCTATTGTGTCAGACCTCTGCTTACAGTTAGACCCCATGGTAGGGTCATGGAATAAACAGTCTTTAGTCGACAGCCGATTCCCGTTTATCTTAGTGGATACGATGGTATTGAAGGTCCGTGAAGAAAACTCTCCAACCCCAAACAAACAAAAAAAAGCCGTCCCTCAAAATATATTCATACCTTGAGGGGCAGCTTATCGATACACTGCTGATTATTTAGATAGCTCTTCCTTGACCATAAGCTGACGGGCATATTCATTCAGATCGATAGACTCGCCCCCGTTCAGCCGTGATTTTTCAGCTGCGAATGCGATCAGATGACTCCGGACGGAAGCTGCAGCCGAGGTCAGGCTTTCCTGGCCGTTATAGTGACGCACCTCATTCAGAAAATTCCTCACAATGCCGCTGTCTCCCCCACCATGGCCACTGGTTTGAGAAGGGATTGTGATTTCTGTTTTTTGATGTGTCAAAAAGTCGTACACCGTAATTTGATCTTCCTCACCACGAAGTTCTCCTTTCGTCCCCATGATCTGGATTCTACGTTCCTGCTCAAATGTAAAGCCGCACATACTGAACATGGCCGTAGCTCCACCTTCAAATTCCATATTCACAACCTGATGATCTACCACATTATTGTCACTCCGGTATACACACCGGCCGTAATCGGTATCACGCAAGCCCTGTATGATATTCGGCTTTGTCAGCTCCTGTGTAAAATGTCCTGCCCAACCCCTGAACTGGTCACTCAAATAAAATCTTGGTGCAGAATACGCGCAGGTTGGTTCTACGGCACAATCCAAGCATCTGTCAGCGGAACCTTCCGGTGCATTGCCTTCATGAAAATGTTTAAGAGATCCGAACGAACTGACCTTCAGGCAAGGTTGATCCACGAGCCAGGATAATACGTCCATATCATGGCATGACTTGGACAGGATCATCGGGCTGGATGTGTTGGAATTGTTCCAATTTCCTCGCACGAAGCTGTGGGCAATATGCCAGTAACCCACATTCTCATTCAACTGAATGGAGACAATTTCTCCGATACGTCCTTCTTGTATCACCTTCTTGATTGTATTCCAGAACGGTGTGTACCGCAGCACATGGCAGATCGTCAGCAGCCGGTCATTATCTCTGGCCGCTTGTTCCATCTCAAGACATTCCTTCGGATCAGGAGACATCGGCTTCTCCAGCATAACATGATACTTCTTATCTAAAGCCTGCATGGTTGGGCCATAATGCATTCTGTCCTGTGTACAAATAACCGCAATATCAGCCAGCTTAGGTTCAGCCAACAGGGGCTCCCAAGTCTCATAACAGTGTTCCGGCAGAATCCCGTGCTTCTCAGCAAATCTTGCTCTTCTCACTGGATCGGCTTCGGCAACCGCAATGAAGGTAAGCTCATGCGGATAATCAAGTGCATAGGGTGCATAGCCACCCGCTCCCCTCGCACCTGCTCCAATCAGGACTGCTTTCAATTGACTCATATTTGTTCACTCCTTTATGATCTGAAATCTACGGATGAACCTTCTAATCCGCTTGAGTATAACGGTCTGCTGCTGATTGATAGATCGCTACATATCGTTCTACGCCCATCTTTTGGAGAGCTGCCACATATTGATCCCAATTGTCAAAGGATTCATTTCCAGTAATGAATTTATCACGCATTTCATCTACATACGTTTCAATATCCGTCTGGAAAGTGGTCAGATCCCGCTGCTCTTCCTGTGTGAAATTAAATGGAGGCCATATTTGATCTTGTGGTAAGATGTGAGGCTCTGCTTTTTTCGCATTATCAACCGAAGTTGGCAGACCTTCAGCACCCTTGAAGTATTTCTGCTTCACAAAACCAGGGTAATATCCACCCGGCCAAATCAGGTATTGACCTACCGCCTGGTCTAGATTAAGGCCATCCGGGTTGTTTTTGATATTATCGACATAGTCTACGTTCCCGTCTGCGTCTTCTTTATACGTCTCATCTTTCCAGCCCATGAAGAACGTTTTGATGCCCTCATCGCTATAGAAATAATCCATCCAGCGGATCATGGCCTCTGGGTTTTGGGCTTTATCTGTCAATACGAACATCCCGATATTACCGAGTGGAGAACCATAGGCATTGTATTTCTGATCGCCATGAGGACCCTTCAGTACTGGCATGCCAACATAACCTTGCTGATTGTATATCGCAACCGGATCGACATTATCCACGACACCGATCAGGCCCTCCATACCTTTAGCATCCACTTCCGTACTCTTAACAGATACAATATCCTGCTCGAGCAATCCGTCCTTGTAGAGCTTATTCACGAATTGTAGCAGCTCCTTGTACTGGGGATCGGTTGGAATAAAGCGTACTTTATCCGTCTGAGGATCTGTATCAATGTTAATGTTGGAGGTTCCATGATTATTCAACCCAAATGAACCTCTCAGGTAGTTCACCACACCAGCCGTTCCCACACCGCCCCAGGCTATCTCGTCCTTCTGCCCGTTGCCGTTCGGGTCCTTTTCTTTAAAAGCTTTCAACATAGTATAGAAGTCATCTAATGTCTGCGGTTCCTGCATACCTAATTTATCAAGCCACTCTTGCTTCACCCAAGGTGTCCCGTACAGAACCGACTTGAATTCCGGATCATACAAGGTTGGCAACCCATATATGTTACCATCCGGCATCGTAATCCCTTTGCCAATAACTGGATACTTCTTCATTAGTGCCTTAAAGTTAGGCGCGTATTGGTCGATCAGATCATTCAGAGGAATGAATGCACCTTGCTTGCCGTATTTCAGCAGATCCGATCTGGAAAACGCCGAGGCGTAGAACAGCTCCGGGTAAGCGCCGCCTGCCAGCAGGAGATTGCGTTTTTCCTTCAAATTATCCTTCTGCACCGTATCCCACTGGATATGAACATTGGACATCTTCTCATACTCTTTCCAGAGTCTGAGATCGTTCCAGTCTGCATTGGCAAAAAACTTTCCGGCAAATCCGCTTACTGTAATGGTGTCATTTACGATCGGAAATCCGCTCGCATTGACGTTGCCATTGGCAGCTCCTTTATCCTTGCTACTTCCCGAATCAGCATCCTTAGAATTGCACCCGGCCAGCATCGAAACGGACATGATACAAACCAGAGCGATACTCCCCCACTTTTTGAGTGTCATTCTTATTCCTCCCTTTGTCCCATCGTTATCCATACAAGGAATCATCCTTTAATGGCACCAATCATTACGCCTTTAACAAAATATCTTTGCAGGAAAGGATAAAGCAGGAGCACCGGTATATTGGCAACGACGAGTACAGCATATTTGATGCCTTCCACTTCCCTTTGCTGCTTAATCGCAGACTCGGTTGACATTTTGACCATATCGTTCGTCTGCCCTTGAATCAGAATTTCCCGCAAAATGAGTTGAAGTGGAAACTTGTCCTTGTCTGACAGATACAACATTGCGTTAAAGAAGGCGTTCCAGTGCCCAACAGCATAGAACAGAATCGTCACCGCTATTATGGGCATGGATAATGGCAGGATAATCCGGGTTAACGTTTGAATATTAGAGCAGCCATCAATCGTCGCCGCCTCATGCAACTCATTTGGAATCGATTGCTGGAAGAATGTCCGCATAATGATGATGTTCCAGATCGAAACGGCATTTGGAATGATCATGACCCACAACGTGTTTAACATGCCAAGGTTTTTGATTAGCATATAGGTTGGAATTAATCCGCCACTGAAGAACATCGTGAAAACAAACAGGGCCATGATGGCATTGCGGCCTATAAAATCCTTTCGAGATAGCGGATATGCAGCCAGAATCGTCATGACGAGATTAATCAGCGTCCCTACTGACGTATAAATCAGTGTATTGGTATAACCTCTGAGGATATCTTTGTTCTGAAAAATCTTCTCGTAAGAATGGAAATTGATCCCCTTAGGCCATAGGAACATTTCACCACGCAGGACGGCCTGCGGATCGCTGAACGAAGCACTTAACACAAAAACAAGCGGGTAGATAACAATGAGCGTAATTATAATTAACAAAAAATGGTTAATTATATTAAAAATACGATCTCCTCTAGATTCAACAAGCATGCATCAGCAACCCCCTTACCATAGGCTCGTTTCACTCATACGTTTTGAGATCTGGTTAACAGTAACTAATAAGATGAAATTGATTATGGAGTTAAACAGACCAATCGCCGCCGAGAAGCTGTATTCAGCATCTTGTATCCCGCTCCGGTAAACGTAGGTAGAGATAATGTCCGAGGTTTCTAAATTCAGTGTGTTCTGCATCAGCAGGACTTTCTCGAAACCAATACCCATGATGCTTCCGATATTTAAAATGAACAAAATGATAATTGTCGGCATAATACTTGGTATATTAATATGCCATATCCGCTGCAACCGGGTTGCCCCATCCACACGCGCTGCTTCATGAAGCTGAGAGTCCACGCCGGCTAATGCCGCCAAATAAATAATCGAGCTCCAGCCCATGGTCTGCCATACATCCGACATCACAAACAAGGTCTTGAACCAGGAAGGCTCAGACAAGAAATTAATGGGATTACCGCCAAACATACCAATGAAGTGATTAATGATTCCGTATCGCGGCGATAAAAACATCATCATCATGCCTACGACCACGACGGTTGATAGGAAGTGCGGCGCATAGGTAATGGTCTGAACAAATTTTTTAAACTTTTCCGCCCTTACCTCATTCATCAGAAGCGCCAAAATGATAGGGACTGGAAAACCTACTGCCAAGCTGTACAACCCAAGTCCAAGCGTATTTTTAATTAATCTCCAGAAGAAATAACTGTGAAAAAAACGTTCAAAATGTTCAAAACCGACCCAGGGGCTTCCCCAGATTCCCTTCGTTGCAATGAAATCCTTAAACGCGATTTGAATGCCATACATCGGCAAGTACTGAAAGACAAGGTAATAAGCAACAACTGGTGAGATTAACAAATAAAGCTGCCAATTTCGTAAAATCGGGTTCCACTTTTGACGTCTTCTTCTCTTCTTTTCATGTACTGCATTCATTGCAGGTTGTACAGTTGTATTGGCCATGAACATCCCCCCTGGAATCGTTACTACAATTCTGCCTGGCAAAATGTCTTTGTGTTAAACCACCAGCGTCCTTACGCTGCTCGAAGCAGTTCCCACCTTTCTTTTTTGATTTCTGAGATTTGATTTGAAGTACTTATATGTTAGAAGTTATTACACAAAGTGAGTGGATAACGTTAATAAATGAGTTCATCATCTACCGCAAGGGGATTTATTTTTTGGATATATATTTGGATATATATTTGGTGCTAGTTTGGAATATATTATATGTAAATGGGAAGGTATCAGTTTGGATAATAGGTTATAAGAGTTTTAGAGGTTTCTTGTATATTTTATATAAACATTGATTTTATGGGGATGAAAGCGCAATCAATAATTTGGTTTAACATATAATCTTAGCTTCTGGCTAAATCCAAAAACATAGAGAACAAATCCAAACGCTTAATTTCATACATCATAATATAGCCCACAGACAGTTGTCAAACATTTTTTTGGCTTTATTTGGATTAAATTTGGCTAAATAAAACAAGAAAAACCCACGTGGATGTATTCCTCGTAGGTTTTATATTAAAGTTATCTGGATTCATATGTAACAAAATATCACACAACTATCTAGTCATTCGTACGATTTGTACGATCATAAACAGATGATTCCCTCACAATAAGGGTGCTGGGCAACAACACTTTATGGAGAGATGAATAACGTCCTTCCAGATAATCGTTAATTAATTGTGCTGCTACTTTGCCGATTTCATATTTTGGAACTTGCACGGACGTCAGAGGTGGGGTTGTATACTGCGCCATAGAAATATTATCCATGCCCACGAAAGCTATATCTTGAGGAATACGGCCATTTTGTTCAACCACTGCCCGCATCGCAGGAATAGCGAGCATATCACTTGCACAAAAAATTGCCGTCGGCCAATCAGACTTGGGCGTCTCGGTCAGGAGATCCGTCAATCTGCTGTAGCTGAGATTCACATTCCAGTTGGTGTTGATAATCCAATGTTCATTCAGACTCAGGTTTGCTTCCAGCATGGCAAATTTATAACCGACGTATCTTTCTTCGCTCTCTATTTGTTCCGAATATGCGGGGCCACCGATAAACCCAATCCGGGTATGGCCTTGCTCGATCAAATGACGGACTGCTGTGCGGGCAGAAAATATTCGGTCACAGTCAACGACCGGTACAGTAAGCCTTTCGTCATTGAGACTTACACCCAATACAGTGATATTCTCTTGCTCAAGCAGCTCAAACAATTTTTCATCGTACCAGCTGATTGCGACTATACCTTGAGTACCCGTTTCCTGAAGCATCATCTTTATCCGTTCAGTGTCACTAAGTTCTTCGCAAGTGCGGACAATTGCTGGAGGCAGTCCCAGTTCCGTCATTTTAACGTGAAAACCTGTCAGTACCTGTGAAAAGTACGGATGATCATCCATCAAAATCTGTGGCACGATACAAGCTATCCGTTTGGCTGAGGTAATCTCTTTGCCAATGGATTTGGAGGATTCATCCAAATTGTATCCCAACTCAAGAGCAGCTTCCCTAATTTTTCGCTTTGTCCCTTCATTGACCGGTCGATTGGTATCATTGCTGATCGCACGCGAAACCGTTGATATGGATACGCCTACACGTTCTGCGATATCTTTTAATTTTGGCATTACAGCACCTCCCCTTGCTCTCTTCATTTGGAGCCAAAATTTATGTTTAGCAATGATCATATCATAATATTGTAATATTTTGGCGTCAATTAAACAAGCCGCCATACAAGTACCGTTATACTGTCAACACGCGATTTTTGCCACTTTTCATAAGCTTTTAAATTGTTTGACAATCTGTACGATAAAAAAGCCTCCGGTTTCCCGGAGGCTCATCGAATACTAGTTATTTTACCGCGATCACTTCAATCTCCACAAGTCCGTCCTTCGGCAGCTTTGCAACCTCAACGGCGCTACGTGCCGGATAAGGCTCCGCAAAGAAAGTCGCATATACTTCATTAACAGTTTGGAAATCGTTCATGTCTTTTAGAAATACCGTCGTTTTCACTACATGCTCCATGGCATAATCTGCAGCTTCCAAAATTGCCTTCACATTAGTTAGCGATTGCTTCGCCTGCTCCGATACAGAATCCGGAAACTCTCCTGCAGCATTCATTCCAAGCTGCCCGGAAGTAATCATCATATTCCCAAATTGTACAGCCTGTGAATAAGGACCGATAGCACCTGGAGCGTTTGAAGTTGCGATTGATTTTCTCTCTTGTTTTGTCATAGAAATTCTCTCCCTTTATCCACGCATTAATACGCTTTTTTTTTTCTGTTACACAAGCGAGGAGTGTGATCCCCCCTCTTATAATGATTTGGCTGCTTTTGCATCATCATATTCCTTGAGCATTTCCTGCTGCTGCTCTGGAGTCAGCTTGGTGATTCCAAAGCCTGTAAAACCCCATATGATCGCAAAGATAATACTCGTCCAGCAGAGGACTGCCCAAGGCAAATATGACAGAGTTGCGACGCCAAGCGTACCAGCCATATAAGCCCCTGCTGCGGTCCACGGTAAGATCGGTTCAATAATGGTAGCGGAGTCCTCAATGGTTCTACCCAGGTTCTTCGGATGCAGTCCGCGGCGAATGTAAGCCTCTCGCAGCATTTCACCAGGCATCAGGATCGATACCTGCCCATTACTCGTTACCCCGATCATCGTCAGACCGGTAGCAATTGTTGCCAAAATTAGCGATCCTGTCGAATGTACAAATTTAAGGATCTTACCTACAATCAATTCCAAAGATTTGGTCAACGAAATGGTACCGGCGAAGGTAATGGCACAGAAGCAAATCAACAATGTTCCCATCATGGAGTTCATCCCACCGCGGTTCAGCAACCTAGGAATATCTGAAATCACTGTAGCGGCATCGAAGCCTTGAACGTTAATCATAGCTACATCGAATCCATTAATGACGGAAGAAATTACATCATGCAGTGTGAAGCCTTGAAAGATCATGCCACATGCCATTGCTACAAAAGAGGAAATCAGCATCACCGGTATGGTAGGTTTTTTGCGAATTGAACCGTACAATACGATCAATACCGGAAGCAGTAATAATAAATTCCAGTTGAACACTGTACTTAAAGTATCCATAATCGTAACAACCTTCTCAGGAATAGCCATATCCGAGCCACCGCTATTAAAACCAGTGATTAAGAAGACCGCTCCAGCTACGATAAATGATGGGACCGTGGTATACAGCAAATGACCTATATGTTCATACAAGTTAACTCCTGTTGACAGCGCTGCCAAGTTTGTTGTATCTGATAAAGGGGACAGTTTGTCTCCAAAATAGGCTCCAGCTACGACTGCACCTGCAACAGCAGCCAGATTTGCATCCAGACCAGCTCCTACTCCCATAAATGCTATCCCGATCGTACCTGCCGATCCCCAAGAGGTTCCTGTACATAAGGAGACAATGGAAGTGACCAAGAATGCCGTAATCAGCAAAAATTGCGGATTAATAATATCAAGTCCATAATAGATCATCATCGGTATCGTACCGCCGATCATCCAGGCGCCAATCATAAAACCGACAGTAATCAGGATTAAGATAGCCGGCATGGTCTTTGCGATCTTTTGTGCGATGGAATTCATAATGTCGTCATAGTTGTGACCCAGCTTAATAGCGATAATTCCGGCAACTACTGTGGATATAATGATTAACGGCTCAGGCGGCAATTCGAATAGAACATATCCTAAACATAACAGTAAAACCATAGTAACAATCGGTAATAAAGCTAAAAACAGAGTAGGTTGCTTAACCGTCTTTTCCTTATTTGGCATAGCCATTGTAAGGTTCCCCCTATCGATGATGTAAGAAGTTATCTGTTACTTTAAAGGGTAATTGCTGACCATTCGCTCAAAAGCCTCTTGCAATAGTGCCCTAGGAGCACCGAGATTCAGGCGAATAAATCCTTCGCCATCCACGCCAAAGGACGAACCAAAACTGACGCTAACCCGGCTCTTTTGTTGAATCCATTCCATTAAATCGCTTTCATTTCTGCTAAGGGCCGTACAATCTACCCACAGAAGGTAGGTTCCTTCTGCTCTCACTATTTTTAGTTCAGGCATATGCTCAGCAAAAAAATCTTCCGTAAATGAAATATTGTCCTTAATATAAAATCGAAGCTCGTTAAGCCAATCATCACACTCCGTATAAGCCACTTCCAAAGCAGGGATGGCAAAAAAAGTAGGATTATGAATGCCGGCCTGTCGTAACCCAAGTTGGAATCGCTCTCTTAACTGCATATTCGGGATCACAATATTAGAGATTTCAAGACTTGCTAAGTTAAAGGTTTTACCTGGCGAAGTGCAAATAATGGAACGCTCCGCAATCTGCTCTGATAATTTCGCGATAATCGTATGCTCATGTCCTTCGTGAATAAAATCGGCATGGATATCATCCGATACGAGCAGGGCATCATAACGAATGCAGAGCTCGGCTATACGTTCCAATTCCTCCTTTGTCCATACACGCCCGGTCGGATTATGTGGAGAGATTAACAGAACAATCTTGACCCCTGCACTCATTTGGCACTCCATATCATCAAAGTCGATCTCATATCGTCCATCTCTAAGCAGCAGCCGGCTTTCCACTAGTTTTCTATGATTAATTTCAACAGCATTAGCGATAGGTTGATATGTCGGAGTATGCATCAAAATTCGGTCACCAGGTTCTGTGAATCTCTCGATTATAATCGATACAGCCTGTACAATTCGCGGGCAGAACACAATCCATTCTTGCGGTACATCCCATCTGTAAGCTTTATCAAGCCATTGTTGTACGACCTCATAATACGGAGGGAACGCATCGGTATATCCGTAGATTCCGTGCCGCGCCATCTCGCTCACCTTATTCACGACTTGAGGAGGCGCTTGGATATCCATATCCGCAACAGAGAGAACGATCATATCGTCCCCCAAACTGTTCACAACCCCGTCCCACTTCGCGCTATTGGTACCTACTCTGCTAATCACTTGATCAAAGTTATAGCTCATGTATCTCACCTTCTTGTTTTCCATCTGGATTTCTGTTTATTTCAGCTTTTGTAAATAGCGATATACTGTAGGTTCAGATATTGATAAAGAATCTGCTACCTGTGAAACGCCGCCTTTCAGTAAAAAAACTCCAAGCTCGTTTAATTCGCGTACAACTTCAATCTTCTCCTGCGATGACAAACGTTCCGGCGGAATTTTTAATTTGCCAATAACCGAAGTTATCATATGCTGCAGCAGATCATCTGCATTTCCCTGCAGGTACTCCGTTGTTTGCTTTTCTTCCTTCGACTTTTCAGCAGCAGCAGGCATTACATACGGGTTAGGTCCTCCTTGTAAAATATGTTGAACCCATTCAGCCGCTACTTCCATATGAGTAACGTCTATATTCAGGCAGAGCAGCCCAACCAGCTTATTCTCATCATTTTTTATATAGTAGGTAGACGATCGGAAACTCTGACCGAATTTGCCTGACGCTTTGTAGTTGGCTATATACTGTTCCTCATGATAAGCTTCCGATTTGAGGATTTTCAAAACAAGGTCAGTGGATGCATCGCCTACTTCACGTCCGCTAATATAACCGTTCTCAATAAAAACAATAGAGTGCTCCGGATCACTGATATCATGTACGACGACTTCACATTTAGGTCCTATAATTGCCGCAATAAATGAAGCGATCGGAAAAAATCTCTCCAGATACTGCCGATTCTCACTCCCCATCAATTCGAACTCCCTTCTCTTCATTCAACAATGTATTTTTATTGTACAAATAATAAATTATTATCTTAATAAAATATTATCACACCTATAAAACGCTTTCAACTTTTTTTTTAGATGACCCTCAATTAAACAAAAAAAAGCCTGCACGATCACTCCTGTGACCTGTGCAAGCTTCTCACTCATTTTCTCGAACATTGAGTCAATAACACAACTGAATTACAACGCGTTATTTTTCCCAAAGCTCAATCAGTCGACCTTCAGGATCTTCAATCCAGACAAATTTTCCATATTCACTAATCTCTTTTTTCTTAACAAGAGGTACCCCAATATGTTCAAGATGTTGAATAGTCTCGTTTAGATCATGCACTTGGAAATTTAACATCACTTGTTGTTCTGTCGGAAAATAACTGTCATCCTCCGAAAAGAAAGAAAAGATAGTCTCATTACCTGGTTCGGGTTTGATCACAGTCCCATTCCAATTTTCTATTTCAATCTTCAGCACATCACTGTACCATTTTCTTATCACTTCAAGATTTTTAGTTCTCCAGAAAATCCCTCCGAAGCCTTTTATCATCGTTTCCAGCTCCTGTCTATCATTTAAATATCCATTAGATTAGATATATCCCGAATCCAACAACCTTAATCACCTAACAGGATGCCCTCAACGCGCTATGGCATTATGAGATGTCAGACCTTCATGCATCAGCTGCATTTTACTGCTCAGATTTGTTATCTTTCTCATTGCCGCGTATAAAATTCCCAGTAATCTTTGCCATGACTAACTGTATTTCCTTATGATCTTTACCTTCAATTGAATTTAAAAATTTATTACTTGCCTTGCCGGATAATATTGAAACTTGCTTTCCATTCCAGTATATAAAGACTTTATTGTCCTACGTTAATTTATAAGAGAAAACTTCCTCACTCAGTCTATTTCGCTTGTCTATATTACTAATATGAACAACTCCCTTCTTAACTCATCCCCAGGTTTCATCAAGATGTTGTGCATAGTATTGGATCGGTCTGCTAAAATACTGAAGTTTTTCATCTGAAGTTGTTTCTAGCAAATTAGCTAAAAGAAGTTCAGTTGATTCTTTGTATTTTCCCGTATTATAAAGAGAGATCGCCAGAAACACTTGAAGGCCTCTATGATCAGGGAACTCTTTTACACCTCGACGCAATGTTTCCTCTGCTTCCTGATAAAATCCTAAATATCGATATGTGCTTCCCAGACCAAGCAAGGCTCTTTCAAGATCCGGCCCGGATAGTCCTTGTTCAATAGCTCGAACATAAAATGGAATGGCTTCTTTTCCTAGTCCTGAATTGTCATGAGCAACAGCCGTCTGAAAATTGATTTCCGCATCGTCTGGGTAAGTGAAAAGCAAATCTAAAAGCATTGTACGCGCTTCAGCAAGTATCGCTTGATCCTGCTTAGCTCGTCCCTCTTCGCGAAGTTGTATGGCCTTATCCAAAAGTTCTCTTTTCATTTTTACATTTACCTCTCTTTTTGAAATCTTGGATATAATGTTATCTGACGTAAACCTCTACTGTGCATTAGCTATAATCTTCTTTGTTAAGTTAAACTCATGACGGCATTCATAGTAATAACTTTTGAGTTTATATCCCCCAGCTTTAAATACAGGCTTATGTTGATACCACACTATAATTAGCGTTCCTTCAAAAAGGATTCTACGAAGGATATAAACTATTCTGTTAAAAAGAACGTTTCTATTTTGAGCAAATTGTTGAAGCGTTTCGGATTGAAACTGAACATGTTTCTCCTCATCACTTAAAATCTGATTACATAAATCGATTAATACTTCTGACTTTGTAGATTTTTGCAAGGCTTTATAGTACAACTTAGCAATGATCTCAGCAGTTAATAGAACAATGACTGATTGTTCTAGACTCGCATATCGACGTAATCTTCTAAATACATTGTCCACCCAATGTCTACGAAGGAGCGGGATTCCCTGTACCTTCATAAATCTGCCTAGATCTCTAGCGTGCCTCTGTTCTTCTTTAATGAATTCTATAAGTGCTTCATAGTAATCCTGATCTTGTGTCTGATGTACATATTCTTGCGCACGTTTAATTAGATATTTACCTTCAGAGTTTTCTCCTAATTGAAACTGTTGAATTGACTTAATGATTATTTCTCTTTCATTAGTTGTTAATTTATAGTTGTCATCCCAATGAATATATTTGAGGTTTTGATTATTTCTCCGATAATATTGCACCCATTTCGAGAAAGTGATATTCATTATTTGCTCCTAAAATGTAATAGGTTTATGTCAGATAACCGTTTTGTATTGACGACGTCCTGGCCCCTTAGAGTCGCTGCTTATAGTTGTGAGGCTTGCCGAACACCTAATGCAGTAACGTCCCGATGGGTTTAGCGGGCTGGATGGGCTCACTCGCTTCTCAGAGTGACCCCGAGCAATGTTAGTCGACAGAAGTTTTGGAAGCAGCCATTGCATTTAAGGCGTTCTCAAAATAGCTATATACTTCATCTGCAATTCCCAGAAACTCTTCAACAAGTACATCACTATCCAAGTAACAAGCATACAGATAATCAACTAAAGCGGAGTCAATCTCACAATAGTTTAATATGGCATTCTTCATCTTAATAATATCATCTTGCCATACCCCTGTATGTTCTAAAACCAAAGAGTATAATGCACGAATTAATCTCTTAGAGTAACCTTTAATATATCTAGTTTTCATAGTGTTATCACTAGCATTAGAAAGTGAACGATGTACACGATCCACTTCCTCCTTGGTCTCTGTATTTAAGTCTAAAATGAATTCTGGAGAAATCATGATCGGGGGTACTTTTTCACCAATGTCATCCCCATGTATGCAAACACAAATGATCTTAACCCAAAAACCCCACTCATGTGGTTTACTTAATACATCGTCAATCGAGCAAATAATCGTATCGATCTTAGTTAGGACTGGATATTCTTCCAAAAGCCTGTCTTTAATATTTGACAATCTTTCGTAATCAACATCTTTGGGATTTACACATACAATAGTAAAGTCTGCATCTGACTTAAAAGGTGTAGCCGTTCCTTTGGGAATCGAGCCACACATATAAATGCTATGAATCTTACCTTTAAATTCGCTAAGTATAAGATCTACATACTTATCAACAAAATCCTTATATTCATTTTGTATTACAATTCTATTTATAACTTTTTCTAATATCATATAGACTCCTCCTAAAATAAGAACTTCTTTCGGCTAACGTTGTTGTATTCATGACGCTTGGCAAATGCCAAGTGTGTCCGGCAAGCCTCTGCTTCCCTGAAATACTTCTGCAGGACCGAGGGCGCATGCTCGATGCGTGAATATATTGTTATCTGATTTCAGGGTAATCTATGAATAACTTTCAATAATGTTTCAACTATGATCTTCAATCAGTATTAACTTCTTATCTTTCATTTGAAATATTGATTTCCCTTGAAGTTTTAATGTTTCTCCTGCCTTCATTCCATTAGGGAGATCACTGGACAATATTCCCTCATAATCAATGTCAACCTCTGCTTTATCTCCTGCCAAAATAATGTTCTTTATTACTTGACGCCTTTGAGAAAATACCTGAATTGACTGCTCTGCTAATGTGCGAAATTCCTGAATCCCCTTTGTTTCCGAATTCACTTCACCTTTAGAAATGTTTCGAAAATGAATATTTTCATTCAAAACTCCTATCATTCCATCAATGTTAAACGTATTATATGCGCTCAGGTATTTTTCAATAAGATCTTTTAAATTTGAGTTCTCCAAGTCGAATCACACTCCTAGATTTTGATATTACATATTTGTCCTGATTTTAGATAACGTTGCTGTATTCACGAATCCGAGAGGCTCAAAGGAACGTAGCGACTGGGTCCGTCAGGACCTAGCCTCTCAGTGGGTCGCCTGAGTCCGCTTCCGTTCTACTGAATTTCGCCTCGTTATGAATCTGCTTCTCTTGTTCCGGTCGACCCAGGGCCTCACCAGGCCCGCAGCGTGAATATAATGTTATGAGATGTCATCGACTCCAATGAAATACAAGAATATTATTAAATCCGGTTTTATTTCAATTAGAGTTTAATAAACTTATAATTTCGCTAAAACCTCATCAATGTTATCCCATTCATAAATTAATTCATTTAGAACTTTTCCTCCGATTATTATTTGAATTGATTTACATAATTTAGCTCCATAATGTTCATAGAAATATCGTGTATTATTATCTTCTAGAACTTCAACAAATATCTTTTGATAGCCTAAGAATTTAAATTGTAGAAATAGTTGTTTAAGTAATTCTTTCCCTAAACCTCTTCCGTGATATTCCTTAAGTATGTATATAGATGTTAAATCACTAGAATTGGCTATTATATTTGTTTCTCTCTTCCAAGAATCTGCAAATCCAATAATTTCTCCTTCTGGGTTTTCTGCTATAACTACAAAATTATCTTCTCTTTCAATATTTTCGATCCATAATTCAGTTCTTTTTTTATATGATAGATTATATAAGAATTCATCTGGAATAATACCTTTGTAAGTTGTTCTCCAACTATCCACATGAACTTTTGCAATGCCTTCTGCATCATTAATCGTTGCTTTTCTTATTTGCATAATAACCACCTCATAAGATTGTTAAAACGAATATTTCAAGCACTTAGCCATAACTGTATATAATGAGTAGCATTATACAGTTCCTATCTTGTAATTTATTTACGGTGATTTCTCATAACTTTCTTGTATTCACGAAACGCCCCGGCCTTAGATAGCTCTTATCTTAGGCTGGGGCGTTTGTTGACTGAGATTTCTTCCATAATTATACACATTTCAATCAAGGGGCGATAGCCCTACAGCTTGAATAGTGTGTTAAACGCAGTTGCTGACTTCATCGAATTATCAAATATTTGCTTTCAGTTTGTTTTATATGATGCAGCATATGGTTTATATTCTATAAAATTGTCTATTAGTTTGAATAGATTCTCCCAATTATCCATCGAAATACTCCAATCATCAGGAATCCCATTGAAATAGATAACATTCATCCCGTGATGCATTTATGACCCGATATGGCCTTCTTTATCCATAACCATTGGCAACACGCTTTCCTCGAGACACAAAAAAAGACAAGGCTATCTAAATGGTATCGATCATAAAAAAGTACTGGAAAAGGAGAGAAGCATATTAGGAATAAGTAAATGGCATACAGGAAAACATAAATCAGGGAACTTCATTAACTAACGGATCTAGGAGGTCGGCAAATGGCAAAGTTTTTCGTTTTAATAATAATATTATTGGTGGCAGGCTGTTCGTCCCATAACAATATGATGCAAAAACAAGTGACTCCTGAGCAAAAACAAATTTCAATTCATGATCATGCTGCTGCACCAAACTCTGTCCTCACACAGGCATCATCAACAGCTACATCTTGGCAAGAGAGATCTATTACAACAAAAGAAGCCCAAAATGGAATTCCATTGGATTTGTTGGATCTGGTTCGAACACCGGATGGAAATCCAGTAAACCAGGCACCTGCAGGAAATCCTGAAAATAAGGAGCCAACAGGACAAGTACAGGAAGGTAAAAAAAATACTACGGATAAAACCGATTTTGAGCAGCAGGTTCTGGATCTAGTCAATCAAGAAAGGGCCAAAACAGGATTAAGTTCCTTGAGTAGGAATGAAGAATTGTCAAATGTGGCTATGGTCAAGGCACAGGACATGTACAACAACAGTTACTTTGATCATAATTCGCCAACACATGGATCCCCCTTCGATATGATGAATGAATTCGGGATCACATATAATACCGCTGGAGAAAACATCGCAAAAGGGCAAACCACCCCTACTCAGGTTATGAAGGAGTGGATGAATAGCCCTGGCCACAAAGCAAATATACTGAATAATAGTTATACTCATATCGGTATTGCTTATTATAACAACACATGGGTTCAGGAATTTACTGGGTAGCGCCTTTCATCTCCCAACAATAAAGTATCAAAAACCCGCAATTTATGTCAGGTTTTTGATACTTACAGATCCTGCATACGCCACCAGTTTTTTTGTTTCCTCGAACCGGATTAAATTGTAAATCTTATCCATCTTCATCTTATTTGCATTAATTTCACCTACCCTTTTTATGTGATAGATTGTCAAACCAAGTGCGACAGTTCCTCTGTGAAAGATTCGTGAGCGGTTTTCCAACCCAGACATTTCCGAGGGCGACGTAGATACTGTGTTATCCAATGGACTTGCCTTCTTGATTCTGCTTTCATCGTCTTTACTTTTGTTTTCATTCGTTTATGTATTCTAGGACTTTTGACAAGTATTCTGCGATTGGTTTCGATGAATCTACCACTATATAATTCTCTTCTTCTGGTTTTTTACTGTTTATTAAAGCTCTATAAAAACCTTCTTCTGATGATGGTGCTTCGATTTGACTCAAAAGTCTTTCTCGATTTTTTAATCGATTTCGAATTAATTCAATGTCTTCGACATAACATTCCACATACTTATATTTCTTTTTGTGTTTTCTCGCTAATTCAAGCCCAGTTTCTAATAAATTGCTGTACAAACAAGGACTATCCATGATCACGCTATGTCCATTCGATAAATAATAATCCACCAACGACCAATCTACATCATAGGACAGTTGTCCTATTACTTTACCTTCCATTGTGTATCCTTGTGATGATAGCGATTTTAAGATTACTGTTTTAGAAATGTCATGATCAACAATGACAGCCCCAGTTGTTTGGCTAATCTGTCTTGCTAATGTCGACTTTCCTGAACCAGGGAATCCTGACATCTGTAAAAAAAACATACATACACCTCTATCTTAATTAATAGTATTTGCGAGTCTTTCGGATAACGTTCTTGTATTCACGAACCCCAAAGGGGTTGTCTGCTGAAATTCCTCTTCGAAATCCATCCAGCAGACCAAGGCTGCGTGAGGAGCCGCTGTTTGAATATTATGTTAGACGAAGTACTTGACTTCTTCGATTTGCTTTCAAATTTTCATTTTGTTTACTTGTACTTCCATTAAAATAGATTTACTTCTTTCTTTTGTTACCCTCTTAAAACCACACCGTTTGTAATATCTTGATAGTCTACTTGAACTGTTAAAGTCTAACTGAGATTCTGAAAGCTTTGACTGCATTGGCTTAGCAATTAAGAAAACAATACCTTGAGCATTTCTTAACAAATACTTGAATGTATGGTTAATCAACTTTATTCCAATCTCTTCCCCTCTAAAATTAGGGTGAACATCTAACCGTTGTATATAGTATAAACTTCCAAAATGAAAATGTTCATTGTAAACATCTTCATCAACTATTTGATCTGCCCTTGCACCAATTATAGCGTGATCCCCATCTAGAACATCTAACCAATTAAACCATGATGTTTCCATCTCCTTTTTCCAATTATCTGGAAATTCAGTAATGTTTAAACTTGCAATTATTATTTGATTATCTTCTACATAGTATTTAGCTTTAATTTGATTCTCAATCTCCTCGGTTAAAGAGTATTCCAATTCAATAAGATCAAGTGGATATACAAGTTTTATAGAGTGATATATTGGAGTATATTCATCAAGCTTTATCTCTGGGAATTCGAACAGCCTACCATATGTCACCAATTTAACTTGAGGTGAAATTTCAATTTTCATTAATCCGTTTTCAAATGTTTCAAATTCAATATACATATCGTATTAATCTCCTTATTTTTCAAGTATTTCGGATAACGTTTGGGTATTCACGAACCGAGAGCCTTAAGTGACTGGAGGGAACGGGTCGTCAGACTTAGGCTCGCAGGACTTGTCCGCTGAAACTACTCCCCTGCCAAAATCTCCTGCGGACCGATGGAGTTAGAACGACGCGTGAATACTTTGTTAGACGATGTTATTTTCTTCTTTGCACCACTTACAACTTATCTCCTTTGTACCAATTAAACTTATTAATGATCTCTTTTGCTGCTTCATGGATTTCATTACCTCTTGAAAATCGTTCAGTATGATAATAAGGCTTACCGGTTGGAGTACCATTTTCCGAATTAAAGTCATCTATAAATCTCCATACGTACTCATCACATGCGTCAACCGAGTTGCCAATGTATGTATCGAAATGACTTACTTTAATGTTATTAGGATTTGATTCATTCTTAAAACTTACCATATAAGCATTACTTTCTCCAACTAACTTAATTGAGATAGATTTGCTTAAATACGCATTCTCCTGTTTAATAGAGCAATAAAAAGTTATGGAGTATTCATTGGCAGTACCACCAACCCACGCAGACCACTTGTAGTCATACGCTCTATCAACTAATGTTGTTACTAATTGTTCAAATTCTTTAATTTTATATTTTTTCCAATTAACTTTCTTGTTTTTTACAAACTTTCTCCAGTTATCTTGTGTTATTGCTTCTGTTTCTTCAATGCCAAATATAGTAGCTAATTCACTAAAACCACTTTCATAATCACTTCTGAAATCTGCAAATCTGCGATCTGATAAAAAATATGGTATCTGACATTCTCTATAAAAAATCGGCAAGACAAAAACTTTTTTTGTTTGCATTTGCTTTACCCATGCAGCCCCTAGCTCACTCTTAACCCACTCTGAATTTAGCGCTTCTGGTGATAATACTATCCCTAGAAATTCGTTCTCTCTAATTCCCTCTTCAATTTTCCATGTAATAGAATCACCGATTTTTATTTCCCACTTATCAAACCAAACATTAACACCTATTCTTTTTAAATCTCTTGCAAGTTTTTCTACAAATGGCTTGTCAATACTTGTATGACTAAGAAATATACTAGGCATTTTTATTTCTCCTTTTATTTGCAAGAATTTCGGCTACCGTTCCTGTATTCATGAACCCCGAAGAGGTTGTCTGCTGAAATTCCTCTTAGAAATCCTTCTCACAGACCAAGGCTCCGAAGGAGCCGCTGCTTGAATATTATGTTAGATGATGCTCTCACTTCTTCGAAAAGCTAACAATTAAGATTCTATCTGTCTATTCTCGAACTCATCTAAGTTTAGTCCATTCTTCAATTTCCATTCTTTCCTTCCATTCATAGAACTGTTTCTGACTATAGCCGCTGCTGCAGAGGGAGATTTAAAATCAACATCCTTACACAACTTAAAGTAGCTCCCACTCTCTGAGGATTCAAAAAAATTATCTTCTTCAAGTTGTTTTCTTAACTTTGCATAATTATGACTAGCAAAACTACTAACATTATCTTTCCTAATGTAGGAACCTGCTAGTAGTCTATATGTTCCTTCTACGATCACAAGTTTCGCTTCCTTAGCACTCTCTCCTTTAGGGCCAGGAACACTCATATAGAAATAGTCGCTTTCTCTTTTGGTATTCTCAATTTTTTGATGATTCACTTCAGTCTTCGTAAAGTCTATAATCCCCAAATTATTTAGCACAAAAATAATATTTTCATTAAAGTCACTCATATCATCGCACTCCGAAATAGGCAACTTTGAACCTGGTGGTGTGTTTCCGTTAGTTGTTTCAATAGTTGTTTTATTCTTTAAAGCAATGTCATAAAGTTCTCTCTCAAGGTATCTAACATGTGACTTTGTTAAATTGGCATCTTTACTTATGAATACTACAAAATCGTTCCACCAATCTTTTTGCTTAAACTGGTCTGCCATTCGTTTATTTACTTCATCGGCTTCACCTATGTAAATCTTCTTTTGATAAGAATCTTCTATTTCAGAAATCAATATGTAAATACCCGGCGAAGCCAGTTCTTCAATGTCTTGGAGCATTTGCACGTGTTTTCTTTGACCAATGTATGCTTTGCCTGTCCAATTACTAAGCTCGGCCGTTTTTAAGCTCTTGTATTTCTCTCCCATAATATAAAGTTTGATCGACTTCCCTCTCATTATTAAAGTCTCCTTATCAGCTAAATGGTATTTGCACTTTTCAACTCTTGAGAGTTTCATCTAACATCTAATCTATGTACTTCGTAGATACCACACATCCTGCATGATTTCTGAACTACGTATATGATAACCTAAGCAGTGGTATTTGCGAAGAAGAATTTGGTGAAAAAGGGAGATTTAACGATCAATCTCCCAAATCCAAATGATCCAATGGGCTCTGAATACGCTGAATATTTTTCGTACTAACATGCGTATATCGCTGTGTTGTGCGTGCACTCGTGTGACCAAGTAGTTCCTGAATATAGCGCAGGTCTGTTCCGTTTTCCAACAAATGAGTAGCAAAAGAGTGCCTCAAGACATGAATACTAACCATTTTCACAATGTCTGCACGTTGTCTGGCTTCTTCAAACACCTTCTGCACACTCCGCTCGGTAAGATATCGCTCTGAAGATTGCCCTGGAAAGATCCAACGAGTTGGTCTATATTCAGTGACGTATTTCTGCACCATATCCCACGCTAGACTCGATAGGATCGTTCTCCGATTCTTTTGCCCTTCCCCTGTCTCACGATGAGTGTTTGCCTTTCAATATCAAGATCGCTGCACCGCAAACGCACAACTTCACTTACACGAAGTCCAGAAGAATAGGTTAGAAACAATATGGCCTTATGTTTAGGGTTGGTTACGGATTTGAGCAATTGAGCGACTTCCTTTTCCGACAATACTTGCGGAAGCTTGGTCTGCTTTTGGGGACAAATAAACTGGATTTCCGTAGGGTGATGGAGTACATGTTTGCAATAGAAGCGGAGCGCGCTAATCGTCTGATTCACGCTTGAATGGGAGATCCCTCGCTCAAGCAAACCTAAACAATACGTCTGAATTTTAGAAGTAGTCACATCGGTATCTTTAAGGGGAAAGCTACTCAGAAAACGTTCGACCTGATTACAAAATGCTTTAATCGTTTTGCGGCTGTATCCTCGTAACTTTAATGGCTTCTGTAACGGCTCTTTGCTCCATGGATGGTTTGCCTTACTAGCTTTCCATTGCTGTAAATTCTCATTTTCAACCCACAACTCTGGGGTAATCAGAACGTCATCTGGATCAAATTGATTCATGAAGTCCTGAAGAGCAGCTATGGTGTATGGGATGATCCACACTTTTTGTTTGGCTTCCCACGTTCTTCCATTAATCCGACGAATCCGCTCAATATATGCAGGGTTATATGGGATATGAATGCGCAGTAACTCAGAGGAACCTTTAGTTATGGTAATCGTCTTTTCAGTAGTAGCATATTTATTCATAGGAAACTCTCCTTCGTTTGGATAGGTTATGTTTTTGACCCAAATTCGGAAAACAAAAAGGAAGGCCCTTCTTCATCCACTAGGGAATCAGACGACCTTCCGATGCTTTCGGAACATATATGTTTTGATAAAAGGTGAAGCACAGCGCGGCTTGTGCAGTGGCAAGCCGCGTAAGGATGAGGTGCTGCTCCCAATGGGGCAGCACCTCACGGGATTGCACCGCGGCCATAACCGCGGTGCTCAACGTTTTAGCACCAGAACGGCAAAGCCATGGTGCTTCCCCCACTGCATGCAGCCATCGGCCATGCAGCTCCCCAATGCCGCTGCACCTACATGGCAGCGGCTTCTTCTCCCAGCGGCAGCGTGTAATACTGCGCCTGCTGCCCTTCATGCTGCTGGTACACTACGACCAGCAGCGTCCGGCCTTTCGCGGCAAGCGGGCTGGCGCCAGCAAGCACACGCTCAAGCCGGAACGGAAGCACATCCAATACGGTGTGCTTCTGCAGTTCTTTTTCGCCGAGACCGAGGTCGGCGAAAGCACGGGCACCCATGACCGTCTGTGCGGTCATGGCTGTGGTCATCGGCAACGCACGCGAAGCGTTGCCGTCCACCGTGTCCGCCGCTCCATCCGCGGCGGACCATGTTGCGTCGCCCACAGGAAGCGACGCCGCACCATCGCTGCCGATCACACCCGCCGCATCCGCGGCAGAGTCTTCTCCGGCAGCAGTCGAACTTCCCGCAGCGGCAACTGCACTCGTGCCGCTGCTTTCCAGCCACGCCGTGCCTGTGGCACCGGCAATACGCGGCAGGCGAACGTCTTCCGGACGTTCAGCCAACGTTTTCATATAACCCGCCCACTGATCTTTCTGGAGCGGATCTTCCCACCAGATTTTGCGTGGTTTGTACTTGTGGCCGAGGAAGTAATCCAGCTTCATCAAGCCGAGCACAATATCCATATGCGGCGTGTTGCGCGACTCCAGGAAGCTGTGCAGACGGGTGAACAGATTCTCCAGCTGGTGACCGATCTTCTGCCAGCCCTGACCCTCCCAGTAATCCCCGAACGCCTGGAAGAAATCAAATGGCGAATCGAACTCTTGCTCCATCAGATACTTCAACGTATGGTCCATCCGATGTGCGTTCCAGTATTTCTCCAGCACATCCTCCAGCCGCTTCAGGCGTACGATGTCGCTGAACGGCAGCACGTCACTTCCCAGAATCTCATACGGCGCGTGATCCATATACGTGTAGTTGTACTTTTCCGCATCCAGACGCAGACCGGTACCACGCAGCATTTTGAGGAATCCAAGCTGAAGCTCTTCCGGCCCCAGTGCAAATACATCGTTAAACGTCTTGCGGAACGTATTGTAATCTTCCTCCGGCAATCCGGCGATGAGATCCAGATGCTGGTCGATTTTGCCGCTGGCTTTGACCTTGTTCACGGTACGACTTAGCTTCGAGAAGTTCTGGCGGCGTTTCACCAGTTCATTCGTTGGATCATTCGTGGACTGAACCCCAATTTCGAACCGGAATGTGCCCGGCGGCGCATTCTCTGCCAGATAGTCCAGTACCTCGGGACGCATGATATCAGCCGTAATTTCAAACTGGAACACCGTCCCCTGATGATTCTCGATCAGGAATTTGAACATTTCGAGCGCATAATCCCGCTTGATGTTAAATGTCCGGTCCACAAACTTGATCAGCTTCGCACCCTTCTCAATCAGGTACAGAATGTCCGACTTTGTCCGCTCAATATCGTAATACCGCACGCCGACCTCGATACTGGACAGACAGAACTGACAACTGAACGGGCAGCCCCGACTAGTCTCAAAATATACAACCCGTTTCCCGAGCTCCGGGATATCCTCTTCAAAACGGTGCGGTGACGGCAAATCATTCAGATCCGCTTTTGGCCGTCCCGGCATGAGAATGACTTCTTCCCCTTTGCGATACGCCAGTCCATAGACGAAGTGGAACTTCTTGTCCCCCTCCAGCTCCGTCAAAAGCTGATGCAGCGTCTCTTCCCCTTCACCCATCACGATGAAATCGACATTGGGAATCCGGTTCATCCAATATTCCGTGTCGTAGGACACTTCCGGCCCGCCGAGCAGAATTTTCACCTCAGGCATAACCTTTTTCAAAATATCAATGACCTTGATTGTCTCTTCAATGTTCCAGATGTAACACGAGAACCCGATCATGTCAGCACCGCGCTGATACAGATCGGACACGATATTCATGACCGGGTCCTTAATCGTATACTCGGCCAGCTCAATATCAAAATCCTTCTCACTGTACGCCTTCAGACACCGCAAGGCCAAAGAGGTATGGATGTATTTTGCATTTAATGTAGAGAGAATAACTTTCATGGTTCACAACCTTTGTCTGGACCACCAGACTATATTTTTCATTTCAAAACGTAAGAATCTTCATCCAACATCTCACTCGTATTCATAAAAAGCATCGTCATCCGTATCCACGTCTTCGCCCGTTTGCTTCTGGAAAAACTCCAGGAACGGCAGCCCGTACTTGCGGTACTTGACCTCACCGACCCCTTTAATATCCAGCATGTCACGTTCTGTCCTTGGACATACCACGCTCATCTCGCGCAAGGTCGCATCATTGAAAATAATGTACGACGGCACATGCTCTTTCGCCGCCAGATCACGGCGGATCAGACGCAGCTGCTCAAATACCGTCTCGTTAACCGCAGATGGCATTGCATCGCGTCCGCGACGTCCACCGTAGTTTGTACCCGAAGCCGTCGCCGCCGTCTTGCGGACCACCCGCTGCATCACTTCACGCTGACCTTTCAGCACTTCCACTGCCAGTGGTTGCAAACGAACAACTGGATACTGCCCCTCGGAGAGCATCAGGTACCCTTCGGACACCATAACGTTGATGATCTCGGCGATCTCACGTTCCGTACGATTACCCATCACGCCGTAGGTTGGCAGGGAGTTGAAGCCGTAATCGAGCACTTTTTTGGCACGGGAACCTTTGAGCACCGAAGCAACCAACGATACACCATACCGTTCACGCATGCGGTGAATGCAGCTGAATATTTTCTGCGCATCAATCGTCATATCCACTAGCTCACGGTCGTCCGTACATGAACTGCAAATGCCGCATGGCTTGTCCTCATGCACCTCACCGAAATAATCCAGCTGTGCACTGCGCAAACAACGCGTCGTGTAACAGTAATCCACCATCTGTTGCAGCTTCCGGTAATCGTTTTGTTTGCGGTCGCCCTCCATCGGGTTCTGCTCGATCAAGAACTTCTGGGTGATAATGTCCTGTGCTCCGAATAACAAAATGCACTGGCTCGGCTCTCCGTCCCGTCCCGCACGCCCGGCTTCTTGCACATATGCCTCCATGTTCTTCGGCATGCTGTTATGAATAACGTAACGCACGTTGGATTTATCAATCCCCATCCCGAACGCATTTGTCGCCACCATCACCCGGATATCATCGTACAAAAAAGCTTCCTGGCTCTGGGACCGTTCATCGTCCGTCATCCCGGCATGGTAGCGTCCTGCTGGCAATCCCGCCTGCAGCAAACGCTGATGCAGATCGTCTACGTCCTTACGGGTCGCGGCGTACACAATCCCCGGCTCGCTGGCATGCTCGCGCGCGTAATTCAGGACAAAGTCCTTTTTGCTCTCGCCGCGCAGCACGCTAAACGCCAGATTATCTCGCCCAAGTCCGGTCACATACGTCTGCGGGTCCTGCAAACGCAGGAGCCGCAGAATATCTCCCATGACTTCGGGCGTCGCTGTAGCCGTAAAGGCCGCAACCACCGGCCGCTCCGGCAAACTGTCCACAAACGGCGCTACCGCCAGGTAGCTTGTCCGAAAATCATGCCCCCACTGCGACACACAGTGGGCCTCATCCACAGCAACGCACGAGATTGGCAAATAGCCCATCTCCTCGCGGAACCAGTCTAGCTCCAGTCGCTCAGGCGCGACGTAGAGCAGCTTCAGCTCACCGCGCTGCGCTGCGCGGATGCGATCATTCACTTCTTTGCCGCTGAGCGTACTATTAATATAGGCGGCTGCAATACCAGCCGTGGTCAGGGCATCAACCTGGTCCTTCATTAATGAGATCAATGGGGAGACGACAAGCGTCAGACCCGAATACAACAAAGCGGGGATCTGATAACAGATCGATTTCCCGCCCCCGGTTGGCATAATACCCAGCGTATCTTCACGTTCGAGCAGGCTGGCCACGATCTTTTTCTGTCCCTCACGGAAGTCGGGGTAGCCATAATATTTTTGCAGGAGACCCTGCGCTTCTTCTAATGTAGGTGTTTGCACACTCATGTAAAGACTCCTTACTTATCACCGGTGTTCTTCCACCAGCTTGGTCCGATCCGATTCTGACATCCGAAAGCGGCATATACCGCATCCTTGACAACAAAATGGCGTTCTCATGACTTGTCCGTCAAGCAAACGCCGCTCCCTTTAGTTTAACGGCCCAGACCCGAATGAGCAACCGCGTTTTACTGTAAAACGATCTTTGGCAAATGTGTAACAGCGGTATATCCTGAGTGATCCGGAAAGAATGCAAGTAGAATCAGGTGTGAGTGAACATTCTAGGACAAATTAAAAAACAACCGCCTGCCCTTTTGGGGACAAGACAATTGTTTAGATTTAAAACACAATTGTTAATCTTTTAGCGCCTCAACTTCAGATTCAGTTAGACCACTCGTTTTGGCAATGATAGAAACTTCAATGCCGAATGAAAGCATATTTTTAGCTATTTCAAAAGCCTTTCTTTTTTCACCTTCCGCTAATCCCTTTTCCGTAGCCCATTCAATCATTGAGGCTTCATCGTGCAAATACTTTTGCCGCTCTTCATACAAACGACATGCTTCACGATCCTGACTTAGAAACTCCAGCGTATCCATCGCTTTCTTCAACGTAGGTTCATTCATTTGCAGCACCTCCCATTGTTTGTGGGGACGAGTTTTTTTCTGTGGGTTGCGTTGCTAATCTTTTAGCGCCTCAACTTCAGATTCAGTTAGACCACTCGTTTTGGCAATGATTGGACCTTCAATGCCGAATGAAAGCATATTTTTAGCTATTTCAATCGCCTTTCTTTTTTCACCTTCCACTAATCCTTTTTCGATTCCCTTAGCAATCCCCTTCTCCGTAGCCCACTCAATCATCGAGGCTTCATCGTGCAAATACTTCTGCCGTTCTTCATACAAGCGACGCGCCTCACGATCCTGACTCAGAAACTCCAGCGTATCCATCGCTTTCTTCAATGTAGGTTCATTCATTTGCAGCACCTCCCAATTTGATTTGTCAGCACCTTTCAGGAACAAAAGCCAGTTAATCAGACCACCTTCCATCGGAACGGATTGATCATCCAGCTTGGACAGCTCCATAAAATGAACTTCGAGATCATCACTCAATTCAAGTCCAGTATGGTCTTCCCTCAGATGAAATACATTATGATAACGCTCATTTTCGATAAACGAGTAATTTAAAATATTAATTGTCACACACTTTTTCAGTTCCTTGTAAGTTTGCCCTTCCTGCAACTGACTGAAATAACGCTTGCTCCAATAGTATAAGGTCCGCTTTTCAATATCGTATTTATTAAATAACTGCATCTCAATGTTGATCAATTTACCTTCAGCTGTTTTCGCCCAAATATCAAATATGGACTGTTTATCCAGCGGAGCATCTTTATCGGTATACGGATTAAGGAGTACAATCTCCGTCAGCGGCTGTTCCCCCGATTCTGCAAACGTTCGGTTCAAGAAAACTAGCAGTACATCTTTATTTTCTTCACTGCCAAAAATACGCTTGAAGACAAAATCGTTCCGAGGATCGAGCAAATCAGACATCTGACCATCAACTCCGTTTCTTTCTATTATACCATGCTTGGCATGTTTAATTGCAGCATCAACCACCTTTGGGCAAGTTAAACATTCCACACCAAACTACGGTCTCTTACTGCTTCTTCAAGTCTTGAATTTGCTAACAAGGCTCTCTTCCTCCATTTAACTTAACTCCCGCTCAATTAAGGATTATTTTAACTTATTTGTTATTAATTAATATTCACAATGTGTTACCATCGATTAATGATTAGCTTACAGAAAAGACATTTGCGTACCTACATATCCATTACCCTATATCGTTCGATCCCACTACCATTAAAGGAGGGCCGGTTTATTTATGTCGAAACAACATGCACATGCTAGTGACTCTTCAAACATCTCACCACCAAAATCGTGGATACGCCGACACCCGATATTCACTACATTTTCGGTACTGATTTTTGTGCTGTTCGCCGCTGTATTCCTGTATTTCTGGCTTCGCCCTTACTTCTCCACGTTTGATCGATCCGAACAAGGAGATCTGAGCTACTCCATGCCTTCAAGAAACGGAGAATATACCGCCGAGATTTACGGCGTGCCTTATGGTGGTGCGGCAGGTGGAGTTACTATGTGGGTCGACGTGAAGAAAACGAATGATCCGAATGATTCTACCGTAAAAAATATATATCACGCCGAGTACCACGGACATGACCATCTGGAATGGGAAAGTGAAAATACCCTCCGAATCGAAAACTGGGATGAGTATGTAGATGAAACCATTACGCTAAACATCGATGAAGAAATCTATGACGGTTGGGGCTGGGCATGCCAAAGCCTGCGTACGAAAGACCAGTACGTTCGGTGTCTAGCACCTGAAAAATAAAAACACAAATAAGCAGCCCCTCTCGCCGACTCTCATGGCAAGCGGGGCTGCTCTTATTCCACCTCTAGAACAGATCAACACTACTCTTTCTCTTTCTCTTTCTCTTTCTCTTTCTCTTCCGGCCCACTGTTCCCCCTACTCACCATCGCTTCAATCTTCTCCCGATTGGCAATCAGACTGGGGTCATTCGGCAGATACTCCCTTGCTTTGCTGTTATGCAGAAGCGCCTGCTCCCAGTTTCCCATGTGAGCGTAACAAAGGGAGAGCCTGGCGTGTGGCAGCCAAGTGCGGCATGCCGCAGGCACGGGACGCAAACCTGGATCGTGGCTGTTGACATCGAGCGCTTGCATATACCAGTAGATGGCAGAGACCAGCTCCTGCCGCTCCTGGAAACAGGCTGCAATTGCACAGCAGAAATCGGCATGCGGCAGGTCGAATTGAAATGATTGCAGCAGCGCACCCAGCTTTCGCCCCGGCTCGCCAAGCCGTTCATAACATTCCGCCAGCCGCGCGCAGGCTATGAGCCGATCCTCGCGATAGCCGCTTGGCTCCAGCAGCAGCTTCGCATACGCCCGAACCGCCGCCGTATAACGCTGGCGGTCGTAACATTCGCCTGCATAATAGAACAGCAGGCGTCCCTGGGCTGCGCCCTCTTCGGCGATCCATTTGCGCAGAATGCGCACGTTTCGCGCCGAATGATGGCCCGCTTCGCGGCGGTGCGTGACGGCAATGTCTGCCGTAATGACACCGCTCTGCGGGAAGCCTAACTGCTCGTGCAGCCGGCCATGCCAGCGGCACCCCGCTTCCCGCTTAACGAGGCGCAACCGTCGGTCCGTCACGAGCGGACTTCCCTCCGGCCCCTCGGCCAGCGTATAGCCCAAGATCACAGCCGCCGTCTCACCGCCGGACGGCAGCTGCTGCTTCAACCTTTCAAGCTTCGCCCGTTCCGCGGGCAGCAGCACATCATCCGCATCCAGCCACAGGATATATTCCTGCGTGGCCTGGTCGAAAGAATAATTCCGCGCTGCAGCAAAATCGTCCTTCCACTCATACGTGTAGACCCGGTCGGTGTATTGCGCGGCTATCTCTTTCGTACGGTCAGATGAACCGGTATCTACAATAACGATCTCGTCCACGATGCCGGCGACCGAGTCGAGACAGCGAGCAAGCGTGCGTTGTTCGTTCTTCACAATCATACACAGACTGATGGTGATCACGGTTTAAGCCCCTTCCTGTCTTACGCGTATTGCAGTTTTTTTCTTCTCAGCCTTATCTGCTACCCTTCCCCAGTCTCCTGACGACGCAGACGTTTAACCTGCTCCACCGCATTGTCCAACGCCTTTTTGCGTTGATTCATCAGACGAAGGTGATTCTGTTCCACGGCGGCAAAATGTACATGATCCAGCTTCATCCACTCCGTCAGTTGGCTTGTGGTAGGTGAGACATGCAGCTGCGTTTCCCGCCGCCTGCGTGCCACGCAACATAGATATTTATGATGAATTTCCAGCTTCAATACTTCAAAATAAGGCATCAGGCACATCGCCAGGTTCCCGGCGTAGAATGTCTGCTTGTGATCGTAGAACGGATGATACCCGTAAGGAACTGTGACGACCAGCGTCCCTTTTTCATGCAAAAGGCGATGAATATTCATTAACAACGTTTCGGGATGGGCAAAATGCTCCAGCACTTCACCCAGCAGCACCGTATCGAACGGTGTTCTGCCTTTCCACTGGGTAATATCCAGCATACGAAAATCCACTTTATCCTGTACCGGCTTCGATTCCTTCGCCAGCTCTTGCTTGGCATACCGAATGCTCTCTTCTTCCAGATCAATCCCCGTTACCCGAAAGCCTTCCCGTGCCAGCAAAATGGAGGTGATGCCCTGGCTGCATCCAATATCCAGAATTCGTTTACCTGTCGCTTCCCGGCACATCCAGTGAATGCGGGTACGTGTGGCTTCATGCGATTCCTCCGAATTGATCTCGCCATAATAACGCTCACTTACCCGATCATGATTCGCCATGGCTGCCTCCTGACGTTTCCCTCAAGCTTTCAGGGCTCACATCCGGCCGAGTCGGCTGTCCAAGCACCACTATATTTCCACCGACACATCCGGCTGTGGCATTACGTGTATCGAAGATCAGCTTGGCATGATCCGCCATCTCCTGATAATCGAATCCCGTATGATCCGTCGTAATCATGACCAGATCAGCCCCGGCCCACAATGCTGGTGATGCTGGTTGAGCATGAGCAACCGTGCCATCATCCTTGCGGAACACAGGCACCATAGGATCGGTGAAGACCACGTCTGCCCCTGCTTCACGAAGCAGTCTATAGACATCCAGCGCTGGCGATTCACGCAAGTCGTCGATATCTTTTTTGTACGCCATACCCGCCAGCACAATTCGGGCTCCCTGCATCGATGAACCGTTCTGTTCGAGCAGCTCGGCGGCACGCTTGACGACTCTTTCCGGCATTTGCCGATTGGTCGCATCTGCAAGCGAAATGAATTGCAGTTCCGATCCCTGACGGCCAGCGGCCCAGGACAGATAGATCGGGTCAATTGGAATACAGTGTCCACCAATACCCGGACCCGGATAGAACGGCATATAACCGAACGGCTTGGTTGCCGCAGCGTCCAGCACCTCCCAGATGTTCACGCCCATTTGCTCACAGGCAGGTGTCAGTTCGTTCACGAGCGCGATGTTCACGCTGCGAAACGTATTTTCGAACAACTTTGCCGTCTCCGCCACTGTCGTTGAACTAACGGGAACGATTTCGTTCAGGAACGAACCGTAGAATGCTTTTCCATAAGACAGACAGGACGGCGTGGAGCCGCCAATAATCTTCGGTGTATTTTTCACCCCGTAATGCACACTTCCGGGATCTACCCGCTCTGGAGAATAACAGACATGGAACTGCTGTCCTACTTTCCACCCTTTCGCAGCTTCGATCGGATGCTTCACACGCTCTTCGGTGGTGCCAGGATATGTGGTACTTTCCAATATGACAAGGCTGCCCTCCTGAAGATAAGGCGTTATGCCATCCACCGCTGCAGCGATAAATGAAATGTCCGGCTGATGCTCGGCGGTCAAAGGCGTAGGCACACAGATAACTATGACATCGGCCTGCGCCACTGCTGTGAAATCCGTGCCTACCATGAACAACCCGGCCTGAGCAAGGGATTGCACCACCTTATCCTCAATGCCGATCACATACGATTTCCCGGCACGCAGCTTAGCCACCTTCGCACCATCGATGTCAATTCCGTGCACCTGATATCCAGCCTGCGCCATCTCCACCGCCATGGGTAACCCAACATACCCGAGACCAATGACGGCAGCTTTCAGGGAGCGGTTGTTTATGTTTTGAAGCGTGGTACGTTCCTGTGTTTCCTTATTTCCTTCGTGCTTGCTGCTCTCTACCATTCCTTCCACCTCCAAACGGTCCGCCTCCCTTCTATTAATCGATAAAGCCGCCTGCACGCAAAAATTGGGCAATCGCTGACCGGTTCATCATCGCGCTATCCGAACGATACTCGGAAAAGGTCACACGAGGCAGACCACTATACGGATCTGTCAGGCTTTTGTCCGGTTCTTGTGGCAAAATCACATAATATTGCTCGTCATATTTGTAGGTACGTGGTGCCTCGAATGGAGAAATGAGTACTTCATGCAATTTTTCGCCTGGACGAATCCCGGTTACTTTATAATCGTGAGCCGGACGACCTGCCTGTTCCAACATGACCGACGCCAGATCTGTCATCTTGCAGGATTTCATTTTCATCACAAACGTCTCACCGCCCACTGATGCCTCAGACGCCTTCAATAACAAATGGATGGCCTCCGTTCGCGTCAGGAAAAAGCGGGTCATGCCTTTGTCCGTAATGGTCAGGCTCTTGCCTTCATCAATCTGACGACGGAACAATGGAACAACGCTGCCGCTGGTTCCGAGCACATTCCCCCCACGAATACACACAAAACGGGTGGACTCGCTCAGTCCATTGGCACGAATCATCATCTTCTCACCCAGAGCCTTGGTCATACCATAAACGTTAATCGGATCTACCGCCTTGTCGGTGGACACGTCAATGACTTTGGCAACCTGCATACGAATCGCAGCGCGAATAATATTCTGCGTGCCGATGACGTTGGTCTTGAATGCTTCATCCGGCTGATCCTCGCATACCGGAACATGCTTCAGTGCAGCCAGATGGAAGAGAACATCCACCCCACGACAGGCTTCCTCCACAGCACGATAGTCGCGAATGTCCCCGATGACAAAACGCAAACGTGCATCATGACCGAAATCCCGTTGCATCGCAATCTGGGCGTACTCATTACGCGAGAGAATCCGAATCTCGGCTGGATTCTGCTCCAGCAGTACCTCGGTCAGTTTTTGTCCCCAGGAGCCTGTTCCTCCGGTGATCAGAATCGTTTGTCCTTTAATCATGGTTGAATCCCTCCTTGTTCAGATCATGAATTCGCGTAATACCGCAGCCATCTCTTCCCGGTTTAACCGATCTTTGGGCGGTACTTTTTTGATGGAAGTATTGCTGGAATGCACAATATTCACGTAATTGCGCGGAGCTAGCAGCTCATGCGGAAGCTCAATGACATTGCCATGTGTTCCTCGGCCCGGCAGCTTCACCCGGTATCCTGCTGCATACTCCGCCGTTTTATATAGGTAGACATAGAACTGCGGGGAACGATGGAACGCTGGTGCCATCTCATGATTCACGCTGTCCCACAGATATCCATTCTGATTAATGAGTGCCATCGTTCCGGGCTGCGGCTGCACATCATAGAGCTGTTGAACAAACGTCTTGTGATACAGATCATCCGAATCCAGTCGGGCAATATAGATATCCTCTGCTCCCTCGGCAAAAGCCAGAATGGCACGCACACTTTCGATATTTGTTCCAAAACGGATATTGGAAGGCATTGGCTCCTGTTCGGCCAGAATCTCTTGCATCAGTTCCCCGGATTCCTTGGACAGCTTCACCACGGTCAGGAAATCCTGATTCGTCTGGGCCTTAAGGCAATGCAAGGTGAATCTACGAAAAATACCCACCCGCCGCTCCAACCACTCTCTCGTCAGCCGCTGCGGGTCCATCCCATAATTGTTGAAGTTAATCTCAATAACCACTCTTCTGGACATACCCTTCCTCCTCATTCATTCTGTGATCTTCTTTCAATTCAGTCAGACTATTTTCATAGTCTTTGCAGCCCTTTCCACGCCAAAAACGGCCTCTGTCTGCTTGAAGCTGCCATACAGAAGCTCTAGTCAATCCAGCCGACTCTATAACGTATGAAAAAATAATAGAACCGGTCCGGACACTTGCACGTGTTCTTCCATAAATCAGCTTTTACATAAGCCCGCCAGCGCTCACCTGTACCGGAAGTAGATTGATATATACCCGAAGATGCGCCCTGCGGGTCGAACGCACAATACGTAGTCGAATCCGCAACATAGAATAGAGCAATTGAATTTTCAAAGGGGGCCTTATACCAGAATGAATGCAATCTATCTTGAAATGGATGGTGTGCTGGATCAACTTGAAGCCGCTGTGAGAGAGCAGCGTCCTTTCTCTCTGGTCCGTGTGGGCGATGGGGAGAATATCGTCATGTCCCAGGAAACGGTCTGGACCACGGAGCAGGTTCTGCAAGAGCGTTGGGCCATCAAGGCCAATCTGGGTCAAAAAGGACTGCGTCTACCCAATCTGCAGCTCCGGGATGAGGTAGCCGCTTCCTTACAACGGGCGAATATCGTAGGCGTTCTTCCACACGGGGACAGTACCATCAAAGCCCCGGAGCATCTCAAAAGACAGCTGACCGACACGGTGTTCGCGCATTTCGGCATTTCTCCGGCACTGACTTGCCATGCCTGTGTCAATCGGGAACTCGCGCAGGTGCCCCGCTTCTGGAGTATGCTCGCAGGCAAGCGAATACTGCTCGTTACCCGCGAGATTGAACAGCTGCGGGCCATGCTCGTTCAGGAGCCGTATCACCTGAATATTACAGCTGCGCTGCGGTTCGACAGCTGGGATCAGATGCAGGAAACACTGCAATGGATTCAAACGAATCAGGATACCTTCGATGTAGCTCTCTTCTCCTGTGGCGTAAACGCGGTTGTCCTTGCGGAGCGGACAGCGGCACTTGCGGGCAAAGTCGCCATCGACTTCGGCAAAGCCAACAACATCATTTTGAAAGGCCGCGCCAACTAGTTTGTAAAAGTGGATACTACAACAAAAAATCCCGGACTCCTTGGAGCCGGGATTTTTGTCTGTTCATCATAAGATGCCATATGATAACACTCTTCCTGTTGAACCTTCTGTTCACAGGAACCAATTGGTGGCTGCAATACCATAGAACACTTCGGGTCCGGTTCGTACCGATGTGGATACCCCTGAAATAAACGAGGTATACACACTTTCCAGTGCAGGCGGTGCGGACAGATCCTGTGCAGTGAACGAATGAAATTCAGCGCCACCGTTCTGACCTACTGTACCTTCGGCGCGATAGATTACAAAGAACGGATCGTAAACACTGCCCCGTACAAGTTCAACAACGAACGTATCCCCCACTTCTCCAGTAACGCCAACCGTGCCATTCAAGGTGATAATGGGGTTTGGGACACCAAGGGTCTGCAGACCAATGGAGCCAAACGCTTCCGGCGAAGGAGACAGGGACAAACCCGGCTGTCCTACGAATCCCGAGTTCATCGAACTTCTCATATCGAGAAACACACCCATGAGTAACACCTCCAATGCTATGGGATACGTTATTCTATGAATCTCGACTCTCTTTGGACTGGATGGGTAACAGATTCCATCCACCTATTTTTATTTGCCCTCGGTTAATGGTATATTGAACTGCATAACGAAATGAACGGATCGTATGCACACAAGCGGTACAGGCTGTTCAGAAGGAGATTACTATTTATGAATAAACGTAAACGCCCAACAGGCAATACATCGGCCAAGGGGAAAGCATCCGCAGGTTCGTCCACAGCACGGTCTGGTCGGTCCACTTTTACTTCCGCCAAATCATCAGGACCATCCGCATCACGCAATGCAGGAGCGGCGAAGAAGCCAGTAGCCGCCAAATCCTCCGCGGCTCCCAAGAAGGCCGGAGCACCCAAACCCAAAGCAGCCAAACGCTCGGGCAATTCCTATTATCGCAAGCAAGAACCACCACGCCCATACAAGGTTACTGAACCGGATGAGCTGCTCAACTTCTTGCTGAAGCACTTGAAGTCCGGCCGGAATGCGGTCAAATCCATTCTGGGTCGTGGTCAGGTTTCCGTTGATCAGAAAGTGGTGACCAAGTTTAATCTGGAGCTGACGCCAGGGCAAATCGTAACGATCAGCAAAGAAGGCGCAGTTGCCGCTCCTTCCCTGACGGGCATTAACATTTTGCATGAAGACGATGATATCATCGTCATTCGCAAGGAAGCCGGACTGCTATCCATTGCCGCTGACAAAAGTGATGATCTTACCGCTTATCGCCAGTTGACCGAGCATGTTCGCCGTACCGACGCGCTGAACCGAATATTTATTGTCCATCGTCTGGACCGCGACACTTCAGGTGTCATGATGTTTGCCAAGAGTGAAGAAGTGCAGCAGAAGCTGCAGGACAACTGGAAAGAGAATGTACAGGAACGTTTGTATATTGCCCTTGTGGAAGGCGCCGTTGCGAAAGAAGAGGGCACCATTTCCTCATGGTTGAAAGAAACCAAAACGCTCAAAATGTATTCTAGTTCTCGCCCGAATGATGGACAACATGCCATTACTCACTACAAACGTCTACAGTCGAACCGCGAGTTCTCCTTGCTGGAAGTCCGTCTGGAAACGGGACGCAAAAACCAGATTCGTGTGCATATGGAAGATCTGGGCCATCCCATCGCAGGCGACAAAAAATACGGTGCTCATACCAAAACACTGGGTCGCCTGGGACTGCATGCACGAGTTCTCTCGTTCATCCATCCAACGTCGGGTGAGTTGATGAGATTTGAGACCGACATTCCGAAACAGTTCCTCTATCCATTCCGTACGGATGCTCCACCAGCGAACTAACGGGATGATTCAAAGAACAGGCATTGCTGACTCAGCGATTTCAGCCGATTCTGGACAAGCCTCGGTGCCGGAACTGGCCGATGGACTGACCACGCCTGAAAGGAGGAAGCGATACTGAAAAACTTGCTGATTACCGGTTATCGCGCACATGAACTACAGATCTTTGGACAGAAGCATGAGGGAATTCCTTTCATCAAAAAGGCGATCTCCTCCCGTCTTACGCCCCTGGTCGAAGACGGGCTGGAATGGGTGCTGACACCGGGCCAATACGGTGTAGACCTGTGGGCCTGCGAAGTGGTGCTTGAGCTGAAAAAGACGTTCCCGGATCTGAAGCTGTCCATCATTACCGCTTTTCAGAATCCCGAGGAACAATGGAAGGAAGACAAACAGGAATATTATCGCTCCATTCTGCAAGGTGTGGACTATTATGGTGCGATTAGTCATCAGCCGTATATCGGCCCGTGGCAGTTTACTGCGCGGGATGACTTACTGCTGCGCAAAAGCGACGGTCTCCTGCTCGTGTATGATGAAGATGCCGGGGATGGAAGTCCCCGTTTTATTAAGGAAAAAGCGGTCAAAAAACAGCAGAATGAAGATTATACGATCATCAGCGTCACCTCAGAGGATATCCAATCGGTCGCCGAAGATGAACGGATGAACGATGTTGGGGATTATGAAGATTCTTCATTCTGATCTGCGCACGACTGGAGTAGCAAAGAATGACGTACATATGTTTTTTTTGGCGGTAGGTTGGGTATAAGTAGTAGTAAAACTGCGATTACCATGTCGTATGGGACAAAGGGGAACTGCAACCATGACATTAACGCCAGAGCAGCGCATTCAACTGCATGGATTCAACAACCTGACCAAGTCGCTGAGTTTCAATATGTACGATATCTGTTATACGAAAACCAAAGATGAGCGCGAAGCTTACATTGAATATATTGATGAACAATATAATGCGGCCCGGTTGAGCAAAATCCTGAACAACGTGTCTGACATTATCGGTGCCCATGTGCTGAATGTCGCCCAACAGGACTATGTTCCCCAGGGCGCAAGTGTGACGATGCTTGTCTCGGAAGGCCCCATTGTGGAGATCCCTGAAGAATCCTTCGATGAATCTCCAGGCCCTCTGCCCGATAATGTCGTCATGCAGCTCGACAAAAGCCATATTACCGTTCATACGTACCCCGAATTCCACCCGAGCGAAGGCATCAGTACGTTCCGGGCAGATATTGACGTCTCTACCTGCGGTGAAATCTCGCCGCTAAAGGCACTGAACTATCTGATCCACTCGTTCGATACGGATATCATGACGATGGATTACCGGGTACGTGGCTTTACACGGGATACGAGTGGACGCAAGCTGTTCATTGATCATGAGATCGGCTCAATCCAGAATTACATTCCGGATGAGATCAAGAGCAGCTTCGACATGATTGACGTGAACGTCTATCAGGAGAACATTTTTCACACCAAGTGTAAACTGAAAGAATTCGATCTCGATAATTATCTGTTTGGTTATACCAAAGATAAACTGAGCAAGGCCGAGCAACAGGAAATTACGGAGTGGTTGAAGCTGGAGATGGATGAGATTTATTATGGCAAAAACATCAATCGTCCTTCTTAATTGCTGATTCGTGAGGACTGATTCATACGGACTGGAACAAGGATAAGATGTCATAAAGGTAGGATTTCGTAATGAAACCTCCGCCATGCGCTTGTCCTTTTCTTTTGCCTAACTTGACAGGCAGCAGCTCATTTTTTTATGATGAAAGCAATTGCATTTTCCATTGAAGGAGACTGAGCCGTTGATTGAAACGAACACTTCCAGACGCAATGAATCTCTGTTACAAGCGCTGAACGCGCAGCACAAGGTTACCACTGAAAATATTGCCAATGCAGACACACCCAATTACAAAAAGAAATCGGTGGAGTTTGAGGAAGAACTTAGACGTATCATTGAGAATGGCAAAACAGATCAGCTCGATATGAAGCGGACTCATGAAAAACACTTTCCGGTCAGTAATCCCAATGACTCCATCGTAAACTACCGTATTGTCGAGAACAACGAAACATCCATGAATAATAACAACAATAACGTTGATATTGACAAGGAAATGGCGAACCTCTCGGAGAATCAGCTTATGTATAACTACATGGTTGATCGGGTCAGCGGGCACTACAAGAAAATGAAAAACCTGTTGCAGGATATGAAATAATGAATGGTAGAGCAGCCCTTTGGCTGCTTTTTGTTTTGTCTACATTCGGAAATACCCAGATGATCTATATTGAATTATATTGATCTATATTAAACGCATTTAGCGTCGCTTTTCTTTTCCTAATCAGGAGGATATGCTCCCCTACTTGTGCCCTTTTTCGGTATCCTCTCTGTTTCGTAGTATAATGAGATAAAATGTATGATTTCATATCCAATAAAAGAGGTGCAACATGGCTCCACGTCATTTAAATGCTTTTCAAGGCTCCAAAGTCCGGTTGGCCGCTCCTTGCCCAGAAGACTGCATGCGGCTCTCCCGCTTCACTGACAGTTATGATTACTTGCGTAATCTGGATACCGACATTGCTGTTCCGCTAACGCCGGATGAGACGGGGTCATCCGCAGTTCGCAGAGACAACGGCTTTGAATTTGCACTGCGTACACTGGAGGACAATCGGTTCATCGGATTCACGGCCCTCTACCGAATCGAATGGAATAACCGCTCTGCACGCCTGGCCATTGGCATTGGTGATGACAAAGATCGGGGTAAAGGATACGGCAGTGATGCTCTTGCCCTGATTATTCGTTATGGATTCCATGAATTGAATCTGAACCGGATTGCGCTGGAAGTGATTGAATACAATGAAGCTGCGAGGCGCGCCTATCTGAAAGCCGGATTTCGGGAGGAAGGCCGTCAGCGCTCTGCCGTTCTACGGGATGGCACGCATTATGATCTGATCTCCATGAGTATCCTTGCAGAAGAATGGTCAACGCAGACAAAACTTCCGCTCGCGTTTCAGTCCACTCATGCCCAAGGAACTAAACAGAACGAAGATCACTCAGACTCACGATTGGTCGCTGCCGAAGGATCTGCGTTGTCCTTACTTAACACCAAAGGGACTGAGAACTCTCCTGTCCAACCTCGGATTGGTGTCGGAGCGGTCATCCTCAACGAACGTAATGAAGTCCTTTTGGTTTGGCGGAATCGTCAGCCTGAACAGTACACCTGGAGTATCCCTGGGGGCAAAGTCGACCCGTACGAATCCATTGAAACGACGGTCATTCGGGAGATTAAGGAAGAAGTCGATCTGGATATTGTCATCGACAAGCTGCTCTGCACCGCAGAGACGATCCGACCTGAAAAACAAGAACATTGGATTTCCGTCCTCTACTCAACTCGAGTTATTGGCGGCGTTGCTCGTAACCTCGAAGAAGGCGGAGCGATTGGTGAGATCGGTTGGTTCCCGCTGGATGATCTGCCATCGCCACTTGCTAGTTTCGCGGTGCCTGGTCTGGAAGTTGCGAAGAAACTCCATCTTTATTCGGAAGATTGAAATCGGGAGAAACGAATCTCATTACGGTCAGACAAGTCATATGAAGCAAAACAACCGCCGAACTCCTCACTCTAACATTAGGGGAGCTTGGCGGTTGTTTTCAGTTTTCTGCGCAATTTCCTTCTTTGTGGTAGTCTCAGTACGTGTATACATAACTTTTTTTCCAAAATCAAGAACCGTTTGGCCCTTTGCACGGTCTAATACGCAACAACATCCATGAAAGGAGGAGCCATGTGACCCCTGCTCAACTGACCATCGCCGCACAAAAAGGGGATGCCGAGGCTTTTGCAGCCTTAATGGAGATGCATCAGAGCCGACTGTACCGGATCGCCTGTGCCTATCTGCACAACGAGGGCGATGCGCTGGAAGCGATACAGGAATGCACCTACAGAGCTTATCGAAAGCTCAAGAATTTAAAAGAACCCTCCTATTTCGCCACTTGGCTAATCCGCATTCTGCTGAACTACTGTGCAAACGAACGCAAACGCAAGAGCCGGTTCAGCCACGTTACCGAAATTCATGAACCCAGCAGCTGGGACCAGCCCGCAGACCCTGATCTGGCCGCAGCCGTCTCTGCGCTGGATCGGGATTGCAAACCAATTATTATTCTAAGCTATTTCGAAGGTTTCTCCTTAACAGAGGTCGCTGATATTCTAGAAGTCCCGACCGGAACCGTAAAATCCCGATTGCACCGGGCACTTAGGCAGCTCCGGGACCAACTTGAAACGAAAGGAGATGTAACATCATGAGCGATGAAATGAAGCCATTTGAAGCCATTGAGCAGCGTCTGAATGATCGTAAAACAGAATACGACGCCATGTCTGTACCGGATGCCGAAGCATATCAGGCTGTACAGGCCGGAATTCGTCAGGCTGCGCGCAAGCGCAAGTCACGGCTGCGCTGGTATATGAGCTCCATATCTGCAGCCGCGATCATCCTCGTGTTTACGGGATGTATCCGCGTCTCCCCCACTTTTGCGTCCTTTGTGGAGCAACTGCCAGGCATGGAGGGCATCGTCAGTATGATTCGCCAGGACAAAGGGTTAATGATGGCTATCGATCAATCCCTCTTGCAGAAGGTTGGTGTGACCGATGAGCATGATGGAGCTTCGGTGACCGTGGACAGCATCATTACAGATGAGTCACGCATGGTTATTTTTTACACGATGAAAGGCATGAAAGATCCAGACAAGGGTATGTATGACATCGATTTGCTTGATGAGCATGGTAAGAATCTTCCTGTTGGATTTAGTTATTCTTCCCCTAAACCGACTTCAGACGAGAATGTTTATGAAAATTATATCGATGTTATCTTTACGGGCGATGCTTCCCCCCCCGAAGAACTAAGTGTTGTATTTAAATCCAGATATAAAGGGAGTTCTAAAGAGTGGAAAGTTACTTTCCCAGTAGACACTGATTTAACGAAAGGTATGAAAAAAATCATCCCGGTAAATCAAACGTTAATGGTAGATGGGCAGCGTATTGATGTTAAACAGGCTACCCTTTATCCAACTCGTTTTGTGCTTGATGTAAAATTCGATCCAAAAAATACAAAGAAGATCTTTGGACTGGATGATCTTCAATTGGTCGATGAACAAGGCCGCGCATGGAGAACAAACACCACGACAGGTGAGGATGAACGATCCATTTATTTTGAAAGCATGTACTTCTCTATTCCGAAAAAGCTGACTTTACAAGGATCTGGATTTTCGGGGTTGAATAAAAATGAACTGGATATTGTCGTTGATCTGAAATCACACAAAATTACAGGCGGTCCATCTGGATTGAAGATGCTTGGAAGCAAGGTCGTTGGTAAAGATTTGGTTATCCATTTCTCTGTGGACGGTAGTATGGAAGGCAAGTTCATTCTAGCTTTCAGAGATGTTATGGACAAAGCAGGTAAAGAATATCAGATTCCAGGCTCCAATTGGAGCAGTGGAGATGGAACAGATGAAAGACATACAATTATCTCTTCTACTATTCAAAATGGGGCTAAGATGAAAGGGGAAATAAAGATGCATATTTCCACCTATCCAATGAAATTTAAATCACCATTTTCAATGGAAATCCCGGTGAACCCTTAATCATTTTCAGAATCATGCTGGTATAAGCGCAATTATTCTTTATAATGGAAACATTCGTTAAATTGATATGTTCACAAGAAAGGGTGTTTCCAAAATGAATAACCGTTCTATCCGTTACCCGCAACCACTCGCTCCGGGAAATACCATTGGCGTGGCTGCACCATCCAGCGGTGTAAGTGAATCCTTGCATCATTACCTTGAAGAGAGCAGGCACAACATGGAGCGCCTTGGTTTTGGTGTTCTGGAGAGCCCATTTCTACGACATAATGCCAAATGTGTAAGTTCCTCCAAGGAAGATCGCGCTGCCGAGATCAATGCATTTTTCCGCGACCCTGAGATTCAGGCTATTATTCCTCCGTGGGGTGGAGAGTTCCTTATGGATATTCTACCCCTTCTCGATTGGGAAGCTTTGAAAACCTTGCCTCCCAAATGGGTTATGGGATATTCGGATATCAGCACCTTTTTATTCGCATACACCCTGATCACCGGAACGGCTTCGGCACATGGTACGAACTACGTGGATCTAAGATCCAATGAACTCGATCCGGTGACCGCCCGCTGGATTGATGTATTACAGACGGGCCAGGGAGGGCAGGTTACTCAATCTTCTTCCACTCACTATCAATCGGAATGGAAACCGGAGTTGTCGACGTTCAATCTGGATACTCCTTCTCACTGGAAACATCTGGGTCAACCAGAAGGAGCAGACTCGCAAGTTACATTCTCAGGTCGGTTGATCGGCGGCTGCATGGATACGATCACCTGTCTGATTGGCACACCTTATGCACCAGTTGAAGCGTATCTTGATCAGTATTGTGCAGAAGAAGGAACGATCTGGTATCTGGAAAGCTGTGAGATGAATGCGGGTGATATCTACCGTCATCTGTGGCAGATGAGACAGGCAGGCTGGTTTGCAGGCGTAAAAGGCTTCATGTTCGGTCGACCTGCTGGTTATACAGATACAGGAGATTTCAACTTCATCGATGCCCTGTCTTCGGCTCTCGGAGATATGGATGTTCCCGTACTGTATGATGTGGATCTTGGCCACATCCCGCCACAATTAACTTTTGTGAATGGCGCGCTGGGCAATGTGGCTTATGAGAATGGGCATGGAAGACTTGAGATGGCATTTGTGTGATCACCTTTTGTAGGCAGATGCATACCTTGAAGTAAGAAATGATTTTGAGGAAGGGTTGTGCATCATGTCTGAATCCACATCCACACCATCCGCACGGGTCGTATACCAAGCCAATCAACCAATGCTCCAATCCGTGCAAAGTGTGCGGAATATGCTTCATCATACAGCCCGGCAGCATGTAGGCAAGAATGTGCAAGTCCAGAATATCGATGGTCAGGTATGGGAAGGTGTCATTATCAGCGCAGATCGGGGAATACTGTATCTCCAGGTTACGCCGATGCATGGATATCCTGAGCCACGTGCCTTGTTTGGACCAACCATTCTGCCACTCGTGCTGTATGAGCTGTTGGTCATTACCCTGTTGATGTAGTTGTTTTTTGTCTCGATTGAGCCTAACCCAAGAAGCTTCACTCCCATTAACTATCAGGCCCGGGAGCGAAGCCTTTTTGGGTTTTAGGAGTTATCGGGTTATCAATTTGGTGTGAATGTATGGCATTAATCTCTGCAACCTGGATGACTTCCTGTGGTTCGTGCGGTATGTTTCCTTGCTAACGTGTGAAATATGATACAATGGTGTCGGCACCAAGCCTTATCTCATATGAACGGAGCTTGATCCGGTTGGAATATATCCCTCATGATCCTCCACCCGTGCCTCAGTCTGAGACGGAGCTGGTTGGGACAAATCATACTGAACAATCCCGCGTGATTGCAATCTGTCTATTGGCAGGCAAGATCATGCTGCAAAGCGGCGGTGAGACCTATCGTGTGGAAGATACGATGAAACGCATGGCTGCCGCGCTGGGCCTTCCCCATTCGCACAGTTATGTTGTGCCCACAGGTATCTTCTTCTCGGTTGATGCAACCGAGCCTGCCAAGCTGATACGGATCTCTGAACGAACCACAGATTTGCACAAGGTCTCCGAAGTGAATGCCGTTTCCCGGCGTATTGGACAAGGTGAATTGTCCGTTGAGGATGCCTATGCATTGTTACAACAAATTGAGGGACAGCCCTCCTCCTATTCTGCGGTTGTGCGGCTTACGGCGGCGGCGTTATCCAGTGGGTGCTTTACCATTATGTTTGGTGGAGGCTGGGTCGACTTTCTCCCTGCGGTACTCTGCGGTGGTATTGGTTATGCAGCGGTCATTGCCTTCCATCGACTGGTACTCGTGAAATTTTTTGCCGAGCTGACAGCTTCATTTGTCATCGGTTTGCTCGCCTTTTTGCTTGTCTATATGAGCGTGGGTCATGAACGGGACAAAATCATTATTGGCTCAGTCATGCCCCTGGTACCGGGACTGCTGATTACCAATGCTGTGCGTGACCTGATGGCCGGGCATCTCGTGTCCGGGTTATCCAAGGGAGCCGAGGCGTTTCTGACGGCTTTTGCGATTGGTACCGGCATTGCTGTTGTTTTTTCACTTTTTACGTAAGATGGAGGAGTTGCAGGTTATGCTTCATTTTATTGAACAGGCCCTGACCAGCTTTGTTGCCTCGGCCGCATTCGGTATTATTTTCAACGCTCCTCGGCGCATGCTGCTTCACGGTGGATTTGTCGGCATGATCGGCTGGATCATCTATATTGTGCTCGAATATGCTGCGGATGCTGTTCCTGCTACCCTGGCAGCGACCATCGCGGTAGGTGTCATCAGCCAGCTGTTCTCCCGCATGTTTCGCGCGCCTGTCATTATCTTCAGCGTAGCAGGTATCATTCCGCTCGTTCCCGGTGGACTGGCTTACAATGCGATGCGTAATTTTGTGCAAAATGACTACGGTGCAGCCATGGAGATGGCTGCCAAAGCGCTCATGTTATCCGGTGCCATCGCGATCGGACTTGTATTGTCCGAGGTGTTGAACCAGATGATTCGTCGTATACCTGAATCATTGCGAGCAAAATCCTAACACAGCAGAAGAATATATTATCACTAAACTAAAACGATAAAGGCCTGTTGGAGACAGGGTAAACGCTGTCCTTCACGGGTCTTCTATATTTCCAACCAATGTTGAGCCGTTATCATCAAATTTTGCAGTGTTTTGTTTTCATCCTTGTATCCATTTGTGTGATAACTGTACAATCCATAAAAAAGAACTCCCCATGTCTGTTGGACAATCCTTGTCCATTGGTGTACGGTAAACCATTCTCTTTTATGGCAAAACACGCTTCATAACCGATGCAAATAAATCCGCCGCAACACCACTTCCGGATCTCATATAATGCTCTGCATCCGTACGATCAAATCCCATCCAGACTGCAGCCGTCCACTTGCTCGTATATCCTACAAACCAAAGATCCCTGTTAGCCTCCTTGCTTACACCAGGTAATGCAGCCTGCGTTGTTCCTGTCTTCCCCGCTACCTTATGCTGACTCAGCTGTGCCCGGCTACCTGTTCCTTGACTGACCACATCTTGGAGCATGCCGGTCATGGCCGTTGCCGTACTGTTGGAGATCACCTGTTTGTTCTCTGGCTTAAAAGCATAGATTGTCCGGCCGCGTGAATCCGTAATTTCACGAATCAGATGTGCCGTATTGAACTTGCCGTTATTAGCAAACACGGAATATGCCTGAGCCATTTTCAGTGGAGACACCCCTTCATGCAAACCACCCAAAGCGATCGACAGATTGAGATCCTCCCTGCCCAGTTCAATGCCCAATCGACCTGCAAATTGATGTGCGCGTCCCAGTCCTGTCTCATGCAGCAGCCATACGGCCGGAGCATTGATGGAATTTTCAATGGCTTGCGACATCGTAACTGTACCTCTGTAACGCCCACCCAAGTTGCTTGGTTGATAACTCCCATATTTCATGCGTTGATCAGGCAGCATGCTTTCTGGCTTAAACCGACCTGATTCCAATGCAGGTCCGTATGCAATAATAGGCTTAAATGCAGAGCCTGGTTGCCTTGCATCCGTGGTTGCCCGGTTAATGCCTCCTTTTACGGGGTCACGCCCTCCCATCATCGCTTTGACCTCACCGTTATGCTGGTCCAGTATGACCATACCCGCCTGCACTTGCTCATCCTCACGATCATCGGTGAACCGTGAAGATTCACGGAATGCTTGCTCCATCGCCAGCTGCGCTTGATCATCCAATCCCGTACGAATGGTCCAGCCTGCGGATTCAATCTCTGCTCCACTCTTGCCTGTGAGTCGGGAAGCCTCCTCGATTACCGCATCCAAGGCAGACACATAGGCAGGCACTGTTGATCCTGGAGCCGATGCAGATGTTAAATTAGGCGGGGTATAGTCCACACTTCGCGCTTCCTCCATCTGTTTCTTGGTAATGATTCCTTGCTTATGCATGAGTCCAAGAACTACAGAACGCCTCTCTTTGGACAGGTCTTCCCGATCCACCGGATTGTATATGGAAGGTCCCTTCGGAATTCCGGCCAGCGTAGCCATTTGCCAGATCTCCAGTTGATGTAAATCCTTGATGCCGAAGTAGCGCCATGCCGCGGATTTAACCCCATATTGCTGGCGTCCCATATAAATATGATTCAAATACAGCTCCAATAGCTCATCCTTGCTAAATCTCTTTTCCATCGCCATGGCAATCGACATTTCATTCACCTTGCGAACCAGCGTTTTATCTCCGTTCAAGTACAGATTTCTGGCTAGTTGCTGTGTAATCGAGCTGCCTCCCTGACTCAGGTTCATATGTAAAACATCCTGCACAACCGCCCTGCCAATCCCGATAAAATCCAGTCCATCATGATTATAGAAACGTCGATCTTCTGTAGCCAGAAAAGCCTGCTTTAACAGATTGGGCATATCCATCAAATCGGCATACTCCGCATATCCCTTGGTTTGTACTTGTAATCTCGAAATTTCTGTTCCATCCGCATTGGTAATGATGGTGGAAGAGGCCACCGAAATGGCCTCAGGATGATTGCGAAGTACACCTTCGCCGTAAGTAACAATATAGATGTAGCCGACCGCTAGCAAAATAACGATGACTACAGAGGCATCAAATATGTGATAGATACCGCGCCTTATGCTGGATCTCAACATTCAGGCTCCCTAAATACATGTGGATTGGAGCCTGATTGTTCCTGCGGCTTCATTTCCATAGAATCCAGGGCAAGCTCCAGCCTTAAGCTCTGTTCATACGCCAACCTGACCCAGCGCTGAACCTCCGCTTCATCCCGGCAGCGTCCTTCCATGATCGTATCCAGCGAAGAACGAACACCGTAGAGAGTCAGTTTAATCGGCAGGTCGGCACTTATGCGACCTGATTGTGATCCAACCAAATCTGCTTGAATACGTTGCTTATGGCTTTTCTCACTTTCTAACACCATTTGTTGCCCGCTACTTTCATCACCATACATACTAGAATTGAACCAATCTTCGCCTCTCGGCTCTCGATCTATCCATTCCTGGTCTGAACTATTTAAGCGCTCCGCTTGAATACGTATCGCAATGTCATTCAGATCCGCGGCAATCTGTCGCAACTCACCTCCGTTCAACACTTCTATCAGTGCTGGAATTCGGCCATTTGCCAGTTCATGAGTTCCACGACCAATCACCTTGAGGTCATCTGCAATCTTCTGGGATCGAATCCAAAAAAACAACGCAAACATACCCCCACCGATGAATATAACCAATGGCGTTGTACCGATATGGTTTATCACCCAGTACATAATGCGAGTTATTCCTGTTGTCTCCGATAGGATATGATGGTGGGCAAAACGTAACATGTGATAAACGACAAATAGGAGCGCTACGCTAAGTAACGCGCTTGCTCCGCAAATATATATGTAGCTCAATCTGACTGTACGTAATAATAATCTCATATTCGGTATCCTCCTCAATTTTGCAGTTCATGTGTACGATTGAGGTTAAGAATACCGAATATTTCTTAATGAGGAAGTGGGTAACTTCTTATCATTTTCTTAATTCAGCAATTATATAAATTGAACTAAAGAATATTTACACTTTCCACTCCGATGACAGAACAACCTTCCGATCGCTGTTATCCCCAGATTTTTTTGAATCCCTTATTTAAAGGGGGAAATCCGGGGATAAAGGCGAAGCGTATGCTTTCGATGCAGCTTTCTTTCAGAAAGCTTTTAGCTCTGCTTCTTCAGGTTATTTCTGTCCTCTCCGTTATCGTGTAAATGTTTAGTTAAATTTATATAGATATGTTGAATCAAGCAAGATCTAATACATCGGACGAGAATTCTTTCAAGTTACCGTTCCTCTGTATCTCTGTTCATCGGAGGAGCAGTCACCGGAAAACGCGTAACAAAATCGGTCCGGCCCTGTTCACTGTAGGCAGTGATACTCCCGCGATGTAATTCAATCATGGATTTGGCAATAGCCAGCCCCAGTCCGGTGCCGCCTGTGTCGCGAGAGCGGGATTTGTCCACCCGGTAGAATCGATCGAATAAGTGCGGCAAATCCTGCGCCGGAATGGGTTCACCATAATTGCTAATGCGCACCACAGCTTCTTCACCTTCAAGAGACAACGCAATCTCCATCACTTTGCCCTGTGCCCCATAACGGATCGCGTTACTGAACAGGTTCTCATACGCACGAACAAGCTCTCCTGGAGCGGCCTGAATCCATAAAGGTTCTTGTCCATCAATGATCTTGTATGTCATGCCCGCTTCTTCCAGCATCGGAGCGAACTCCTCCGCAAGCTGCATCAGGAATGGATTCAGGTTCAAGGAAGTCAATGACAAGGGTAAGCTACCACCACTGACACGGGTATATTCGAACAAATCGTCGATCAGCTTCCTCAATGTTAAGGATTTCTCGTACGCAATACTCACGTAATAGCGCATCTCAATTTCATCCTGGTACCGATCCTTCTCTATGTATTCCAAAAATCCGAGAATGGAGGTCAGCGGCGTCCTCAAATCATGAGAAATGCCTGTAATCAAGTCATTTTTGGCAGCAACTGCGCTGCGCTCCTCCTGCAATGACAGCTGCAATTGTTCAGCCATCTGATTAACACTGGCAGCCACAACGCCAAATTCATCCGATGTCTTCACTTCGATCCGATGAGACAGCTCCCCTTTGGCAACTTCCTGAATTCCCGCCGTAATCTCGTCCAGAACCAGCATCACCCTGCGCGTGAACAGGAAAAAGAACAGCACAAAGCCAAGTATGCCAACCATAATCATTAATGGCACCGACCCAATATGGTTCACCAGCCACCTGATGCCCCTTGCAGGGATCGAATAATTAGGATAGGTCTGAGCCGCCAGAATGGAGTGTACAACTTTGCTGCCCCCATACAAAATAGCCGCCGTCAAAATGCCACTCAGCAGAAATGCGTAGATAAATTTCCACCGGACTGTGTTAATTAATTTTGAATTCATCTCGGAACTCCCTGCTCACGCTCTTTATCCAAAGAACCTTATAGACGCACGTGCTTATTGTGGTTTGATCATCTTATAGCCAACACCCCATACCGTCTGTATGAACTTGGGATGTTTGCTATCGAGTTCGATTTTCTCACGAATCTTACGGATATGCACCATGACAGTGTTGTTGGACTCCATAAACTCCTCTTTCCAGACCTGCCTGTAGATCTGCTCCATACTCAGCACAGAGCCTTGATGGCGTGCCAGCAGCTCCAGAACGGCAAATTCACGGGGAGTCAAGCGAACAGGCTGCTCATCCACCCAGACCTCATGCGTATCGGTGTTGATGACCAGATCGTCAATCACCCACTCATGCTCCTTGCTTTCCCGGCCCTCATTGAAGGTATGGTACCTGCGAAGCTGTGACTTTGCCCGTGCCACAAGTTCAAGCGGGTTAAACGGCTTGGTCACATAATCATCAGCACCGATGCTCAGCCCTGTGATTTTATCCATATCCATGCTTTTGGCGGACAGCATAATGATCGGCATTTTCTGCTCTTCCCTAATTTTCATACATGCTTCAATTCCGTCCATATTCGGCATCATGACATCCAGAATGATCAGATCAATTGGCTCTTTCTTCAATTGCTCAAGCGCCTCGATCCCATCACTGGCTGTCAGAACCCGGTATCCTTCATTGCCAAAATAAATCTCCATCAGTTTAATAATATCCTGCTCATCATCCACAAGCAGAATGGTTGCTGGCTGTGCCACGGCATTATTCCTTTCCATTCCTTGAATCATTGCTTGATCAAAGTATACCACTAGGAAATGAATCTGCGAAAATCATCGCCCTCGGAAAGAAGCAAAAACGTTGGATTTCCGGTAAACTGAGTACCCTCCATAATGGAAACGATTATGGAAACCCGATGCAGCTTCTGAATAGGTTCATCTATCTCTCTCATCAGTGGTATTGTTTTCTTCCACTTCGCAATCTCTATTATTAACATATAGTATCGTCGATCTAATCCTTGCTTAACCGTTGCTTGTTCCGGATAACATGTTCTATGTATTCTATTAAATCTTGCTCTATATTTAGGCAGAACCTCACATTATGGACCTGGATCTATCTATTCAAACAACGCTACTTTGGGCTCTATTCCAGTCAGTGTCAGCATCGTATGCAGTTGCCCCCTGTGGTGATACACATGTCCCATGATCTCAAGCAGCCACTCCAGACGACTGTACGAAGCTCCCCAATAGGAGTCAGTCACCTGTAATAATTCCTCTGTATTAAACTGTCTATATCGATGATAGAGGTACATCTGATTCGCAATCAGCGCTTCTTTGATCTCACTCAGTGAATTCGGCTGATTTTCCTCGTAAAACAAAGCCATTTCTTCTTCGGAAGCTCCCTCCGAAATATGTACATCTGCACGACAAATGACGGATAGATGAGAAAGCAATTCTCCGACCGGCCGTTTGCCCTCAATCGGAGTCAAAGCCAAGTCCTGCTCCGACAGTTGGTCACATAAATGGATTAATGATGTCACTGCCACATCAATATGTTTAAATGCAGACTGAATCAACAGAAACACTCCCTTTTTATCCCATTATATAGAACGTATGATCGCTAATCAACCATAAATTCCCCCTTTATATATAAACCAGCTTTGATCGAAAACCAACAATAATGAACAAAAAAAGTCCCTCCTCCCCCATATAGACGGAATTTGGGACATTTTGTTGCTCCGATGATAACAAACATGAACTCAACTTGAATATAACGAACAATACGTTTGATCGAATCGTCCTGCGAACAAGTCAGCCTTACGAATGAAAAATTGCAATTCCCCACAATCCCACCATTGAAAACCGATAGCGTCATGCGTATCAATTTTTAATAGAAGCAAGGTATCCGCAAGCTCTTGTTGTGTCCGTTTCTCATCCCCGCCATAATGTTCAGTCAGCTTCCTCTCACACGCCTGCTCGTCATAAGTATACTCTTCACCAAGTACGATCTGTAACAGCGCCTGGTGTTCGGCATCCGGATGCTGACCGTCAGGGTATCCAAACATGCCACCCCAGTTCTGCGTACTCGGATGATTCCAGCTGGACTCAAATTCCAGGTATCGGTCATATAGACCTTCCTCCCCTTCGACAGCTACCGTTCCACCAGACAGCGGGGCGGCGATTGCATTCAGAGCCAGAGAATCAATGTATGCATATGTAGGAAACTCGAGATTAGGCAGCACTGTTACCGAATGTGCTACAAAATCGTCCTTACCCAGCGCGGTTTCGCCATCAGGCTCTCGCCTTATCAGGTTATGAGCGTCCGGCTCGTAAATCACACGATGCTCAATATGATAAGCCGGTTCATCCACACCAATGAAGAAGTATAACATGCCCCGTTCGGGCAAACTCCCGCGCCCATCATTAGGCGTATATGGCGTCAAATCCACGAGATTCAACTGGGCCAGGAACGTCATGGGCACCCCGTCCTGTGTCAAAGGCCATTTCATGTTGCTCGGCAGATCCGGATTTCCACCTACACGTGAATTTCCTGTTCTGCGATACTCATCGATTGTCGATACATCAAGGCGAATTCCCCAACGGCTTGAAGATAACAGCAGATCGGCAGCATTACCCAATCCATACTCCTCAAGAGTTTTCCGGGCTTTTCTGGTCAGACGTTCACATTGTTCAGGTTTAATCATACAGATCCTCCCCTTCTGACAATACATCTATGGTGAGACATATTCAGGTTCACACCTGTATATTCTTCCGCTGAGTCTTCTTTCCCTGCTTCTTGCAAAAAAAGAGACTGACATCCGGTGTCAGTCTGCTTCCTTATTATCCAGTCGGTTCATTCTTAACGATCCCGATTCGGTGAATCATTCTGGAAAGCACGAATATGCTCCTCGCCATCTAAAAATTCATGGGACTGGTGTGCAGCCATTACACCATGATAACTAATATCCAGACCCAAATCTTCCTCTTCTTCCGTGGAACGGACAGGAACGATCTTGCCAATCAGTTTCAGACCAATCCAGGTCATGACAAATCCCCAGACGACCAAAGCCGTTAGGCCGAGCGCCTGAACACCCAGCAGCCTCCAGCCACCTCCCATGAACAAGCCACCATCGGTTGCAAACAAACCCACGGCAATCGTTCCCCACATCCCGGATACAGCATGAACAGGGAACGCACCCACCGGGTCATCAATCTGCCTGCGGTCCAGCCAATTCGTTGCAGCCATCATGAGTAATCCAGATACCGCCCCGATGAATATCGCAGCTACATCACTGACAAAAGCACACCCCGCCGTAATACCGACCAGACCGGCCAGCGAGCCATTAATGACCGATGGTGCGTCTGAACGATTGAATCGGAACAAGGTGTAAAGCAGTGTAGCCGCACCGCCCGAAGCAGCAGATAACATCGTAACGATGGCAATGTGACCGATCCTTACATCAGTCGCACTGAGCGTACTTCCTGCATTGAAGCCAAACCAGCCGAACCACAGCAGAAATGCACCTACAGATGCCAGCGGCAGATTGCTCGGAAGCGCAATGGCACTCACGCCAAGCGGTGTGTATTTGCCTTTACGCGGCCCAATAATAATCGCTGCAGCCAGTGCAGAGAACCCGCCCAACGCGTGAATAACTGCGGAACCGGCAAAATCCTGCATCCCCAGCTTGCTGAGCCAACCGCCGCCCCATGCCCAGTGTCCACCAATCGGATAAATGATTGCCGTCATCAATATGATGTACAGCAGATAGGCACGAAAGTTAATCCGTTCAGCTACAGCACCCGATACGATGGAAATGACGGCAATGGTGAACGCGGCCTGGAACAGCCAGAATGTTTCCAATGAAACGGGTACATCCAGGTGAGACAAGTCTCCATTGAGGAAAAATCCGGTTATGCCTACAAAACCTCCGGCATCAGAGCCATACATCAAGCCAAATCCGATGGCATAGAAAAGCAACGTTCCAATCGTAATGTCAGCGAAAACCTTCATAATAATATTTACGCTATTTTTATAACGTACAAAGCCAGCCTCCAGGAGCGCGAATCCGCCCTCCATCAACAAAATCATGGCTGCACTCAGTACGACCCAGACCGTATCCATCCCGGAGCTTAACGTCTCCAAAGTCATGCTTATACATCCTCCGTTTCCCTAAGCTGTCTAATCTCCCGGATCGTTTCGGGCGTAAGCTCGATTTCATCCCGTTCGATGCTGTCCGGATGCTTGATTCGTTCAGCAATGCGGTCCAGTTCTCGTATCCGCCGCCGGATTTGTTCCATTTTGCGAAAACGCTCCTTCACCTGGACCATATATTCCACCGCCTGGTGATGGGATGCAGGGCGGCCTGCGAACCATTTGCGTACAGTCGACAAGGACTGATAAGCCACTTCTTCCGCACGTTTTTTTTGTTCGAATTGTTCAATTTTATGTTTAAGCGTTTCGATCTCATTTTCTTTTTTGACCTTGAGCTGTTGGATAAGGTACAATAAATCGGACGATGATATTTGCAATGCTGTATGGTGATACACCTCGTCAATTACTAACATATCATGTCAGGACTCCTTACATATCAAGTTACTTGTTATCGATTATAGAGTCCAGCACTACTTAGCGTCAATCCTTTTTTGGCGATGGCATGATTTCATATGACCCATTTATAAAAAAAGCTTCATTCTCATGCACAAAACTTCAACTAACAAAGTAATTCAAACACATCTTCGCATTCACCTTTCATATCCTCTATGATGTGTATTAAGCATCCACATTTTAGGCACTGCACTTACACAAGCTGACATCATAGAACTCATTTAAAGGAGAGGATCGCACGATGTTCACTCGTAATGACGACATTCGGAGCCAAATCTGGGAAGCCGTCTCTGGACTCAATGAAGAGCAATTGAACCTCCAACCCACACCTGACCACTGGAGTATTATGCAAGTTCTCCGTCACCTGAATTTGATGGAAAACATCATTGTGAAGCAAGCCCGCACCGCGCTAATGAAGGAACAGACCGTTTCTGTGGACAAAAAACCATATGAGCTTACGCTGGATCGCAGCCGCTCTGTCAACGCCCCGTCTCATCTCCAGCCTCCTGCGGAACCAGAAACGCTGGCGAATGTACGCCACGACCTGGAAGACTCCCATCAAGCATTGATGCACGTTGCACAAGATCATGAGTCTGAACTGCTGCGAAGCAAGTCCTTTCTTCACCCGGTTTTCGGTGAGATGGATCTGGCTCAATGGGTCGATTTTGCAAGCTATCATGAAGAGCGTCATCTGGCACAGATTCAGGATATTAAACAAAGGCTTGGCGTGTCGCACACCTAAGTCATCCCCTATTTACTCGATGTAAGCAAAAATAACCTCCAATCCACGCATTGTGGATCTGGAGGTTTCATTTATTTTGATACATGCTATATTTTTTTGCCCAAAATCGCCAAATCCCGGTTGACGCCATCCAGCACAGCCACTTCAGGGTAATAGCCCCACTGTTCAAAGCCATGCTTGCGCAATAATCCCAGACTCGGTTCATTATGTCCAAACACAAAGCCCAGAATCGTCTTGATTCCAAGCGCAGGACAAGCGTCAAAAATCGTGTTCAGCAAACGTCCGCCAGCCCCAATTCCCCGGCACTGCTGATCCACATACACACTGACTTCCACCGTCCCATTGTACGCAGGACGTCCATAAAACGAACTCAGGCTGGCCCAGGCTACAACCTGTCCCTCATATCTCATCACCCAGAGTGGGCGGTGATCCAATGAATGCTCCTCAAACCACGGAATTCGTTGCTCGACGGTCACCGGCTCCAAATCCGCCGTCACCATTCGGCTCTCAATCGTGGAATTATAGATCTCAACAATCCTTGGCAAATCCTCACGACACGCATACTCAATCTGTACACTATCCAACTCCATGTCTACTCCTCCATCCTCCAGATCGAATCTATCTTATGACGATATTATAACGGAGGAAGGAAGTCGACGTCATCCACAACATTCAACTCAACTCCACACTTACTCAGGCAGCCCTTGAATCGTGTTCCCCCGGGTCAGCTGCTGGCTTTGATCAGCCCAACGAATGTTAACAGAACGGGAAGTGAATAGATCCTGGCCGTCCGATACCTGAAAATGCAGATGAGCTTCACTGGAATTACCTGAGTTACCCAGCTCTCCAATGAGGTCTCCCTGCTTGACTTTGTCCCCTTTTTTGACGGACACACTGCCTTCCTTGATGTGCCCGGTGATGCTGTATTCTCCGTTTCCATGGTCAATGACCACATTGTTACCCGCTGGTTCTTCCGGGTTCATCACGCCTGGGGTATTGTCTGGAATATCGTTTTTGATCTCAACTACAGTTCCGTCCGCAGCTGCATAGAGCGGCTCACCAAAAGCGTAGTAGTTTTCGTTCACCTTTGCATCTCCGTTGTAACTGAAAGCTTCTTTGGTGCGAATGATATCTAGCGCATAGCGCTGTGTTTCATGCTCGTAATGATAGTTCGACATCACATCATTGCCTCCCCAGAACACATACCATTCACCCTTCATAGGGAATTGAAATTCGGTTTTGGTGAACGTTTGATCTGTATCCTCATGCAGTTCCAGTGGTTGGATTAACAGACCTTCAATTTGATTGGCTTCGGTAAAATAAGCTTGAATGCCTTTGGTTCCTGTTTGATCCTTCCAGGCGAACTCAGTTAAATGATTTACTTTGGCATCCACCACTAGATCAAAGGAAGTCACGCCCTCAAGAAATTGGTCCGCAGACGTTGTAAACTGTTCGAGTGTTAGTGCTTCCTTCAACTCGGGACTCATCTGACTGTAAATGGCATCCTTGGAACCGTTCATTAACGTATCGATGAAATTGTCGGGTGTAATGATGGCGCTCACCTCTGTGCCTGAATTCTCTTCCTGATGGGTACTCTCACTCGCTTCATTGGCATTTGTCGTCTGTTCCTTGGACTGCTGCTCCGCCTGCTCAGATGTAATCGAGTTACTGTTACCGCAGGCAGACAACATCACGCAGGCTCCAAGGGCAATGGCAAGCAACTTCCAGCTCTTTTTGCTCTGTAACTTCTCATGTGCAGCATATCCTGATTTCGGAAGACTTCCCCCGCCATTTAAGTGATTCGCACGAATTTTAGATCCTTCTTTTAAACTGTTCATTCTCTACATCCCTTCTGTGTTCGTTATACTTTCCAGTTAAGTGTACAGAATGAATCTTATCCTTCGTCTAACCCATCCTTACATGTAGTTAAACTGTGGCGTCTGCTATGGCTTCATAATTAAGATTCCGTTAAGATAGCACACACACTACATAGCCCTTTCGGATGGTATGATTAGCAATAAACAAACAGGAAGCCCTAGGAGGTCATTTCACATCATGGATCACGTCTCCATACTGCTAGTTGATGATGAACAAGCCATTTTACATATGCTCAAAACCGTCCTGCTCAAAGAGCAATTTGTAGACATCGACACCGTTACCACTGGAGAAGAGGCGATTACCGCCTGCGAAAATAAAACCTATCACTGCATCGTGCTGGACATCATGCTGCCCGGCAAAAGCGGACTGGAGATCTGTCCCTTCCTGCGGCAGGTAACCGATGCACCGATTCTTTTTTTGACCGCCAAAACAACGGATTATGACAAGTTAACCGGATTCGCCGTTGGCGGCGATGATTATGTCGTTAAACCATTTAATCCACTGGAAGTGGTCGCCCGGATCAAATCACTGCTGAAACGTTATTTACCTACCAAAATGGCGGCGACTACAACGGCGACTACACCCTCTTCTGACGTAACTTCGTCATCTCCTGCCGTGCAGGAAGGGGTATATGATTTTGGTCGTTTTCAAGTATTTGAACACGCCGGTGAACTTCAGGTTGGAGGACAGCCTGTAACCTGTCCGGCTCTTGTCTACCAGCTGCTGCTCTTTTTCTGCAAGCATCCCAATCGTATTTTCACCAAATCGGAATTGTATGAGCGCGTATGGGGTTCGGAATCCATCAGCGATGACAACACCGTTATGGTTCATATTCACCGTATTCGTGAGCGGATTGAGGCTGATCCCTCTAACCCTACGTTTCTCGTCAACGTCCGGGGGCTGGGGTACAAACTCATTCAGCCTAACCAAGTGTCACGCGCATGAGTATTCGTCGCAGATTAATGACCCGATTTATCGGTATGCTTGCTGGCGCAGTCGTTCTCATCATCCTGTTGGGTTCGGCAGCCACCTACTGGGTCATTCAAAAGGTGAATGAAGTGAGCCTGGTGGATGACTTCGCTACCAGCGGTCTTGACCAACTGATTAATACCGCAGAAATCATGCCCGATGGGACGGTCCGCTATGATCCCAGGCTGCTGAAGCAGGTCGAGAAAAATCAGGGATGGCTTCAAGTTGTGGATGAAAAAGGCTACGTCATTGATGATTTTAATACACCGGATGACGTTCCGAAGCAATACAAGCCTGGAGAGCTGATCGCTTACTGGGAGGCCAAGAAGCCGTTCCCATACCAGATCGTCATGCTGATTCGGGAGAAAAACGGCGAGATGTTCACCTTGCTGTACGGCGAACGCAATCAGACCAAATCCTTACTCGATCAAGCCCGTGAGGACAGTCATTACACCAATGGAGAGCTTATACTTCTCCCCAAACAAGAGGATGCCATCCGTTCCAAAGGTGCCTATCTGCAAATTTTGGATGCCTACGGTCAAGAGCTGGTCTCTTATAATAAACCTGCCATGGGCGTTCCCAGCAGTTACAACATACAGGAACTGGCTTTGCGTATTCGTTATCCCAATCGATATGGAATATCGATCGCAACCTTTTACGATGAACAGAATGGCACGACCTGGATGCTCAGTATACCTGTCGATCCAACTGCTACAGGGGAAGAAAATCCCTATAATTTCATTTTGACCCCAGTGCTCATCGTGCTGATCCTATCCGTTGTCATTTTGCTAATTCTGCTGGCCCTATGGTACGCCAATCGTTTCGGTTCCCCCATGCTGCATATGCTCCAATGGCTCCAACGATTGGAACAAGGACATTATGAAGAACCCAAAGGCATTGGCGGCATACCTCGCAGTCAGCGACGAAATGGCAAATGGAAACGGAAATACCACGTGTATGCCGAAGTGCTTCGCTCCATGCAGGCATTATCCGCAACATTGAAACAAGATGAAGAGCTCCGTAAACAGACCGAATCTCTGCGTGAGGAATGGATCGCCGGAATAACGCATGATCTCAAGACACCGCTATCCTCCATCCAGGGATACGCGCATATGCTTGAAGCACAGAAATATAGCTGGTCCGCGGAAGAAGTGAGAGAATTTGCGGGCATTATGCTGGATAAATCCATGTATATGGACCGACTTGTGAATGACCTTGCCATGACGTACCGATTGCGCAGCGGTGGATACCAGCCACCTGTGGAAGAAACTGACGTAAATACGCTACTTCATGATCTCGTCCAGCGTGCAGAACGCAACCCGGTATATGGCGAGGGACGTATTGTTTTCCGGCCTGCGAAAGTTCCGGTATACGGCCATGTGCATATTCCTTCGTTTGAACGCATTGTGGATAATCTGACCGCTAATGCCCTTCTGCATAATCCAGCGGAGTCAACTCTGACCGTTAGTGTGCATCCGGGTAAGCAGACAGGTGAGTTCAGTGTTCATTTTGCCGATGACGGTCAAGGAATGGACCCGGAACTGGTCTGGAGGCTGTTTGAACGATATTACCGAGGGACCGATACAGGTACGTCCGATGTCGGATCAGGCCTTGGTATGGCGGTAACAAAAGGGTTAATTGAAGCGATGCAGGGCCGTATTGAAGTACAATCGACTTCTGGTGAGGGTACTGTCATTCGATTAATATGGGATGGACAATCAGAACATGGGTAAAAAAACATTCCGCTTGACCTTTTCATTTTCAATCTATATAATCGACACTCAATAACACCTGTTCCAATATATTGATATGGACTTCAACGATATTAAGATCAATTCAATTGATATCGATTTTGCATATTTGGCGATGACCAGAGACAAGATTCCGTTTGCGTGCTGCCCAGAGAGAGAAGGGATTGGTGAAACCTTCTTCAGCGAACGGACCGGAATTACCCCTCTGCAGCCGTGACCTCGAACTTCAGCTTTTCGGTCTTCTTCATGAATTCCCGACAAAGCTGTCAGTAGAGTTCACCGCCTGATCCCCGATAACGGATTCCAATGAGGGTTATGATGTTCTTGCTTGCGGCGGCTGGTCGTGTTCAGGAGCATTCATAACCAAATTAGGGTGGAACCACGAGCTGAGCGCACTCGTCCCTTTTCCGGGACGGGTGTTTTTTGCGCTTCAAATTTGAATATTGGAGAGTGGTTCACATGAGTAATCCGAATAAAAACAGCCAATCCAGCAACCAATCGAAGAATGATCAACAGCAACCCGGGCATCCGATTGAAATTCGCCTGCAAGGCGGAGCTGTACGTTCTTACAACGCAGGCATCACTGTAGGAGCGGTCGCCTCATCCATCAGCACAAGTCTGGGCAAACAAGCCATCGGCGGAATCGTAAATGGTAAGAATGTCGATCTCGACTGGGAGCTTGAGCAAGATTGCGAACTCGTCATCGTTACTTTAGACAGCGCGGAAGGTCTGTATCGTTACCGACACAGCACAGCTCATGTACTCGCGCAGGCTCTCAAACGCATCTACGGTGCGGAACAAGTGAAGCTGGGCATCGGACCTGTCATTGAAGATGGATTCTATTACGATGTCGATCTGGAGCATGCTCTATCCATCAGTGATTTGGCTGCCATTGAGCAAGAAATGAACAAAATCATAAAAGAAAATGAAAAGATTAGCCGCCGGGTAGTTAGCCGGGAGGACGCACTTCGCATCTTTGGAGAGATTCAGGACCCGTATAAGCTTGAACTCATTCAGGATTTACCAGAGGACGCTGAGCTTTCAATTTATGACCAAGGAGAATTTTTCGACCTCTGTCGAGGCCCACATCTTCCGTCCACTGGTCGGATCAAAGCATTCAAACTGCTGAATGTGGCTGGTGCATACTGGCGCGGCAACTCGGATAATAAAATGCTGCAACGCATCTACGGCACTGCTTTCCCGAGCAAAGCCCAATTGGATGAACATCTGCACATGCTGGAAGAAGCGAAAAAACGAGATCACCGCAAACTGGGTAAGGAGCTTGAACTGTTCATGTTCTCTGAAGAAGCACCCGGTATGCCGTTCTATCTGCCCAAAGGCATGACTGTTCGTACAGAACTGGAGCAATTCTCCCGTGAATTGCAGCTGCAGGAAGGCTATCAGGAAGTTCGTACTCCCCTCATGATGAACAACCGTCTGTGGGAGCAATCGGGGCACTGGGAACATTACAAGGACAATATGTATTTCTCGGAAGTGGACGATGCGACTTTTGCCCTGAAACCTATGAACTGCCCGGGACACATGCTGGTTTTCAAAAATACACTCCATTCCTATCGTGAGCTGCCGATTCGTATGATGGAATTCGGTCAGGTCCACCGCCATGAATTCTCAGGCGCTCTGAACGGTATGATGCGGGTGCGGACTTTCTGTCAGGATGATGCCCATCTCTATGTGATGCCAGAGCAGATCGAGGAAGAGATTAACCAGGCGATTTCATTGATCGGACGTATGTACGACATCTTTGGATTTGAGTACAAGATTGAGTTGTCCACTCGTCCGGACGATTCCATGGGATCGGAAGAACTGTGGGATCAAGCAGAAAGAGCATTGCAGAATGTACTTGATCGGCGCGGTGTGAAATACCGCATTAACGAGGGTGATGGTGCCTTTTACGGTCCGAAAATTGACTTCCACATTCTCGATGCACTGAAGCGCAGCTGGCAGTGTGGAACAATTCAACTCGATTTCCAAATGCCCGAGAAGTTCGATCTCACTTATATTGGCGAGGATAGCCTGAAACACCGTCCTGTCGTGATCCACCGTGCCATCTATGGTTCAATCGATCGTTTCATCGGCATCCTGACTGAACATTATGCAGGTGCGTTTCCACTCTGGCTCGCACCCGTGCAAGTCAAGCTGCTGCCGGTGTCGGATCATTACGCAGACTATGCCCTTCAAGTTCAGAGCCAGCTGCGGGCTGCCGGTATTCGAGTAGAAACAGACTTGCGCAGTGAGAAGCTAGGCTACAAAATCCGTGAAGCTCAGATGGAGAAAGTGCCTTACTCGCTTGTACTGGGGGAAAATGAGAAAAATGCCTCATCAGCCTCTGTCCGTGCATACGGTCAGGGCGATCAAGGCATTCAGCGCATTGAAGCATTTATTGAGCTGATTCAGCAAGCTGTGAAGGCCAAAGCCTAAGCGCTTAATCAGGAATGGGCTGAAACTTAACGTTAGAGGCAGCCGTTAATATGGAAAACGGCTACCTCTAATTCTGTTCCAAGAATGTCTCCCCTTCTGCTTCAAGCGGTCAGCAATTACAATTTTTCTTCAGGTCTAAGTCCGACTTGCTCTTCGCTCCATGTCCAGAAACGCTCAGCAGCTGCGACATCCAGCGCATGGGCTTTCAATTCCTGGTCCTTTTGTTGATAGAAGTAACGCCCGGTTACGCCGGCGACTTCAGGGCTTGTGGCGAGATAGATGGCCGTTTGTGCCCCTTCTTCAGGTGAAAGGAAAAACGGCAGCTTGCCCACCAAAGCCATAATGCGTGTGCCAAACCCAGTATTGCGGTCTACGCCAATACTTGTACCAACCGCACCGGGATGAAGGCAGTTGACCGTGATCCGGGTTTCCGCCAATTTGCGGGCCAGTACACGGGTGAACAACACATTAGCCAGCTTGGATTGAGCGTAACTTTTGATTGGATTGAAGCCTTTATGCAGATGGGGATCTTCGAAATGTATTTTGCCGGCTTTGTAGGCACCAGACGAAACATTCACTATACGCCCCTGCTTCGCAGACTTCAAAGGTTGGATCAGGAGTAAGGTAAGCAGGAAATGTCCAAGATGGTTAATACCGATGGCTTGTTCGAAACCGTCGGAGGTTTCCTGACGCTTCAACATGACGACACCCGCATTATTAACGAGAACGTCAAGTGTGTCGTAACGCTCACGGAAGGATTGGGCAAAATGACGGATGCTCTCCAGTGACCCCAGGTCACACAGCATCAGTTCTATCGCAGTAGAGCCGGACTGACGCAGCGCCTCCTCCAGTGCCTGCTGTCCGCGCTTCTCACTGCGGCATGCCATAATCACGTGATACCCTTGCCTTGCAAGTTCAATGGTGGTTGCCAGACCCATGCCTGAGTTGGCTCCCGTAACAACGGCTGTTGGAATGGACATCAGGTACTTCCCTTCTGAACCAGAGGTTCTTCATATTTTGAGACAGTCATCCTTTTGTTTTTTAAGCACTGCTGACGTCAATATGAGATAATTGAAAGATCACATATTGGTCTTATAGGGAGGATACGTATGCTAACCAAAGAAGACTTCAAGAAACTGAAAAAAGAAGCGAAACTTGAGATTGCACTAATCGAACAGGAAGCTCACAATCTCCAGCAAAAGATAGACTCATCCCTGTATGAAAAAGATAAACTGTGGAACGATGAAGAGATTGGTGAGCTTACCCAAAAACGAAAAGAGCGAAAATATAGTTCATGGACAATTGAATTATGCTCGATCATTGAAGACCTGCTGAATCAACTATACCAGCAAACGTATCAAAAAAAATTTAATTCGATCCAGTTGATGAAAACTCCTGCATACCGCTCATTATCCAATATCGAGATCCTTCAGGCTGATTTGAAAAATCAACATCTGTCCCTAAAATCGGAAGAAGAGAAATTTGAAGAAGAAATAGCCAAAGTGTTTCAACTGAGAAATAAACTTATTCACTCCAACTTTTCTTATGCTTCCATTATTAGAGAAAGTCACGATGCAAGGCAAGAGTTTGAATCCACCCTGGATACGGTGAAGAAGTATAGAAAACACTTGAAATATAATCAGCCAGAGAACTGACGAATACATGATATATGCAAAATGGTCATACACGACAAAGGAGGTGCTCCGGATTCGCTCCGGAAACAAATATGAACAATCAACCCATGGATATTACGGTTCTAAATCTTCATATTGTTACACCTGCGGGTAAAAACCCGATCTACCCTGTTATGTTGCGCGATGAAGATGGCATTACGCTTGTGGATACAGGCATGATTGGCCAATTCGCCGAACTTCAGTCCGCACTGGAGCATGAAGGCGTTCAGCTATCTGATATCAAGCGCATTATTGTAACCCATTCCGATATAGACCACATTGGTAACCTTGGTGCCTTGGTGAATGCTATTCCGGAAGTGGAAATCTGGGCGCATAGCGATGAAATTCCGTTTATCACAGGCAAAGAGCCCATGATCAAGTTCACACCAGAACGCAAAGCGTTGCTGCCTGGACCTATAGCGGAGATGGCGGAACAATTGATCTCACAGCGGACTGAGTTCAAAATATCCAAAGTGTTAGAGGACGGTGACATGTTGCCTCTACAAGGCGGTATCCAGGTCATTCATACACCAGGACACACTCCTGGACATATCTGCTTGTACTTCCGGGAGCAACAATTCCTGCTCGCTGCCGATGAATTACGTGTGGTCGATGATGAATTGGTGGGTCCTGCTCCACCCGCAACACCGGATATGCCTGAAGCATTACGCAGCTTGAAGAGGTTGCTTGGCCTGAAGCTGGAGAAGGTACTTTGTTACCATGGTGGCGAGTACACCGATGAGCCGAGTCGTCGCATTGCCGAACTCGCGGAAAGCGCGGACTAATTGGTACCTGCAACTAAGTTATATTTACGTAAATATTGAATCGAAGGGGCTGTCCCATACGTCATAAACATGACGGGACAACCCCTTTTCTATTGTAAATGTTACGGTTTCGGCGTCAGAACGATCAGTTGGTCATCTCCATCGCGTGGAGATCCCCTGCCATCCCGGTTGTTCGTGAGCACGTATAACTTCCCGTCTTCTCCGGCAGTCACATTGCGAATACGTCCCCACTCATTCTTAAAAATCGGTTCCACCTGCGTTACTTGTGTACCATCTTCGGACAGAGTAATTTTAAGCAGTTGTTCACCCCGCAGATTGGCAGCAAGCAGTGATCCGGCCCACGGACCTTCCTCTATAAAGGCTACACCCGATGGAGCCCATGTTTCATCTCCACTATGGGCAAGCGGAGCCTGATATGTGCCATTATTATCATCGTCTCCCTCCACCTCTGGCCAGCCATAATTCTCACCAGCTTCAATCCGGTTAATTTCATCAAAATTACGCTGACCATGCTCTGTGGCATACAGATAGTTATTGTCCAGGTTCCAAGCCAGGCCCTGTGCGTTCCGATGCCCCATGCTGTACACAGGTGAATTAGGCCAAGGGTTATATTCTGGGATCGAGCCGTCGAGACCAATCCGCAATATTTTGCCACCCAAGCTATCTTCGTTCTGAGCCAGCTCCGGCTCATAGCGTTCACCTGTCGTAATATAAAGCAGATTGTCCGGGCCAATCTTGATCCGTCCTCCATTGTGATTCACGCCGCCAGGAATGTCACTGAGCAGCTCCTTGTCTATGGTCGCCTTCCCATCACTCACTTTCAAACGCAACACCCGATTGGCAATGTCACCACCACCCTCCAGATAGGAATGGTATGCATACAGATAGCCATTATTGTCAAAGTCCGGATCAGCAGCAAGTCCAAGCAGGCCACCTTCCCCTTCTTCATTAAACGGTGCAGAAAATTCAATCAGAGGTTCAGATGCCAGCTCTCCGTTCTCGATGACCCGAATGGTACCCGGTCGCTCTGTTACAAACATCCGTCCATCAGGCACGCTTACCAACTCCCAAGGTACATTGAGTCCGTCGACCAGCACGGAAGCCTCGTAAGGAATTACAGCATTTTCATCTGTTTCCTCTTCCCCACCACCAGTACTGTTAATACCACCTTCCGCTGTCTGTCCCTGACCTGTACCCTGTCCTTGTGACGTCTGCTGCGATTCTGTCGTCGGGTCACCCGAAGTACAGGCTGTTAGCAAAGCCATACTGAGTAACGAAGCATATAACGGAACGCTTAGTCGATTATTCATGAATACATCTCCCTTCTAATGTCGTTGTTATATCGTGTAATCCTAGTTTCAAGGACTGTCCATTTTCAAAGTAAGTAAATAAGTAAGTAATTGAGTAAGCAAATTAGCAACCCTTCGCGGTTTCGCCCTGTATTACCCTCCCCACCTACCACTCAAACGGGTAGTTAAAGCTAATTTTCGGTCATCATTCCTTCCTCCATTTGGATTTCCCCGACATTCTTCTATAATAGAAAGATAGAACGAACTGAAAGGTGGACATATAACTCATGAATCAAACTCCTTTATCCCGGCTGGAAGCTGGTCTGTCTACGCAAGGATTGGACGCCATGCTGATTACGGATCCGAAGCATATTTACTATTTAACAGGTTTTGCGAGTAATCCGCATGAACGTTTCCTTGGGCTTGTTCTTGCACGCGGCGAAGATCCGCTGTTGATCGTGCCTGCACTTGACGAGGAAGCTGCAGCAGCCGCTTCTTCGGTCTCGAACATTGCCACGCATTCAGATACGGACAATCCTTACGCTTTATTTGAGCGTTATCAAGGACGCCTGGGCCGTGTAGGTCTCGAAAAAGAATACGTGACTGTCGCACGTTATGAACAGTTGACCGCAGCCCTTGGTGCTGCCAATTTTGAAGATGTCGGTCCTCTGCTTCGCACCTTGCGTGTGAAAAAAACACCGGATGAAGTTGCTCGCATTCGCCACGCCATTCATCTGATCGAAGAGACACTTCGTCAAGGACTGTCTCACGTTCGTACAGGCGTAACCGAAATCGAACTGGTTGCCGAAATGGAATATCAGATGAAGAAACTGGGTGCAGACGGCCCTTCCTTCGATACGATGGTGCTCACTGGCCCCAAAACAGGCTTGCCACACGGCACACCAGGTGAACGGAAATTGCAGCATGGCGATCTGTTGATGTTCGATATGGGTGTCTACGCTGGTGGGTATGCATCAGATATTACGCGCACATTTGCCTTTGGTGACATTTCACCTGAACTTAAAACCATCTATAACACTGTGCTCGCAGCAAACGAAGCTGCCATTCGTGCAGTTAAGCCAGGTGTCACCTGTGCGGATATTGACCGTGCAGCACGCCAGGTTACGGAAGAAGCCGGATACGGCGAACGTTTCCTGCACAGAGTTGGACATGGAATGGGCATTGACGTGCATGAGTATCCTTCACTGCATGGTCAGAACATGGACATTCTGGAGGAAGGTACGGTATTTACGATTGAGCCGGGTATTTATGTAACCGGAGCAGGCGGTGTACGTATCGAGGATGATGTAATTGTGACGGAGACGGGTGTAGAAGTTCTGACGACATATCCGAAAGAGCTGCAAATCCTGACGGACTAATCCTTTTTGGTCATAAGCAAAAGTCCCGTGAAACCATGAATGCATGGCTTTGCGGGACTTTTGTGTTTGGATTCAGCATTTTGCAGAAGAACTTAACTACGAATCTAAGCTTCATCCTTGAATTTAAAGCTTCGTGCAGCATATAGAAACGGCGTTCCTACCGCGGTCAATACAAATTTGATCACGTATGTGGTCAAGAAAATTTCAAGCCAAACGTCCCATGGATAGATGAAGGCAAACGCAATCGTGCAAAATACCAGTGTATCCGCGAACGAACTGATGATCGAACTGCCGTTGGTTCGTATCCACAACTGATTACGCCCTGGCGCCACCTTACGCAGCCAAGTGTATAGTCGCACGTCCAGGAACTGACTGATGAAATAGGCTGTCAGACTACCGAGTGCCAGACGTGGCAGCATACCAAACAATTTTTCCATCGACTCCTGTGCAAAGTCCGTCGATGCTGGCTCAAAGAACAATACCATCTGCATCAGCACTGTCGTCATAATCAAAGTGAAGAACCCGAACCATACGGCTTTACGTGCCTCACCTGGTCCATATTTCTCATTGAGCAAATCACTGGTCAAGTACATGCTGACATACATCGTATTGCCCAGCGTCAGAACGATACCCATAATATCTATCGTTTTGGTCACCTGTATATTGGCAATGACTGTTGCCACACCAATCCAGGCATAAAGACCCTTTTTGCCGAACAAGCGGTAACACAAAAGAAAAAAGCCGTACGTTACGAGAACGAAAAGCGCTCCCCATCCTAAATTAAACAATATAAATACACTGCCTTCCTAGTTTTGATTACGCGGGATGGTTACGAACCGCGGTTTGACTCTGGGCCAAAACATGAATACTCTATCACATTTCCCCAAGCTTGAACAGCACTAAATAACTCCAACTGGCTTCAGATGATATTTACCGTATGCCCAACGGATGCTAAAAGCAAAAAGCCGCCCTCCGGATTAACCCGAAGAACGGCTGCTCTTGCATGGCTTGTGGCAGTAACTGCCATCCGCCTATTATGAATCTGAATTACGCCTGAACGGCTGAATCCAGATCACGACTTTGATCATTAAATGTATCATGATCGTTTTCTTTCAGAATTTTGCTAGTCACAAGTCCTGAAGTCATGGACCCGTTCACGTTCAATGCTGTACGACCCATATCGATCAGCGGTTCAACCGAGATCAACAATCCTGCCAGAGCTACCGGCAAGTTCATCGTGGACAACACAATCAGGGAAGCGAAGGTTGCCCCGCCGCCTACACCAGCTACACCGAATGAACTGATCATGACAACCAGGATCAGGGTAATAATGAAGTCCCAGCTCAGCGGATCGATTCCGACCGTTGGAGCAATCATCACCGCCAGCATGGCCGGATAGATCCCGGCGCAGCCGTTTTGACCAATCGTGGCCCCAAAGCTTGCTGACAGATTCGCAATCCCGTCGGATACACCCAGTTTCTTCGTCTGCGTCTCCACGTTAAGCGGAATTGCTGCCGCACTTGAACGAGAGGTAAAGGCAAATACCAGAGTCGGCAGAACCTTTTTCAGATACGTGAGTGGGTTGAACCCAGAGAGCGCAATGATAATCAGATGAATGATGAACATGACGAGCAACGCAACATAGGATGCAATCACGAATTTGATCAGCTTCAGAATCTCATCCGCATTCGTGGTGGCCGTTACCTTTGTAATCAGAGCCAAAATCCCGTAAGGCGTCAGCCTGAGCACCAGTGTTACAATTCGCATAACCACCGCATATACCGCATTGACCATACCTCGGAATGTTTCCGCCTGCTGTGGTTTTTTGCGATCCAATCCGAGCACCGCCACACCGATAAACGCCGAGAAAATAACAACCGCCAGTGTGGATGTACGACGTTCTCCGGTCATGTCCGCGAATGGATTCGACGGAATGAACTCCAGTACTTGCTGTGGAATCGTCTGATCCTTCACGTCAACGAGACGTTCCTCCATCTTCTGCCCCTGTGCAAGCTCTCGGTCTCCACCTTCGATCTCAATGGAAGTCAGGTTGAAGCTCAAGCTTGTCACAATGCTGACCCCTGCGGCAATAGCCGTCGTGATCAACAAGATCGCGATAATCGAAACACTCATTTTACCGAGATTCTGCTTGCCTTTCAGATTCATGATGGCCGATATGATAGAGACCATGATCAATGGAATCACGACCATTTGTAACAAACGAACATATCCTGAACCGGCCAGATTAAACCAATCGACCGACTTGGTAATGATTTCAGAATCAGATGTGTAGATCAGTTGCAGAATGACGCCATATACAACCCCGATGCCCAAACCCGCAAATACACGCTTGGTAAAGGAAATATGTTTCTTCTGCATCCAGAACAGGACACCCAGAAGAGCGAGCATAACCACTACGTTCAAAATGATTAAAAAGGTATTCATCTGTATAAATCCTCCTCAGTGTGAGTAACCGGATATTCCGGTTTTCTACTCGCTCAAAAGCGATATTCAACAATATATCACATAACAAACTATTCTGGTAGGTATTAATTGATATTATGTAATATGCGTGTAATAAATTCATCTATTCCTGAAAAAAATACACTGAATCGTGAAAATTATTGTATTCAACCTCCGGTTAATTTTGTAATATAGGTATATCCGCTTATTCCCAAGTTTTCTCAACGTGAAAATTAGGCCTTTCTTCGTTGGTATTTAGTCTTAAGATAACGGAAAAGCGACGATGTTAATGAACATGACGTGAAAGGATGATCCTATGTTTCGAAATCGCACCGTTGCCGGTAAAATCAGAGGCACTTTGTTCCTCGTACTGCTGGTTGCTTCCCTGTTGTTTAGTATCAGTTTCTATGCTGTCTCCATGAATATTATGCAGAGTTACGTGCTTCCACAGTTCGACAAGGTCCTGGGCACGTCCATTCAGGATATATACAAAAACACATCCGCTTCTAAAATTTTGCAAGTACAGAGTGGCGGAGCTGGCTCTGAGGGTGCTGCACTGACCGTGGAATCCTATTTGGCTGGCAAAGCCAAAGAGCATAATCTGGACGGAGCATACGTTGTCTCTATTCAGGATGATAAAGCTACGGTTGTCATCGCAAATACCTCCTCGGGCATGAAAGCCGGAGATGAGATTAAAGTAGAAGCAGCAATGAATGAGGCCACTGAGAAAAAAGAAATGGAAATCAGCCAAGTTTATGCCGATTCCTTCGGTGTACATAAAGCAGCCTTTATTCCGATCGCAGGAAGTAACATGATCATGGCTGTTAGCATGGATGCCCAATTCATTCAGGACAAAATTGCACAGATCTTCTGGTTGTGCCTCGGTATCACGGCATTGGTCTTTTTGCTCGGATGGCTCATCTCAACAAGCATGATCAAACGTGTAACCAAGCCGATCATTCAGCTCGTTCAACATAGCAAACAGATATCACAAGGAGATCTGACTGCTGAACTTCAGATTAAAGGTAAGGATGAAATTGCACAGCTCGCTTCAAGCTTCCAGACGATGACTCATAATCTGAAAGAAATGATTAGCCGTGCCCTCTCCACATCCAATGAAGTTGTGGAAGGCTCCAATGATTTGCTCAAACGGGTAGAATCCATGTCCGGTATGGTGAAAGACTCCAGTCGTTCTGCAGAAAGTGCCGAGAAAGGCAGCGTAAGTATCGCTTCCAGCGCAGCCGAAAATGCCAGAGCCATGGAAGAAATCACGCAAGGCATCATGCATATTGCCTCCTCTTCTGCCGAAGTATCCGAGCAGATCGGAGATGCTGCAAACGAAGCTGTTAACGGTAACCGTCTGGCACAGGATGCCATTCAGCAAATGGAACGTGTCGGCCAGACCGCGAGCGAATCTCTGCGTTATGTGGAAACGATGAACGAGCGCTCGATCGCGATAGGAACTATCGTTCAATCCATTTTTGAAATCACGAAACAGATTAACATGCTGTCCCTCAACGCTTCCATTGAAGCAGCACGTGCTGGAGAGCATGGACGCGGGTTTGCCGTTGTTGCCGGAGAAGTACGCAAACTGGCGGAGCAATCCAAGACAGCTACGGAGGAAATCTCCGATTACCTGGGTACTATCCGTGAAGATGCTGAACGTTCCGTTGATGCCATGAACCGGGTAACCCAAGAGATTGGATCAGGTACTCACGTGGTTCAACAGGCAGGCTCCGCATTCCAGCAGCTTAACGAATTGATCCAGAACGTCAATCTGACCATTCAGACGGTATCGGCCTCTACCCAGCAAGTATCAGCTGGAGCTGAACAAGTCAGTGCTTCCGTGGAAGAAACAGCTCAGATCACGTCCAAGTCCCGTCAAAGCATGCAAGAGATTGCTTCTACAGCGGATCTCCAACTGAATGAAATGGACTCCCATTCCAGCACGGTACGTCATCTACATGAGCAAGCGGTAGAACTGCAATCCGCCATGAAGAACTTCAAAATAAACTAACCGGAATACCTTTAACCCATTATTTCCATCTTCGAATCAAACTTTAACATTAGGTACACAAATACCCCCATGCTCAGCATCGTTCCAGGTTTCAGGGAACGTTGCCACGCATGGGGGTATTCTTTTGGACTGCACATCAGGATGCTTCCTTTTATTCAGGTGCCTGAACGCCCATAATCTCGTATAAACGCTGCATATCCAAAGAAGAACGTAATGATTCAGCTACACGGTCAAACTCCATTTCCTTACGTTCACGTGCGCTGTACGTCTCCAGCAACGGAGCAAGCCCTTTTCCTTCACGTAGACCATTAAGCCATGAGCGCCGGAATTGATCACTTTCAAACAAACCATGTAGGTACGTTCCCCACACTTTGCCGTCAGTCGTGCCCCAGCCTTCATTGAAGGATTGACCTCCCGGATGGGCGATTTCGAATAAGGCCGTTACACGTTCAGGCTCAATACACTCGGTAACACCCATATGAATCTCGTATCCATTGATCGGCAACGAGTTTGCTGCATCACTTTCCTTGGGCAAACGAATTGGATGAAGACCGTGTACATGCCCAGAGGCTCTCACCGTTTGTTTGTTCTGTAGAAATGTTGTCGATAGGGGCAGCCATCCCAATCCATGGGCTTCCTGAATCTGATTCGCTTCTACCGCAAATGGATCTTTGAGATGCTGACCGAGCATCTGATATCCACCACATATCCCGACAAGCTGAACGTGTTCACGCTCCGTCTGGCTGGCAATCGCTTGCTCCAGTCCTGACGCACGCAGAAATGTCAGATCACCGATCGTATCCTTCGTACCCGGAAGCAGAATGGCGTCGGGATACCCTAGTTCATCGGGAGAAGTCACGTATCGCACATTCACATCCGGCTCCCTGGAAAGGGCATCAAAGTCTGTAAAGTTGGAAATACGCGGATAACGAATTACCGCAAGGTCCAGCTCCTGCTGACCGGATTTGCCGTGTCGCATGGAATCCAGTACCACGGAGTCTTCCGCTTCAATCTGAATATCGTTTATGTAAGGCAATACGCCTAATACGGGAATACCTGTCCGTTCTTCAAGCCAGTCCAACCCAGGCTGCAGCAAGGACAGATCTCCACGAAACTTGTTGATGATGAATCCTTTTACACGCTGAACCTCGTGCGGCTCAAGCAGCTCCAGTGTACCTACAATGGAGGCAAAGACACCACCACGATCAATATCCGAGATCAGAATAACCGGAGCATCCGCCCAGCCCGCCAGATTCATGTTAACGATATCCCGATCCTTCAGATTGATCTCCGCCGGACTGCCTGCACCTTCCATCAGCACAATATCATACGTCGCGCGCAACCGATTCAGTGCATCCATGACCGTTTGTTTGGCTTGGGGCAGGAAATGCTGCCGGTAGTCCCATGCACTCATCTGTGTAAGAGGCACACCGTGCACGACAATCTGGGAATGCATATCCCGAACCGGCTTGATCAGGATCGGATTCATATCCGTCGTCGCTTCAATGCCGCATGCCTCGGCTTGCGCTCCCTGGGCTCTTCCGATTTCCTTGCCGTCTTCCGTGACGTAAGAATTCAGTGCCATGTTCTGTGATTTGAACGGAGCTGGCCTGAAGCCATCCTGCTTGAATATTCGGCATAAGGCCGTCGTAATTACACTTTTCCCCACATCCGATGCCGTCCCTTGCAGCATTAATACTGCTGCCGTTTGTTCGGACGTTTGTGCAGAAGTATCTTCCACGTTCCCTCACCTCCACTCTCAGCGTTATATCAAAAAGAATCCCTGCAACAGACTAAGTACGGTTAACAGGGCGGCTTCCAGCAATTCATTCATGGCTCCATACGTGTCCCCTGTTAGTCCACCCAGCCTTTCACTGATACGCCCGGCAACGAATTTGCCAATTACATAACCAGCCAGCGGCACCACTATGATCGCTGCAACAGGATATAGCCACCATGGTAACGTCCCCAATCCATTCTCCGTCGCCAGTACCTGGAACATGGCTGTATCCGGCTGGAAGATCCATACCGCAGCCCATGTGATCACACCTGCCAGAATGGTTAGCCCAACCGCGGAGCTTCGTGCACGCTGGACTTCCCTCCGTTCCCCCAATCCCTTGAACAGGACAGCGAGTCCGTCGTCCTTGCGGGCATTCGGCCAAGCCGCCATGGCATACACCATGAACCAACGGCTCCAGATCATCGGCAGGATGAGTAAAGCTCCATAGGCCCAGTTGCCACGAGCGATAAAGTCAGCAATCAATGCTGCTTTCATCATCAACAGCAGGACACAGGCGATTACGCCCATGGCCCCCACACGACTGTCTTTCATAATCTCCAGCATTCGCTCACGGGTTCGATAACTGAGTAGCCCATCTGCCGTATCCATCCAGCCATCCAGATGAAGGCCTCCGGTTAGCCATACCCATAACGTCAAGGTTAACACCGCTGCCGGAAACGATGGAAGCAGTGCACCCGTCAGGGCTCCGCCCAGCCAGACGCATAATCCGATGACCGCACCAACCAGCGGGTAATACACTACACTCTCCCGCAATAATGGCGGAACGAAATCAAGCTGCATTTTCACCGGGAAACGGGACAGAAATTGAAAAGCGGCCGCGGCCGCATGTTTTTGTTCAAAATCGCCTTTACTCATAAACGATACTCCCTGCTTTTCAGCTCAATCGCAATACCCACTGTCACCAGAAACACTTCGCGACAAATCGCGGCAATCCGCTGATTGAGAATGCCCGCCAGATCCCGATATCTTCTGCCCAGCGCATACTCCGGCACAATACCGTCCCCTACTTCATTGGTGACAAGCACGAGCAGACCCGGATACGAATGGATCGCCGCTACCAGCACGTCCATATGATCGTACAGCACCTGCACCGGTTCATGTTCATGCGCTAACAGCACATTGCTGAGCCACAGTGTCAGACAATCGACCAGAATGGTCGGTGCAGACGTACCTGTATGGGACTCTCCCATGCGTGTAATTAATTCAGGCAATGCCAGCGGTTCCTCCACCGTATGCCACAGATATCCTGCTTCGTCCCGCTGGTTCTGATGCAGACGTATACGCTCACGCATCTCGTCATCATAAGCCTGAGCCGTAGCGATATACCAAGCCTCAGAGGATCGCTGCATACAGAGACGCTCGGCAAACGAACTTTTGCCACTTCGCGCCCCGCCTGTCACGAGTACACTCATGAGGATACCTCTCCTTGTACAGAGGAATCAGCAGAAGCTGATGAAGACTCCGTAGGTTGAGTCTCGTTCGTGCCACCAGATACCCCTGCACTTGCAAATGTCGCCATCTCATTTAGAATGCGGCATGACGCATCAATCAGATGAAGACTAAGAACGCCCCCGGTACCTTCACCCAGTCGCATGTCCAGATCCAACATGGGCTTCAGACCAAGCTCACGCAGCAACGCTGCATGTCCACTTTCATGCGATGTGTGGGAAGCAATCATGTATTCTGTACTGAGCGGAGCAAGATGACTTGCAATCAACGCGGCAGCGGTGGAGATAAATCCATCCACGACAACCGGGCATCCGTTTGCAGCAGCAGCGAGAATCACGCCTGTCAGTCCGGCAATCTCCAGTCCGCCCACTTTGCACAGTACATCGAGTGCATCGTCTGCATCCGGAGCATTCACGCTGAGGGCTTGGCTGACCACGGCGGCTTTGCGCTGCAAACCGACATCATCCACGCCTGTTCCCCGCCCAACCGCTGAAGTAGGTGCTGTTCCGGTTAATGCACACATCACTGCAGCGCTAGCAGTTGTATTCCCGATCCCCATCTCTCCGGTCACAAACAACTGCGTTCCCTTCGCAACCTCGGTGGAGACCACTTCAGCTCCTGCAAGAATGGCCTGAATCGCCTCGCCCCGGGTCATGGCAGCACCCTTCGCCATGTTGGCTGTTCCTTTGCGGACTTTGTGGGAGACCAGGTCTGGATGATCCAGATCCGCATTCACCCCGATATCCACACAGATCACATGAGCTCCAGCGTGGCGCGCAAGTACATTGACAGCCGCTCCCCCTGCTAGGAAATTCAGGACCATCTGCGGCGTTACCTCAGCAGGAAAAGCACTAATCCCTTCTTCAACCACCCCATGATCCGCAGCCATAACGATGACAGCTCTTCGATCAAAGCAAGGCCGAGCCTCACCGGTGATCCCCGCCAGACGAATAACTAGCTGTTCAAGCTTGCCCAGACTGCCGGGTGGCTTCGTCAATGCATCCACATGCGCGGAAGCTTCAGCCGCAACTGCCTCATGTGGACACACGATCCGACCCATTAACTGTTCCAACACCTGTTCATTATTCATACAGCCAGCACTTCCTTTATTAAAATATAGGGTATCCCCCGCTTCATTCATTTCTTCTCTCGTCTTAGCAAAAGCTGTGGCAATCCATTGTCGGGATGATTCACCATGGCCGGGCTCACCCGGAAGATCTCCCGGATGTTCTCTTCCGTCATCAACGAATGGGGTGTGCCACTGCCTACACAAGTCCCGTCACGCAGCGCCAGAATATGATCGCAAAATTGTGCGGCCAGGTTCAGATCATGCAGCACCGCCACAATCGTAATATGATTTTTTTGACGCCACGCTGATAATAACTCCATGAATTGCAATTGATATTTGATATCGAGAAAGGTGGTTGGCTCGTCAAGCAATAATAGCCTGGGTTCCTGAGCCATGACTTTGGCAAGCGCAACCCGCTGCCGTTGTCCGCCACTCAGTGCATCCAAAGGTCGTTCGGCCATGTCACTCAGACCCAACTCCTCTAACACCTTATCAACTACTGCTGCTCCATCCGACGTTTCTTTGCCAAGCCAGTTCTGATAAGGGTAACGTCCCATCTCGACAACATCTCTTACGGGATAAGAGATGGCCGGCAGACCATCCTGCTGCAAGACCGCAATCATACGTGACAAATCTTTACGGGTGTATGAGGAAATGTCGCGTCCATCAATCTGTATGCTGCCTGCGTTCGGCTGTTCGGTTCCGGCAAGTAGCTGAATCAGGGTCGATTTGCCACTGCCGTTTGGACCAACAACGCCCCACCATTCACCCTCTTTGACTTTCCAGTCCACTGCATGCAGAGCCCGATGGTTACCATACATTTTACCAGCTTCCGTGACCTCTATCATCGGCCGGCTCTCGGTAAGGTCTGTTTTCATGAATGTGCTCATGGCATCATCCCCTTCCGCAGCTTTTTGTTCCGGTGCAGCAGATACGCGAAGAATGGCGCTCCAACGAAAGCCGTAACCACACCCAGCGGAATTTCGGTTGGGGCCAGCAATGAGCGTGCAATCGTATCTGCCCAGACCATGAAGATGGCTCCCCCAATCGCGGACAAAGGCACCAGCAATCGATAATCAGGTCCGACGATGAGCCGAAGAATATGCGGAATGACCAATCCGACGAAGCCAATCACGCCCGATACGGAGACAGCGCCTGCCGTAAGCAGCGTACCCACAGCTAACACTGACAGTTTCAATCCATCTACCTTAACCCCGATATGAGCAGCCTGTCGTTCCCCCAAGGCAAGCACATTCAATGAACGCGCACGGCTCCAGAGGAAAATCAGCCCCAGTACAAAATACGGGAAAAGGATGGCCGTATACGACCACCCACGCAGTGCCAGACTTCCCATCGTCCAGTATATAATTTCATTGATTGTCTGCTTCGACATGGTCGACAGAAAGGAGACGACTGCTCCCAGGAAACTTTGCATGACCACGCCAGCCAGAATGAGGCTGTGTGTCGGTATTTTGCGTCCCTCACGAGCGAGGGCCAGCACAAACCACAATGTGATTACTCCCGTCAGAAACGCGACCAGTGGCAGAGTCCAGATTCCAATCAGCGCATACTGTAATCCGAAAAAAATCAGAAAAGCCGCACCTACCGATGCACCGGACGATACGCCCAGGGTAAACGGATCAGCCAGAGGGTTACGAAGAACCCCCTGGAATCCAGTTCCGGCAATCGCCAGCGATGCACCTACAAGCACGGCAAGCAGTACACGTGGGAATCTGACCTTCCATATAATCTGTTCTGCTGCTGTATTCCAGTCAGGAACAATCCAGTCGCCCAGCCAGGGAATGCGATGAAGCAAGATGCCCGCAATGTCCCGGACAGGCAGGGCAACCGAACCGATGCCCGTGCAGATGAGCACGGTTAACACAAGCAGCACAATTCCGGCCGTTCCGTACACTGCCAGCTTTTTACTCATTTGAACAGATCAGGGTAGATCGCTTTGGCTACTTCTTTCAGACCTTGAGTTACCCGTGGTCCCGGACGGCTCAACAGGTTGGCATCCAATCCGATGACTGCATCGTTTTTCACAGCCGTGATTTGATCCCATCCGCTGCGTGCTTTGATGATTTGATCCAATGTTTTGGAATTTTCATCAATGACATCGTTCGCATATAGAATGACGTCCGGGTTAGAAGCAATAATGTTCTCTTCATTAATCTGATTCCAGCCAGTCAAGTCAGAAGCTACGTTGTTTCCTCCGGCAAGTGTGATCAATTCATCCATGAATTCGCCTTTACCCACAGTCCAGCCTGGGGAGAATTCAACGTATACTTTTTTCTTTTCTTCTGGTTTAACTGCCTTCACAGCTTCAATTACATCAGCCACATCTTTTTTCATCTGGGTGATGATCTCCTGTGCTTTTTCCTGATGATCCGTGATTTTACCAAAAGTTTCAATGTTATTCATCACATCATCCACTGATTTAGGATCTGTTTTGAAAATGGTAATGCCCAGATCGCGCAGTTTCTTCACCGACTCTTTGCTCATCGAGATACCTGTAAATACGATATCTGCTTCAGCTGCAATAATCGACTCTTCATTAGGCTTTGTTATGCCGCCCATTTTTGGTTTCTTTGTTGCTGCTTCTGGATAATCGTCATAGTCGGATACCCCTACGATCTGCTCGTCCAATCCGAGTGCGAACAGGGATTCCGTTTCAGCCGGAGATACAGATACGATTTTGGCTGGTGCTTTGTCAAAGGTAAACGATTCACCCGTAGCATCTGTAACCGTGAGTGGATATTGTGTTTTGAGATCTGTTTTAGCCTGTTCCTGGGATTGCTCCTGTGCAGGTTGCGAGGTTCCTGTACCCTCGTTTGTTGTTGTACCACATCCGGCCAACGTCAGTGCCAGCATCGCTGCGCTCAGCAGTGACGCTACGCCTTTCCATGTCTTGAAATTCATTGTGTTCATTCTCCCCTTCTCTATCCATTCTAGTGAGTAGTGCTCCTGTCCCAATTCCGCTTGAATTTGTGTTCCGAAAAAATAAAATCCCCAATCCTTGGGTCAGGATCAGGGATGACGTCTCGCATGTGGCGATCTATGCATGGTCAGCTTGGCGCTGTAAATGCACAGAGAACTGCCCGAAACGCTGTCCTTTCCTCGAAGGAACACCGGTTTATACGTCCAGGGCAGGTAACCTGACTTACAGGAATTCATCCTGATTTACAGTGGCGGGACCGTGCCGGATTTACACCGGCTTCCCTATTTCACCCGTTTGCCGTTCATGGCCTCATATGAACCCATGAAACATTGCTGCATGCACGCGGGACCCTTGGTCGCTAATATTGTTCAACCATTCAAGTGAGCATCTTGCATCCTTGCTAGAGCTTGTTGAGCCTCCATCAATGACGCACTTGCTAAGTCACACTTCTGTTGTGATTATAGGTTATATTGTACATCCTTACAACCCGATTTACGGAAAAGTCAATCTGGTTCCAACCCAGTTGCCCCCATCACCATCCAGCCGGATCTTGATCGCTTGTCCTGGTATCACCTGCGTATCCCAGAAATCTTGATTCGGAATGAGACGTGACACAATATAACGAATAACACCGCCATGCGTAATCACGGCTACTTTTGGCACGTTTATGCTGCGAGAGTGCAGTATTGGTGAAAAGGACATCAGACACTCTTCCATAAATGAATCAATCCGCGCTGCAAATGCTGTCCAAGGCTCGCCACTCGGTGGCGTTACCTCATGCGGCGCATCGATCCAGTCTCGGTACTGCGGATTGTCCTTGAGCTGATCGTAGGTCAACCCCTCCCACTGACCAAAGTCGATCTCCCTTAGTCGGGCATCAAGCTTGGCCTGTCCCATTTGGGACGATGCAATGTGTGAAAGTGTCTGCTGACAACGCAGCATATCACTGCAATACAAGGCGTCGCATGTGATATCGCTACACTGCTCACGCAGCGAAGATAGCTCCTGCTTTGCCTCAGGCAACAGTCCGATGTCAGTATGCCCAAGATACCTTTTTTCCAAGTTCCACGCCGTTGTACCATGACGTATCAAAATAATCTCACGGCTTTGCATGCCACCATGTCCAGCTTCTATCTCCATAACAGTGCACCTCCAGCAGACCATATCCCGAAGGTGACCAACCAACATAATAAAACAAAAGAACCTGCCGACCAGAACATAAGCCGTGTTGTTCGTACAATATCTTCTGCTTCCATCCGTCTTGTAGGCTCGCCCATATATGCGCGAAATGAAGCCACGCCGTGATATACGTTATGTCCACCAAGTCTTATGCCCAGCGCTCCGGCCACCGCTGACTCGGGAAAACCGCTATTTGGGCTTGGGTGAAGTCTTGCATCCCGGGACACCATGCGTGCAGCCCCTCTGGCATCCAGCTTCATGAACCAAGCTCCTATAATCAACAGCAAGGCGGTAAGCCGCGCGGGAATCCAGTTGGCCCAATCATCTAGACGGGCAGACGCCCAACCGAGATGCAGATATTTTTCATTTTTATAACCTACCATCGAATCCAGTGTATTCACCGCTCGATAGGCCATGGCAAGTGGTGCACCACCAATCAGGGCATAGAACAGTGGAGAGACGATGGCATCCACGATATTCTCCGCCACAGTCTCTACCGTCCCACGCACAACCTCCGGCTCATCCAGATGAGCCGTATCACGTCCTACAATCATACCCAGTGAACGTCTCGCCGCAGGCCAATCCTGTTGACTCAGATAGCGGTAAACTTCCAAACCTGCATCCTTCAAACCTTTCGAGGCAATGGTGGTTGCGATTAACACCACTTCTGCCACAACCGCAACAGCGGGATGAATAAGACCCAGCACATAGATCAATCCCCAAGTCAGTGCAAAAGAACCGCCTGCAATCAAAAGGGGAAATAATACGCCCGCTCTTTTGAGAGCCTGGTTCGAGTCCGCCCGCGATCTTATCGCCCGCTCCAGTGCAGAGATGGCCTTTCCCATGCCAATCACCGGATGAGGAATCCAGCGTGGATCTCCGATGCAGCGATCCAATATGTATGCTCCTACAATAATCCAGGCTCCAGCCATTCCCGTCCAGATCGGCCAAGAAGCCCATTGAATCAGCAGAGATGTCATTGCTTGTTATTCCTCTCTTTCCACTCCTGCGCGGCTTTCAGGCTTTCCATTATCGTGTCATACACCAGCCTGCCGATCGCTGCACCCATGACCGTAGCCGTCCCGGCGTAACTTATGAGCGGTTTATTTACTTCAGCCTGGCTTACCGCGAGTACGATGGCATCCGTTGTTGTTCCGGTTGCGGTTAGACCATTCTCTGAATCGGCCACACCGAAATCAGCTAACGCAGCGGCCTTCGCCTCTACCGCAGTCTGAATGGCATTCACCATCGCTCCAGCAGTCATACGCCCATTCATCCACAACATGATATTGATCGTACCGGGAGTATAGGTTGAAGCCGAAACCTTCCCAATTTTCTGGGACACCGTCCCATTGCTCATCTCATTCCCCGCAGCATCAAACACGGTTCTTGCAGAACCCGCCCGTGCAGCATTGGATACCCCTGCTGTAGTGCAGCAAAGTAATCCGAACTCATCACTTTCGTATTCCTGGATCGCTGTGTGCTCCAATCGAACGGCAGTCAGAAGACCGGCACATTGATCCTGCTGCTCCTGCCATTCACTCAACAGATCAGCAATATCACGTGGTGGATCGTCACAGCGATAATGTTTGTCCACATAGATGTTGAATATACGATCCAGTTCAATCATGCCGCCCCCATACACGGCACTGGAGAGTGCTGTTACAACAGAGGGGCTGGACGCTTTAATATGCCGTTCATGTGCAGAGACGAATAATCCTGGCCATACAGAAGATCTGTATTCGTTCTGGTCCTTTAGTACATGGGAGTAATAATTATAGAATGGCAGTGCCATCGCTTTGTCCCCCTGCCTCTAATCCGGTTGTCGGATTAGACGTAATTACATTTCCTATCGTTTCCAGCAAACGTCCGTTAGCCTCCGCGTCCTTGACCGCAAAACGTACATGTCGTTCCCCAAGTCCGGGATACATTGCGCAGCTTCGGATCAGTATACCGCGTTCACCGAGGGCAGCCTGGATGGACGTCGCTGTCCACGGCTCTGGCAGAGCTACCAGTATAAAGTTCGCTTCCCCTCGCGTCACCTTACATCCCAAAGCCTTCAGGCCTTCCGTTAATCTCCCCCGCTCGTGTGAAACCAGTGCCAATGTCTCCTGTTCAAAATCCTCTCCGCTGCGCAAACAGGCTTCTCCTGCGATCAGTGCCAGCCCATTCACACTCCAGGTGACTTGTTTCTCTGTCATGGCACGGATCAGTTCGGGACGCCCCATCGCATAACCCAGACGCAGGCCTGGTATCGCATAAAACTTGGTCATTGAACGAATGATGATCACTTGCGGATAATCTTTCAAGCTGGACGCCAGCGATTGCCGCTGTGATTCAGCAATAAAATCGATAAATGCCTCATCGACAACCAATATTGTGCCTGTTGTCTCTGCTTTACGAGCAAGCCGTTGCAGAACGTCCACCGGATACTGTACCCCATTGGGGTTGTTGGGCTGTCCAAGGAAAAGCAGGTCCACCCGCTCCATCAGCTTCTCAATATCTTCCGGTTCTGCTCGCCAGTCCAGCTCTTCCCGTCCTTGAACATGGTGGACTTCTGCTCCAAATTGTCTGGATAATGCACTGTACTCTGAAAAGCCGGGCTCTACCGTACCTACTCTACGAGGCGCGAGTCCAAGTAAGATTAGAGCCATACTTTCCGCCGCCCCATTGCCCACAGATATGTGATCCGGGGTTAAACCCAGTCGGTCACTAAGCAACATTTTGAACGCCCGATGGCCCGGATCGGGGTAACGAAGTACCATATGTAATCCTTGCTCCAGAGCCTCCAGTACTTCCCGAGGTGGACCCAAAGGATTTATGTTTGCGCTAAAATCGAGGAAATCCGCAGGATTCCCTCCAAAACGTGCCGCGGCCGTCTCCACATCACCGCCATGTCCGAAAACTTCAATTAAACCGGTCATCCTGTCCGTCATCCTTTCTGCATGTCCTTTTTATTATGGATGTGGTGGCAGGCAGGGGTCAATCCTGATTTGGCTATTCAAGCCCTTTGCGGCTTCAATTTCTTTGTGTCCTTTCGACAATTCGTTTACAATAGAGAAGGAATTTCGATTCCGTAAGCATCACTACATAAGGGATATACATCCCTCACATACATTAATGGAGGAATGACCATGCTGTTTGTTGATAACCAGGGCATTACAGATCCTTCTGTAAACCTCGCCATTGAGGAATACATTCTGAAGCATCTGCCGATGGATGACAGTTACTTGCTGTTTTACATCAACCGCCCGTCCATTATTATCGGAAAACACCAGAATACCATTGAAGAGATCAACATTGAATATGTTCAGGATAACGGTGTTCAAGTCGTACGTCGTCTTTCAGGAGGCGGAGCCGTTTATCACGATCTGGGCAACCTCAATTTCAGCTTTATTACCAAGGATGACGGACAATCCTTCCATAACTTCCGTAAATTCACGCAGCCTGTGGTGGAAGCCCTGCAAGAGCTTGGCGTTAATGCCGAACTGACGGGACGTAACGATCTGCAAGTCGGAGAGAAGAAAATTTCGGGCAACGCCCAATTCTCTACGCGTGGCCGCATGTTCAGTCACGGTACATTGATGTTCAACCTGAACCTCGACCACGTCCAGGCTTCACTCAACGTTAATCCGGAGAAGTTCAAATCCAAGAGCACCAAATCCGTACGTTCTCGTGTAGCGAATATTCGTGATCTGATTGACAGCAATCTGACCATTGAACAATTCCGGGACGAGCTGTTGCGCCACATTTTCCGTATGGAGCCACAAGACGTTCCTCAATATGAACTCACAGAGAAAGACTGGGACAAAATCAACGAAATCTCTGCTGAGCGTTATAACAATTGGGACTGGAACTACGGGCTTTCCCCGGAAAGCAATGTGAAGCATACACGTAAATTCCCTGTCGGCATCATTGATCTGCGCATGAATATCAAAGATGGACGGATTGAAGATATCAAAATCTTTGGTGATTTCTTCGGCGTAGGCGATGTGGCGGATATCGAAGATATGCTGCGTGGCAAGCGTTACGAGGAATCTGAAGTGCGTACTGCACTTAAGGGTCTGGATGTAAAACATTACTTCGGTAACCTGGAGCTGGAGGACTTTATTGGCCTCATTTTCCTTGAGGAGTAGGTATATAAGTTCAACCCAAGAAAGTTTACACCTGCCACTCCGATGACAGAATAACCTTCCGATCGCTGTTATCCCCAGATTTTTTTGATCCCCTTCTTTAAAGGGGAAATCCGGTGATAAAGGCGAACGCTCCGCTTCTTCAGGTTTTTTCTGTCCTCTCCGTTCTCGTGTAAAAAGTTTAGTTGAAGTGATATAGATTAAGTCGGGTATAGATACAGATAAAAAGGAGAGAAACTAGATGACCTACAAATTAATCGCAATTGACATTGATGATACCCTGATCAACGATAACAAGGAAGTAACGCCTGCAACACAGACTGCCCTGGAACAAGCGGTAGCTCATGGTGTCGTTGTAACACTGGCAACCGGACGTGCCTATGCTTCTGCACAAGCACTCGCTCGCCAAACGAAGCTGAACGTGCCAATCATTACGTATCAAGGCGCTTTGGTGAAAAACTTGCTGGACGAAAAAGTACTCTACGAGCGCTACGTTCCACAGGACGCTTCCCGCAAATTATACGACTACTGCCTGGAGCATAATCTGCACCTGCAAACGTACATTGACGACAAACTTTACGCCCGTGAAGAAAACGACAAGCTGCGTGACTACGCTAAACTGAATGGTACTCAGTACCACATTGAACCGGATTTCATCAAAGTGATCGAGCAAAAAACACCGAAACTGCTCATCATTGATGAGCCGGATTACTTGGATGAGGTTGCGGTTGCCCTGCGCGAACTGCTCGGATCAGAAGTACACATCACCAAGTCCAAGCCATACTTCCTTGAAATCATGCACCGCGAAGGAACAAAAGGCCATGCACTAACCTTCCTGGCAGATCACTTCGGTCACCAATTGAGCGAGTGCATTGCCATCGGCGATTCCTGGAATGACCATGAGATGCTGGAAGTCGCTGGTCTTGGTGTAGCGATGGGGAATGCCATCCCTGCTCTGAAAGAGCTGGCAGATTACATTACCGCGAGTAATAACGAAGACGGCGTGAAGCAAGTGATTGAGAAGTTTGTACTGAACGCAGAGTAAGCTTTTAAGAGGTCGAGTCCATATAAAACATGTTATTTCAAGATACAATGAAACAGCCCTGCACGGTGATGAATCGCTTGTGCAGGGCTGTTTCTGTAATAAAACTGTTAATTATTCTATTTTGCCATACTTCTCGTCAAATTCACGATTCCGCTCACTGATCTCCTTCATTACTCTCCCTTTGGAAAAATCGGCTAATGGCCTAGGAAGCAGGAGTGTTACTCCTATAATGAATAAAAGAATGGCCAAGATAAGTCCAATGATGCCACCCGTTTCAAAAGTGGCTTGCAGATAACGGCCCCATTGATTGAACCAGATCGTTACGTCCGGTAAATGAATAATGGTCCCAATATGGATCATGCCATAGAGCACGATTCCCGCAAACAATAAAACAGCACCGATCCCCTGTCTATTCAAATGGATGTCTCGCCTCATTCCTGCGTAAAATATATATTCCCTATTTTACCATGGATTTGGAAGTCTGACCCAATGAAGTTGAAGTTGTGCGTTTGCCTCTCTTCAGCAAGTTCATTACTTTTTCATTCATCGCCAGCAAACCTGAAACGATCAGCGCAACGCCTAACCATGTAATCCAGCTCACATGTTCATTGTAGAGAACCGCCCCAAGTCCGACCGCAATCGGAGGAGAAATGTATAACCAGGTCGCCGGGAATAACGGGTTGGTACGAGACATGATCCAGTAGAACAAGCTGTGCCCGACCATCGAACCGATTACTGTCAGATAGATCAGGGATGATACTGCTGGCATCCAATCCAGTCCAGTAGTGTTCCATGATTCCGTCACCGCCGAAAGCGCGGATAACAGCACTCCTCCGTACATCATTTGCACCGCATTGATCGCTACAGGATTAGCCTCCTTAAACTGGTTAATGACCTTTTTGGAGTACAACGCACCTGCCGAGTAACAGACTTCACCCACCAATACGGCAATACAGCCCCAAAGCCACAGGGAACTACCACCAATCGATACACCCGGCAACACGACGAGGATAACTCCAGCAAAACCGATCAGGCAGCCCGCAATCATGCGTGCAGACGTTTTTTGACGCAACAACGCTGTCTGCATCACCATAATCATCAGTGGACCTGTTGCTGACAGAATCGCCCCAACACCCGAGCTCACATATTGCTCAGCCCAATATAAGGTCGCAAACGTACCAAATGTCAGTCCCGCACCCGTCAAGAGCATCTCTTTACGCCATAATAAAGACAAGTTCACTTTCCCTTTTATCCACATCCATGTAAACATTAGAGCACCTGCAATGATAAAGCGTAGTCCGGCCGACAGGAAAGGCGGCATGCCTGCCTCCACGCCAATTTTAATCGCTAGAAACGTTGTTCCAAAAATAAGACACATTACGGTAAATGCTACTGCAACCATGCTAGCCCCTCCTTCATCTGTTCTCCATCATATAGCACTGTCCACAGAACAGAATGAATAAAACAGAACAGTTAGTTCCCGTTTGCTGTTACAATGGAGTTCAAAAGGAGCGTGAGCCGGGTGGGCAAAGCCATTATGATGACAGATAACAGCCTGAAACTATATGAGCAAGTGGTACATTATCTGGTTGTACGGATCGAAGCCGGAGAGTGGAAAGAGCATGAGAAGCTGCCGTCCGTGCGGAGCCTGTCCGAGCTGCTCGGTGTACATCGCCTCACCGTTTTTAAGGCCTATCAGGAATTAAAGGAACGGGGGAACGTTTACGTCAAGGATAAGTCCGGTTATTATGTCAGTCCTGCTGACCCTTCTCCCGTGACAGATCAGGCCGATGACCCGGCAGTCTCTGCCTGGTTGCATTGGGATTCACTTGCCCGCGTGCAATCCCTTGAGGCGGAATACCAATTTTCCAAATCATTGATCGACCCCGCCCTGCTGCCAAACCGATATTGGGGAGAATTAATGCGGGATTTGCTGGATTTATATCCCCGTCTGCTTGGGACGTATTCCACGATTCAAGGAGATCTGGAGCTGCGTAGTGCCTTGGCAAGCCATCTGACGACGAGAGAACGTTTCTACATCTCGGCTGATGAAGTGCTGATCACTTCCGGGGCACAGCAAGCCATTGATGTGATCTCCCGCAGTCTCGTCAGACCCGGTGACCGTGTGCTCATGGAGAGGCCAACGTATGGCCCTGCGATGGAAATTTTCCGCAAACAAGGTGCCAAGTTAATTTTTACGGATATTCATCCTCATGGCTACGATCTGGAACAGATTGAACGCCTGATGAAGCAGGAAAAGCCGAGAGTATTTTATATGACGCCGACCTTCCAAAACCCTACGGGCATCAATATTCCGACCGAGCAACGCAAACAACTACCTGAGCTAGCGGAACAGTACGGATGTTTTCTGGTGGAAGATGACAGTACCTATGATATCTATTTCAAGGAAAAGCCTCCTGCGCCAATCTTCACATACGATACTACAGGGCATACACTCTATATTCGCAGCTATAGCAAATATGTCGTACCGGGGCTACGAATTGCCGCAATCATGTGCCGTCCCCGGTTCATGCCAGGATTACAAGCCGTAAAAGCACTGACAGATAACGGATCACCTTTGCTTAATCAGAAGCTTTTCCTCCGTTATTTCCAGTCCCCACGCATGCACCAGCACTTGTCCAAGCTGCGTACCGCTATTCAGCTACGGATGGAAGTAATGGAACAGTGCCTTCAACAAACCAATTGGAAGTGGACTCGTCCTGAGGGTGGACTCAACATCTGGGCGGAGCTTCCGGAAGGTGTAGATACGGGGCGCTTGCTTCACCGATGCATGGAGCATTCCGTCGCTTTTGTGCCGGGAACGGTATTCGATCCTTCCGATGCGAACGCCAGTCGCAAGCTGCGTCTCTCCTTCTCCTATGCTCACGAGCAGCAAATCCGAGAAGGCATGAGCAGACTCATTGCGTTGGCTGAAAATACGTGATGATACGTTTGCAAAATCTGCATTTGCAGATTAACGACAGCTTGTCTGGCAGGTCACAAATTTTAAATCTTCTGTAACACAAAAAGTCGCCGTTTGGCGACTTTACTTTTTGGGCTGCTGTTCTGCTGTTCTCGACTGGCAAAGTAAGTTTTAAAGTTTTTTTATTGAAATTCTTCTTCATCCATCCTATAGATCTTTCCTTGCAAACAGTCGGACCGTTACAAAATAGGAGACAATGAACAACAGAAGAATGCAAACTGAAACAAAAACATAAACCGAAGCACGACCCATTCCGTTCTCGCCTGCCATATATAAGAGCGAGGCGACAGGTTGCGCTAAAATAATAAGAACGATCATGAAAACCGTATTAATTATTCCCGCTCCCTTTTTACTAAGGGCGTAAAAAAGAGGCATATAGATCGAAATTAAAACCAGCACCATTCCAATCGAAATCAGGATGTCCAGTACCGAAAAGTCGGGCTTGTTCAGTTCGGGAAAAAGAAAGTTAACCAGCCAGTGAGCGCCTGACGAAGCGAAAACTCCAAAAAGCGTATAGAGAACGGCAGACAGATACTTTGCTTGCACAATGTTTCTGCGACTAAGCGGGAGCGTGACAAGAAATTTATGATTATGGTTTTTGATATCAATCATGGTTGCAAGCATAATCGAACCGAAAGCGGTATAGATCCCTACAAAATACATCGACATTTCCACTGTCGGGATAAATGCGACACTGAATACAACAAAATAAAAAAGGATGGACCATAGCGAGCTTTTCAAAGCGATATAATCTTTGCGAAGCAAGTTAAGCATGATGCTTTTCCCCCTTGGCCGTAAAATAGATAAGGTCTTCGAGGGAGGGTCTATGTAAAAGAGCATAATTGCCAAATAATCGTTCTGCCTCCGCCTTGTTATCTGCCAAGCCTTCAAAACCAACCGCTGTCTCACGGATTCCGACGAATTGTCCTCGCGTGTCCGCATCAAGCAGCTTCATGTCCCCCTTTACTATCGTGTACCTTTCAAGCACATCATCCTTTGCTTCATTAAACACAATCTTTCCTTTATTAATGAATGTAATATAATCTGCTATACGCTCCAAATCCGTCGTGATATGAGTCGAGAAAATAATGGATCGAGTTTCGTCCTGTATCATATCTGCAAGCAGGTCAAGCAGTTCTCTCCGAAACACAGGATCAAGCCCGGATGTAGGCTCATCCATGATGAGTAGCTCAGCATCGTGAGATAAAGCGATAGCCAGTGAAAATTTTATTTTCATGCCTTTGGACAGTTCTTCAATCTTCTTTTTGGGAGACAATTCGAATTGCTCCAGGTAGTTGTTAAATTGCTTTTCATCCCATTTCTTATAAAAAGGAGCAATCATGCTTTTCATTTCACGGATCGTAAGATGCTCATAATAGAAACATTCATCTGAAACAATACCAATGCGTTCTTTAACGTTAACTTCCTGAGCAGGCATCTCTTTTCCCAATGTTTTGATGCTCCCAGAGTCCGGATGAATCAAGCCGGTGATCAGGTTAATCAGTGTGCTTTTCCCCGCCCCATTCGGGCCGATAAGTCCGGTAATATAACCTTGTTTTACATCCAAAGTGATCTGATCCAGCTTGAATAAGGGGTACGTTTTGGATAGGTTGCGCAACTCAATTGCGTTCATCATGCTTCTTCCTCCTCAACTAGCAACGTAAAATGCTTAACTACATCTTGAACACTCATGCCCAGTTCCTTGCTCTCACGAAGGATATCGAGCATTTTATCTTCGATTCGTTTCAGCCGCTGTTCCCGAATAAACTCCTGATTGGCCCCGGAAACAAAGGAGCCTTTGCCTACGACAGAATCAATCAGTTTCTCTTTCTCAAGTTCTTCATAGACACGTTTGGTAGTAATTACACTGACCTGCAGATCCTTTGCAAGTTGACGGATGGAGGGGAGACTCTCCCCTGCAACCAGTTCCCCGCTTAAAATGCTCTGTCTAATCTGGGTTAGAATCTGCATGTAGATGGGATCGCTTGATGCGTTTGATATTAGTATGTTCATGTTCTCTCACCTCACTGGTTTCAATCCAGCCCATGTATAGTGTATATATATAATATATACACTGTACATGGATTTAGTCAATAATCATTCAATTTTTTCCCAATACAGACAAAACAGCAAAGTAGCCCGAAAAGTCGAATGACCTCCCAGGCTACTTTGTTGTTCATTTTCCTTGTTTTTTTAGTCGTGTTTCTTGGCACGTATGGTACCTTTTTTTCTTACGTACTGGAAATCACCTTATCCACAAGACCATACTCGACGGCTTCCACAGCGGTCAGGAAATAATCTCTGTCGGTATCCTTTTCAATCCGATCCATCGGCTGTCCCGTATGATCGGCAAGCAGCTTGTTGAGGCGCTGACGGTGCTGGATAATCCGGTTGGCATGAATCAACATATCCGAGGCCTGCCCCCGTGTTCCGCCAAGCGGCTGGTGAATCATGATTTCACTGTTCGGCAACGCCAGCCGTTTCCCTTTTGTTCCACCAACCAGCAGGATCGTACCGAAGCTAGCCGCCATGCCTGTGCAGATCGTGGAAATGTCAGGTTTCACGAATTGCATTGTGTCATAGATGGAGAATCCAGCAGTTACGGAACCACCAGGACTGTTGATGTACATCTGGATATCCTTCTCCGGGTCCTCTGCGGTCAGAAACAACAACTGGGCCACGATCGCATTGGCCATCTGATCCTCAATTTCCCCGGACACCATAATGATCCGATCTTTCAGCAAACGGGAATAAATATCATAGCTCCGCTCTCCGCGGGCTGTCTGTTCAACAACATAAGGTACCACGTTCATGCATTTTGCCTCCCCGGTTTATGCAACCATGCTGACCGTATATCCTCCCCCATACGACATGGAATTCGTACCGGAGCTTGAATAACTGTACATCACTGGCTGCATTGATTGAGACGGCAGAGTCTGCTGCAAAATCGTTCCCGCCACAGCCATCGGATCATCGGTCTGATTCAGGCATAGATCAATTAAACGGGCTGTATCACCGCTGCGGAACGCCAGTAAATAACTGCGCAGTTCCTCTCGATTTTGCTGATGTTCCTCCAATCGATTCGTCTGATCAGAATCCGTTTCGTTCAGGCTGTGCCTCACTTTCGCCAGAGCAGAGCGGGCACGACTTAGGGCAGCTTTGACCGCCCCTTCCGTCGTATCCAACAGTTTAGCAGTCTCTACCGTCGTGTATCCCATCAAATCACGTAACATATATATCGCTCGCTGCCACGGTGGCAGTTCATCCACAAGGATTTGAACAGCGGACTCGACTTCCTCGAATCGCTCTTCTTCCTCAAATTCCTGCATAAATGGCTTCATGCTTTCCAATTTGCTTGCCAAGTTCTCACGCTTCCGTATGGCGTCAATCCAGGTGTTGCGTGCAACACGGATAAGATAGGCTTCCCAGTTCATGTCCTCTGTCATTCCCGTTCTTCGGGTAGCTGAAAAGGATAATGCTTTAACACATGTATCCTGAACCAGATCCTCCGTCTCCCAGACTGAACCAGTCAATGACATGCAATAGGCGTACAACGAGCCCAGCAGGCTCGGAAGCGCAGCTTCAATCGTTTGCTCTAACGTATATCCGGTTTGAACACCGGAATGGCTAAATGGTGCAACCTGTTTATCATTATGTGGTCTGTTGATTCTGCAATCCACGGACTTCACAAAGGCCATGTTTGGGGCCCCCCTTTGTTGGTTCCTGATTGATCTTGCTTCAATTCACTTGCTGTAATTGCCTTACACTATGTAAACGAAGAACCTCCGGCAAAGGATACGCTCTTCTGAATTTATTTTTAGCATTGTTGTCCTATTCTCCCAGCTTCACCTTCAGACCGGTAAGTGCCAGCGTAATCCCCTGATTCAGATCATAATTCTGGCGTACATCGACGTCGTGAGACATATGTGTAAAATAGGTCTGACCCGGTTTTAAATCCTGCAACAGCTCCTGCGCCTCAACCATATCGTACACCGAGCGTGTGGAGAATTCCGCAAGTTCATGAACAAAGCTCGTTCCAAGTACCAGCAGATCGAGCCCGTATAGCGGCTGCTTCTCCGCAGCTTTCAGATCAATGGCATCCGAGCAATACGCCCAGGTGTATCCTTCACGTTCCAATCGATACGCATACGAATAGCCATTATGACCGTGGCAAACTTTCCAGGAATGCACCTTCCATCCACCGAGCTCAATATCCGCATCCGTTTCCATGAAATTCATATGACGACCGAGCCATGGAAATTGACTCTGGATGGTAGTGATCACCTCCCGTGGTGCATACAACTGCCCTTTTACACCCAACCATCGACATGCATCTGCCCATTCGGGCAAGCCTCCAATATGATCAAAATGCGCATGAGTGATCAGCAGCGTCTGCACCATCCGCATCCCCTGGTCTTCCATCTGTGATCTCCAGTCCGGTCCGCAGTCAATCATGAAAGGTTCGTGCTCGCCATCACTATGAATCAAAACAGCAGCACGTTTGCGGCGATTGATCCCCGTAAGTCGGGCTTCTGTGCAAACGTCACAATCACAATACACCCGCGGAACACCCATCGCATCCCCGGTTCCCAGAAATGTTAGCTGATTCATTATGAAAGTCCCCTCTCTATCCCGGAAGCAATACATCCAAATTTATGTTCCATCCGATTAATGATATGTAAATTGTAATCTCCCACCTCTATTTTTGCAAAAAAAAAAGACCATCCCGCCGCAGTTATTCACTGCAAACGGGACAGTCTGTTGTTTCACTAAACCAAAGCCCGCAGCTTCAACGTCAGCTCTTGGCCCTCAGGTACATCTTTGGATTCGGTAATCACCCAGTTTGATGCAAGGCGTTTTGCCAGCACATCTGCCTGCTCCGGTTTTAATTTCAACCCGGTTACGATGCCTTCACCAACAGTGAAGTCTTTCTCCGGCTGTAATCCGAAGGACTTCTCCAAGTAGATCCCCAGACCACCACGAGTGTTAAAGGTAATCCGGTAGCCGTCTTTAACCGCGCCTTCCAGATTCTCGCCATGCTCGTCCGCATAGGAGAAAAGATCATCATATCTGTAGTGCTCCTCAGACACGGCATCAAAAGCAGCAACATCTTTGGCCTGTATCGCTTCCAACAAAGCTGCATCCGACATGCCTTTGCTACGAGCCTGTTCCAATCGAATGGCTGTATTTTGGGACAACTTAAACTCAGCACTCATCCAACTCACACCTTCCTGTCACTATATATCGTTATTCCATGATATTCCTAATCCATTATATCCTGTCTCGATAGCCGGATACAAAGTGTCCTGGTGAAACTTCCATCCACTCCGGTTCTTCATCCCGTCCCCGAGCGGATGGGTCGGTATCCCCACTGTAGATCGGTGGCATAACGTTCCGTACCGTTGGATCAGGTACAGGAATTGCTGCCAGCAATGCCTGGGTATACGGATGTACCGGATTACGGTACAGTTCTTCTGTTGGTGCCACTTCCACCAGCTTACCGCGATACATCACACCGATTCGATTGGAGATGTGGCGTACCATCGACAAATCATGGGCAATAAACAAATAGGTCAGTCCCAGCTCTGCCTGCAAATCTTCAAGCATATTGACCACCTGTGCCTGTACGGACACATCCAGAGCGGACAACGGCTCATCACACAAAATGAACTCCGGGTTCACCGACAATGCACGGGCAATGCTGATCCGCTGACGCTGCCCTCCACTGAATTCATGTGGATAACGCTCCGCGTGCTCTGGCTTCAGGCCCACACGGTTCATCAGGTCAAGCGCTCGCCCCTTCATCTCTGCTTTGGAAGCATAATTATGAATTTCCATGGGTTCACTAATAATCTGCAGGACATTCATACCCGGATTTAGTGAAGAATAGGGGTCCTGAAAAATCGTCTGCATCCGTTTGCGAAAAGGCTTCAACTGGCGTTCATTCATTTTCGCAACATCCTGTCCGCCAAACATAATGCTTCCGTCCGTCACATCATAGAGTCTCACGATGCTGCGTCCAGTCGTTGATTTGCCACAGCCGGATTCACCAACCAGTCCAAATGTTTCTCCCTTGTGAATATGAAAACTGACGTTATCCACGGCTTTCACGACGTCTTTGCCTTTGCCAGCACCACGTACCGGAAAATGTTTTTTCAAACCACGCACGTCCAGCAGTACTTCACGCTGATCGATTCCTGTACTCATTTCTCCACCTCCTCTGACGATGCTCCTGTTTGTACTTGATGTTGTTCCCGACCTTGATCGTCCAGCAACCAGCATAGCGCTCGATGACCGGGTGCAGTCTCGGTATACGCAGGCATCTGTTTGCATACTTCCATGGCGTGTGGGCAACGTTCCATAAACGGACATCCGGTTGGCGGATGAAGCAGATTGGGCGGTGTACCTTCAATGGTTGCCAGCCGCTGGCGTCCACCTTCCTCACCATGCTTCGGAATGGAGCGCAGCAATCCCTGAGTATATGGATGCTGGGGATGAGCGAAAATACGCTCCACTGGCCCCTCTTCCATAATGAGTCCACCGTACATCACAATCACTCGGGTACAGACCTGAGCAACGACACCAAGGTCATGCGTAATCATCAGAATGGATGTCTGCGTGGAATCTTTCAGTTCCTGCATCAGCTGTAAAATCTGTGCCTGAATGGTCACATCCAGCGCTGTCGTCGGTTCATCCGCGATCAATAACTCCGGCTTGCAGGACAGAGCCATGGCGATCATTACCCGCTGTCTCATGCCTCCGCTGAACTCGTGTGGATATTGGTCAATCCGTTCTTCCGGAGAAGGAATGCCCACTTGCCGCAGCAATTCAATCGCTTCCTTGCGTGCAGCCGACTTGTCCATTTTCCGGTGACGATGAATGACCTCTGTCATCTGTTTGCCTACAAGAACCACTGGATTAAGTGATGTCATCGGGTCCTGGAAAATCATCGAGATGCGGTTGCCCCGGATTTTGCGCAGCTCCTTGTCCGACTTGGTCAGCAGATCCTCTCCACGGAACAGAATCTGACCATCCGTAATCCGGCCCGGCGACTGGATCAGCCGAATCAGCGAACGGGCGGTAACACTTTTGCCACTTCCGGATTCGCCGACCAGCCCAACCACTTCGCCTTCTTTTAACGTAAAACTCACACCCCGGACGGACTGTACCTCACCTTCCCGAGTTGCAAAGGACGTTTTCAGTTGTTTGACCGATAATAAATCTGTCATTGTATTCACCCCGCTGTGTAAGTTCAACCAAAGAATATTTACACTAGCCACTCCAAAGACAGAACAACCTTCCGATCGCTGTTATCCCCAGATTTTTTTGATTCCCTTTTCGTAAGGGAAAATCCGGTGATAAAGGCGAACTCTTCGCTTCTTCAGGTTATTTCTGTCTTCTCCGTTCTCGTGTAAAATGTTTAGTCGAACCTATATTTAGTCGAAAATCATCTATCGCTTGTTCGCTTTGGGCTCGAAGGCTACGCGGAACACATCCCCCAGGAAGTTAAACGACAGCACCGTCAGCAAAATAAACAATCCCGGGAAAATTGCCATATACGGCGCTTCACTAATAAAGCCCTGTGCATCATTCAACATGCTGCCCCAAGAAGAGTTCGGTTGTTTAACACCCAGTCCGAGGAAGCTTAGTGACGATTCCATCAGAATCGCACTCGCGATGTTGATGGTTGCTGCGACAATAATGGTTGGAATAATGTTGGGAATAATGTGCTTCATAATGATCCGGCCAGGCTTTTGACCCGATACACGCGCATACAGTACGTATTCCCGCTGCTTGACCGACATCGCCTCAGCCCTGACAATCCGGGCAATATTCATCCAGCTCAGCACCCCGATAATGACAATAATCGTACCGATCCCCGGCTTCAGATATGCGTTCAGGATCAGCATCAGGAAGAAGGATGGAATCGACATGAGCACGTCAACAATACGCATCAACGTATTATCCACCCAGCCGCCAAAATAACCACTAACCGTCCCTACCAGTGTTCCCATAATAACGGCAATTGCCATCGAAAGGAAACCTACGGCGAGAGACACTCGTCCTCCGTATAACGCCCGAGCCAAATAATCCCGTCCGTAATCGTCCGTACCAAACCAGTGATCTGCACTCGGCTGTTGAAGCCGCTCCATCACTACAATTTCATTTGGATCATGTGGAGACAGAAACGCAAACAGGGATGCGAGTACAAAGATGCCCAATATGATGACAGCCGCAAGGCCCAGTTTCTGCTGTCGGAACTGCGTCCGTAGATTACGCCAGCGCATTGAATTCATTTTTGTCTCACCCCGTTGTCTTGATTCGTGGATCTACCACGCCATATAAGATATCAGCTACCAGGTTTCCGACGACCAGCAGCACAGAGGACATCATCGTAATGCCCATAATAATTGGATAATCCAAACCGTGAACGGCCGAAATCCCGAGAGATCCCATCCCCGGCCACGAGAAAACGGACTCCGTAATAAACGCTCCCGCAATCAGCTCCGGCAAAGACATACCGAGAATCGTGATTACAGGCAGCAGTACATTTTTGAGTACATGACGAAGCAGTACCGTTCCTTTGGTTGCCCCGTAGGCATATTGGATTTGAACATAGTCCTCTTCCAGTTGACTGATTGTATTCGATCGAATGTACCGCATGTACACGGATACGTTCATGAAGGTCAAAACGGTACATGGCAAAATGCCGTGTTTGATAATATCCCAAGCGGAGTCCATACCAACCGTTCGCATACCCATACTTGGCAACCAGTGCAGCTCTACTGCAAAGAAATAGATCAGCATCATACCGAACCAGAAGCTAGGAATCGATATCCCGATGTATGAGATCAGGCTGAGTCCACGGTCAAACAGACTGTTCTGACGCGAACCCGCAATCATGCTCAGCGGAATGGAGATCAGCAAAGACAATAATAGCGATGCCCCCATTAAACCAAACGTAGCAGGCAAACGTTCAACAATCATTTCGGCAACCGGGCGATGGTTCACCAGTGAATAACCAAGGTCACCAGACAGTACATTTTTGAGCCATACGACATATTGCACGTACATCGGTTGATCAAGACCGAGGTTTTGCCGAATACGCTCCACATCTTCTGCCCCCATATTCGGGGTAACAAAGGAAAGCACCGGATCGCCCGGCGCCAGCTTGATCAAGGTGAACGATACGATGGAGATTACAAAAAGAAGAGGGATCGCTTGTGCGATCCTTCGGACAATATAGTTGTTCACATGGGCACCTCCGAATCAACGCCGGCCTCGCGGCCGGCGTTATTGGCTTGTTATATAGAATGAACGCAAGTGGATTGAACAAAGGATTCACATCGGCCACTCCGATGGCAGAACAATCTTCCGATCGCTGTTATCACTAGATTTCTTGATTTCGTATTCTAGAGGAAGAAATTCAGTGATAAAGGCGAACACGTCGTTTCTCCAGATTTTTTCTGCCCTCTACGTTCTTTGTAAATCTCAAAGGTTCAAACAATACGTTCATTCTATATGATTATTTTTTATAAATTTTGGACAGATCTTCAAGCATAACGACTGGTTTTGGATTTGCATCTTCAACGCCGCCGTATGTGTTATCCACAGCCACTACAGCATTCGTGTAGGCAATTGGGTATACAGTCATTTCGTTTGCTACAGTTTGTTGGATTTGTTTGTACAAATCACCACGTTTCGTTTCGTCAATTTGAACGGCTGCTTCATTCCACAGCTTGTCGAAATCGGCATTTTTGTAATGGGAGTAGTTGTATGCCGCATCACTCAAGAAGAGAGATTTATAAGCATCTGGCTCATAACCCATGATGTATCCACCAAAGGACAATTCAAAGTCTGTATTGTTCATGTCCAGTGTACGGTTACCATAAGCTGTTCCATCCATCGGCAGCAATTCCACTTCAATGCCCACGTCTTTCAGCTTTTGCTGAATGTACAGCGCTTGGCTTGTTTGTGGTTTGTTCGTATTTGTGTAAGCAAGACGCAATTTCAAGTTGCTTACGCCTGCATCAGCCAGCAATTGTTTTGCTTTTTCTACGTTGTAGTCGTATTTCTCCACATCATCCGTTTGGTACAGCGTGTCCGGTGTGAGAATGGACGGAGCCGGTTCAGCAAAATCAGCTGAGGAATACGAAGCGGTGATCAGTTCATTTTTATCCAAAGCATAAGCGATGGCTTGACGAACTTCTTTCTTTTGCATCGAAGGCACGTTCAGGTTGAACACCATGTATTGCAAGCGGCCTTCTGGGTAAGTCAGCATGTTGAATTTGCCTGTGTCGTTCAATTTGTTGTAATCCTGTGTGTCGACCATACGCATTTGAATCTCGCCGTTTTGCAAAGCCAGGTTCGCTGCATTTGGATCTTTCGCTACACGATACGTCACGCTATCCAGATGAGCTTTGCCTGCAAAGTAGTCATCAAAACGTTCCAGTGTTACGTATTCGCCCGGACGGTATTCCTTGAACTTGAACGGACCGGAACCGATCGGGTTGTTGTTTTTGTCGCTTTTCTCAATATCGGCTTCGCCTTCGAAAATGTGTTTAGGGATTGGAGAGAAAGAAACCAATGCTCCTTCGAAAGCAGCAGATACTTCCGGCAATTTGAATTCCACCGTCAGGTCATCGACCTTGGTTACTTTCACCGGTTTGCCATCAAAAACATACTGACTACGGGAAGAACTGTGCTGTTTCTCATCAAGGATGCTGTCCATTGTGAACACAATATCATCGGCTGTCAGAGGCTGTCCGTCATGCCATTTCAGACCGTCTTTCAGCTTCAATGTATACGTCAGGTGATCATCAGAGAAGCTGTCGCTTTCTGCGAGCACATACGTTTTTTTGCCATCATTCACATTGAACAGTGGAGCATATAAGGATTGATCAATCGTCAACGTTACACGGTCACCCGCGTAGATCGGATTCATCACTTTAGGATCGTCCTGAACGGCAATAATGATGCTTCCTCCGTCTTTCGGTTGCCCATCATCCGTTGTTGCTGTATTTTCTGCGGTATTAGACGAAGAACTTGTTCCGTCACCGCTGCTTCCGCATGCACTCATGATTGCCACAACCAGAACCAGCATCAATGACAGCCACATTTTTTTCGATTTCATTATGATATTTCCCCTCGCTGTAATTTAACGTTCTGTTAGATAGTATAGGCAAGGATTCGACAAATTGCAACGATTTTTTCCAACTTAACCTATCGGGTTTAAATGAAATAACATTATTGTCTAGCAATGCAAAAAACCTCCAGCTCACGTTATGTCGTGAAATGAAGGTTTGGATGACAATTCATCTTCTGAAATTCAATAACAGGACGATGCTCGTACGGGCTTACAACCCGGCTAACACCTGGTACCATACGCCTCGTTTGGAATACAGTGTACTGCGTACCTTGTCCCATCCGCCGAGGTAGTTAATATCGAACAGACCTTCTGGCGTTGGGAACGAGGACTTCGTCTCTGCAAACACTTCAGGGTCTACCGAACGGAAACCATGCTTGGCAAAAATGCGCTGTGCTTCCGGTGTTCGTAGATAGGCTACAAAAGCCTCCGCCAATTCACGATTGCCATGCTTATCTGCATATTTGTCCACGACAACTGCCGGATTTTCAATCAGGATCGTGTTTTTGGGAACCACGATGTCATAATTTACACCCTTGGCAATCCGGGCAAGCAATTCATTTTCATACGTAACGATAACGTCACCCACGCCATATTCGAAAGCCGCCATAGAGGATCGACCACTCTTATCCAGTGACTCGACATTCTCATGTACTTTTTCCAGAAAAGCTTTGGCCACGGCAGGATCTTTCTTGCCTTGCTCCTTCTCAGATAACTTCAACCCTGCACCATAGATGGCATTAATGTCCCACTGTGCTCCGCCTGACGTCTTGGGATTAGGATAAAGCACTTTAACACCCGGCTTGGTTAAATCTTCAAAATCACGAATCCCCAGCGGGTTGCCTGCTCTTGTACCCAGAACTACAATGGAACGGGTGATCATGCCTTTATTCGGAGCCTGCTTCCAATTGGAGCTGACCAAATCGGCTTTGACCAGCTTGTCGATATCACTTTCCATCGCGAGTAGCGCAACATCAGCTTCGAATCCACCAACAATGGCTCTGGCTTGTGTGCCAGAAGCTTCATAGGATTCCTGAAAGTGAACCGTTTGTCCGGTCTTTGCCTTCCATTCTTCCTGAAATTTGGGCAGCAATTCTCCGACGGCGTCTTTGGCTACACTGTAAGCACCGATTACCAGCGTATTGGATTGGTCGTCCGTCGAGGTTCCGTTCTGTCCGCTCACATCTTCCTGCTTGCTACATCCAACGGTCATGCAGACGAGCAGAAGTATGAGGACAACATATAAAGGGTTGAATTTCTTCTTCCTCGTCTGCATGGGCAGCCCCTCTTTTCCAAAAATAAGGATCATTCCTGAATTAAATGATGTTCTGATTAGATGATGACCGGCATTGGATCTTCCTTCAATCGGTTCTCAACAACCCAGCTATGGGTATCATTGAACAGATATGCCCGATGCACAAGCACTCGAATTTGTTGGCCGACTTGCAGCGTTGTTTTCTCCAGGGATCGATACGTAATGAGTTTATGGCCCTCAACTTCCACTTCCACCATCCATTCACTTCCACGGAAATGAAGGTGTTTGACTGTACCCTTTTCAGTAGCGGACAGCATGCTAAACTCGTTTTTCAAACCGATCTCGATATACTCAGGCCGGATCAGTGCACGTGTGCGCTCTCCTTCCACCGCATGTTCGAAGCCCTTAAGCTGTGAAGCGTCTTCCACAACGGTAGATTCCCCTATAAATGTGGCAACAAAAGGCGTCTCTGGATTTTTGTAAATATCCCATGGCGTACCCTTCTGCTCCAAGCGCCCTTGGCTGATAATCATGATTTCGTCGGCAACTTCAATCGCTTCATCCTGGTCATGGGTTACAAAAATCGAAGTGATGCCCACCCGTTCAATCAGTTCTCTGAGCCACGAACGCAATTCCTGACGGATCTTGGCATCAATGGCGGCGAACGGTTCATCCAGCAGCAGCAGCTGCGGCTCAGGGGCCAATGCTCTGGCAAAAGCGACACGCTGCCGCTGTCCACCAGACAATTGATGTGGATAACGCTGTTCGAAACCTTTCAGCCCTGTCAATTCAACCAGCTCCATGACCCGATCACGGATCTGGGCTTTGGGAGCCTTTTTGACCTTGAGTCCAAAGGCGATATTATCAAATACCGTCATATGTTTGAACAAAGCATAGTTCTGAAATACAAATCCGATTCCTCGCTCCTGCGGAGGCAGATGGTTTACAACTTTTCCGTGAAAACGAATCTCTCCGGAACCCGGATTCTCCAGACCCGCCAGCATACGCAGAATGGATGTTTTCCCACCTCCGCTGGGTCCCAGCAAACCGATAAGATGGCCTTTGGCAATATCGAACGAGACATCTTTTACCGCATGAAAATCACCGAAATGTTTGTTCAGATCACGGACTTCCACATGCATCTCAATGCACTTCCTTTCGCTTCTTGGCCCATTCCATCATAAGCAGCAGCCCGACAGAAAAAGTAACCAGTACCAATGCCACACCATTTGCGGCAGCTACGTTAAAATTCTCTACATCCTGATATACAAGCGTTGTTGCCGTCTGCGTTTTGTTCATAATGTTACCCGAAACAACCAGCACTGCACCGAATTCCCCAAGCGAGCGGGCAACCGTCAACACAAGACCGTACACAACCGCCCAGCGGATGGAAGGCCAGGTAACACTCCAGAACGTTCTCCAGCCGTATGCACCAAGCGTTGACGCAGCCTCTTCCTGCTGAGATCCAAGCTCCTGCAAGACAGGCATCACCTCTCGAACCATCAGTGGAAAAGTGACAAACAACGTTGCAATGACCATACCCGGGAAGGCATAGACCACATTAAATCCGATTCCTTCAAAAAAAGCGCCCATAATGCTGTTGGGACCCAGCAGTAGTACAATCATCAATCCACCAATGACTGGCGATACGGCATAGGGCAGATCCACAATGCTGTTCAGCAGCCCTTTCACCCGGTCACTCAGCCATCCGGCGCGAACAAGATAGATGGCCATCATAACGCCAAACAATGTATTTAACAGCGTGACGACAAGTACAACAAGTCCAGTCATCATCAAGGCATGCAGCGCCTCAGGGCGCAACAGCCCATCCAGGAATCCTCCTGCCCCGTCTTCAAATGCACCAATAAAAATACGTCCAAGCGGGATGATCAGCAGTACAATGAACACCGCAAACGTCAGTCCGATTAATAGTCGCCTCATCGTCTTCTCCCCCGCATCTGCACCAGATTAATGAGCCAGAGGATCAGGAAGGAGAGTGTTAAGAGCAGTACGGACACGGCCGCGGCACCGGTTGGATTGTCACTTTCGATCTCGCCGTAAATAAATACGGAAGCCGTCAATGTTCTTCCCGGAATATTGCCTGCCACCAGCACAACAGCCCCGAATTCGGCCAGTGCTCTGGAGAATGCGAGCATTCCCCCACTAATCATGCCCGGAGCCATGGACGGAAGAATGACCTGCCTGAACGTGCGAGCCTTCGACGCACCCATCGTGTAGGATGCCTCTTCCTCTGAAGGATCGATCTCTTCGAGCAAAGGCTGCACCGCACGGATGACAAATGGAAACGTAACAAAGGTCATTGCGATCACAATCGCAGGCTGGTGAAACACAATTTCAAAACCCATGGATTCCGCCAATTTGCCAATGGCACTGATCGGACCTAGGAGAAGCATAATCATCAGGCCACCAACGGCTGTAGGAAGAGCAAAAGGAAGATCTACCAGACTGTTAAGGAACGACCTCCCAAAAAAGCGATAACGTGTCAGCACCCAGGCAATCATGGTTCCCAAAATGACGTTAATCACCGTAGCTATAACAGCCAGCCGGATCGTTAACAGCACGGCTTTCCATGCAATTGGGTCCATAATGCTTTGGATAAAGTTGCTCCATCCTTCAGAGAAGGAATTGACGTACACACCGATGATTGGAAGTACAATGAGTACGATAAAATATAGCAATACGGTACTGCGGAATCCCCAAGTCCATCCCTTGTGACGAAGAACGGTATTCATTGCTGCATTCCCTCCCAGCCTCCGGTTCTATGTCCGGTCGGCAGTCTTCCTGCTTTGGTACAACCATTTTCCTAAGTTGGATTTTATTACTTTAATATTATTCCCATTAGTCTACTTGGTTTTTGCTTATCTGATACTTTACCAGTTTGCAGTGCTAATCGTCAATGCTTTTATTGAATAAAATCGGCTTACCTGTGAGATGGATTCATATGTAATTACACTGCCTACTACGCGGCCAGAACAACCATCCTATCGCTGTTATCCCCAGATTTCTTTGATCCCCCTTTATCTAAGTGGTTTGTTTGGTATGGAATGGTTAAGGTACAATCTAGAGGATAAAATGTGGAGCAAAGGAGTGGAGTAATATGTTATATACGAAGAATTTATCGCCATCCCGACGGGATGAGATGAAGGATATTACGCGGGAGGTGGAGCAGGTTGTCGGTGACAGCGGTGTGCAGAATGGGACTGTATTGATTTATTGTCCACATACGACAGCAGGCATTGCAATTAATGAAAATGCAGACCCGGATGTCAAACATGACGTGCTGCTTCGTCTAAACGAAGTATACCCCTGGGAACATCCCGAATATCGGCATGCTGAAGGAAATACGGCTTCTCACTTGAAATCGATCACAACCGGACCATCACAAACGGTGATTATACATGAGGGCAGATTACTGCTTGGCAGATGGCAGGGCATCTATTTTTGCGAATTTGATGGTCCTCGTCAACGGGAATATTTCCTTAAAATCATGGAAGGTTAGCTCCATTTCAACCCCATTTCTAATGATTTGCCATTGATTAAAATAAAAAAACAAACAGGCGGCCCACCCTATTCTAGGGATGTAACCCGCCTGTAATGATCTACTTCGCGCAAAAACTTTCGCGAGACAACGTTATAAAGAATTAATGTTATGACAATTCACCGCCCTGAAGTGTGGAGTGCGACAAAAGCGCCTTATTGGACGCCAGGCTGGTGTTGGAGATTACGGCAGAGTACTTTGACATGAGATAACGCAGCCGATTCAATCTCTGCAAAGGTTAAACGGTCCTGAATATAATACGATATGAATCCGTGCATGGACAAAAACAGCGTACGTGGTACACATTGAATATCCTCTTCTGTACAGCCCTCTTCATTCATGTATTGCCGAATAATGGAGGCGAACAATTCAAAGCATCTTCCTTGCTCTGTACGACAATACGATAGCAATTCCTCATCCCGAATCATGAACATAATCTCGTACTGATACGGATTCTCCAAACCAAAACGAATAAACTCCATCATGATATGTTCCACCTTGCTCACGCCGCCCATGACTGGCCTGACCATGGCTTGCAGCAGCAAATGCCCCAGATGATTGAAATCTTCAACCACGATGGCATAAAACAGCTCTGCCTTTTCCTTAAAATGATAATACAGCGACCCATGACTATAGCCTAGATGCTGGCCGATGCTTCGCATCGAAATGGCACGGTATCCTTTGGTAATAAAAAGATGCCTTGCCGCCTCCAGTATCCGCTCCCTCGACAACTCCTGTTCGACTGCTCTTCTAGCCATATATTTTATTCCCCTTCAATAAAATAAAGCCGCTGTCCCTCCGTGATCCGGGATTGCCCTTGCGTCAAATCTGTGATCCAGGCCACAAATGCCCCGGTTTCACTATCCGGCGGAAGACAAGTCAACGTAACCTTATCGGTGAACCCAGTTTCACCTGTACGGACTTCCCGGCTCCTTAATTCATTTTCCACTTTGCCCAGCCATGTGTAATCCAGTTCAACAAACACTTCACGATGGAGCACTTTGGTAATCGCTTCCCCGGCTTCTATGGCTGCAACTGCTCCATCCGTATAAGCGCGTATTAACCCACCTGCTCCAAGCATAATTCCTCCAAAGTAACGTGTAACAACGATAGCCACATTCTTCAATTGCTGATTTTTGATGAATTCAAGTATCGGTTTTCCAGCGGTTCCGCTTGGTTCACCATCATCGGATTGCTTCTGGATCTCATCCCGCTCACCAATCATATACGCCGAGCAGTTATGAGTAGCATTCCAATGTTTTTTCTTGATTTCATCAATAAAAGCGTTGGCTTCTTCTTCTGTCGTGACCGGCATAATATGACCGATAAATCGCGACTTTTTGATTACAATTTCCAGATTGCCCGGTCCTCGAACCGTGCGATAACGTTCAATCATCCCTATCCAACTTTCCACCAATTTGATCCATTTTACAAGAAAGCAGTTCCCCGCGCGCACGCGGACGAACTGCCTTGGTTTAACATCCGGGAAACCATTGCTTCACAATGACTCCCCGAATGTAATTACATTACCTTATTTAACTATATGAGCAGACCGATGAATTATTCAGAAAGTCTCGCTTCCAGCGCTGCTTTCTCTTCTTCAAAGCCTGGTTTGCCCAGCAAAGCGAACATATTTTTCTTGTAAGCTTCCACGCCTGGTTGGTCAAATGGATTGACTCCTAGCAGGTACCCACTAATGCCGCATGCTTTTTCAAAGAAGTATACCAGATATCCGAAAGAATATGGAGACATATCTGGAATGTTCACAATCAAGTTTGGTACTTGACCATCTGTGTGTGCAAGCAGTGTTCCTTGGAACGCTTTTTTGTTAACAAAGTCCATTGTTTTACCTTCAAGGAAATTCAGACCATCCAGATCATCCGGGTCAGCTTGGATCGAAATATGCTCCGATACTTCAGCAACCTGAATCACAGTTTCGAAGATGTTCCGGCTACCCTCTTGAATGAATTGACCCATGGAGTGCAAGTCAGTCGAGAAATCAACGGATGCAGGATAAATCCCTTTATAGTCTTTACCTTCACTCTCTCCGTAAAGCTGTTTCCACCATTCGGATACAAAGTGCAAGGATGGCTCGTAGTTCACGAGGATTTCTGTTCCTTTACCTTTGCGATACAGTGCGTTACGAACAGCTGCATATTGATATGCTTCGTTCTCAGCTACGTTCGGGTTGCTGTATTCTTTAGAAGCGTCAGCCGCACCTTGCATCATTTCTTCGATGCTGATGCCAGCTGCTGCGATCGGCAGCAAACCTACAGCCGTCAGAACGGAATAACGTCCACCTACATCATCCGGGATAATGAAGGATTCATAGCCTTCTTCATTCGCCAGTTTTTTCAGTGCGCCGCGCTCTTTATCTGTTGTTGCATAGATACGTTTGCGAGCTTCTTCTTTACCGTATTTTTTCTCCAGTGCTGCACGGAAGATACGGAAAGCAATCGCTGGCTCCGTTGTTGTACCGGATTTGGAGATAACGTTAACGGAGAAATCTTTACCTTCAACCAGATCCAGCAAATGAGTTACATACGTGGAGCTGATGTTGTTTCCTGCAAAGTAGATTTCAGGCGTTTTGCGTTTGTCTTTGGGCAGATTGTTGTAGAAAGAGTGCGTAAGCATCTCAATCGCTGCACGTGCACCAAGGTATGATCCACCAATACCGATGACGATCAGCACTTCAGAATCGCTTTGGATTTTAGCAGCCGCTTTTTGAATACGGGAGAACTCTTCTTTGTCATAAGCGGTAGGCAGGTCGATCCAGCCCAGATAATCCGATCCGGTTCCCGTTCCGTTGTGGAGCTGCTCGTGAGCCAAACGAATCGGTTCAGCGAAATAGTCCACTTCATGTTGATTGACGAATTGCAGGGCAGTGCTGTAGTCAAACTTCACTTTTTTTGCCATGATCTATAAAACCTCCTGATATCGGTAGCGTATTTTTTTCCGTTTTCCATTCTAAAACAACTTAGCCTAAGGATACTTCAAATCCACAGGGCTGACAAGCTTGCAGCCCGAACTTTGTCGTTAGAGTTTAAGAAGCAAAAAGGGTTAACCGAATCCGCGACTTGCGGTTCTGGTTACCCTTCTTGTATTATTCCGCCGGGTACGAACAGCAGTAGTCGGTAACGCTGCGTATCTCCAGTTTAAATTTGGATTCGGCAGGCACGTGGAACGTAGCTTGACCTTGAATCTCTTGCCAATCTTCTTCTCCGGGAAGTAATACTCTCAGATCGCCGGACAGTATTTCCATAATCTCACGGGAATCTGTACCGAACTCATAACTACCTGGAAGCATAATACCCAGAGTCACCTTGCTGCCATCCCCCAAAATAACCGTTCTACTAGTTACCTGGCCCTCATAATAAATGTTGGCCTCTTTCACTACACTGACTTGATCAAACTGTGACATGCATACCCGCTCCCCCTGAAGTTAATCAAAACAAAAGGCAAAACAGATCAGGGCGGTTGCCCGCCCATTCTCTGCCGGAAATCACTTGCTGCTAGGCAGGACAGAAATTAAACTGTCCTTCCTACAGCATTTTTCAAGCTATTACAGCAATGCTTTTACGCGACTAACCACGTTTTCCACAGTGAAGCCATACTCTTGAATAACACGGTCGCCAGGCGCGGATGCACCAAATGTGTTGATTCCGAGAATGTCGCCTTGGTCGCCGACATATTTTTCCCAACCCATTGGGTGAGCCATTTCAATCGCCAGACGAGCTTTAACATCTGGAAGTAGGACGGATTCTTTGTATGCTTTGTCCTGTTTCTCGAACAGATCCCAGCTCGGCATGCTGATTACGCGAACTTGGATGCCTTGTTCAGCAAGTGCTGCTTGAGCTTTGACAGCCAGTTGCACTTCGGAGCCTGTAGCGATGATTTGGGCAACAGCTTTGCCTTCTTTTGCATCAGAGACAACATACGCACCACGTTTCACGTTTTCACGTGAACCTTCAACGGTACCTTCCAGAATCGGCAGGTTTTGACGAGTGAGTACGAGTGCAACCGGGTTGCTCTTGTTCTCAAGCGCATAAGCCCATGCTGCAGAAGTTTCATTACCGTCAGCCGGACGAATAACTGTCAGGTTAGGAATGATACGCAGGGATGCCAATTGCTCGATTGGTTCGTGAGTAGGACCGTCTTCACCAACAGCGATACTGTCGTGAGTCAGGACGTACGTTACAGGCAGACCCATCAGGGCAGCCAGACGAACAGCTGGACGCAGGTAGTCTGTAAATACGAAGAATGTACCTCCGAATACTTTCACACCACTGTGCAGTGCCATACCGTTCATTGCCCCAGCCATACCGAATTCACGGATACCGAAGTAGATGTTGCGACCGGAATAATCTTCAGGTGAGAAGTTCTCCAGGTTGTTCAGGTGAGTCATTGTGGAGCTTTCCAGGTCAGCAGATCCACCTGTCAGTTGTGGCACGTTATGAGCCAAACCGTTCAGTGCATTACCGGATGCTACACGAGTGGATACAGCTTTGTCTGTTGCTGCATATTTAGGCAGATCGCGATCCCAACCTTCTGGAAGGTCGCCATTGATTGCCGTTTCGAATTGAGCTGCCAGCTCAGGGAATGCTTTTTTGTACTCAGCAAATTTCTCGTCCCATGCTTTGTTAGCAGAGATACCACGATCTTTCACTTGTGCAAAGTGTTCGCGAACTTCAGTTGGAACGTGGAAATCTTCCTGGTAAACCCATTTGTAAAACTCTTTAGTCAATTTAGCTTCGTCTGCACCCAGTGGAGATCCGTGAGTACCGCCGTGGCCGCCTTTACCTTGTTTGTTCGGGCTACCGTAACCAATTACAGTTTTAACTTCAATCAGTGTAGGACGAAGCGTATCTGCTTGACCTTCTTCAATTGCCTTTTGGATTGCAGGCAGATCGTTACCATCTTCAACGCGCAGCACTTGCCAGCCATAAGCTTCAAAACGCTTCGCGATGCTTTCAGAAGAAGACAGGTTCAATTTACCATCCAAAGTGATGTCATTGGAGTCGAACAACATGATCAATTTGCCCAGGTGCAAACGTCCAGCCAGGGAAGCTGATTCATGGGATACGCCTTCCATCAAGTCACCGTCACCACAGATTGCGTAAGTGTGGTGGTCGATTACGTTGAATTTGTCTTTATTATATGTTGCACTCAGTTGAGCTTCAGCCATAGCCATACCTACAGCCATTGCAATACCTTGGCCCAGTGGTCCAGTTGTTGCGTCAACGCCTGCAGTATGTCCGAATTCCGGGTGACCCGGAGTTTTGCTTCCCCACTGGCGGAACTGTTTCAATTGTTCCATAGGCAGGTCATACCCGCTCAGGTGAAGCAAGCTGTACAGCAACATGGAGCCATGTCCTGCGGACAGAACAAAACGGTCCCGGTTAACCCAAGTTGGGTGGTCCGGGTTATGTGTCATCGTTTTTGCAAAAAGTTGGTACCCCATTGGAGCGGAGCCCATAGGCATTCCCGGGTGTCCGGAATTTGCCTTCTCGATTGCATCAATCGCCAGTGTACGTACGGTAGTGATCGACAGGTTGTCGATGGTGTTGTTCTCTTCCTTTTGAATCGCTTCGTTCTTGTCAGTCATGGTTTGTCCTCCTCATGTCTTTAGATAAGTCGGGTTGCGCAAGCGAATCCCTCTCATCATACAAGCAAACCGAATTTCACAATAAGTGAATCCGCTTGAGTGTTTCATTTTGACTTATTCACTTTTGTATTGTATCACTTGGCGTGAAGGTTTTCCATAACCTTCTTTTAGAAGATCGGGAAAATTCGGCTGTTTATGACGAGGGATTTGTTTCCAGTTGCGCAAAAAGAGTGTCATACTGAGCATTTCAGCATATCTTCTAGCTCAGCCAGCATCGCAAATCCATCGGATGAAGTATAACCTTTAAGCGGAAAACCATACTCTTTTTAGATATCGAAGTTGATTTTGCATATAATGGTCCTTGATCATGATTGGAAAAATCGGACTTTTGTGCACATCAGGCTGTACTTCATATGGAAAGGAGGATTCACATATGCCGGAACATTTGGCTAAGTCAACAAATTCGCTAAAGCACATATTACCCTGGAAAGCCGGGGTTTTAACAGGTCTTACATCCGGACTGGTGCTCGGGTTCTTTTTAAAGGCTATTCAGACTTACACTGGTGAAAAAGTCTATACCTTGCTGATGAACATTGATTTTGTTCCATGGCTTCCGCCCACGCTACCTGAGTTCATTGAATTTGGGCTGCATCTTATCGTTTCCATAATCATTGGCAACTTCTACATATGGTGGATTCAGCGTTCAGGTCATCCGATATCCAAAGGCGTCCTGATCGGCGCTCTCTCTTCCCTGCTGTATATCCCACTCTCCCAGCTGTCGAGTCGTGTGCCTGATCTATATGATATAAAAGCGATACTTTACTGGCTGACAGGGCATCTGTTATTTGGCGTGGTCGTTGGTTGGTGCGGTCATGTATGGAAGCACAGCCAGAAGCACAACCAAAAAGGCGATCCCCCTTTCAGACATGAATAGGGGACCGCCTTTTCTTTTTTTCGGAATAGAACTGAACTGTATCTTTACGAATCAACCTTGCGCAGTATTAAAGCATTAGCTTAAAACACAACGGTTTTATTTTCATGAACCAGTACACGGTCTTCAACATGCCATTTCACGGCACGAGCAAGAACTACACGCTCAATGGTACGTCCAATGCGTTTCAACTCGGTTACATCATCCCCGTGGCTTACACGCTGAACGTCCTGCTCAATGATCGGTCCACCATCCAGCTCTTCCGTAACATAGTGAGCTGTAGCACCGATAATTTTGACACCACGGTTGTACGCTTGGGCATACGGTTTACCGCCGACAAAGGCAGGCAGAAACGAGTGATGAATGTTAATAATACGATTGCGGTAATGCTCAATGAACATCGGGGAAATGATCTGCATGTAACGCGCAAGAATAATCACGTCGATATCATTACCGATGACGTCCAACTGGCGTTGTTCCGCTTCCTTCTTCGTATCCGCTGTAACCGGAATATGGTGATAAGGAATGCCAAATGATTCTACATAGTCCTTCATATCCAGATGATTGCTCACAACAAGCGCAATGTCTGCATCCAGATCGCCAGCCTGCCATTGCCACAACAGCTCAACCAGACAGTGATCCTCCTTGGATACAAAGATGGCGAGTTTCTTCTTGCGGCTAACCGCTGAAAGACTCCAATCCATTTTGAAACGGTTTGCTACTTCTTCGAAATCAGCTTCCAGCTTAGACAGGTTCACCGATAATTGTGGAAGATCGAACTCGATCCGCATAAAAAACATGCCGCCAGCCGGGTCCATTGTGTATTGGTCCGACTGTACAATGTTTGCACCATGCTGGTGCAAGAAATGGGATACTGCGGCAACAATTCCCGGTCCATCCGGACAGGAAATGAGCATCCGCGCCCGATCGGCGCGGTTTTTAACATCAGGACGTACTTGTTTAGCGTGAATCTCCATCGGGTTATTTTTCCTCCTTCAACTAGGCCGTGACAAAAATATCTTTTCCAGCAAGCCAGGCGATCAAACGATGATTCAATTGTTCTTCATTCAAATGCGGGAACAATGCGGCTTCAGCCACGAGGTCATACAGACGTTCCAACGGCTCACGTGGATCGGCTTTCTTCGCTTTGGCATCATTTTTGAGCAATGTCCAGATATCCAGAACATATGAACGGGACTCAATCTCTTTTCCTTTGAAGAAATGATGCAGTTGTTCCACTTCTGTCAGGAACTCGGGCCCAAATCGACCAGCAACATCCCCGCGAAGCAATGCAATCTCTGCTTCATACATAGGACGCTGAGTTTTGGCCTCTTTACCAATCCATGGCGTTTCCAAAATAAACGGACGTCCCTGAAGAGCCTCGTGATGCACGATACGGTTAATAGCCTCAAAACCAATCCAGCCAGAGCCAATCGGTGTATGACGGTCCTTGTGCGCACCCACAGGGTTCTTACTATCATTAATATGCATTACGGCAATGCGGTCAAGCCCTACCGTACGATCAAATTGTTCAAGAACACCGTCCAGGTCGTTGACGATATCATAACCCGCATCGTGAATGTGACATGTATCCATACATACAGTAAGGCGTTCATTGTGTGTAACCTTCTCCATGATCTGAGCGATCTCTTCAAAGCTGCGGCCCATTTCAGTTCCTTTGCCAGCCATCGTTTCCAGAGCGATGTTCACATCCGTCTCTTTCACTCCGTCTAGCACTTCATTCAAGCCTTCAGCAATACGTCCGATGCCGTAATGAGCATCCTTGTCCGTAAATGCGCCGGGATGCAGCACGATATTTTTGACACCAATCGCATGTGTACGACGAATCTCTTCCTGAAGGAAACTCACGGCCAGCTCATACGTGTTTTCTTTGTAGGATCCGAGGTTAATAATGTATGGCGCATGGACAACGATATCTTCCATTCCGCCCTCTTGCATCGCAAGCTTGCCTTCCTCAATAAACATGGACTCAATAGGCTTGCGGCGGGTATTTTGCGGTGCACCTGTATATATCATAAACGAACTGGAACCGTACGAGGACGCTTCCTTCGTTGCACTCAATAATCCCTTGTCCGAAAAGGACACATGGGAGCCGATTTTAAGCATCATTAATCCCCCTTTTTCTGAATTATCCCTTATTCTAACGCGATTATCGAAATAAATCTAGAAATGCGCTATAATTCGGGATATAGGCTATTTTTTACAGCTGTAATTTGGAACATGGGTGGGCGGAATCCGTCTTTCCGTGAAAATCAATAAACCGAGGTGACTCCGCAATGATTTTCGGCTCCTACGCTTGGACGTTGACTAGTAGTTCCCCCAGCAATTGGTTTATGAACACGATCGCATTCTGGACCGTTCTTTTGCTTGGAAGTATGTGTGTTGGCGGATTTTTTATGATGCGCAAGTTTTTGAAAGTGCTTCCGAAGGCAGACGGGAAGTCGAAACTCGATTGGCAGAACCACTGGGTTGAAACCAGCCGTCATTTATGGACAGATGAAGCAAAAGCTTTTCTCGACCAGCTTGTGGAGCCTGTTCCTGGCCCATTTCGAGATATCGCCAAACATTCCATTGCAGCAGAAATCGGCAAAATTGCGTACGAAAATAATGCACCTGAAGTATCCAGAGATCATTGCATTAAAGGATACATTATAGCCACACCGAAGCGGGATAATAAGTTTCTGGTGAAATTTTTGGAGAAGAACCAAATTGACTATTCGCCTTATAAACATTTGATGAATAAATAGAAAATGGAATACAGCCGAACATGTATTAGGCTTACATATTTGCAAACATGCTCCGTCAGGTAAGTCATTCCCAGCAAGGCAGTGCTTACCGCCCGGGGCTGTTTGTCGATCCAATATTACATGTCAGCATAGTCAAAATAACAAGGAGGTCGCCAAGATGAAGATTGCAATTTGCGGAGGTACCGGTTTTGTCGGAGGAGCACTCGTTGATTACTGGCTTCAGACAGGCCATCATGTGAAAGTTATTACACGCAAACTGCCGAATTTACATAATCCCAGCCAAAACCTTACTTATGTCTCATGGGAACAGGTAGAGGAACAGCCTCATTTGCTGGAGGGAATGGATGCCTTGGTGAATCTGGCTGGAGAAACGTTGAATCAACGTTGGACAACAAAAGCGAAACTGGAGATTGTTGAATCCAGAGTGACTACTGTAGCGCGCGTAGCTAAATTGGTAGATTCGTTGGAACACAAACCGGAGGTGGTCGTACAGGCTTCTGCCATGGCAATCTATGGCACCTCTCCTACAGAAACATTTGATGAGAACAGTCCTCAAAAATCGGTGAATTTCCCATCCCGCGTTTCTCAACAATGGGAAGTTGCTGCTGATGCCATCAAACATGTGAGACTTGTGAAAATCCGCGTTAGCCTCGTGCTTGGTCATAAAAAAGGTGCTTTTCCATTAATGAAACTGCCTTATATGCTTGGTGTTGGGGGCAGGGTGGGAAGTGGCAAACAGTGGACCAGTTGGATTCATATTATGGATATTGTGCGTTTGATTGATTTCACGATCCAAAATAAAGAAATCTCCGGTCCGGTGAACGCCTCTTCGCCCAACCCGGTAACCAACGATGAATTCGGACGCACGGTAGGCAAAGTGTATCATCGTCCGCACTGGTTCCCCGTACCCGGAATTCTGATCAAAACACTGGTCGGAGAACTCTCTGTCGTGCTGCTTCAAGGACAGCGGGTTATCCCGCAAAAAGCGTTGGATCACGGATTCCAGTTCACCTTTCCTACATTAACCGATGCACTGGAAGATCTAAAACACCGGGGTCTATCCGACTGATCGATACGTGTAAACAGACTCAGCTAACGTAAAGGTATCCCCATCTTCCAGTGGATATTCTTTGTACGGAGCAAGAACATCGCCCTTGAGAATGGTTCCATTCACAGAACCCAAATCCTTAATGACATAGCCCGATTTGTTCCGGCTCAATTCCACATGAGCACGGGACACACCGGTTGCTGAATCTACCCACTGGACCATGTCCGCCGATCGGCCAATAACAAACGATGCTCCTCGGACATCCATCCGTTCATTTTTGTCCCCTGTTGCTGATCTGCGTTCAAGATAAAAGGAAGGTACTACTAGACCTGCTCCCGTAATGCTTCCGCCAGCAACACTCTGCAAATTTACTGTAGCATCAGCCGCCGCATGATGACGAATGAGCTCCGATGTTGCAGCCACGGATTCGACAGTATGCTGAACAAAAGGTTCATCAGAAGCTTCAGATGGTATATGTAGATTTTGAAAGCGAGAATTTCCTGCTACAGATGACCTAGATTCAATAGATTGCCCCCGTTCTGATTGAGCATTTTGTATATCACCAGAGCTCTGTTGACTCGTGTAACCTTGTCCATAGGTGTTACCTTCTGGTGACATTTCAGTTGCATTCCAACGCCAGCTCTCCTGAAACATCTCTTCTTGGCTTTCTTTCTGCTTACCTTTGCCTCTTCCCAATCCAAAAAAAGCAGATTTCTTATTGGTAGAGCCCTCTTGTAATTCGCCATCTGCATATTCTTCATTCGGCATCTTTTTGCGTAGCAAATTGGATTTCGAATTTTCGAATTTCCCTTTGGTCACCCATGCCCAACCCGCGATCCCAAGCAAGCCAGCACTTAATGATGCAGATAGAATCTTTTGTGTCTGCCCTGGTTGTTCCATATAGATGAATCTCCATACCAGCGCGATGGCAATCATACAGCCCAGAATGATATAGGTCGTTTTGGAAGAATCCTGCTTCTTGTCCTTCTCGTCCTTTTCCATATCATCGTCCTGTATTGAATCAAACGTTTGGCGCTGTGACGGATTCGTAACACCTTTCGCTTGCAATGAGGACTCTATCGGTGAACGTCTGCCCGAAAATCCTGAAAAGGGTTTGTTAAGTGGTTTGTCATCCTCCGCAGTAGATATCCTCGGTTGATGATTTGATTTTAACTGCTGCCCAGCTTCGCCATTTCGATCCAACTGACGATACTGATCTTGCCCACTTCTATTGGAAAACAGATCATTTCCCTGCTCCGGAACTGCAGAAAGTGGCATTCCTAATTTACTGTCACTTGAGCCGGATGACCCACGTGAAGACATAAACGTTGCCTGGCCTGAACCACTCTGCTCATCTGCATATAATTCAAGCAAAAGTTCACGCAGTTGTCTAATATCCCATTGTTCAATCTCACATAGCTGGAGGACACGCTGAATCCCTTCGCCCTGAAGTTCCTGAACATGGGCCATTAACCTAATAACCAGTTCGCGGAATTGCTGAGGCGTCGGATCTACCTCAACTGCATCGACCATTGGAATATATACTAAGCCAAGCTCTCCCAGTTCAAGTGAACCATTGATAAATATGTACTCTTCCTGAATCTGTAATTTACGCGAATCCAACATATATTGTCTACACTCTGTAAACGTGTCTGCCAGCTGAAACAATAGACCATATAACACACGCAGCTTGATTTTTCCTGACTTCAACATTTGAGGTAACATCTTATATCCTGAAATATCGTATTGTAACGTTACATTTCGGTCTACCTCTCGAATATGAACGGGAAGAAGTCGGGGAATTTGATTAGAAGACAACATGCCCATCTGCACACGGCTCAGTTCGTCCATTCGCAGCCCTTCCGCTTTCTCCAAAACCATAAACGATCCGCCGTTTCGAATGAAATCTCTCGTTAATCCATACATGCCAATCCTCTCTTTCCATTGCTTAGTTAAATCATGTAGATATAGGCGCTAATGAATCCTGGCAATACGGCCAGCATAAAAGGAAACTTCAATGTCTTTTCCTGATTGACCAGCTTGAGCGAACCGAGCATGAAGAAACCGGCAAGATTTCCTGCCATCCCGCGAATCCGCTTCGCAGAATCCCTTCGGAACAATAGAATAACTAATCCAATTGCCCCTGCGTACAAAACGGAGTAAATAATAACGTGAACGCCAAAGGCCAGTCCTGTCCAAGCTCCAATTCCTCCAAACAATTTCACATCTCCCGCACCCACTGCCCCGATTAGATACATTAGAAATAAGACACCAAACCCCATCGCGAATCCGGCTGCGGAGAACAGAAACCCCTCCCAACCTCCCCAGATAATATGGACCAGCACTCCAGCGACAGTCACTGGTAAAGTTAAACGATTTGGAATTTTCATCGAACGAACATCTGTAACAAAAGCTGCAATCACATACAGACCACAGGCCAGGTAAAACCACTCCACCTCCACCATCTCCTTCCTTATTTTCTGGAAGCCACATTAAACTCGGTCACCGTCTTGGCACCATCCGCAGTCTCTACAACAAATGTCCATGTGCCTTCCGTTGTACGTGTACCAACAAACCAGTTCCACTCAATCACACCATTTTCGTCAGCAGTCGCCCACCCGATATGCTTGGCTGAACTTTCACCGGACTTGTAAAATATGGTCAAGTTCGCTGTGGCTCCGGGCTCTACTTTGACCTTAATTGTTGCATTGTTGCCTATGTATGCTGGCTCCGGCTTGGATAACACGGTTACTGTTCCTGCAGAATCGGCGTCTCCCCCACTACTATTGGAGCCTTCTCCGGTATCTCCGATCCATACCCGTTCTGCCGCAGCCGCTTGAATACGTAAAGATTTCCCTAGAAAGGGGACTTTAACAGGCAATTCATAGCTCAATTCAAGCCGAAAGTAAGGATTCGTTTTATTTTTGAGATCAGGTATGGAAACACCGTTAACATGCACACGCTCTACATCCAGTACAGAAGTATTAATAAAAGGCTCAAGCAGCGGTTTAACGGTAGGATCAAGTACTGTCTCAAGAACGGATGTCTTCACCTCCTGTAACGGTTGTTCACCCCTGGCAGCAGCTGCACGTACCCAATCACTTAGCGGCTCTGGCAGTGAAGAGGCGTACTCTTCGGCCCATTCCGTCAGTGACAACTCCGGTATTTTCCACCCACCCTCCGAACCTTCACCACCTGCGGAATCAGAGGGGCTGAATACAAGGGAGACCGGATATATTTTCGTGGATAACTGCTTTACTGCCTCTCCTGCCGTGCTCTGCAATGCTGTTGATACCAACGACATCTGTACGATGTAAATGAGGAACATGACAAAGAACAGGAATACAGGCAAAACCAGTGAGGCTTCCAAAACGATGCTGCCCATTTCCTTTTCTGATGAACTCGTCTTTTTTGGGGAACCTTCTTTTTTTGGAAAACGCACTTTGGAAATAGAATGTATCTGCTCAGTCAGAGACTTTAATCTTTCCAGTCTACGCACTCGTGTAAGTCGACTCTGTAATCGTGCCAATATTTTTTCCTGCAGATGCTGCTTATCCATAATCCCTCCACCGAAACGACCCAGATTACTCAATAGGAATAATCGGCCTTTCGATCAATGAAAAATCGCCCATCCTCTACTTGGTCTGCACTACCCATGAGAGCACCTATACTTCTTGTGACTCCTGGTAAAAACCACAATTTAATACTGCTGCGCATGTTTCCTGAAGCGTATGTCTGCTTCTCATCCGGATTCACGCCGGTATTCAATCGGATCAAAGCCAACATTCTGGACATTTTGCGTTCATTGTTGCTATGCATTAATAGGAACAAACGCAGATGGTCCCTGTATGTAAGCTTGACTTTGATATATTTGGACAATTCCACACTACCTTCTTTAGCCAGTTTCACCATATCTGCTATAGCGTTTGTAATTCCGTATAAAATTGCAGCAGATAATACAAGTAGTGGATTCCCAAGCTTGCTATTCTCAATTAATCCTTCTGCAGTTCGAATCGCCAGACGCATGCCAAAGATCTCCGCATATGCAGCAGCAATGTTCCCCGAAGGATTATGAAAACCATATACGATGTACTCCAATTCCTGATTTTGCAGTTTGAACACTTCACCAGCATCTCCACTGCCTTCAGTCCAGCCCAACAATTGCCCAAAATCCATGGAATTGAAATACGCCAGTGCGTACTCATTCTGAAACAATTCATCACCAAGACTATCTAGTAAATTGGACATCCCGCCGAACAAACTGTCCATTCCGTTCATGGCATCACCACCAGAGTCATACGGATCGCCAGCAATCTCTGCCTTTTTGGCTTCCTCACGGCTCGCTTCGTTAAAAGCGATGTTGGCGTTGTAGTACTCCTCCAGCTGTTTGAAGGCTTCCATGGAGCCGGAGCTCCCCTTTTCGATTTGTGACAATATGCGTTTAACTTCCTTCAACTTCCCTTTGGATTCCTTATCATTCGCTTTGCGCTGGGCATCAGATCCGCGACCGCTCTCCAACAGCTGTTTGCTTTGGAGAATAACATTGGAGGGACCACTTCTTACATAAGTGTCCATGTATCGTTCCGTGACCTGACTAGCCTGTCTAACCGCTGGTTTAATGGAAACACCACTCATTACCGTAACAGTGCGAAGCTGTGTATTAAGCTCCATACTGTCATTTCTGACATTGGTGAAATCCGAATTTTGTGAGCGTACATGTGCATTTAACTGATCAAACAGCGTGTCTGCTCTTACAAGTTCCGAAGCAAGGGAGCGTGTACTCTTGGCTTCACTTCCCGATCCGGTAGACGGAGGGCTCGTCCCAGGCAGCGGTGAGTTGCCTACGTTTTCATAACTGGCATTCTGTGAACGGTTCTCCCCTTCAGCGATTACCTGCTTCATTTCCTCATTGATCTTGCGAGCTTCTTCAATCTTAGCTTGGGCTTCCTCCAATTTTGTCTGGTGTGCCTGCAATGCTGGTTGTATGATCGTGCTTATGCCTGTCGCCACATTCCCTACACCTGTCCGATAACAAGCTAGCTCTAGCATGTACTGTTGCTGGTTAAATGGCAGCCCTTCATCCATTTGTTTTTTGTTAAGATAATCCGCATAACGCGCTGCTGCTTCGGTAGCTGTCTCTGGCGTCTCTCTTAACATCTCATCGTAAATGGCAGAGGAAGGCGGATTCATGATCAGTGCAGGCAGACCCTTCAGCTTATCGGCGGATTCCGTCTGATTGGCTATTGCTTCGTCCAGCAATTCCTCACGTTTGTCATACAGTTTTTGCAATTTTTTGAGCAGATCCACGGTATGAGCAGCTTCTTTCATCTCTTCTGACATCGGCTTAAAACGGTTGACCACTTCCAGGGTAAAATCAACCGGCGCACGATATTTCATATCCTCCTGGATCTGGCGATTAAAAATATCGTATCTGCCCAGTTCACGCTCCATGCTTAGTGAAGTCGTATCCCATTGGATATCCAGAATGGGAAACCCATCTTTCACAGCCGAGGGCTTCACACTATCATTCAGCACCTTGGCCATAATGGAGTCACCACTGCTGTCACCGTATCCAAATAGACCATACTCCCGCAAGGAAGTATCGTAGGCTGACATCACAGATCTCATCGCTGCATGCGTCATTCGTTCTGCCTGTACTTTGAAAGCAGCAATACGTGCATAATCAATGAAAATGGAAACAAACATAAAGATTCCAGCCAAAATCAAGATCAAGAACACGGTTACGGCTCCAGATTCACCGTCTTTTTTTCTGAACAGTGCTTCCTCCTCCTTTCCTCATTTTTTGGTTTTGCCAAAATGCTGTACAACCTGTCCCGCTTCAGCGGCAGTACTGGCTGCGGCTCCGCCCTTGCCTTTAAACTTGGCTGCATAATAACGGACCAGATCCACCGTTCGGATGAATTCCGTCGGCTCTACAACTGCAGATGAACCTTGTGTTAGTACACTGTTACCTGAATCAAATAAAAAAGAAGGCAGCGGTAAAGAAATCACCTGCTCCAGCTTAGTCGTTACTTTTCGCTGGATCAGCGAGTTCTGATATTCAATTGTCCCGTTCATGCCAGAGGGCATACCTTGTGCCGCTTGGGACAGTTTCTTTTCCGATAGACTTCCGCCTTCTCCTGCGGGTACTGACACAATAACCTCATTGTCCGCTCCCACCCAACCAAACAGTGCTCCGAGCAATCGATCATCGGTCAGTCTCCAGTACAAGTTGTCATGTTCCCCAGCAACAACTTCTCCTGTCATCGCCTGCTTGTGGCTGTTATCCCAGCTGTAGGCGGCACGTTCAGAAGCTGCATACGCATGCTGGTTCAGAAATGTTTTCTGATACATGTACATGGAGAAAAATAAAAGTAACACGAGAATAAACAACACAATAGGGAAGACCAGGGAGGCTTCAATGGTGAAGCTCCCTTCTTCCTTTTTCAATTTACTTACCCGGGAAAAATTCATTGCTTTTCGTGTCCACTTTACTAAGCAGGCTCGTAATTAATGCTGTTATTTGATTTTTGAATATTAATGCAATAATGATAATTACGCCGATAATCAGAATGAGCTCCAACGTACCCAGCCCGTCCTCTTCCTTCCAAAGTCCAATTACTTTGCTTTTCATTAATTCCAGCATCCCAATTCCTCCTACATATTCATCATCATAAAAGCAGGTGCCCCGATCATCACCACAATCGAAAAAAAGATCAGTACCATCGGAAACACCAATTTGGAAGAAGCCTGTTCTCCCTTAGCCCGACTAACGGCCTTGCGTTTCTCCCACAGCACATGGGACAGATCACGCAGCGCCAATACAAAGTCACCTCCCCCTCGCCGGAAATTCAGCAGCACTGTTGTTGTAAAAATCGTCACTTCCTGTACACCACAGCGGCGGCTGAACTGTTCAAAGGATTGTTGAAACGAGTATCCGTTGTTCCAATCCCCGACCGTCTTTCGCAGCTCATTATAGAGGGGATGATTCCGTTCTCCCTGACTGGCTACACAGTGAACAATGGCACGCTGCACCGTTTCTCCCGCACCAACTAGCAGAACAATTCGGTTCAACAACTCCGGCAGCTCCATGAGTATGTCCTGATCTCTTCGCTGTACTTTGATGTTAAGATCTTTGTAGAGCGCAAAGGGCAGTGCAGCACCGAGTGCCAATCCACCTACCATACCCCCAAGCCCCATGTCCCCAACGAGCGCCAAAAGGCAGCCTACGAGCAACATCAGCCACGAATAAGTCAGCATCTCAGCACAGTAGAGCATCGTTTTCTCTCCACTATGCTGTATGCCATACATTTTCTGAATGGCATGCTGCATACGGAACATGAGCACAGGCAATCTGCGGCCCACCTCGAACTTGTCCAGTAAAAACAAAAAGGGGCCATGCAGCTTCTTCAGACGTATTCCTTCCATATCCAGTTTGCGCAAATGTCGGTAGGTCTGCCCTCGCGTTCGATCAAGCACCAGCCACCCTGCTCCGAGCACCCCTCCGAAAATAACGGGAAGCAGCATCGTGTCAGCTCCTTATACTTTGATATCCATAATGCGTGTAATCCACAAATAACAGCAGGCAAGTAACGCCAATGCCCCGCTGGAGATCATATATCCCATCCCGCTGTATAACGGCTCCATAAAATCCTTGGCCGTAAAGTTTAGAAAAATCAGAAAAATAAATGGAGCGGCAAACATCACTTTAGATTCAAACTTCTTCTGTGCCACCGCTACCATGATGTCCTGCTGAATATCCAGCTTCTCACCAATTACCGCCGAGGTTCGCCTTACCACTTCGACCAGATCTCCACCCGTTCGCTTACATGTGATGAACACATCGGCAAAGTTTGTGATATCCTCAATTTTGGCCCGATCCGAGAAGTTTTGCAGCGCCTCTTCAATGGGCTGACCATATTCCATCCGCGTCCTCAGAATGGTGAATTCACGAATGAGATCTGTATCCGCCTCAGGATTGAGCATGCGCAGATCCTCCACTGATTCCTTAAAACCGTTCTCTACTGATTTTCCCGCAGCCAGCGCAGAGGACAACGCATATAATGCCTGCTTAAAATGTAAACTGAGAGTCATTCTTCTTCGTTCCAGCAGTACTTTTGTCCAGTGTTTTGGTACCCATATACACCCCGCAGCCAATATCAGTCCGGCCAACCACTGATGATAGAACAGAATACCGACACCAAAGAACAACAAACCACTAATCAGCATGCAGACAATCCGCTGTCTTCGAGATAGCGTATATATGGTGTAGTCCGTTAACGCTTGTCTGGCCTCACCCAACTTCATCACCTACCAATAAAATCGACTATTTCACGTTGTTATCCGATCAATTCAACTCATCACTATTGCGTTCTATGTACTCGTTCAACCATTCCGCTAGCCCAGCCATCTGAATTTTATCCACTTGTCTCAGTGTTCCAACTTGCACGAGTCCGCCAATAATCTTGCCTTCTTTTTCTTCGATTTCCTGGAAACGAAACAGTGGATTGAGCAGTACTTCTCCGTCCTGCATGCCAATCACTTCGCTAATCTCGGTCACCCGACGTGAACGATCACGCAGCCGGGATAAATGTACAAAGATATCAATGGCCGAGCTGATCTGCTGCCGGACAACCGCAATGGGAAGATCCGCTCCGCTGAGCACCATGGTCTCCAATCTGCTGATCATATCGGAGATCGTATTGGCGTGACCCGTGGACAACGAGCCATCATGTCCAGTGTTCATGGCCTGCAACATATCCAGCGCTTCTGCCCCCCGCACCTCACCAATGACAATTCGATTTGGACGCATCCGCAAGGATGACTTGATCAGATCACGAATAGATATTTGCCCCTTGCCTTCGGTATTGGCATTACGCGTCTCCAGCGATACCAGATTGGGTACCGTGACAATCTGTAATTCAGCAGAGTCCTCAATCGTGATGATCCGTTCATCCGCCGGGATAAACTGAGATAATGCATTTAGGAAAGTAGTTTTCCCCGACCCGGTTCCGCCGCCGATAAAAATATTGTATTTGCTGCGTACCAACTGCTGCAGCAATTCTGCCGCTTTCTCATGCAGGGCACCTTTACCAATCAGATCGGACATCTTCATCGGTTCACTTGGGAATTTCCGAATCGTCATAGTCGGACCCTTCAATGCAATAGGAGGCAACACGATATTGACCCGAGAGCCGTCTTTCAACCGCGCATCCACGATTGGAGAAGACTCATTCACAATCCGGTTCACCCCGGATACAATCATCTGGATAATGTCTTCCAGTCGTTCCCTGGACTCGAACTCCAGCGTGATCTGTCTGACTTCACCTTCCTGCTCAACGAAAATCTCCCGGTGGCTGTTAATCATAATCTCCGTAATTTCGGGATGATCCACCAAGGGTTGCAGAATATCCAGCCCTCGAAAGGAGTCGAATAACCGTTGTACCAGCGTATGACGCTCCCCGGAGGTCAGATCATCCAGTTTCGGGTCAGAGAGCACTTTACGCTCAATTCCCTGCCACAGTTCTTCGTCTCCCGCAGACGACGTTAAATCGAGGCCAGCCGTAACCTCGCGACGCATGATCTGAAACTGCTCTTCAAGGTCCAGTATCATCTTGGATGAATCCGTCATAGTGACCAACCATCACCCTTCTGGATTCGTCCTGTCTGCTTCAGTTCTTCTTCCCCATCCTGTACGATCATGGCGCATAGTCTCTTCACTTCGCGTTGAAAGATCGGTGAGCTGAGCATCACTTCCTCCTGGCTTAGCTGCTTCCAGGAAGGGATATACGGCAGCACAGCATCCAGATGCAGATCAGACCTTGGCAAGGCATTGATAACGTTGTCCCGATACTTGTTGACAATGAAACGGGCACGGTCCAGTACACTTTCATGCAGATCCGGCCTCGTGCGCTCCATATGCTGCATCCATTGACCCCAGCGATGCATGGAAGAGATGTCATCCTCAACCAGCCACACGAATGCATCGGCAGCATCGAAAATCCCCTCACTGCGTCCATCCCAACCTGAGTCCCCATCCAGAATGAGCACATCATATTGTCCACAGTCCGCCAAATACCGAATAAGGCTCTTCGTATCTTCTCGGGACATTTGCAGCAGTTCCTTCCGATTCGATAATGGCCAGAATACATCCGACTTTAGCGCTTCGTGACGAAGCACGTATCCATCAACCCCTTTGGTGGAAGACTGCACTTGTCCCTGTTTGCCTGATTCTTTCCTGCCCACCTTCAAATCGTATAGCAGACGTGAAAGCCCTGTTTCTGCATCAGTTATACGCTGCCCACTTCTAGACATACCCTTCTCCAGAAATGGCATTGAGCTATCCAGCGTCTCCAGATTGAGATATAGAACAGCATATCCTGCAAGCCCCAGTTGCTTCGCCATATGCATCGCCACCGCCGTTTTGCCACTCCCGCCGGAGGCTGATACAACTCCAATAGAAAGCGTCTCCTGTCCTGGACGATGGGCCTTCTTCCGACGCGGCTGCCGACAAGCATTAAGAACAGCGTCCATCAGCGTAGGCAATGGTTGATATTTCATCAGCCGTTTATCCTCATCCACCACATCTAATCCTTCACTAAGCATCAGCCATGGAATACCTGAGGTTTCGCCACCGTTACCCAGCCAATTGTTCAGAAATTCCGGTTCCGCAATCACCAGATCCGGCAGTTCCCTGCCTTCCTGTTCATTCATGTGATCCCTGAACGCTTCCCATTGTGAAAAGGCGGTAAATCGTATACCGGAGCCGGAAGGACTTCCTTGTACAAAATCAAGCCAGGCGCTGATATACTCTCTATCTTTGGAAGCCAGTACTGCCTTAAGAACAATCAATTCTTCTTCCCTCCCTGCAAAAAAAAAGCACAAAAAAGCACCGTCCAATAACCGCAAGAATATGCAGTGTATGGACGGTGCTTCCGTCACGTGCTATGAATGTATGGATAATATAGCATACAATTTCTGGGGGAGCAAGGGATTTATTCAACTGAAACAACCAAAATGACCCTAAAGTTGAAATAGACGAGGGTGAACCTCAAAATCTACTCTAACTAATTTACCTACTCCTTATAGAGCTGGTCATCCAGGTCACAATAAATCCATTTGTTGTATCACCTCTTTGTCTAACAAAGTGTTTGGCACCGCGCATTCTATTATCCCTGTTCATAAACGTTACACCACAGAAGCCTATATTTTAATCAATTTTACTGAGAAAAAAATAAATTATTATTAGTAGTTTCACAAAATTAAGTATCTCAAAATTAATACTTGGTTCACATAATATTCATCCAATAAAAAACTTTATTTGCCAAATATAATTTACTTTTGGATAAATATTCTATATACTAGAGTAGTATTCCAAATATGAGAGGATGATAACGATGAAAAAGAAACTTATTACTGGTCTATTAACTGTCGTTGCTTGCTTCACTGTTGGTTCTACATCTTTTGCGGCTAGTGCTACAACACCAAGCCCTAGTACTACACTTGCAGAGACTTCCAATGTAATAACTCTTGCAGATCAAATTTCCGTCCCTATTAGCTTAAGAGTTGGTGAGAGCATCACCGTAGCTGGCTCTAATTTTTGGATTAGCGGAGATTATGGAGGCATTTATTTAAACCAACAAGGATTAATAATTGGTCTATCACCTGGTGTATGTACAGTAGTTGGTTATTTACCTAACGGTGATACTGTACTCTACACTGTCACTGTACGATAAACTCATACTTAATCAGAGGGGATCTAACTCATCCCCTCTTTCCTATGATAATTTATGTAATATATTTTAATAGATTTTAGAAAAGTAAATTTATTAGACCTTTATTCTAATTCCCTTCCTCGAAAAAAAACGCCATCCAATAACCGCATTAACATGCAGTATATGGAAGGCGATTCCCATAAGTACTATTTTATCAATAACTCTCAATTCAGAATACAAATGGTATTTAAAAATCATAAAATAAAATCGTTCTTCTAGTATCTCTTTGTCCCCTATTTCAAAAAAATCAAGAATGATAAGGTGCATCAAACTCAATAATATTGCGGTCAGGATCAAGCACAAAAATTTGGGCGAACCCTGCAACACTATCTGGTCTTGCCTCATATTCAATTCCCTGCTGTTCCAGCCAGACCAAAGTCTCCTTGTAACTCTTCACCCAGATCGCAAAATGTCCATCTGTTGTATCAATGCCAGCCTCACGAAGCGTATGTCCCTGCGGATGCTGTAATAGATGAAGCTGTTGACTACCAATGGCATACCAGGTGCCCGTGGAGTTGAAAGGCGGACGTTCAATCTCCTGCATGCGAAGCAAACCGGAATAGAATTTCTTCGCAACCTCCAAATTACGTACAGCCAGACTCACGTGGTGTATATGTGCATATTCAATCATTTCTTCGACCTTCTTCCCTGAAATAGACTTTCTTCAGCTTCCCACCAACTCTAAATTCAACCGCTTACATAACTATTGTAGAAAATCCAAGCGCTTTCGCCAAGGGAAAAAAGTTCAGAAAAAGCAAAAAATAGAGCAGCTATGGACCTGCCTTCGCAACAACTAGCTGCGAAGCCATAATGAAAGCGTGCCCAGTTCCCCTAATTCCGGGGATAAGTCGTGCGGCGGACCGAACGGCACGCAGACACTGCCATCGAGACTTTCTTCGCTGACGATCTGTTTGTTGTGGTATGTTGCGCTACGTGGGACATTTACTCTGGCTTTCTTGGCCAGGAAGAAGCTCAAATAAATTTTTCTCAATACGCAGCAGTGGGAAATACGGTTCTCGAACGCCGATACTTCCAGGATGAGGATACAGCCAGGATAATCAGTCTTAACGTCGCCTACAATCGAACCCTGTATGACCAAGGGAGAGAGCTTCTATCAGTCATATTTGAGGACACGAAAGGATTAGGTTAACGGAAGTGATGCTGACCTCTGAGGAAATCCTCTGACCTATCTGGTTGCTATGACGCTTAAACGCTCCGTAAGGGACCTCAGTCATTCCCAGTCCTCACCTTCGAGACAACGAATTTGGCAGCCTGGTGCGCTACGCAGAAGGCTTAGAAGAGCTGCGGAAGTAAGAGATGCAACTTCGCCGCTCGATCAATCATGTGCCAAAGCGAAATTATGCCTAAAATACGCAATCTGTAGTCTATAGGCTTATCACTACCCATATGGAAGCCGCTACTGCTCACCCGTTTGTTAATACTATAACCACAATGCATACAAAAAGAAAAACACCCCTGATTGAATTCAGCGAACCTGTCGGTTCACACAAATTCATATCAGAAGTGCCTTCTCCAGAATATCCACATCATAGCAGCATTACCAGGCTAACTTCTCATCAGAGAGAATCATACCTGCTTATCCGAACGCTTTTTATTTAGCACTATCCAATGCTTCTTGCGGGATCTTGATCTCTTTCACGCCATTATGGTTAGAGAACGTACTGGTCATCTTCATGTCCATCGAGATTTTCTGTCCTTCCTGCTCCATATTCATAACCATGTTGACATCCGTACTTGCAGGCAGGTAGGTTTCTTTGTTGATCATATATTTCATTTTCATGCTGGTAATATTCATTTGATCAAGCATCGCTTGAGTTTGGGCATCCGATCCATTTTGCTCCATAACCGCTTTGGCCAGTTCCTTCACGTTATCACCGGATACGTCAGCGTTAATGACATAGTTGTCGCCTTCTTCCGTAATCTTGGTGTCTTCGGCAATCTTTTTGAATTGCTCCAGTTCACCTTCCGGATTCATGCTTGCCTTCATCTGCTCAATCAGTGGTTTCGTTTGTTCGTCAGGAATTTTGACCCATTGGTTTCCCACCTGCGAATAAATGTTATCCGAAGTGATGTACTGCTTCACATTCTGTGCTTCCTGTCCGGACATTTCCATCTTCATCTCCTGATAGATCATCATCGGATCTTTGATGATATCCATCTTCAGCGATGTTTTCACCTGTTGATCCTGAGACTGCTCGCCAGCCACCAGTTTCAAATTTTGATCGATATTGGCTTCCGTAGTGAAGCTTTTCATATCTTTAGTAGCTGCATTCGTTTTCTCAATTAACTCGTCCAATGTAGGGATCTTTGTCTCCTGCTCCGCAGTTGTATTCCCCTCGTTAGACGTTTCGTTTCCAGCTGGCGGCGTTGCTGTACTGTTATCTGCATCGCTACTGCAAGCTGTCATGCTTACTGCTAATAATGCCCCAATAATTAATGTAGTCCACTTCTTCAAGTTATTTGCCTCCCAAAATAGAGTTGATCCGTACTCATTACCCAATTATTTCCGTTATTAATCAATCGTCACCGATAAAATATGTCACACTTCAGCCTTTCAAAGGAATCGATCCTTAATTTCAGGTGTAGGCAGCATGCACGCTTCATCTTTACCGAACCAGCGATATCGGTTGCGAGCTACAGTGTTATATATGGCATTTCGAATAAATTTCGGTACAATAATCAACACGTACAATAATGGATAGGGGAATTTCAATCCTTTGGCCAGACGCAGCGCTGCAGTTGAACGTGTATAATATTTTTCATCCTCAATGAGTACAAAAGTATCCATGCTGTCTGTGGACAAATTGCCCTTCTCCAGCAATTTTTTCGCTACATCCGATTGGAGTGATGCAAAATGATATTTCCCCTCAGGGTCACGCTTGATAATCCACTTCGTTAATCCTTGGCAGAAATGACAGACTCCGTCCACAAGCACAATCGGGTGTCCCTGATGCTGATCCGTTTGATTTACTGTCATAATCGTGGCCTCCTCATGTGTGCTATTAGCATAACTTACCCGTTTTGAGTCATCTCGGTCGCTTTTTCACATTTTATTTAAGTATAACGGAAAATAGAAAAAGAGCGCAGGCTCTATGCCCACGCTCGTATCTGTTTTGGCAATTACTCGGCAATTGCCTTTTCCATCCATTGGTCGTCGATCATCTGTTGGTGCAGGTCACCAGCCCACTGGTCCATGCATTTGCAAATGAAATCTTTGCGACATACCGGACAAGGTGTTTTCTGTAGACGGCTGATATTGGTCAGCTTCCATTCCGGGGAATGGGAGTAGAATACACGGCATTGTGTACCGTCTACCAATTTCATTTTAAATTCATACAATCCGTCTTCCTTGTTGCCACTAGCTAATTCTAAATTTGCAATACGCGGTCTATAAGACATGGATATCACCTGTTAATTCAAATTTGGTTCATGCATTGACACTTCTTAGTACTAAATCATATTAAAGAAATTTTAGTTCGATGTCAACTCACGCACATTTACCCACCAAATAGAATATCAAGAATGGTACCCACCTGACCCTGTTTTTTCCCTTTCAACACATCCGGATCGAATACTTCTACATATCCACAGGAAGAACAGGCGACGAAGAGATAATGATTGTGCTGAATATCAAACATTTTGCTAAGTCCTGCTCCTGACATGGATACTTCCTTAATATTGCAATCCGTACCCCTGCATTTGGTACATACAAATCGTCGTTCTATCATCTCTTCAATACTCATTGTCGTTCCCCCTTATTCGAATGTATGACTTCAAGCAAGAGTAGATTATGTAAAATAGTACGCTGTTCAACATGCAATCTCCTGCATCTCATCTGTATTATAAAATACAAAACCCTGCCGAAGGCCAGCAGGGTCTTGTACTCGAACATCAGGTATCCAAAGATACCCTGCTCTATATGTTCCCTTTACTCCTACGAGTCAGGTCTTAAACTACATTAAGTACCACATCAATATTGCCGCGTGTTGCTTTGGAGTAAGGACAGAAATCATGTGCCTTGCGTGCAAGATCCTCTGCTTGACTGTGATCCACGCCAGGCATGCTCACATCCAAACGTACAGACAGTTGGAAACCATCATCTGCCGGATCTTTGCCGATGGATACATTACTTGTGACCACCACATTCTCCAATTTCACGCCTGCTTTGCGTGCCACATTGGCAAGAGCACTTTCATAACATGCACCGTATCCCGCTGCAAAGAGCTGCTCAGGATTGGTTCCTTCACCACCGGAGCCTCCAAGTTCTTTTGGCATTTTCAGATCATGCTTGAGCACGCCATCCGAAGAAGCCACCGAACCTGTACGTCCACCTTTAACTGTCGCTGTTGCTGTATATAAAGCTTCCATTAAGAATCTCTCCTTCACCTTTAAGTTTTTTGTTGCCTACAATTCAATTTAAACTTCTGGCTCATTTTGAAACGTTGTTGCTCCTTATTCAGCTTTTACATCTTTATCTTTTTCATGCATTGGGGATGAACACAGGTAATTTATCCAGGGTTGGGTAATATACTAAGGCACAATTCACTCTCCGGTAAATTTTGTCCTCATACACAAAAGTTGCACTAGACAAAAATAATTGAAGGAGTACAATGTAAGTATCAACATAAACGTTTAGACATATGTGAAGTCGTTTAATTACGCTTTTAAGATTTTGGTTTCAATGTTCCAATTTAATCAAAGGAATGACACCGTTCCTCTTCATATAGAATATCAATACTTCAAAGTCGGGTGATTATATTATGAGTAAAAAAAATCCGTTCAACACTCCTTCAAATGAGCCATTGGCTGCGGGCATGGCCCCATCTCTCGGGGAAGCCCACAGCTCCATGAAGGTGCCTCAGAACGCTGCTTGGTGGAAAAAGTTCCTTGCTTTTGTTGGACCGGGTTACCTCGTTGCCGTTGGATATATGGATCCCGGGAACTGGGCAACGGATATTGCGGGTGGTTCACAATTCGGTTATACGTTATTGTCCGTTATTCTGATTTCGAACTTAATGGCTGTTGTGTTACAGTCTCTCGCTGGCAAGCTCGGGATTGTCACAGGACGGGATTTGGCGCAAGCCTGCCGCGAACGATTCAGCATGCCTGTTGTGATCGTATTATGGATTTTGTGTGAGCTTGCGATTGCAGCCACTGACCTTGCCGAGGTTATTGGTTCAGCCATCGCGCTCAAGCTGCTGTTTAACATCCCCATGTTATACGGCGTCATTATTACCGCTGTCGATGTACTGGTCATTCTTTTGCTGCAAAATAAAGGTTTTCGCGCATTGGAATCCCTCGTAATTGTACTAATGGCTACCATCGCCCTCTGCTTCGGGATTGACCTGTTTCTCGCTAAACCAGATATGGGTGGCGTCATGCATGGTTTCGTACCGAATGTCGAGATTTTGCAAAATCCGGCTATGCTCTACATCGCCATCGGGATTATCGGTGCAACCGTGATGCCCCATAATCTGTATCTGCATTCTTCCATTGTGCAGACCCGTCAGATTGAACAGACGCCAAAAGGAAAAAAAGAAGCGATTCTGTATTCCACCATGGATTCAACCATCGCTTTAACGCTAGCTCTGTTCATTAATGCAGCCATCCTGATTGTGTCTGCTGCCGTGTTTCATAGTGCGGGTATGACCCAGGTGGCGGAAATTACAGATGCTTACCATCTGTTGACACCTTTGCTGGGAACCACTATCGCCAGCATCCTGTTCGGTGTAGCCCTGCTGGCTTCAGGCCAAAACTCAACACTCACCGGCACGTTGTCCGGACAGATTGTAATGGAAGGCTTCCTGAACATTCGTATTCCAGCGTGGCTTCGTCGACTGGTTACACGTCTGATCGCTATCATCCCGGCCGTCATCGTAACAGCCATTGCTGGAGAGCACGGAACAGAAGAACTGTTGATTCTTAGCCAGGTTGTGCTGTCTCTGCAGCTACCCTTTGCCGTCATTCCGCTGGTAATGTTTACGAGTGACAAAAAAAGCATGGGGGCTTTTGCCAACAAGCTGTGGCTCAAAATCATCTCCTGGATCATTGCCGGAGTTATCGTTGTCCTGAATGTGTATCTGATTATCCAGACCATTCTGTTGTTCTAGGTTAAACGGAATTACGCCGTATTTTGTCTAACTCAAAAAGGCTGATCAACTCAAGTAACGTACCCCTTGAGACGATCAGCCTTTTATATGTTAGAGCAGCAGCCTAATTATACCGAATAGATCATAAATACTGCTCTTATTTAGTTGTCTGAATTTTGAGTTACCATTAACAAAGGAAGAAGTTCCTCCAGTGATTCAATAGTCCAGTCTGGACGCTCTGCATCCGCAAGCTCCGGCTGGAATCTGCCATAACCCTGCAAAATCCGGATCGTGTGCATACCCAGCTTCTTAGCCGGAATAATATCATTATCAATCCTGTCGCCGATCATGACCGCTTCCTCAGGTTTGCATCCCGCCTGTTTCAACGCTACAGCATACAATTCAGGATCAGGCTTGGACACTCCTTCTTCAGCCGAACAGGCCAGCACATCCACATACTTGCGCAAGCCGTAGCTATCCAGCCGATTTTCCGTCCCCGGACTCTGATTGGCAATGATACCAATCTTATAGTGTTGCGACAACGTCTGGAGAACAGCGTCGGCTGACGCAAAAGGGCGCTCAAGCTCTTTGCGGAACTTCAGCTTCTCCTGTATCTGTTCCCGGTGCCCCTCATCGCTGATAAGGGTACGAATAGCCAATTTCATCGGCCATTGCTCGTAATTTCGGTAGGAGGCGGCAAATAGTTCTCGCACCGTCTGCATCTCCACCTGATAACCAAGCGCACAAGCTTCACGAACGAACTGACCGATAATATCATCTACCGGCTCCCATTCGTCCACGAGCGTATCCCCCACATCAAAGAACAACCATTGTATTCCACGTACATCCGGCACGCCTATTCCTCCTCGTTAGCCACAGGAAATCCATATCCCTATTTCCCAAACCATAAAAAAGAAGACCCACCAACATGCATGAGTCTCCTCAAGTTTCCGTTTATTTATGATTTCAATTATAACAGGCAGCTGACACTGGATCAATCACAGGAATAGCACTAGCCATTCAGTAGAAACCCAACTTCCCCATTCAAGGAATATACAATACGGTCTGCTCCCATTCCCCGATAGATCCCTTTGGGGTGGCTTTGTTCCGTAATGACACACAGGGACTTGGATGTCCAGGAGCGGCAGATCTGTAAATATCGACAGGTCAGGTTTAGGCTATTTTCAAAAATAAAAACATTGCCGACACTACCTTGCGGCAAAAACCATTTCTGAGCAGCAGCTGTGTTCATGCGAATGACATGCTCCACACCAATCCTCCGGAGCCTGCGCTCTTCCCCTGCACTGTTGGTCAGAACGGCAAACGGCATTTTTTTGTACATCAGCAATTTGATAAATTTACGTCCTGCTTCATTTGGAGCAGTCACTAAGATCATCTCTTTATCCATCATTCGTTCCTCCCTTGGCGTGAAAAGACAACAAAAAAGAAGCGTGGGGGACCAAGGCCTCCCGGACGCTTCTTCAATAATCCATAGCAAAAAGACACTATGAACCAGCGTACGGCTTGTTGCCTCTCCCTTTAACGCTTACGAGGTTAGCTGACGGATTCGGGCGCGAGAGTCGCCCTATTTCCGGCTGTCACCGGAAAATTCACCCCATGGATGCCTACTGTCCTGGACAGTTCATCCTGTTGGTTCCCCCGTTTCCCACCCATGAATGAATGGAAACTCAGCGATTAAAACATCGTTCTTTTATAATCATTAATCAGAGCGATATTATCGTTTGTTTCGTTTTTCATGTAAAATTTAATTTAAATTGGAATTACGATATGAATCATACACCCGTGCCATATTGGTGTAAAGTCTGCGCAGATCACCGAATCGACGGATTTTTGCCATTTCACATCAATAATAGCGCTTACAACGTATCCATTCTCCACCCATCTCATCAAAGCTCTCTAATTCTCTCTTTAGCGAAATTCAGGTAGCAAATCAGTCACAGATCATACACGACAGCTTCAAATTGAGTTAAAAAAGCAATATTAATTTTGCATTATTTAATTGTAATCAATATAATAGAAGAAAGAAGAATATGAAATGGAGGCGATTTTCATGTCAGTCTACGACTACAAAGTAAACACCCTTCGCGGTCAGGAAGTTGAAATGTCCAACTATCGTGACAAAGTACTGCTTATCGTGAATACAGCAAGCCAATGCGGCCTCACACCTCAATTCAAAGGTCTGCAAGAGCTTCAGGATAAGTTTAAAGACTCCCCATTCGAAGTTCTTGGTTTTCCAAGCAACCAGTTTGCACAGGAAAAAGGCTCTTCTGATGATATTGCCGAGTTCTGCCAGATGAACTATGGTGTTAGCTTCCCGATGTTTGAGAAGATCGATGTGAATGGTTCAAGCGCTCACCCTCTTTTCCAGCACCTTACCAAAGAAGCGCCAGGCGTACTCGGCTCCAAAGCCATCAAATGGAACTTCACCAAATTCCTTGTGGATCAGAACGGACGTGTTCTGAAACGGTATGCTCCCAAAACAACACCTGATAAAATTGAAGCGGACATCAAAGAATTGCTTAAATAACAAGTAAAGGCCATCCGACCCCAGCAGACAGAATGAGCATGCATTCAGGGGAAACGGGTGACCTTTTTTTGTCTGGCCCATCTGTACTGTAAATAAAACAAAAAAAGAAGCTTCCCATACGGGAAGCTTCTTTTTTATCGTTCTTATGATGCGGTCGAGAGGACTCGAACCTCCACGGGTATACACCCACTACCCCCTCAAGATAGCGTGTCTGCCATTCCACCACGACCGCATGTCGTAAATAATCGGCAACAAAATTGATTATACCCGGTTCATGTTTAAAAGTAAAGCATTTTTCTTAATATCATTTTAACTGCGCTTTTCCTTCCATAAATCGTATAATCTCGTCATTTTCTCCTACGAAGTGCATATGATTAAATTTAATCTCGTTTGTATACCCGATTAGGCCGATCACTCTACTTTATTTGTATTACCATCCTTCACATCCTCTTAGTATAAAGTAACTCATAAAGTTATATAAAATAACACTAAATAGATTTAATATTCAAAAAACAAAGAAACTATTGACAAAAAGCGGATATTTATGTGAATATATATATCATATAATTCGGATTCACAAACATAAAACGAACCAAAAAGGAGTATAAATGTTATTTAACATAACATTTAACGAACGTAGGAGGCGAAAGATTGTGAACCGTGGGAATAAGCTGCTCGATTATGTCAAACTGCTTGATTCCTCTATCCAGGTCGGAGGGTTCACCCATTCCTTCGGTATGGATGCCCATATCGCTGAAGGTACCATTCGTAGTGTTGAAGATCTCGAATCATTCATGCGCTGTCAATTGCATCCCAGCATCGTGCGTCTGGAAGGCATGGCGATTAAAGGCATATACACCGCCGCAGATCACAAGGACGCATGGCGTACAGCCCTCATCGACAAGCTCGTTCATGTCCAGCGCACCCCAGTCAATCTTAGAGAACATGCCTCCATTATGGGCAAACGACTAATTAAGCTAGCTCGCGCACTACACCCCTGGATTGATTTTAGCCATCTCGAACAAACGCTGGCTAAGTATGAATCTGTTGGCTGTCTCCCCACTGTTCACGCCTGGATTAACCACCACCTCGAAATCCCTGTCGAGGAGGCGGTCCTTGGTTATCTGCATTCAGCCATGAGTGCCTGCATAACCGAAGCCTCCAAAGTGATTCCCCTTAACACCGATACAACCCAGGACCTGCTGGTTCGCCTGGCCGCAGACCTGGAGCATGAATGGCATACCGTCAGCGCCTCCGCTGCGGATGGACTGGTACAACCAACCTCATTGTCCATGAAAACGTTGTTTCCAAGCTTTCACATGCTTGGAGCAGGGCTTCACGCATACAGAGCCTAATCCCCATCCCCTCTTTCTTCATACAACCCACCTCCTCACACAGTAAAATATAAAAAAACACGCCGCAACCTCATTGCCGGCGTGTTTTTTATGTCATTTATTTTGTCTATTTAACGCATTTACGCCATTTACCATATTAAAATACACTTATTTACGTCTTTTTTAATTGTTAGATGACGCAAATGCGTATATAATAAAACATACAGCTCGCATATCTATATATTTTACACCAAGAATAACCAGCTGAACACTACATTCCAACGAGGGGTGAACCCTTTTGAACAAAAAGAAACCTGTGACTCCTTTCGGATGGGCCATTAAACGACGACTAACCGAACTCCAGGTCGACCAAAAGACATTTTGTGAACAGTATGGCATTCCGCCATATCGTCTGTCCAATCTCATTCACGGTACCCGCAAAGCAACCCGGTTCAGGAACCAGGTCGCAGACATCTTGGAAATTCCAGATGATTTAAGATAAGATTTCTGCCAAGGAGGAGCTCATTTCATGAGATACTTAATATCCGATCTGGAGAGATTATCGTTCCAGTCCATGCAACACCAGCTTATCATCGTCGATCACAACTGGATCATTCGAAGCTGCAACACCGCTTGGCAACATGGACTTGGGCAACTGCTTCCCAAACAGAGCATAACAAGCCCCTCCAGAACAGCACCTGAACCGCCTCATTACCTTCATCTTGTAGAGGGGTGGACATTACGCGAGGAGAAAGCAAAAAATGCGAAGATTGTTCAGGAGTTGAAAAGTATCACTGCACCTTTTAAAGACAGTTATACATACGATATCTCCGTTCAAACCGCTCATAGCGAACAGCGGTGGTTCCGTCTGGAACTCACCCCATTGATTCAGGCCGACCCATCCCTGCTGTCTGATCTTGCACTGATTGCACACACGGATGTTACCGAACAGAAACAGACAGAACGCCAATTGAAGAAGGCTCTGTCTGAAGTGCGTACTTTGCGTGGACTGCTTCCCATCTGCGCTGTCTGCAAACAGATTAAGGATGAACAGGACAGCTGGAACTCTGTTGAAAGTTATTTGGAGAAGCACACCCATGCCGAATTCACTCATGATATCTGCCCGGATTGCATCCGAAGACTATATCCGAAGTACTCCAACATTCTGGACAAGCGCTCCTGAACTCATCCTACGCCATGAACCTTAGCTACACAGACAGATGGTGCTCAAACTGCGACATATCCAGCTCTCGCGGTTTTCCTTGCAGTGCAATTGCCCCTTTGTCCATTACATAGATATAATCTGCAGCACCGCGTACAAAATCAATGCTTTGCTCCACCAGCAAGATGGAGATCTCACCCTTTTCCTTAATTTGCAAAATGACCTGCCGGATGTCCTCTACGATGGAAGGCTGAATACCTTCTGTCGGTTCATCCAGAAGCAATAATCCCGGCCGAGAAGCCAGCGCGCGGGCAAATGCCAACTGCTGTTGCTGCCCACCACTCAAATCACCACCCTGCCGCCCATACATCGTGGCAAGCACCGGAAACATCGCTAGCACATCCTCTGGGAACGTCTTCACCCCTGCAGCACTCGTCTCCAGACCCAGCAACAGATTTTCTTTTACCGTAAGCTGCGGGAATATTTCCCGCCCCTGCGGCACATATCCAATCCCCGACCTGGCCCGTTTGGCCGGATCGTGGGTGGATAATTCCTGACCTTTCCACTGAATACTTCCCTTGCGCGTTTTAAGAAGCCCCATCAACGTCTTCATCAAGGTGGTTTTCCCTACACCATTACGCCCCATCAGGCATACTACCTGACCTGGCTCGACATCCAGATTCACACCGCGCAGCACATTACTTTCCCCATAGCCGGACTCAATTCGTTGCAGCGACAGCATGGTCATCCCTCCTTTTGCCCAGGTACACTTCAGCCACTCTCGGATCTTCCTGCACTTCCGCCATCGTACCTTCCTTAAGAAGTTTGCCTTCATGCATCACCGTCACTTTGGCTGCATACTCGCGGACGAATTCCATATCATGCTCCACTACCACAACAGACCTTTCTCGCGCAATCTCCTGCAGTAGGCGACCCGTCTTGTGTGTTTCTTCGTCCGTCATCCCCGCTGCCGGTTCATCCAGCAGCAATACACGGGGTTCCTGCAGCAGTAGCATGCCAATCTCAAGCCACTGCTTTTCCCCATGTGATAGAGCACCTGCACGTGCGTCCACACGATCCTGCAGACCAATCTGGAGCGTAATCCGCTCCATTGCCGGACTTATTTTTGAATACCGTTGAATACCCAGAGCCTGTAAAGGAGAACGACGAGTCTCCGCAGCCAGCATCAGGTTCTCCTGCACGGTCAGACCAGCAAAGATGGACGGAGCCTGGAACTTGCGCCCTACCCCTTTTCGAACAATCTGGTGCTCCTTCAGACGTGTCAGATCCGTACCATCGGCCATCTTCACTGTACCGGACAAGAGCTTGGTTTTGCCGCAAATCACATCCAGCATCGTTGTTTTTCCCGCACCATTGGGGCCGATCAGAAAATGCAGATCATGTTCATGCAGCTTCAGATTCATACCTTTGACCGCAACAAAACCACCAAATGCCACCGTAATTTCCTCAGCGACCAGGACTACCGGAACGTCAGTAGACTTTTGGTTTTTCCTGACTGACTGGAACATGCACAACCTCTCCTCTCCGTTTCAGCAAGCGCACCACATGACGATATACACCAACAAGTCCATTCGGCATGAACAAGACCACTGTTACAAAGAGCCCACCAATGACAAACAACCAACCTTCCGGATAAGCTTCACTGATGCCCGTTTTGGCTGCGTTCAGTACCACAGCTCCGATTACCGCACCAATCAGCGTCCCACGCCCGCCCAAGGCAACCCATAATACCATTTCAATTGATGGCACGATTCCCATCATGGAAGGTGAAATGATCCCTACCTGGAGCACAAATAACATACCTGCGATTCCCGCCAACGCTCCGGAAAGGGCGAAAGCCAGCGTCTTGAACCCTGCCGGGTCATAGCCAAGAAAGCGAACCCGATTCTCCCCATCCCGCGCAGCTTCAAGCACCTGACCAAACCTGCTGTTCACAACCCGGCGACAAAGCAGGTAGGCGAGCACCAGAACAGCAAGCGTTATATAGTAGAGAGCAATCGTTGTCCCTGCCGAATGAAGGGTAAAACCAAAGATCGCGTTATATCCCGTTATACCATTGGTCCCTCCCGTCCATTCCTGTTTGCCCACAAATAACGTTACGGTAATGAGGACTAACGCTTGGGTCAGGATTGTAAAATACACACCGGTGATCCGGTTACGGAACGTAAACCACCCCAGGGCAAAGGCCAGCAATGCCGGAAGGGCAATGCCCAGCAATAGCGCCACTGGGAATGACCTGAACGGCTCCCAGAACCACGGCAGACCACTAAGACCACTCCATCCCATAAAGTCAGGAAGTGTTGTACCGCTGGCTTGCAGCTTCAGATACATCGCCATGGCGTACCCACCAAGCCCGAAGAATACACCATGGCCCAGACTAAGCACCCCTCCATATCCCCAGATTAAATCCAGACCGATCGCCAGAATGGCCAGGGCCAGGAATTTCGCCAATAGACTAAGCCGAAATTCCGTGGAAATGAGTGGAGCCAGACACATCATGATCAGGACAACCGCCCAGATGATCTTCATTTTCAGACTACCTGTCTTGAGAAGTGCCGACATCATATAACCCCCTTCTTCGCATTAATCCAGACTCCGAGTCCGTATGGCAACGAGCCCACGCGGCTTCCATTGCAGAAAAGCTACTATACAGACAAATACCAGCACCTTACCGATAGAGGCTGAGGTATACGTTTCAAATAACGTATTGAACATGCCAATTCCAAGCGCACCACACACGGTTCCCACCAGTTTCCCCACACCGCCCAGTACAACCACCATGAACGCATCTACGATATAATACGTCCCCAGCGAAGGGCCAATCGGGCCAATGAGTGTCAATGCACATCCAGCGATGCCGGCAATGCCCGAACCAATCGCAAAGGTCATGCCATCCACCCGTCTGGTGGAAATCCCGAGACAGCCCGCCATGCTTCGATTTTGCATCACGGCCCTCATCCGTCTCCCGGAAGAAGTCCGATAGATGTACAGATACATGCACAGCAGTACAACAGAAACCAGCGCGATAATGAAAAGACGTTTATACGGAAACACAATACCGTCCGCGATGGTCAGACCTCCGTTGAGCCAAGCCGGACTGGATACCCCTACATTTGGCGCCCCAAATATCGTTCGGGCCAATTGTTGCAGCATCATACCTACGCCCCATGTAGCAAGCAGACTGTCGAGCGGCCTCCCATACAGATGCCTGATCAGCACCACTTCCAGCAACCAGCCTATAAGAGCCGCCGCACCAAAGGCGATAGGCAGAGCCACAATAAAGTAGACATCGAACCACGCTTGCGGAGCATACGAAATGAACAGGTTTTGCGTCACATATGTAGCGTAAGCGCCGATCATGATCAATTCACCATGAGCCATGTTAATGACATTCATCAATCCAAATGTAACTGCGAGTCCCAATGCAATCAGCAGCAAGATGGAGCTGATGCTTAACCCATTGAACATTTGCAGGACAAACATATCCATCGCCTTTCCCTCCTCATGCTGTGAACATCTGAAATTTTATACAAGACATCAATTTACGTTTCGCATCAACGCTTTACTGTGATGTTGTAAGAGGGTGTGTTGTCTCACCCTCGTCTGTTATTCAGCAGTTCTGACGTGAGATGCCCATGCTATTTGGTACTAAGGGAAGCGCCCCAATCGTACGTTTTCAGATACGGATCAGGTTTGACGGGTGCTCCGGAGTTCCACAATTCCTTGAACTGTCCATCTTCCTGCACTTCACCAATCCGCACCGTTTTGTAGATATGCTGGTTCTCTCCATCCACCGTCACTTTTCCTTCCGGCGCATCGAATTCCAGACCTTTGGCTGCCTCCTTCACTTTTTCAACATCAGTTGATCCGGCTTTTTCCACGGCTGCTTTCCACAGATAAACGGCCACATATCCCGCTTCAATCGGATCGGCCGTCACCCGGTCAGCTCCATATTTCTCTTTATATTTCTCTACAAATGTTTTATTTTCAGGTGTATCTGTCGTTTGATAATAGTTCCACGAAGCCAAATGCCCTTTCAGCACATCCGCACCAATCCCCCGAATTTCTTCCTCCGCCACACTCACTGACAGAGTTGTCAACTGTTCCGAAGAGATCCCGGCATCCTTTAATTGTTTGAAAAAGGCGACATTGCTGTCTCCATTCAGCGTGTTGTATACAATATCCGGCTTGGCAGCCTTGATTTTGCTGATAATCGTACTGTAATCCGTATGTCCCAGCGGTGTATATTCTTCGCCTACGACTTCGCCACCCTCAGCTGCAAGCTGAGCTTTGATGACCTGATTGGCCGTTTTTGGGAAAACATAATCGGAACCAAGCAGATAAAACTTCTTGCCCCTGTTCTCCAGCAACCAAGTTACGGATGGAACGATCTGCTGATTCGTTGTGGCTCCTGTATAAAAAATGTTGGGGGACGATTCCAATCCTTCATATTGCACCGGGTAAAACAACAGACCCTTGTTCTGTTCAAACACTGGCAGCATCGCTTTCCTACTCGCAGAGGTCCATCCACCGAATACAGCGGCTACTTTATCCTGCTGCAGCAACTTTCCAGCCTTCTCCGCAAATGTAGGCCAATCGGAAGCACCGTCCTCGACCACAGGCTCGATCTGTTTACCCAGAACTCCGCCCGCTGCATTGATCTCTTCAATGGCAAGCATCTCCGCATCCTTAACCGACACTTCACTGATTGCCATCGTTCCACTTAGGGAGTGAAGAACACCTACCTTAATCGGTTCTCCGGACGAAGTTGATTCTCCCGCCCCACCGGAACCCGATGCCTCCGGCGGCGTTCCACCCTCCACACATCCTGTCAACGCAATGACTGCACCGAGCAAAACACTCCATAACTTGACCGTCCTCTTCTTCAATAGCCTACACTCCCTTTTTTTAGTCTATTGACGAACATTAAGGTCATATATGTCCGAAATGTTCGTTGATCCAAATTATGGAGGGTCACACTCGTCGTGTCAATAATGCTTACACAATTTTATTTTATGCATACTCATTTCATGCATGCTGCTAATATAATTGGAACCATATTGACAAAGGGTCCACCCTGTGTGAGTATATTTAACATATAACATGATCCATGACGACATAGACTATCTAAGGGAAAGGTCGGATTACCTTGCACTGGACTGAGCAGGAAAAAGAAAAACTCCTGATTACCGTGGCTGCTAACCTCGCCCGCGAACGCAGAGGACGTGGACTTAAACTGAATGTTCCTGAAGCTATCGCATTGTTGACCTCCGAACTCATGGAACGTGCACGCGATGGGATGAGTGTTGCAGAGTTGATGAGATACGGCGGCACGATCCTGACACGCGAAGACTGCATGGAAGGTGTATCCGATATGATTCCTGAGGTACAGGTGGAAGCCACTTTTCCTGACGGAACAAAACTGGTCACTGTCCACGAACCTATACGCTGAGAAAGGCAGGAGAACTCCATGATCCCAGGTGAATATCGCTTAAAACAGGATGATGAGATCGTCTGTCATCCCAATCGCTTAACCGTGCGTCTGATTGTATTGAACCGTGGCGACCGTCCGGTTCAGGTCGGTTCTCACGTTCACTTCTATGAAGTCAATGCTGCGCTGGACTTTGATCGCCTTTCCGCTTTTGGGCACCGCCTGCATATTCCGGCAGGCACCGCTGTTCGTTTTGAACCTGGTGAAGAAAAACCGGTCGAACTCACCACATTCGGTGGCAAACGTCAGATTTATGGATTTAACGGATTAACCGAAGGATCGGCAGATCAGCCACCTGATCCACAGAAACTAGAAACATTTCTGAAGACATTTGCACCCCCTATGCAGGACGGAGGGGACCCTTTATGAAACGAATGAGCCGCGAACAATACGCGTCCATGTTCGGGCCTACAACCGGGGATGCCGTCAGATTGGCGGATACGGAACTATGGGCGGAGATTGAGCATGATTACGCTGTCTATGGGGATGAAAGCAAATTCGGTGGCGGTAAGGTTATTCGTGACGGGATGGGTCAGTCCACATCTGCCCTTCGCAGTGATGGCACACCTGATACCGTCATTACCAACGCCGTCATCATCGATCATTGGGGGATTGTAAAAGCGGACATCGGTATTCGCGATGGCCTCATCTGCGCAATCGGCAAATCCGGCAACCCGGATACGATGGATGGAGTCGATCCCGCGCTGGTTATTGGCGCATCGACCGAAATCATTGCCGGAGAAGGCATGATTGTGACCGCTGGAGGCATTGATACCCATATTCATTTTATTTGTCCACAACAGATTCAAACGGCATTATCTTCAGGAGTAACAACCATGATCGGCGGCGGTACAGGACCTGCAACAGGCACCAAAGCCACCACCTGTACACCCGGAGCCTGGCACATTCACCGGATGCTGGAGTCCGCAGAGGCATTTCCCATGAATATCGGTTATCTAGGTAAAGGCAATAGTTCCAGCACCGCTCCATTAATTGAACAGATTGAAGCCGGTGTCATTGGACTGAAGCTGCATGAAGATTGGGGCACAACGCCAAGCGCTATCGATGCCTGTCTGACCGCAGCCGGAGAACATGATGTTCAAGTAGCCATTCATACCGATACGCTGAACGAGACCGGATTTCTCGAAAATACACTGGCGGCCATTAACGGACGCACAATCCACACCTACCATACAGAAGGTGCTGGCGGCGGACACGCGCCGGATATTATTCGCGCTGCCGGAGAGTCTTACGTCATCCCCTCTTCGACCAACCCAACACGTCCTTACACACGCAATACCGTAGAAGAACATCTTGATATGCTGATGGTTTGTCACCATCTGGACCCGTCTATCCCTGAAGACGTTGCTTTTGCTGATTCACGTATTCGTCCCGAAACGATCGCGGCCGAAGACATTTTGCATGATCTTGGTGTATTCAGCATCATCAGTTCCGATTCGCAAGCGATGGGCCGGGTTGGCGAAGTCATTATTCGCACCTGGCAAACTGCCGACAAGATGAAAAAGCAGCGAGGCAAACTTGAACTGACCTCAGGCTCCCCGTCCGATAATGATCGGATCAAAAGGTATGTCGCCAAATATACAATCAATCCAGCTATCGCTCACGGCATAGGCCATCTCGTCGGTTCCGTGGAGGTTGGCAAGTTGGCAGACCTGATCGTCTGGAACCCGGCCTATTTCGGGGTAAAGCCCGAGATGGTTATCAAGGGCGGTATGATCACTTTCGCCCAGATGGGTGACCCCAACGCATCGATCCCTACGCCGCAGCCCGTATTCGGCAGACCGATGTTCGGTGCTTACGGCGGTACACTTGCCAAAGGGTCGATCACTTTTGTCTCCCAAGCCGCAGCAGATGCAGGAATCAAGGAGATGCTAGGCTTGAACAAGCGTGTGGAACCCGTCAAAGGCTGCCGATCAGTGAGCAAAAAGGATATGATTCACAACGACGTGACACCCCTCATTGAAGTCGATCCCGAAACCTATGAGGTACGGGCTGATGGCGAGCTTCTCACCTGTGAGCCCGCAGACGAATTACCGATGGCACAACGCTATTTCATGTTTTGACAAAGGGGGACACGCATGATGATGCACAGCGGCACGAAATTACTCCGTTATGTTCAACTGCTGGATTCGGCCTTGCCCATTGGCGGGTTCTCCCACTCGTTCGGTCTGGAGGCATACACTCATGACGGTAGAATACGGACCACCGCCCAGCTTGAACAATTCATTCGCGGCCAGCTTCATTCCAGCCTCGTACGGCTCGATGGTCTTGCCATCAAGGGTGTCTACCAAGCCATTGAGCAACAGGATGCCGCCCTTCTAGCCCTTTACGACAAACGTGTACACGCCCAGCGAACCCCCAGGGAACTACGGGAAAGTGGGCACAAGATGGGTAAGCGATTACTCAAACTCGCGAGATCACTATATCCGTGGATGGACTTTTCTCTAATCGATGAAGCCGTACAGGAACACGGTGCATTTTGCGGTATTACAACCATTCACGGCTACATCAATTATCAGCTGGAAATTGGACTGGACGAAGCCGTCACCGGACATCTGTACACCTCAGTTAATGCTTATGTAAATAGCGCTCTGCGTCTTCTGCCCATCGGGCAAACCGAAGCACAGATGCTTATCCAAAAACTTTTGAATGATATTGATTCTGAATGGTCTCAAATTCGGGATAACGACCCGGAAGACATGCACAGCTTCGGTATTGCCCAGGAAATCTATGCTATGCGGCACGAGAGCCTGCCAGCCCGTCTGTTTATGTCCTAACTACATTAATTCAAAACCAAGGAGGAATTTGTTATGTGTGGAGGAGCTAATCATACGCATCATGCGGAGTGGGAACGTAAGGTATTTGATCGGAGTCGCCCGATGCGAATCGGAATCGGTGGGCCGGTAGGTTCAGGAAAAACGGCCTTAGTAGAGAAGCTGTCCAAGGCATTGCGTACACGCTACAGCCTGGCCGTTATTACTAATGATATTTACACAAAGGAAGATGCCGAGATTTTGCTGCGTCAGAACGCGCTCGCACCGGAACGTATTATCGGTGTAGAGACAGGAGGATGCCCACATACCGCTATTCGAGAGGATGCCTCAATGAATTTCGAAGCCGTTGATGAGTTGATTGAACGCTTCCCGGACTTGCAACTGATCTTTATCGAAAGCGGCGGCGACAATCTCTCTGCTGCATTCAGCCCTGAACTGGCGGACGTATTCATTTACATTATTGATGTGGCTCAAGGGGAAAAACTGCCTCGCAAAGGTGGTCCGGGTATTACACGTTCTGACCTGCTACTGATTAATAAGACCGACCTCGCCCCTTATGTTGGCGCAAGTCTGCAAGTGATGAAGGATGATACTGAACGGGTACGCGAAGGACGGCCTTATGTGATGTCGAACCTGATGAGTGGTGAAGGGGTATCCGAAATCGTCCATTGGCTTGAACATCAATATATGGATGACGATGCTTCCGCTGCGCATCTGCATACCCACACCCATGAGCACGGAACGACTCACAGCCACTAATCCTTCTTCCTCTTCACATGGAGTTGAACATAGACCGAACCGCAGTACCGGAGAGGCCGTGATACGCCGCAGCGAGCTTCGAGCCACTTTCGCCCTCCAAGGCGGGCGCACCGTCATGACCGATCGGTATTATAGCGCCCCTCTGCGGTTCAGTCGATCCTTTCGACCTCCGGGTGGCGGAGATGGATTATGTGTATACACCTCAGATGTCTCTCCAGGCGTGCTGAACGGTGATCATTATCGATCCGAATGGCAATTGGGCCAGAACACTCACTTAATGCTAAGCAGCACATCAGCCACGAGGCTTCATCCCACACCTACTGTTCCGTCATCTGTGAACCATCACTTTCGACTGGAGCAAGGAGCGGTGCTGGAGTACTTCCCTGAATGCGTTATCCCGTTTAAAGGCAGCTCATCCTCACTCACCACGACCTTTGAGCTGGGTGAACAAGCAATACTTGCGTATGCTGATATCTGGTCCGCTGGACGGATTCATCGGGGAGAAGTCTTTCAGTTCAAGCGATATCGCAGTCTGACAGAAATCTGGCAAGGGAAGCAATTGGCCGTATGGGATCGCTTCGGGCTCGAACCAGAGTCGGACGATCCAAAATCATCCGCAGCGTTGTTAAACTACACCCATACTGCAGCTTTATGGATGATTGCCCCCGGATTGGGCGCAGCACAGTTGGAGTCCGTACGGTCCATCCTTCCCCCAGATGGTCGCATGCTTGCCGGGGCTAGTTTGCTCGCTACAGGCGGGATTGGTGTTCGTTTGCTCGGAATGGCTGCTTGGGAACTTCAGGAGCAATGCCTTCAGATCTGGAACACCCTTCGCTCCGATCTTTTGGGTAAACCTAGCCTCACATTCCGCAAGTGAAGGCTACACGTCTATCAGACTAACAACTTTCGGAATCGCATGTTCATGTTGCAACGAGTTTCAAAGAAAAAAACCTCTGGACCACTCTCCGACGGGTTTCGGAAGTGTTCAGAGGTTTTTTTATATACGCAGATAATCCAGTCAAGTCGTAGCTTCCACTAACTTGTACTACAACAGATCGTCTCCTTTGGGCTTATCTTCTCCCTTGTAACGAAAGTCGCCTGAATCTCTGCTTTCCTTGGATTTGCGATAACGGGTAAATTCAATATATTCACTGATAAAAGACTGTTCCACAGTCGATAATTCGCTTTCTTGGCAATTCAATTGCCGCAACACGTCAAAAAAATAATCCTCCCGTTTTTCCCGTACCATCGCCTCCTTGGATGGACGCCCAATCATGAGCCAATCAAGGCTCACATCAAAAAACGAAGCAATCTCAATTAGTTTATTCGTACTCGGAATAGATTTACCGCGTTTCCAGTCACCCAGATTGCCCGTGCTGATCTTCAGCTGTTGGCAGAAAGCCTTCTTGGTCATTCCTCGTTCGGCAATCAGGTGTTCAATTCGCTCATAGATCGACTGCATACAGAACCGCCTTCCAACCGTAATAATCAATACATGTACCTAAATTATACCACAACCTTCCTGAATCCTCAGCCTTTTAATCCCAGGAATACGTTCTGGTATTTCTCATAACACAAAGATAGACTCCCATGAATAATCATGAGAGTCTATCTTATAACGTTTGTTACTGTGATGCGGTCGAGAGGACTCGAACCTCCACGGGTATACACCCACTACCCCCTCAAGATAGCGTGTCTGCCATTCCACCACGACCGCATATTCAATTGTAAAAATGGTGAGCCATGAAGGGCTCGAACCTTCGACACCCTGATTAAAAGTCAGGTGCTCTACCAACTGAGCTAATGTCTCTTGCTGTAACTTCACCGAATGTGTGTGTGCCATGCGTAACTCTTTTGTATAGGAGCTATGACTTTTTGAGGATTCCTCATCAGGATTGTACATCCCTGAGGTGGTGAAGATAATGACCCGTAGGGGATTCGAACCCCTGTTACCTCCGTGAAAGGGAGGTGTCTTAACCCCTTGACCAACGGGCCTTGTAAACAAGTTGTCTTTCTTGGCGACAAGAATGAGTATATCATAGGCCAACTTAAATGTGCAACACTTTTTTTCAAACTTTTTTTTATGCACTCCTTTTCCCCTTCTCCATGAGGTCAAGAGCGTTGCTCACGCCTGAAATGTCTTTCACAAATTTATCATCGTAATCTTCGCATTTTGTTAAATTAATATCAAAAAACTTAAATACACTTACATTCACTTATAATATTGCAAATATCATTATTAGTACTTATAATTAACCTATCAGTTATATACACGGTCAGCTACGTATAAGGAGGCGGCACGTTTGTTTCAGGAAGAACGAATGCAGCTGATTATTGAACATTTGCGTAAACACAATCGCATCTCAGCTGATGATATTGTATCCCTCTTTGACGTTTCCCGGGACACAGCACGAAGGGATCTGATCAAACTCGAAGAACAGGATGCCATTATCCGAACGCGCGGCGGTGCAATTCTCCCCGTTCCACCAGACGAGCACCGATCCTATAAAGATCGTTTGCTCCACATTTCCAATGAAAAAAGAGCTATTGGCAAGCTAGCCGCTGCTATCGTCCGCCAAGGCGAACACATTATTCTGGATTCTTCCACTACAGTGCAGACTTGTGCCGAAAATCTAAATGGCAAGTCCTGTACTGTCATCACCAATTCCATTTATTCAGCTGATCTTCTCTCCAATCATACTGCTGTCGAGATTCGTTTGCTGGGCGGCAAAGTCGATAAGGAGCAACGTTATGTCTATGGTACTTCAGTGATTGAAACTCTTTCCCATTATTATGTAGACAAAGCCTTTATCGGCATTGGCGGAATTACGATGGATGGCTTCAGTGCCTCTGAAGAAGAAGGAAAGATCAAGCACAAAATGATGCAGGCTGCAAAACAGGTTATTGTACTCGCTGACCATTCCAAGTTTGATAAGCGTTATGGTTATCGTTTTGCGGACTGGTCACTCGTTGATATGTTAATTACAGATCAATGGCCTTCCCAAGATTGGCGGACTTTTCTAGCCGAGCAACAAGTCGAGATTCTCATTCCTGAACCTACAATTGAAAAGGAGTTGTAACATATGAAATTATTTGCTACCGATTTAGATGGAACCCTATTGAACAGAGATAGTCAGATCAGCCCGGAAAACGCAGCTGCAATCCATAAGGCGCAACAAGAAGGATTGAAGATTACGATTGCTACAGGTCGGGTCTATTCCGACGTATTAACTATAAGCAGCGAAGGCGGAATTAACACACCAGTCATCGGCTCCAACGGAGCTACCATCCACGATGCCAACGGTGAACGCCTATTCCATCTTCCACTTGAGCGTGAAACTGCCGCATCCGTCATGCAGTGGCTGGAAGATCATCATTGCTACTACGAGGCCTCCACACAACAGGGTATTTACGCTCCTATAAGCAGCCACGAGGCGATGCTCGCTGAGATGGATCGCATCCTGGGTTCGAGTCCTGGGGAGGATATTGAACGCCTTATTCGAGCTGTTAAGAAGCACTATGACAAGAAAGACTATTACCGCGTAAACTCCCATCAGGAAATCCCTTCCGAAGCTTACATTTACAATATTATGGCCTTTTCAATGGATCCGGCTCAATTGCAGCAGGGACGCGAATACTTTGCTTCTCGCTCCGATGTAGCCATGGTGGTGTCCTCTGAACACAACTTTGAAATGCAGCATCCTGATGTATCCAAAGGTAACGCCTTAAGCAAACTGGCAGCTCATCTGAACATTTCCATGGAAGATACAGCAGCCATTGGTGATAACTTCAACGATGTATCCATGCTGAAAATGGCAGGACTCGGTATTGCCATGGGCAATGCTGAACCGGAGATTAAGGCGCTTGCCAAGGCTATCTCTTTGACCAATGTGGAGCATGGTGTCGCACATGCCATTCAGTGTGTTCTTGAAGGCAAGCCCGTTTCCCGGCCGGAGACCGTCGTTGAAGGCGGTCAGTAATCGATTGTCGTGATAGCTCGGCATTGCGCGACATAACGAACCAGCGATAGCCTGGGCTCACCTCATATCAACGGATCGAACGTGAGGCACATCCTGTAATAAAACAATTAATTGCTCGGCCCGATATGATCCAGGCAGTTGAAGAGTGAATTCAAGTACAGTCTCCTCCCCGGAGTCTGTGCTTATTTGCTGTTCTGTTTTGAACCCAACCACCGAGATTTTCTCCTGTCCAAGCAAAGCCAAAACGGTTTTGAGGGTGTCCCCTTCCTTTAGCAGTCGAATGGTCAGCGTCTCTGTTCTCGCGGACACCAACCAGCGTGTCGGCCGATGCAGCAGCATCTGTGCCACTACAATAAGCAGCGTTACCCCAGCCCCAGTCCAATACAATCCCGAACCCACAGCCAGTCCCATTCCTGCAGTCGCCCAGATTCCCGCCGCTGTCGTCAATCCCCGGACCGTGTGGCGCTGTGTGAAGATCATCCCGGCTCCAATGAAGCCAACCCCACTGACCACCTGTGCGGCAATCCTGGATGGGTCAAGCGAGAGATTCGCCCAGCCTGCCTGATCCTGAAAGCCATACTTAGATACAATCATCATCAATGCTGCACCCACCGCAACAACAAAGTGTGTACGTATCCCCGCTTCCTTCATTCGGTTCTTGCGCTCATATCCGATCAACACGCCGCATATGCCAGCTATGAGTACACGCATTAAGTATTCCATTTCCATGTTCATCACCCCTCTTATGTATATGCTTACATGTATCTTTCTTTACTATTTACCCAATCCCTGCCTAATAAAATAACCGAATTCTTTGATTACTCGCATGAAACCTTAATGAAGCCTCATATAGACAGAAAGAAGTAGCACCACAACTGGCCCCACTTCATATATTCTGGATTACTTATTGATTGTCTATGCTATTTCAGAATCCACAAATCACTTCTCTGCCCGAAAACTCTCCCCATACCTTTCTCCAAGTCCATAATAGTGTCGGAAATTATAAATTAAAGGGTTCCACTTCTCTGGGTTAATCTTGTTCAAACCTGAAATCAGTCGGGTATGTGCGTGTACCTTCAACGCTTTCACTTCCACAATCGCCATGAAAGGTGTATGTTCGGGAATACGAATGTGTTGTACCGCGGCTTCAATCTGGAGCGGACATTCCTCTATTTTATCCGGCTCAACCTGAACTGAACTTTGGGGTGTCAGTCCAGAGACGGCAAATTTATCATCGCAAAACTCAAATCCCATCCTGCTTTTCTCCTCAGGAACGGGATATATTCCGGTATAACGCCCCAGTCCCTCAACCTGCTCCCACATGGATGCATCCGGCAGATTAATCACACATTCGGGATGACGACTCAGGTTCTCAAAGGCTTTGCCCTGAATACCGACTCCAAGTACCAAGCAGTCTCCAAGTGCCCATGATGAAGAAAGGGGCGACAAGTTTGTCGTTCCATCTTCATTTAACGTGCTCAGCAGCAATACCGGTGTGCCATAGTACAAAATACTTGGATTTATCACCTCGTGCTGTATCAATTCGCTGGTCCAGCCCACTTGATGCTCTGATCCAAACTCTTCTTGCGATCTATCATTGGTATACATTGTTTCTTCCTCCATTCTTCAATCCATCCCTTCCATCTCTTGGGTTCTAATTCATGCATGATTAATTGTAATACACCAATAGTTAAGGTATCATCGAAGTATGAATACCTATCCGAATATTTCTGTGATTGCATCGTTAATTGCTGATCCCAGTCGTGCTATTTTTTTGGAAGCTTTGTTGGATGGTCGTGCGCTTCCTGCCGGCGAACTTGCATACATGGCGGGTGTTACTCCTCAAACAGCAAGCAGTCATCTCGCCAAGCTGGTAGAAGGCGGGCTGCTCGTCGTTGAACAGCAAGGACGACATCGATACTATCGTCTCGCAGGCAAAGAGGTTGCTTTTCTGATTGAGACGATGGGAAGTATCGCCGCACCAGTACAAGTGAGATCCCTCAAACAGTCCAACCAGCTTCAACATCTAAGCTTTGCTCGAACCTGTTATGGGCATCTTGCCGGAAAATTGGGGATATCGTTGTGTGAAGCTTTATTACGGGAAGGTTATCTCGAAGAACCTGAGGATGAGCAGGCCAAGGATTACCACATTACAGAGAAAGGGATTCAATGGTTCACTTCTTTTGGCATTATGCTTGAAGGGAAAGCCGGATCACGCCGCGCTGTGGCTCGCAAGTGTCTGGATTGGAGTGAGCGTCGTCACCATATCTCCGGAGTACTGGGAGACGAACTGGGACGCCGCTTGTCTGAGCTGGACTGGACCCGCCAGAAGGAAGGCAGCCGTTCCGTGGAAGTCACGGAAGCTGGCAAGAAGGGTTTGTACGAGGTATTGGGCATTTCATTATAGGGACGCAATCGGGCATTCTTTTCTTGTACATTGGCAAAATGACGATACATCAAAAATCCCCCTCCTCAGTATCCGTTAAAGGTTACTGAGGAGGGGGATTATGTTTTGTTCAGAACGGAGAGAGAGGGATTCGAACCCTCGCACCGCTTACGCAGTCTAACCCCTTAGCAGAGGGTCCCCTTATAGCCACTTGGGTATCTCTCCAAGAATGGCTCCCCGAACAGGGCTCGAACCTGTGACAACTCGATTAACAGTCGAGTGCTCTACCAACTGAGCTATCAGGGAATAATATTCTTGAATAACCTAAATTTATCATGATTAATATTCCAAGTCAACATGCCTCCGGTGACTTTCTTGGAAGCCTTGCATCTTTCATTCGAACGCATAGAAAAGTCGGTCATAACGCTTATTTTATTGCTTCTGCTGAATGCATTTTGGAAAATGGACCGTCACTTTAAACAGATCGCCATCAATTTCGATGTTAACTCTTCCTCCATGCAGCTCAACAATACTTTTCGCAATGGATAAACCCAGCCCTGATCCTTCTTCGCTCCGGGAATGGTCGCCCCGCTTGAAACGTTCAAATATTTCATCTGCTGCAAACTGCATTTCATATGTAGAAACGTTTTTGATACACAATATCACATACACATCATCTTCTGATAATTCAATAAATACCCTTGAATTCTTCATTCCGTATTTAGTGACATTACCAAGCAAATTCTCGAATACACGCCATGTACGTTTTCCATCCAGGTGAGCGTACATCGGACCATCCCTACTACTTACTCTGAAAATCAAACCGGACTGTACGATAGACTCACTATATTCCGCCAAAGCCTGATGTAATAAGGCCGCAACATCAACCTGCTCCAAATGAAGCTCCACATCCCCACTGGCCATCTTAGCCGCCTCAAATAAATCTTCAACAAGTACACTCAGCCGCTTCGTCTTGCGTTGCAGCACCTCAATATATTCTGCCTTTTCCTCAGCAGTCCCTTCATTACGTTTTAATAAATCCACATAGCTCACCAGCGAGGTCAGCGGCGTTTTTAAATCATGTGAGACATTGGTTATCAGTTCCGACTTCATTCGCTCACTTCTCACTCTTTTTTCGACGGTATTCTGAATTCCTTGCTTCATATCGTTCATATGCATCGTCAGTTGGTCAAGCATACCGTTTGTCTGCTGAGGAAGCTGAACGTCCATACGTCCTAAAGCCATGGCCGAAGCGGCTTGTGTTACACCTTGCAAACCATGAATGATTCGTACGATCTGACCCAGGATAATCACACTGAACGCCACGATCAGCAGTAGGATTGGAAACCTAAATACCTCTACCACAAACGCAATGATCAGTAATACGAATTGAGATACAAAACAAACGATGAGGGTTTTGATGATCCTATTTCCAGGTGGGGTCCCATGTTTCAGTTCATCCCGTATCATATGGATCGTCGTACGTAACCATAATTCATTGAGAATCTGACAAAGCGCGGCTCGATCTGAGATCAACCGAATTCCCGCCCTACCATACTCCCCAGCAAAACAGAGCAGCAAGGATGATAACAGGAATGCAGATAAATACATGACAAAGTCGTTGATCCACTCATGTTGGCTCATCCGTATGCCGTTCCCCTGCATGACAAGAATCGTTCCATAGAACAACGCTAAACCGATGACAAAATAAAGCAATATTTGTACATCCATAGTTAATCTGACCGACATCCAATTCTTCATCTTCACATATCTGCTCTCCGGAGGCAGTGGGAATCGGTTCCTAAACACAAATAAAACAGCGATCAGGAACAAACATATGATTAAAGACGGATCACTCTGAACACCCCAGCCTCGAAAAACAAAATCAATATTCTGGAAACTTCGTGAGACGGCATAAAAAAACATGAGGGTACTGCAACTGATCAAAACAAATCGAACCATATAGGGAATCACATTAACCTTCCATCTTGTAGCCAATGCCCCACACCACCTTTACATATTTCGGTTCTCTGGGATTAAACTCAATCTTCTCCCTGATTCGGCGAATATGTACAGCCACCGTGTTTTCCGGCTGAAAGGCCGGCTCTTTCCAAACACGTTCATAGATTTCATCAATGGCAAAAACGCGTCCCGTATTCTCCATCAACAATTTTAAAATATGAAACTCCGTTGGAGTCAATCGAATCTCTTCACCTTCCAGCGTTACTTTTTTTCTCCTATTGTTAAGTACTAGCCCCCGAACCTCAATTTCTTGTTCATTATCCCGGTCGATTTGTTGTGTTCCAAGTCCTGTAAATCGACGCAACTGGGACTTCACTCTAGCCACCAGTTCTAATGGATTGAAGGGTTTGGCTATGTAATCATCAGCTCCAATATTCAGACCAAGAATTTTGTCGCTGTCCTCGGTTTTGGCAGATAAAAAAATAATCGGTACATTGCAGTCCTCGCGTATTTTGAAAGTTGCTTGTATACCATCCAGAATGGGCATCATTACATCCATCACAATGAGGTGAACTTCTTCTTCCCTGACTTTTCTTATCGCTTCCTGCCCATCTGCTGCCTTAGTCACCAAGATTCCTTCAATCCGCAAATAAATCTCAATCGCGTTGCGGATATCGGGATCGTCATCTACTACAAGTACCCTATACTTGTCTTTCCTCCTTAGCCATTACTCTTTTGGTGATCTGAACTACACCAGCTTACTACAAAATAATGACAAGGATGTTAATAAAAACATTACAATTTTCTTAAGATGGCTATATATAATTCGGATAGACTTTATTTTCACTATATTTCACTCAATAGCAACTTGCCGGCACATCGACCACAGCGGTACCGCTTCGGATCAACTTTGCGTTTACGCAAATATTCCGTGCCACAGCTCTTGCACACCAGCTTATAGCGATACGGTAATGGCTTTCTACCCTTTCCATCCGGAAGGGACTGGCAGAACCGCGAACCGCCCACCTTCTGCAACAAGGCTTTGAATTCAGGGTCCCGGTGTTGGTAGCCGCGTCCACGAATGTGCAGATGGTAATGACAAAGCTCATGCTTGATGATTTTTTCAACCTCTTCCCGCCCATAGGCTTCGAGCTGATGAGGATTAATCTCTATTCGGTGACTCTTGAGCATATAACGCCCACCTGTAGTCGTCAGACGACGGTTAAACAGCGCCTCGTGAGTGAACGGAACCCCGAAATGATCGAGTGACACCTGCTCAATCCATTGCTGCAATTCCTCATTTTCCATCGGTTTGTCCTCCTTTCACACCTCTTGGGCCATTTGTTTTTCCGCCATAATACTTGAATTTTAACCGTTTCGTAGGCTACACTGTCAAGTAGAATGTATGAGGGGAGATTATTACTCGTTATGCCTACAATGCGCTACGTCATCCTGCAGCAGGAACAGCAATTGCAGTTTGTGGAAATGCCTGCCGATTACGCTTATCAACTCAGTGCGCTCAACCTGCGCCTGCACAAAGAAATTGACAAACTTACCGCAGCAGATGTACCTGTTCTGCCTTGGGCAATCGCCGAATGTGACAATCTTGATCTTCTGGACGAGCAACTCTCCATCATCGGAGGCCTTGATTATATCAATGCGCTTGAACAAAGCTTTGCAGCACTAAGAGAGAGTGAATATCCTTTGATTTCCCTGCTCACTGAGATCCGGGCGCTTCAGGCTCAATTAGAGCAATGGTATGAAGAAGAGATGGAATCACTCTAATCCACCTATGGACTTATTATTAATGCAGGATGGAACTAAAAGCGCATCTCCTAAAAACAGGGGCTGCGCTTTTTTTCATTTTCTTTCAACCCTACATTCATACGCCCCGCTCTTCAGTACATATCCGTATAGATATTGAATTTTCCGAGTTCATCAAGGGTTAATTCGCACAGTCCAGGCTATTGCCACATATGCTAACGTACAGATGAATTATGCAAGAGGAGGAGATACCCTTGCCTCAATGGCTTTGCAATCAACTGATGCGTGCATTTCACAAAAAAGACAGCAGACAGATCAAGCTGCTGAACGAATGCTGGTTCTTTTACCGAAACAAACCGACAAGTGGCACCCCGCGCAGCGCGGACAGCGAACTCTAAGAATCTGACGCCACTCTCCCCGTCCACTTCAAGCTCTCACTTCTTTCATAAAATCCCTTCGAAGGATACAGTACGGGCAACAGTACTATTATAACTGACAACAAACAGCCTTCCCATTACAGGGAAGGCTGTTTTCCAATCATTGTGTTGGATTAGGAAGACTGCTTAGAAGAAGCAGGCTTCTTCATCGTGAGGCCGACACGGCCTTTTTTGGTATCCACGTTCATCACCCAGACCGTTACATTATCCCCGACAGATACAACATCCATCGGATGTTTGACGTAACCGTTGCTCAGCTGTGAGATGTGGACAAGTCCGTCACTCTTGATGCCGATATCAACAAAAGCACCAAAGTCGATCACGTTACGAACCGTACCTTGCAGCTCCATGCCTTCCACCAAATCTTCAATTTTGAGCACATCAGTGCGGAAGATCGGTAGCGGCATTTCCTCACGCGGGTCACGACCCGGACGCTGCAAGCTGTCCAGAATGTCACGCAGTGTAGGTACACCCACATCCAGCTTCACAGCCAGCTGTTCCGGTTGTTGCTCAGACAGGAGAACAGACAGTTCCTTGCTGCCCAGCTTGTCCAGCGCAACCTGAAGCTCCTTAAAGAGCTGGTCTACGACTTTATACGATTCAGGGTGAATCGGTGTGCGATCCAGCGGGTTCTCGCCTTCACCAATCCGCATAAAGCCTACGCATTGCTCATAGGTTTTGGCACCCAGACGCGGCACTTTTTGCAACTGGCGACGATTCGTGAACCGGCCGTTCTCTTCGCGGTATTTCACGATATTTTTGGCAATGGTGGCATTTACACCCGCAACATAGGACAGCAGTGAAGGCGAAGCCGTGTTCACATCCACGCCCACATGGTTAACTGCGGATTCCACAACAGCCTTCAGGCTTTCTTCCAATATTTTTTGAGATACGTCATGTTGGTATTGGCCTACACCAATGGCTTTTGGATCAATCTTAACCAGCTCAGCCAGCGGGTCTTGCACCCGACGAGCAATCGAAGCAGCACTCCGCTCAGCAACGTCAAGATCCGGGAATTCTTCTTGCGCCAGCTTGGATGCAGAATATACACTCGCTCCAGCTTCATTGACGATCAGATACACGAGACTTTCGTCCCCGTTCTCCTGAATAATCTCGGCAACAAACTGTTCAGTTTCACGGGATCCGGTACCATTACCGATAACAATCAACCCGATATCATATTGCTTGATCATCCGATGGAAAACCTCGGCAGCTTCACGCTTCTTGTTGTGTGGTGGCGTTGGGTACGTAACAGCCACTTCCAACAGCTTGCCCGTATCGTCGACCACAGCCAGTTTACAACCGGTTCGATAGGCAGGATCGACACCAAGCACACGTTTGCCATGAATTGGCGGCTGAAGCAACAGATTACGAAGATTAGCCGAGAATACGGATATCGCTTGGTTTTCACCTTTTTCCGTCAGTTCTGCACGAACCTCACGCTCAATCGAAGGGGCAATCAATCGTTTGTAAGCATCTTCAATCACAGCACGCAAAACGTCTTGGACCGCAGATGCACCCTTGATGATTTGTCCTTCCATATGACGGTGAGCCGGTTCAGGCTGCACGTCCAGACCCACTTTCAAAATGTTTTCACGTTCACCGCGGTTAATGGCGAGAATACGGTGAGGAGGCATTTTTTTGGCTAATTCACGATAATCATAGTAGTTCTCATATACAGACTCCTGCTCAGCATCCTTCGCTTCCGAAGTCAGCATGCCATGATCGAGCGTATAACGACGAATCCATGCACGAATAGCAGCATCATCTGCAATATTCTCAGCCAAAATGTCTTTGGCTCCCTGAAGTGCAACCTCTGCATCTTCTACCCCAAGTTCAGCATTGATATAACGCGCAGCTTCCTCCAGAGGATTCCCTTGCTTTGGTTGACCCCAGATCCAGACAGCGAGTGGTTCGAGACCTTTTTCCTTCGCTACACTGGCACGGGTTTTCCGCTTCTGACGAAACGGACGGTACAAGTCCTCCACTTCCTGCAGCTTAACTGCCTGAGTGATAGACTGTTTCAGTTCTCCGGTCAGCTTGCCTTGTTCCTCTATAATACGGATGACTTCCACTTTGCGGTCTTCCAGATTACGCAAGTATATGATGCGTTCTTCAATGAGCCGCAGCTGGTTCTCATCCAGCTCTCCAGTCATTTCTTTACGGTAGCGGGCGATAAATGGAATCGTATTGCCTTCGTCCAGAAGCTCCGACGTTGTGCGGACCTGCTTCAAGGACAGTGACAGTTCCTTGGCTACCTGTTTGATGATTCGTTCATGGCGTTCTGCCTTTATTGTTTCTTCATTGGGTTCCAGAACCGTTTCCTGTTCAGACAAATAAATCCCTCTTTCCTTCCTGAATCGTTCAGTTGAAGCTTGTTCAGGGCAGCTTTGCTGCTGTAATCACAGTATCGAACCTGCATTCATGCAGATTCCTCTCCCCTATATTATCACAAAATCCCGTTCAGATTTCCAGCATTCGTCCATGTTACAAGTTCTTACAATTGAGATTACGTATCAAACCTTCATCTCAACCATAAGAAAAGACCGAAAAACGTCTCCCCGACGTCTTCCGGTCTCCCCTGACAAACACTGCATTCACGCCAGTTTATTATACCCGTTCGAAGCGGAACATTTCACTCCAATAGTCTCCCGATGCACGGCCTACAGAGATCCCACCATACATCAGCGCATCCCCGGTAAACGTCTCGGAACCACCTTTCAGGCGGTAATCCGCATCAGGGTCCAGGCCCTTCAACTTCAGACGTTGGAGCGGTGCATTTGGTTCAGACAGCACACGGAAGTAGAATACAACGGCTTCGCTGCCATCTGGGGCAATAAACATCCATGCCGTTTCATTTCCCTCAAACGGACTTAGCAAGCGCCGGAACGTTCCGTATTGGATGGTTCCTCGAATTTCCTTGTACAGCTCAACCTGAGCCTTCACGATAGCATTCTCTTCCTCTGTGAAACGAGTCAAATCCAACTCGTATCCAAAGTTACCCGACATCGCGACATGTCCACGAATCTCTAGAGAAGTAATTCGGTTGACCTGGTGATTTGGAACCGCTGAGATATGTGACCCCATTGAACTTACCGGATATACCAGGCTTGTACCATACTGAATACGCAGGCGGGATATCGCGTCCGTATTATCGCTGGTCCACGTTTGCGGCATGTAATACAGCATACCTGGATCAAAACGGCCGCCACCACCTGAACAGCTCTCGAACAGGATATTCGGGAACGCCGAAGTAATACGTTCCATGACTTCGTACAATCCAAGCATATAACGATGCGCAGTCTCACGCTGTCTATCTGCTGGAAGCAATGCAGAACCCACTTCCGTCATATTCCGGTTCATGTCCCATTTCACATAAGTGATCGGCGCAGATCCAAGCACATCGCTTAGCATGCGTACAATCTCATCACGCACATCCTGACGGGAGAAATCGAGTACCAATTGTTGACGCCCTTCCGTACGACGACGATCCGGCACATGCAAACACCAGTCCGGATGAGCACGGTACAATTCGCTGTCTGGCGAAATCATTTCAGGCTCGAACCATAGTCCGAACTGCATGTCCAAACTGGTTACCCGGTTGGCCAAATCATCCAGGCCTTGTGGCAATTTGTTCTTGTCCACAATCCAGTCACCAAGTGAGGAGTTATCGCTGTCCCGATGTCCGAACCATCCATCATCCAGTACGAACAGTTCAATGCCAAGCTTCTTCCCTGCCTGGGCGATCTGTTCAATCTTATCTGCGTTGAAGCCGAAATAGGTCGCTTCCCAGTTGTTGACCAGAACCGGACGCTCTGCATTACGGAACTTGCCACGTGCAAGGCGTTCGCGATACAGATTATGATACGACTGAGACATACCATCGAGACCTGCGTCCGAATAGACCATGACCGTCTCAGGCGTCTGGAATGACTCCTGCGAATCCAGCTTCCAGCTGAACTCAAATGGATTGATTCCAAGCGATACACGAGTGGTGTGGAACTGATCCACTTCTGCCTGTGCTGTAAAGCTGCCGCTATATACAAGACTGAACCCGTAGACTTCACCCTGATCTTCGTCTGTACCCGGTGTCATCAGTGCAATGAACGGGTTCTGCTGGTGACTGCTTGAGCCTCGACGACTCTCGATGCCTTGCAGGCCGGAAGCAAGCGGTCTGCGAACGATGTCCCGTTCACGCGTCCATGCTCCTGACAATTGCAGCAATTCGTAATCGGCATGCGGGAAATCAACGGAAGAGCTGAGCGCACGTGCAATATTCACCGAGGTAGCGCTCTCATTAATGATCCGCATGGAACGCGTAATCGCATTAAAGGCCGTAAAGGCCGTGTAGCTAAGTTCAATCTTGATCCCTGCAACACGGTCCTCCAGTTCAACGATGAGTGTCTCGGCTTCATCGTCGGACTCAACATAAGTTGCAGGCAGTCCGGTAAGCGCTGTCTTTCCTTTGATCAGTCGATGGCCTGTATACGTAAACTCCGAAACGGTTGAACCATTCTCAAGCTCCAATTGGATTGCCGGATTACGGAAATCACTTGTACCATACACCGGCAGTTCTACTGCCAACGTGTCGAAAGAGATCGTCCGATCTTCCGGCACCGGATTTGGGCTGAACGAAGCACGCTCTGTACGCACATGAAGCCAGCTCAGATCGGTATCACGCAGTTTTTTGCCATAATATAAATGTACCAAATATCCCGAAGGCAGGACCTGAAATACATAGCTTGCCTTTTGAGTCTGTAGATGAAATTGAAGCTTCTCCTGATCAATATAAATGCTCATGTGTCTCCTCCACCTCTATATATGTCGATTAACGTAAACGGTTTCTCAGGTATCATTATAACGAAAAGCTTCACAATGTTCTACGCTTTCATGAAGCTTTAATCAAAAGAGCGTACCCCAGCCATTAGGCTGTTGTACGCTCTTTTGATTGCTGTCTGAAATTGTGTGTTCCTGCAAGGAACATCCATTGTCTACGGATGGCACGGCAGAACAAAGAAACAACTGCCTGGTGCCTTAAAAATCGATTAAACCCAGGCTGATCTGTAAGGCTTCGTTGACCAGTTTCATGGTCTCCTCGTCCAGATGGGTAATCTTGTCGGTCAGCCTCTGCTTATCAATCGTCCGTATTTGTTCGAGCAAAATAACCGAGTCCCGGTCAAAGCCGTGTGCCGCCGCATCAATCTCTACATGCGTCGGCAGCTTTGCCTTTTGGATTTGGGCGGTGATCGCCGCCACAATACAAGTAGGACTAAACCGGTTGCCGATGTCATTCTGGATGACCAGAACCGGCCTGACTCCACCTTGCTCGGAACCAACAACGGGAGAAAGATCCGCAAAAAAAACGTCACCGCGTTTTACGATCAATGTCTACACCCCGCTAACTAAGCGGTCCAGAGTGCTGTCCGCATCTTCCTCCGCGTGAAAGGCCTCGGATGCCATGGTGAGGTTAATCTTCGCCATCTCCATGTACCCTCGCTGCATCGATTCACGGATGTAACGTTTCTTACGCTCCGTCAAATACAGCTTCATGGCCTGCCTAATCAATTCGCTGCGGTTGGAATTCTCCAGCGCTACGATGCCATCCACTTCTTGCAAAAGATAATCAGGCAAACTGATCATGATCCGCTTGGTGTTCTGCAAGTTGGCCACCTTTCTTCCACCCCCACAAACCTTTCGCCATTGTGAACCAGTATTACGTTTTTCCAGAACTTTTATACAAAGGAATATATATGCCCCGAGTATATCAAGTATGCTGTACTCCATTATAAACACGGGGAACAATATTCGTACAGACCAAACATCTCTTTTCAGGATTTTTCATCCCAGTCATCATTCATAATTCGAGATGCTCCGACAGTTTTCCTTCTGTTCTGAAAAAAAGTTTATTGGTAATAGCGTCCAGTCGAGCTATCAGGATGTCAAAAGAGGGTTGATTCTGGCGACTACTGCTCCATTACGGGTATAAACCCGCGGGATTCGATGCGCCATCATGCAGATCACTTCGTAGGGAATCGTACCGAGCTGAGATGCCACTTCGTCTGCAGTAATGACTGCACCCGATTGGTGGCCGATGAGAACAACCTCTTCGCCGGCTTGAATTTCTTCTGCTTCTGCTGCAAAAGATTGTAGCGACACCATACACTGATCCATGCAGATCGTACCGACGACGGGAACGCGGCGGCCGCGCACAAGTACTTGTGCTTTACCTGACAGCATTCTTGAAAATCCGTCTGCATAGCCTATAGGCAGGGTCGCTATTCGTTCGTTCCCTTGTGTTACATAACGGGTTCCGTAGCTGACACCCCAATGAGGTGGCAGCGTTTTGACCAGAACCGCCTTCGTCTTCAGTGTCAATACCGGGGACAGCTTCACTACCTGATGATTCACCTCTCCCGAAGGATACAATCCGTACAGACTAATTCCCACACGTACCATATCGTAGGACAACTCCGGTGTATCAATGGTAGCGGCGCTGTTCGCCGTATGTATAATCGGGATGACACATCCCTGATCCCGCAGCGCATCAACCACGCCTCGGAACCGTCGATACTGCTCCAGTGTATAGGTCTTGTCTTTTTCATCCGCCTTGGCAAAATGGGTAAACATGCCTTCAAGCATCACCTGCTTCAGCTTGGCTGCTTCCTGAATAAAAGCAACTGCCTCTTCGCCAGGCAACAGGCCAAGTCTGCCCATGCCGCTGTCGATTTTGATGTGAACCTTGAGCTTACGAGAGGATGTGCCCGTCTCCAGATGTTGAATGGCTTCGAGTACTTCCTTACTGAACAGCGTAATGGTTACATCATGTTTCCATGCTTCAGCGATGCCTTCTGGCGGCGTGTAGCCCAATACCAGAATCGGAAGGGTAATTCCGTGTTGTCGCAATTCAAGCGCTTCGTCAAGAAAAGCTACACTTAAGTAATCCACGCCAACTCGTTCCAGTTCTCTGGCCATCTCCACTGCCCCATGTCCATAGGCATTAGCCTTCACACAAGCGAGCAGTTTCTTGCCTTGCGGCAATGTTTCACGGAAAGCGTCTACGTTGTTGCACAAATGATCCAAATTGATTTCCGCTTGGGTCGGCCGATATTGTTCTTGCACGTTAAGTCACCTTCTCTAATCATCTTAATCCGGCTCACGTCAGACTCCATCGTAATGCTCAAGCATGTGACTGTCAAATGAACGGAAGATCTGTAGTCCAAAACACATACAGGAGCGCTATCCTGAAGTCGGGAGCAAACGCGGAATAAGACCTATAAGCCAGACCATGAATGAGATATTCATCTCTCCATAACGTAACTCATCTGCTTATATCGTATTATTTACCCGGTTCCTCCCGCGTAGAAGCGTGTTTTGCATTATTGAGTACACTGGACCTAATTCTTGCTTATCTTACGCAGGATCATTGGCTGTTGATACACATAGCTTCAACTGAAAATCAAATCCTGCGAATCACTGATATAAAACAGGAACGAAGACCTGTATATGCAGCAAAGCACCGGAGAATTCATCTCCGATGCTTCTTAGCATTCCTTATGTTAGGACGACTATACTTTGCAAATCATTTCCCTGACTCTTCCTGCATCGATGTCGCAATCTGTACCATCTCATTCTGTGGAAGATCTGCACTTGTGATCCGGTACTCCACTCCATCTGTCATCCATGTAAGTGTCTGTAAGGCATCTCCACTCAACATACCCAGCGTGAATCCAAGATCCACGACACTGGATGGCGCAAGTGATACCGCTCTGTCCTGCGGCCGCGCTTCAAAAATCGTGTAATTATATGTTCCTTCGTAGCGAAGCATAACCGAATAGTCTCCTGATCCTTCCACGATCTGATCGTCTTTCAGCTTGACGCCTTCCGGTGCATAGGTCGGCTGAATAACCCCGAAGCTGCCTGTACCTTCCGGCTCGGCCGATGTCGGTTCTTCGGTTCCTTTCCCACTGGCTGGATCTTCTGAACCTTGCTGCTCGGCGTTATCACTCACACCCGTCTGTCCATCACTAACGGTTCCGCTTGGATTGGATGCAGAACCTTCCTCTGTTGCAGCTTGAGGATTGGTAGTCTCTTTACCCTCCCCAGCAGGAGCCGCGCCTGAGTCAGTACCAACCTTGCCACCATTTTCAGTAGCAGCAGTCATATTACGCTGCATATCAAAAGCGTCTTTCTCAAATTCGGTACCAAATTTGAAGCTATCGAACTTCACATCGACCACCACATTGGCATTCGAGTCGGATACTTCTACCTGTTTTGGAGCGTAATCGCTTTTGTTTAACCATATTTTCTGTCTGACCAATGCATGTGTATTGTAGTTGGCAGCTACATCGAATACATAGCTTTCCTTCTCATCGGCAAACTGGCGGGTCGAATCACCTGTTATGCTGCGGATCAGCGTCTCGTAGAGGTAAACCTGGCCTTGGTTATCCGGCCAGTTACTCTGGAAACGGAAGCTTTTGTTCTGACTCGGTGTCAGGACAAATACGCCCTCATCATTGCGCAGTACAATTTGTGTTACATCCTTTTTGGCATTCGTTAACGCGATACGATAATATGAAGGCTTTTGATGCCATACCTCGACCTTGTACTGCTGCGGCGTATCTCCGGTATGCAGCGTCATAACGCCTACCCCCTGATAACTTTCCATTTCTCCTACGACTTCGTTCAAATCTTTGACCACGGCTGCCGCATCCTTCTTCCCGCAGGCGGCAAGTAAGGTCGATAAGACCAATACCATGGCAAGCATCCATGATATTCGGCGCATGACATCATCCCCTTTAGCACATGTTTTCACTTCAGGATTGTGCGTACAGCAGAACCCCTACTTGATTAGTACATGTTATGAGGGACTTGTTCGATATATGCGGACTAGTTTGACAAGCATTCCATCAATCAGTGCCGCAACACCCTATCTGGTAACAAAATCAGTCTCGGGTAGGATGTAAAATCCAACCAGATTCTTCATAGTAAATACAGATAACAACCCAACCCATGTAATTACATACCACGATTATGTAGCTTAATTGATGTACAACTCTATTTTAAATTGGAGGAAAATAATGAACACAACCTATCTTCACTCATTGCTGAATGGATTGGATGATTTTGTGGAAGAGCAGCTTCAACGTTGGAAAGGAGTAGGTGTGGCGGTAGCGGTTATTCACAAGGATGAAGTCATTTTGCAAAAAGGATACGGTTATCGCGATCTGGAGTCCCAGCTTGAAGTTACACCCCATACCCTATTCGCGATCGGTTCAAGTACCAAAGCCTTCACAGCATCAACCGCTGCCCTGCTGGTGGATCAGGACATTCTGAAGTGGGACACACCTGTTAGAACGTATTTGAAAGACTTCAAAATGTTCGATCCGGTAGCTACAGAACGCCTGACCATCCGCGATATGCTCTGTCACCGCTCCGGACTTCCAAGGCACGATATGGCATGGTATAACTCATCACGGAGCAGAGAAGAACTCGTAAACGCGCTTCAGTATCTGGAGCCTAATGAGGACTTTCGGAACAAATGGCAATACCAGAACCTGATGTATATGGCCGCTGGTTATCTGGTGGGTCAACTCAAAGGAACTTCATGGGAGAATGTTGTCCAGGAGTCCCTGTTTAACCCACTTGGTATGAATTCAAGTGTCTTCTCTGTCGATGAGATGCAGAATCAACCTGACTTCGCCTTCCCTTATATGGATCAAAATGGTGAGAATACGCGGATACCTTTTCGGAAAATTGATGCCGTAGGCCCTGCTGGCTCCATTAACAGCAATCTGGTCGATATGATCGCCTGGGTGCAATTTCAGTTGAATCAAGGGCAACAGGGTGGGAATCAACTGATTTCCAAAGAACAGTTGGCTGTTACACACAGCCCGCAAATGGCTTGTGATTCACCATTCCACAGCAAAGAGCTGCCTGTTAGCACGTACGGTCTGGGCTGGATGATCGATTCTTATCGCGGGAACGCCATGATTCATCACGGCGGGGCAATCGATGGATTCGCTTCACAGGTCGCCTTTTTACCAGAGGAACAGATCGGTGTTGTAGTCCTTTGCAATACCAATGGAAGCATTCTTCCCTACACGATTTCTTTTAACGTTATTGATCGTTTGCTTGAATTGAAACCTGTAGATTGGAGTGGGAGATTAGCCAAATTAATGACTGGAGATTCAACTGATTCCGAAGCAGCAACAGACAACATAGAAACACCAACTACGCCAGAAACCTCGGTTGAGGAAAAACCAGTGGAAGCTCAGGTTCATCCCCATGATCGTCCTATCCATGCGTATGCGGGAAGTTATAATCATCCGGGTTACGGCGAGATCGTTATTCAACAGACGAACGATGGGTTACAGGCCACATTGAATGCCATTGAAATGCCTATGGAATACACTGGAAAAGATACGTTTTCCGTAGAGCTTGTCCTGTTTGGCTTGAAAATCACTTTTACGTTTAAGACGGATGAAGAGGACACCATAAGCTCTCTCTCCATTCCGCTACTGCTGGAACCGGGCACGAATCCAATTGAATTTATAAAGACACCTTCAGTATAAAAGTATCCCCCACCGGCCTATCCCATTGTAGTAATTACACTCTTTACCACAATGGGATATACGCCGGATAACTCGCAGTATCTTCTTCTGTATTTGGACTTCTCTTCACCCACAATCGACGCAGATCAGGCATACCGTATGCTACGACACGGTAATCCTGAAGCGAAACGTGGTGTGCATGTTCTTCCCTGAAGCTGTATGTAGGCAAGAGTAAGGCCTCTTGAATGAGTCGCCCCTCCAACGTCATTAGCGTACGCAACCGCTCAGCACTATCCTGAATCATAACGACGTGTCTGCATTCACGTTCTAGCTCGCTTTTTCGCTCGTCATCCAATGCCATAAGGAACAGCGTATTTTGGAAAGTATACATCGTTAATAGACTCAGCGTCACATGCTCATCGAACACTTCACCCGTGTAAATCACATCATAAGAGGCGAATTCATCATGGTATACGGCATCTACCGGATTACCTGGCGTAACACTCACTTTCAGTCCAATAAGTGCACAACGCTGTGCGAACCAGGCCATGTCTGTCTCCATTTTCTCGCCTTCCTCTACCCACACATTCATGATCTGGCCTGCGTAGCAGCTGCGTTGTAACAGCTCTGAAGCTCTTACGAGAGATAAGTCAGCAGAAAGGGCTGTTGGCTTCGATTCTATTCGTTCAAGTATCTGCTTTTCCTTGGACTTGTCCCGAATCAGGCTATATGCAGCCTGTACACCTGTGTGTGCCAACGCCCCCATCATCTCTTGTGGATCCATCAGTTGCTGAACAGCCTGACGAAAGTATAAATCCTGCTGTGGGCCTTCTTTTCGCATATTAAAAGTCATAAACACACCGCCCTGAACCTCATGTTGAATCAAGCGAGCCTGTCCGTCTGGAAACAAGTCCTGTTTGATCGCCGACTCCACTCGACCCGTCTGGGGAAGCTGCCATATTTCAACCCGATCAATAAACACCCGCCCCCTGAAATAGGAAGGGAACACCTCCAGCACAAGCAGCTTGGGATGATTACGTGTCAATCGGTAAGGCCCGGTACCAATCGGATACATCGGGTCAAACTCCACATCACGGGGCAAGATGGATGCATTCATACTGCTCATCAGATCCGGGAACATAAAGTTGGGAAACCGCAATACAAAACGCACCGTTAGCTCGTCGAACGTTTCTATGTGATGAATGGAAACAAACAGTGACTTGCAAGGGTTCACCTGATCGGAAATAATTCGTTCAAATGTATATCTTACGTCCTCTGCATCAAGCATCCTGCCATGGTGAAAGAGTATGCCTTTGTGCAAATAAAAGGTCCACTCTGTTCCCTCAGGGTTGCTCTCCCATGCAACGGCAAGACTCGGTTCACAGACTTGGCGTTCAGCGTTGTACTGCACCAAGCGATCAAATACCTGCGCAACAATTCCAACTTCTCCCCACATGTAAGCCCGGGTCGGGTCCAATGTCTCAAAAGCCGTCTCCTGAGGAATTCGCAATGTATCAACTCTTCCTTGAGTGCCGTGATCGGAACGTAGACCGAACTGGCCTTGCAACCCTTGCATCAATATTTCTCGCATCGAGAACGGCATTGCCGAAGCCAGCGCATAGGCCTCTTCCAACCTGTTGCTTTGCAACAGGCGGTCGAATCGTTCCTGAACAGCCTGTAACAGAGGATGGCAAAAAACGAGCACTGATGTCTTCCCTCTGCCGCGCTGTGGGCTCCATCTGATCCAGTCATGATCCATAAATTTGTTCATAATCAGATTCATATTGCGCATCGTACAACATAAATGATTAGCCAACTCACCAATCGTTGTGTGTATTTCTTCCTCTTCGTCCACGTTCGAAAAGGCCACGCGAAGCTGAATATAATGATCCATGACCTCCACAACTATCCCTGCCTTTCCTTCCCCTAATTAAAATGCGAAATTGACCCGTATGCTTCTACAGTTTTTCTTCAGGTTTTCCTCCATTATACTCAGGTACATCGACAACACCAGCGGGAAGGAAGAGAACTGCACATGAAATATACTGATTTGCATCGCAACATCAAGATTCGTATCATTACTGATTTTTTTACGGATCTAACTCAGAAATCCATTATTCCTTTTATGGCGATTTATCTGAGTGTCCAGATTGGTGCAGGCTGGGCAGGTATGCTGTTAACTGTTAATATTGTGGCCTCCATGATCGTTGGCTTGGGCGCAGGATACTGGTCTGACCGAGTCGGACGCAAGAAACTGATGGTCATCGCCCAAATATTGCAGGTATTCGCCCTGTTCTGGCTGGCTGCCGCCAACTCCCCGTGGATGGACTCCGTTCCTTTAACTTGTGTCATGTTTCTGCTTAGCAGCATCAGTTCTGGCATTACTGGGCCCATTGCCAATGCCATGATTGTAGACGTGAGTAGTGAGCATGAACGTCAGTATGTGTATGGGCTGCAATATTGGACCACCAACGTTGCCATTACGATTGGAGGGCTCATGGGCGGGTTATTGTTCGAGTCCTTCCGCTTCATTTTGTTCAGTCTGGTATGCATGGAGAGCATGATTACACTATTTATTCTGTTGTTATATATTCATGAAACAATGGATAATAGACACTCCAATCAGCTTGATGTCCCAATTAATAGGAATATACTGAAAACGTATGGCGGTGTATTTAGGGACAAACAATTTATGGTGTTTTTCACCGCAACAGTGCTGGCTGTCTCGTTGGAATTCCAAATGGATAAATACATCGCCGTTCGTCTGAAAAGTGAATTCAACGCCCAACTGTTCCATTGGGATATCTCAGGTCTGCAGATGTTCAGTCTGATCATGGCGATTAACACTGTACTCGTCGTAATCATGGCCATTCCTTTCTCCAAATGGCTGGGGCGGTTCCAGTCCAGATTTATTATGACTGTCGGCATGTGTATGTACACTACTGGATTTGGCGTGCTCGCATTCAGCAATTGGGCCTGGCTGCTTATCACATCCGCTGTACTGCTAACCATCGGTGAGCTCATGTATGCGCCTGTTCGTCATGTTATGCTTGCTGGCATGATTCCTGAATCTGACCGTGCTGCCTATATGGCTGCTGACGGCATGAGTTATAATGCAGCCGCTCTGCTGGGTAGTCTTGGGCTGACGATTGGGGCCTTCCTGCCTTCCTATGCAATGGCTGGCCTGTATGTATTGATGGGGATCGGTGCTCTCGTATTTTTCCGTCAGTCGCTCCGGACGTCAACGGTTCAAAGTGAACCACGACCCTGTGCAGATGCCTCATAAATTCCAAGCTCCTCTATGCTGGATTTTCTCCTGGTAGTTTTGAGTTCTATTGGAAGTGTATATCACAATCTACTATCTTGAAACTTATCGGGCCAGTAATCAGTAATAACAGGAGAGTCCTATTTACAAAATTTTCTTTTGAAGGAGTGTTTACATGCATTTATCCAATCGAAGCGCCCGCTTCAGGCTCACCTCCATAACGGGGGCGTTCATGGCGTTTGTCCTATCCCTCAGTCTATGGGCACCCGCCGTGCAGGCCGAGACTGCACCTGCTGCGGTCAATGAAAAAGGGAAAGTGACAGCGCTGACAACGGAGTCCGCGACAGCCTTTCTGGATACATTTTTTGATTCCGCCGAAGCGAAAGCACAATATGTTGGTGCTTCCGTAGTCGTTGTCAAAGATGGAAAAGTCGTGGCAGAGAAAGGGTATGGATATTCCGATTTGGAGAGTAAAACGCCCGTTGATCCGAAAAATACCACCTTTCGTATCGCTTCGGTCTCCAAAACATTCACATCAGCCGCTGTCATGCAGCTCGTAGAGCAAGGCAAGGTGGATTTGAAGGCTGATTTCCAGACCTATGTGAAAGGACTGGATTTCGATAATCCTTTTGACAAACCTGTAACGGTAGAGAATCTGCTCACACACACCACCGGATTCGAGATTCGCGACCCGCAGCAGGAAGACATCCATGATGACTTTGACAAAAGTGTATCGATGGAGGATTATGCCAAGTTACATATGCCACCTGTCGTTCGAGAACCTGGTAGCGCCTACATGTACGACAACTTCTCCTTCCTGCTGCTTGGCATGATTGTGGAGAATGTAAGCGGCGAGCCTTTTGAATCGTATATGCAGCAGCATATCTTCAAACCTCTGGGTATGGATAACAGCAGTTTCTTGCTGAACGGCAAGTTCAAAAACCAACTTGCAACAGCCTATGATGCGGGCCATAATCCACTCGACCTGTACACCCTTTCCCCAACACCTATGCCTCAAGGCGGCATGCTCTCAACGGCAGAGGATATCGGGAATTTCATGATCGCTTTCCTGAATGATGGTGTGAAGGATAACGAACGTATTTGGAAAGAATCTACGGTAAAAAGCATGGAACAATACCGTTCTTCCATTCATCCGCTGCTACCCAATACCACTTATGGATTTGAAGCTGCTTTTCAGCTTCCGGGTGCAGGCAGCAGTTCCAAAATTATTACCAAAGCTGGCGACCTGATCGGATTCAGCTCTTATCTCTTCCTTATTCCTGAGCAAAACACCGGCGTTTTCCTTACTTACAACCAGACGGGAGCACTTCGTAATTTCTTCTACCCGGCCTTTATCCAGACGTTCTTCCCGCAATATGCGGAGCCCGTCAAATTCAAGGAATATACACCTCAATCAGCGGATGAGCTGCAACGCTTCGCTGGTCTATACGCGGATCTGCGACTGAGCACCATTGTCAGTTCCCTGAAAGATGGCGGGAAAGAACCCGGACAATTGAGCATTTCAGATGCTTTCATAGGCCCACGTAATCTGATCCAGGTTGAAGATCATCTCTTCAAGGATGAATTAACAGGCCAGTTCACGGCGTTTAAGGAAAATGCAGATGGAACCATCTACATGAAAGAACCTTATCTCAACCCGTTCGGATATGAGAAAAAAGGACAGAAACCCCAAGGCTTCCGGGATGTCCAGGCGAATAGTCCTTATGCTGAAGCCATCTATGGATTACAATCCCTTGGATACTATACAAATGATGCAAATGAAGCTTTTCAACCCAAAAATGCCGTTACACGGGCTGAATTCATTGAGGACGTCCTTAAAATGAGCGGGCTGAAAGCCAGCAAAACGACGCCACCTACGGATACCGACTGGGCAACTCACCCTGCTGCCGGTTACATTCAGCTAGGTTATGAATCCGGCATGATCGCGGGTGCCGATGAGAAACAGTTCAAACCAGATCAGGTCATCACACGTCAGGAAGCCATGGTGATGATCTGGAGAACCTTCCAGCTGAAATACCCGAACGAACTGTTCGAAGATGTGAAGCTGGCCGGACAGACGGATGTCTGGGCGGTGCCTGCGATCCAAATGATGGTCAAGTTGGGCATTCACGGCCCGGAAGTGAAGGTGCTGGAGGATGGGGCGGTTGACTTCCTCTCCCGCAAACCACTGATCCGCCAGGAAGAGGCAGCGATTATGTATAAATTGTTCACGCAGCCAACCGATAAAATCGTAGCTGAGTTGATGGCAAAACAGTCAAAAGCGGAGGCTTCCCCTGAAGACGAAAAACCTGCTGAAGATGCTTCGGCTGCACCTGCAACCGTGAATCCTGAATAAACTGAACACCAGATTGCAATAACAGTATTACTCTCGCACTCATAACATAAAAAATTAAACAGGCTTGTTCGAAGGAGGAGCTTCCTCCCTCTGAACAAGCCTGTTTTGGTTTGTACGCTGACCATTTGTAGCCGGAATGCTCTGCTGTCTTCCTCTTCTCCTATACCTCGCTTAACATGGAAGAGACATGTTGATTGCCATTCCGCTGGTCATATTTGTCTGCGGCCGCTTTGGCATATGCCGCAAAATAGTCGGCCAGTATACGCAAATCTCCTGAATCTCCTTCATAAGGGAATGAAGCGGGAAGCCGCAATCGGTATCCTGGAGATTCATCAGCCCAGCGGCGCAACAATTGTGCTGCTCTGGCATAGAACATCATTTTGGCAAACGGATCTTCATGGTCCATCGCGAGCACTATACTTTCTTCCAGTACATCGATGCCCTTCGCCGGGTTCGTGCGTGCAAGATAATCCATCTGCTCAGCAAAGCTCTGCACAAAATCATTATGTCCTTTGATCATGCGATAGCCTTTGGCCTGATGTTTGTCAGCTTCATCAATCTTGCCAAGTCGGTATAGTGGCATCAAAATCTCCGATAAGGTCAGGTGCGGAATTTCGGCACAACTCATTCTCCCTTTCAAAATGGGCTTCGCTGCTTCCAATACCTTCTCATCATCACCTGCCAATAACCAGTAGCGCATGATCTCGTCCTGCTCACAGGCTTCACAATCACTCATAAAGTCACGATCCATACTTCTGAACTTCGTATAACTGGTACCCGCCTCCTCCAGATCGCCAAGATCCATGGATATGCGGAATCGATAATACCAATACGAACGTTCACTGTACCCAAATGATTTGAAGCGACGTCCAAAGTCCTCCAGCAGCTCCATCATTTTATCGCGAGACACTTCCGGGAAGCTGGATAGTTCTCCCAAAATCCATTTATACGACCACATTAACGTTTCTTCGTCATAGCGTTCTGGCTCTTGATCAAACTTGCCCAGCTGCCAGGAAAAAGCAATCAGTGCTTTCATCGGATAACCGCAGAATGTCGCGGTCTCCACGATCTCTGAACGCGCTTCGTACGCTTCCTCCTCCATGCCATTCACATCGGCGACTCTTGCCGCTTCCTCTAGCATGCCAAGCTTCGCTGTTCCATTAGGCAGGCCATAGGCCTCATCCATCAAATCCTCAAAATCCATTTCGGTCTTCATCAGGCATCCCCCTTACGATCTGTATTCGCACGCAAACCCCAATCAATAAAACGAACGATGCCCTGATTCAGCACCTCAAGCTCCTGTCGATTCATCGCATAATGCCCCATCATTAATGCATTGACATACAACATCTCAATGGCAATGGGAGTCATTTGGGCATCCGGTGTAGTCAGGACCCGCTGAATAATTGGATTGCTGATGTTCAGGTACAGGGTCGAATAACCTGCGGAACTAATTCCGGATGACAATGATCCAAGGACGGAGGAGAATAATTCTGTACTCTCCTCACTTGCTTTTTCCAATGCACGCAGCGTGGAAGACTCCTGCGAGAGCGTGAACAGCACCGGCAAATCAGCTGGCTTGAAGCCCTTGACCTCTGCACGGCAGCGGAAACGTTGCAAAGCAGAGTCAGCAAGGCGCAAGGCATCATAATACTGATTCCGTTCAGCTGGTGGCACATCGGTGAAACTCATGGATACCTCATCCGGCTGCAACCGCTGCGTCTGTACATGCTGCACCACTTGTGGCAGCATTGTCATCAAATCGCTGTCGTAGATGTATCCACCGTTAATGACCAGCATCGATTGGGCTGACGCGACATGATGAATCTGGCGATACTCATCCACTGTGGTAGTGAAGTACAACGTCTCTCCCTCACTCATCAACTCGCCCAGTTCCCGATGACCACGGGTACTTTCAAATGGAAGCCAGCGGTGAATCATGGCATAGAACTCCTGATCCTGCACAGCCAGTGCCTTCATCGACAGCGCATGCAGGCGAATCAGCTTTTGCAGCCGTTCCGTCTGGCGCTCAGCCATGTCGGCCAATCCTTTACGAAGGGCATCGCCAAGTTCGGAGCGAACCTCTTCCAGCTTTTCATTTTCATAAAAATGTTCCCGTGAAGCTGTAGGTTGAAGCTCGTCTGTCCAGATAAGGCATTTCACGAAAAAGGCCCAATCCGGCAAAATATTCTCCGCCTTCTCCGAGATTAGCATCCGCTTCAGATACACCCGGTGAGAACGCTTGGCATTCAAATTAACTGCATGCGGAAGAACAAATGCGATGCCTCCTGTACGACCTGAAGCCGTCGTCAGTGGGATGAAATCCTGAAACTTCTCTCCCAGCAATCGTTCACCAAAAGCCAGCACTTCCGCTCTGCGTCCACGTGCAAGCCCAGGCTCCATCAACCAGATCGGTGACTCGCTATTGACGATATGTTGAACACCGTCACTATGCAGGATGACTGGATAAGGCAGCAGCGCTCCATAATAGAACAAGGCTTCTTTCACATATTCCGTTTCAAAATAATGCGCTGCGTCCGGCGTACAACGCAGATATACTTTCGTTCCAGGAGACAACTGTGTCTCCAATTGCCGAATCGTATACGTTCCATCGGGCTTACCCCGCCACTCCATCGAAGGTCCACCCTTCGCGGATTGCGTCAGCATGACGATTTCATGACTCACCATGAAACAGGACAATAATCCGATTCCGAATCGCCCGATAAACGAAGTCTCTCCATCCAGCAAGGCCTGCTGCCCACGCTTCGAGGATTGACCTATCATCGCGAGAAATTCATGGATATCGGCTTCTGTCAAACCAATGCCGTTATCCTCCACCATCATGGTCAACTGCTCGCCTGTTCCGGTCAGTTCCACACGTACTTCACCCTGGAATCCCGGTTCCGCTTCTGTTCGAGCTGTAATGGCATCGGTCGCATTCTGCATTAATTCACGTAAAAATACTTTAGGGCTGCTGTATAGATGGTTCGATAGAATCTGGATCATACCGCTTAGATTCACCTGGAAGCGATACTCATTGGATGCTGTCATTTCGCTCACCTTCCTCTGGTCCAAACACATCTGATGTTTCCTACTTGGAAGTGTTCATATGATGTGTTAGACGAAATAGTTATGTAATCACAAGAAATGAGGCGTTCCATTGGATGAATACGCCAAGTAACGACGTTAAACCGGCCTTGGCTAACCAAGACCGGCGTTAGATGAATATTCAGGCATTCATGATATGTAAGAGGCCTTAAGTCTAATTACCACGTTATGGATGGCAATGAAACGAGATATTGCATCCTTTTAACCAGAATACATGGTATAGACCACAGTGAAAACAAACCTGAGACCCGATTTCGCCGGACTTTAGGGTGAAGTTGCTGTTTGCGTTTGGGACTAAAGACGTATAATTTTTATTTTTCGGCCCTCCATTTGAACGATATATCTCATCTGGACGTATAATCTCCAAACTCAGATCGGACGGTGAATGTGCATGATTGAAGTTCGCAACATTTCTAAGCAATTTAAAGTGCATCAGGCACTGAACGATGTCAGCTTCACGGTTGAACAAGGCAGCGTTACCGGGTTGATCGGTCCTAACGGTTCGGGCAAAACCACCCTGATCCGCATCATGAACGGCGTTCTCGGCGCTTCGGGTGGGCAAGTGAGCATTAACGGCCTCGATCCCTTCCGTGAGACGGAGAACGTACTCGCCCTATGCGGCACATTAACCGAGCAGAGTGGATTGTATGAAAATATGAGTGGGCGTGACAACCTGATCTTTTTCGCTGAAGCTTTCGGTGTACAACATGCCAAAGCACGGATTGATGAGCTTGTGGATCTGTTCGAATTGCAGGAATATCAACATCGAAAAGTAGGTACCTACAGCACAGGCATGAAAAAACGCGTAGGTCTAGCGCGGGTGCTGCTGCACCGCCCCTCCATTCTCTTTCTGGATGAGCCAACCAATGGGCTTGACCCGGATGGGATTCAGATGGTCCTCCGAATCATCCGTCGGCTAAATCAAGAGGAACATATGACGATTCTGGTATCGTCTCATGTGTTATCCCAACTATCGGCCGTGTGTGATCGATATATTTTTATGGAAAAGGGGCGCAAGGTTGAGGAAGGTACGGAGCAGGAGATCATTAACCGATACCTGACCTCACCCCGGATTGAGGTTGAAGCGACCATGCCGAATGGCTGGCAGACGGTAACAGGGTATACACCGGAGATGGTTTCCGCCAACAAAGCCGTTTTTCAGCTTCAAACCCGTGAAGATATTCCGTTGTTACTGCGACAATTGAGTGAGCGTGGACAAGTCTATCAGGCCCGGATTACGGGCAGCGATCTGGAGAGTATTTATTTTGCCATTAGGGAGGCACATCATCATGAATAACCGACAAGCCATACGTGCACTTGTTCGTAAAGATATTCGAGCTATCACAGCCAGCGTGCAGCTTTGGTTGCCCATGTTGATCGTTCCGCTAGTTATCGGGATCATCATGCCTGGGATACTCATTTGGGCAGCCTCAAGGATGGAACTTGCTTCCCTCGGCAATATGAGCTTCCTGCTTGATACACTGGATAACCTAACCCATGCCGGGCGAATTCCGCAGCTTGCTTCGATGCCTACGGATAACCATCGTATTGTCTATTACCTGGCCTTGTACATGTTCGCACCCCTGTTTCTCATCATTCCGGTGATGGCATCCAGCATTCTGACGGCCAACAGTTTTGCAGGCGAGAAGGAGCGCAAGACTCTGGAAAGTCTTCTGTTCACTCCGATGAGTATGGATACGTTGTTTAAAGGCAAGGTGTTAGCTGCCCTTATTCCTTCCCTGCTGTTATCCTGGATTACCTTCATTATCTACGGAATCATTGCCAATATCCTGTTGTATCCCATGTTCGGGGCATGGATGTTTCCCAATCTGAACTGGATCATTCTGGTTCTATGGGTTGTTCCAACGTGCAGTCTTGTGGTCATTCTGTTAAATGTACTGATCTCGGCGAAGGTACGTGGATTTCAGGAGGCCTATCAACTCGGAGGACTGGTCGTTCTTCCATTGCTTGCGCTGATTGCTGGTCAGGCGAGCGGCATGCTGCTTATCAGTCCTCTCATGTTAATCCTGGTCGGAGCAGTACTTCTGCTCATCAGTTTCATTTTGCTTCGTCTGGTTACTTTGTGGAACAGTCGTCAACAGCTGGCTGAAAGTCAGATTTAGGCTGAATATGGTTGAATATAACGGCAGAAGATCTGATCTTCTGTCGTTTTTATCTGACTGAGATGTGTAACATATTTTCCATAGTTTACCGATATAACGTAAGGTGATAATGTGTTACTTACATACATAAAAAGAAGGGTGACGATTGATTTATGAACAAATGGTCTACACGTATGCATCGCACGGTTTGCACCTTGCTGCTGTTCACACTGATCACGGCAGCAGTGCTTGGAGGCGGAGCCAATGCTCATGCAGCTTCCCTCAGCCAAACTACGGTATATTATGAGTCCGATGGTGTATTGTACAAAGTATCCGGTGACGGAAGCGGAACTACAGAGGTATTGCTTGATTTTGAAGGAGATGGTCTGTCTGCGGCTGGAACCTATCTCTATTACACTCGTTCCGAGTCTTCCACAACGCTGCTTCGCGTTCCCAATGACGGTTCTAGTGATTCCGCTGAAACGTATGCGACAGATGTATTGAGCTACTTTACGGATAACGGGTTCATCTATTATATGGATTCCAAAGGAACGATCTATCGTGGAAATGGCAATAGCGAAGCTTCCGCTGCCACCAAAATTGCAGACAAAGCAGATACAGATTTCCCGCTGCTCGCCGTAACGAAAGGCCGTGTATATTATAACGGGCTCGTTAATGGAAACCCATGGATCGTTTCTAAGGCATCCAATGGAAGCGGAGCAGTGCAACGAATTGCTGCTGGTGCAGTAGAGAGTCGTTATTTTATGAACGTGGCCAAAAACGAACTGCAATTGATGGTGAACACTGACCCATACGAGCAGTACTACTCTACCAACGCCATTATCATGTACAAGGTAAACTACAATACAGGCAAAGGTACAGCAGTTAATCCCAAAGCAAAGCTGGATGTGAACGCTGTTTATGCTGGTGGCTGGGGCAACAATCTGTATGTGTACAACAAAGGCATCAAGCTGGATAGCAACAAGGATTATGATTATTCAACAGGCAAAGCCTTTGCATTAACCACTTCTGGCAAAACACTTCAGATTCATAGTAAGAGCATCCGGGAGGTCAATCCACTGGGTACGGATAAGGTTGTCGTTGTGGATGCAGACAAAAAGGCGTATGCCAAAACCATCGCCGGGAACAAGGTATCCAAATCTGCCAACCTGAATTTGAACAGTGTCACTTTCGTAACTGCTCAGTTGACCAACGGAACACCAACTATTGCATATCTATCCGGTACAAATGGTCTTTATTCCGTGAGCACAGCTCTCAAAGTAACCAAGCTTGCTGGAGAGGAATGGTCAACGTTCCAGCTTCATGACGATGTTCCGGGCATGTTCTACATCAACGCAAATGATCTCTATCGGCTGTATCATGTGCAAGCCAATGGCACAGGCAAAAAGGTGCTAAGCGACGTTTTCCTGGATGATATCCTGTTGGTCGTGCCAAACTAACCCACGCATGTGGGTATAGACTTATAGAGACTTATAGCTATCTCAACATTCTAGTTTCAAATATAGAGGATAACTCTAAAGCCATCACGGCTCTGGGTATCCTCTTTTTTTCATGTCCAAAACTATTTTTCAAAAACATCTTCTATATGAGAATGATAATTGTTATCATTAAGAAAATAAGACAAAAGGATGGTCCGTATGACTGAACAGCTTTCCTTCATTTCTGAAACCTCATCTCTACCGCTCCTCTCTTCCATGTGCCGTGTACGGCGCGGGGAGCATTTCCGTGTGCAGGGCAAGAGGGTGTCCCGGCCCATGCTCTGTCTTATTTTACAAGGAGACGGTATTCTGGTCTTGAACGATACAGTCTATACCGCCGAAGCCAATCAACTGTATGTTCTTAAGCCAGGAACAACGATTGAGGCGGCTGCACGCTCGGCTGTTACGGAGTTTATAATACTTAGCATGGATACGGTATGTTTGCAGCAAGTGCGTGGCCAATGGAAAATGTCCTCCTCTTCTGGTTTCCCGCTGGATTGGGAGACAGGCAGACTGATGGTTCGTCATGACCAACAAGCCAGAGCGCGAGTTAAACAATTGTATGAAGCCTACCGCGGCGTTCACCCCGATCACTTTATCAGTATACATAGCCAGCTGCACGAGCTTTTGCAGTATCTCTCGGAGAACCGGCTTGAAGAAAATTATGAGAAGGTCGATCCGGCGCTTGAACGCAGCATTATGTATATGAAAAGGTTCATGAGTGAAGGTATCAGCATGGATCAACTGGCCAAAATTGCCGGATTGACGCCAAGCTCCTATTCTCGCAGTTTCAAGAAAGCCAAGGGCATGTCACCTACCGAGTATCTGAATCGCTTACGGATTGACGAGGCCAAAAAACAGCTCAAGCAGGAAACATGTGTAATCAAAGACGTCGCCGTATCTGTTGGCTATGGCAATGAATATTATTTTAGCCGCAAATTCAAACAAACCTTGGGGATCGCACCCAGCCTATATATGAAAAAAGACCAAATTCGCGTGGCTACCGCGTCCAGAATGGGACTTCATGAGAACCTCTCTTCGCTCGGATTGTCTCCCGTAGCTGCAATGGACGGATTCCATGATCGGGAGCTTGATGAAGTCGAGCAGCAGCAGCGGCTATCCACACAATTGGAGAAATTACGTCAGGCCAAGCCGGACCTGATTATCGGTGACTTTTATCATCAACCCTTTTACGATAAGCTCAAAAGTATTGCACCTACGGTTATCATGGATCAGGCCCATGAATGGAAAGAAAATCATGTACGCTTGGCTGAACTGGTCGGACGGGAGCAGCAGGCCTTACAGAATTTCAAACAGCTTGAGCTTCGCAACCTTGATATCGGACTCCGTTTGAAGCATCATTTCGGGCAAGAACGTATTATGCTTATGCAGGTTACGAATCAGTCTATCCGGCTCCAGGAAAATATCGAGCATCCATTAAATCGCCTTATCTACGGTGAACTTGGACTGAACCCTGCACAGATCATATGTACAGACTTAATGACAGATGAGTATGCGGCAGATAGCATCCCCATGCTGGATACGGATCATCTGTTCATGAACCGCGTCTCCAATACTCCTGCCAGTGAGAAACTGCTTCGGCGTATGAAACAAACTACAGCCTGGAATCGATCTCCAGCCGTGTTGAAAGGTAACGTACACGATATATCCGATTGGTCTGTACGATCCTGGACCCCCAGCGGACGCCATCAGATCATGGACGAACTGGAACAGATCGTTCAGCAGCTTGTGACCTTATCACGTGTGGGATTAATCGGCCAATTGTAAAGCATGTGTTTTTCTTCATTATAAATGTACAAGTGCGTAACCCCCAAGACAAAAGAGCCCTCTCCAATTCGGAAAGGGCTCTTTGCTTTTGCTGTTATTAATGTTCCTTAATCTCTTCCTTCGGAACCAGTTTGTATATTTCTTCATCTTCCATGGTATCAATCAAGCGATCCAGCCATTTGTAGTAGGCCTCTGCTTGAAGCACCTTATGCTTGTCTTCCTTAAGAATGTGAAGAAGTTCAGCATCTGCTTGTTCATCCAGATCAGCAATCAAACGATTCAGTTCATCAACGGATTTGCGCAGTACCTGAAGGTTACTCTCCACGGCTTTTCTCCATTTAATCACAAAATAATCCGTAAACGTCTGATGCCAGTCATACTCCACTTCATATAGGTCTTTCCGGGAGCCTTTGCTCCATACTTTATTCACCATTTTTAGATCCAGCAGTGTACGTACGCCGGTACTCATGCTCGTTTTGCTCATTTCCATTTCCCGGCCCATATCGTCAAGGGTCATAGGTTTGTCTGCAAAAAAAAGCAATCCATATAAGTGTCCCGTGGACAGCGTAACGCCGTAGAGATCCATATTACGCCCAATGGCTTCAATGACGCGTTTACGGATCCTAAGAACGGTTGCCTGCTGTTCCTCTTGTAAATGGTCCAAGCTCATGCTTGCAACCTCCATTCTCAACATTCCCAGTCTCGGCAAAATAATTGCAACTGTTTAAGATCCGGCTTACATGGGAAAGTATCCGGCAGGACATCCTATATGCCAACAGGCTTTAGGTTACCCCATGTATTTCATGGGAGCTTGACCAAGTTGCAAACGCCTACGACTATCTTTTAACCAAAAAAAACTGCTTAGATTCAGCACATTTTCTATTGTAGAAAAAGCGATATCAAATGTAAAGGTGTCTTATTAGCCAGAATAAGGAGAATGACGGAGCATATGGACGGAAAACTTTGTACAGTTTTTACTGTACAAACATTATGTACTGTTTATTCGGTTGCTATACGGGTTAAGTATTGTTAGAATACAAAACGTTACCCAGAAAGACGGGAAGCGAAGCAACGATTACCGGATTTCGTGGCTGGGCGCACAAGTGTATGGGCTTGTGGATGCTGAAAGCCGTTCGAAGTGCACAACACATCAGAAGGGGTGAAAACATGACCATACTTGAAGTAAAAAATGTAAGTAAACTGTTTGGACCCCAAACCGAGCAAGGTCTACAATTACTGGAGCAAGGTTGGGGCAAAGAAAAGTTGGCCAAAGAAAAACAGATAACGGTTGGTGTCAACCGGGTCAACATGGAAATTCAGGAAGGTGAAATTTTCGTCATCATGGGACTGTCCGGAAGTGGTAAGTCTACACTTGTTCGAATGTTCAATCGTCTGATTGAACCGACATCGGGAGAGATTCTTGTCCATGGTAAAGATCTACGTAAGATGAACAAAGAACAATTGCGCGAAGTGCGTCGGAAAACGATCAGCATGGTATTCCAGAAGTTTGCGTTATTCCCGCACCGTACCGTTCTTGATAATGTGGAGTATGGACTCGAAGTTCAAAAGGTAGATAAAGATGAACGTCGGGAAAAAGCAAAAACGTCGCTTGAACTGGTTGGCCTTAAAGGCTGGGAAGACAAAATGCCGGATGAGCTGAGTGGCGGGATGCAGCAACGTGTAGGTTTGGCTCGTGCGCTGGCGAATGACCCGGAAGTCCTGTTAATGGATGAAGCATTCAGTGCACTTGATCCACTGATTCGTCGTGATATGCAGGATGAGCTGATTGAGCTTCAGGATAAAATGAAAAAGACCATTATTTTCATTACCCATGACTTGGACGAAGCGCTGCGCATCGGCGATCGTATTGCCCTCATGAAAGACGGCGCAGTCGTGCAGATCGGTACTCCGGAAGAAATCATGATTCAACCGGCCAACTCATATGTGGCCCGCTTCGTCGAAGACGTGGACTTGTCCAAGGTCCTTACCGCATCTCATGTTATGCGACGTCCTGAAACGATTACGCTTGACCGTGGTCCTCGTGTTGCCCTCGAATTAATGCGCGAACGTGGTATTTCCAACCTGTTTGTCATTGACCGTTCGAAGAAGCTGCTTGGTGTTATTACAGCAGAGGATGCAACCCGAGCAATGCGCGAAAACAAAGTGTTGAACGATATTCTGATTACGGATGGGCCGACTGTAGCGCCTGAAACCCTGATTCATGAATTGTTCGAAATTGTAAGTTCAGCCCATGTGCCGCTCGCTGTTGTTGGCGAAACCGGCCGTCTGCAAGGTGTTATCGTCCGCGGTGCCCTGCTTGGAGCACTAAGCGGTGAAGTTGCAGTAAAGGAGGAACTTGTGAATGATTCCCAAAATACCACTAGCATCGTGGATTGAAGCGATTGTTGACTGGATGAGCACCTCGCTCTCCGGATTATTTAAAGTCATTTCTGTTGTTATTCAGGAGGTTGTCGGATTTTTCTCCGGGCTGTTCATGCTCCCCCATCCGCTCCTGTTTATTGTAATACTCGGTGTATTGGCATATCTTGTTGGCCGAATACCACTGACCCTGTTTACAGTTATCGGTTTCTTGCTCGTAGATAACCTCGGATATTGGTCCCAATCGATGGATACTTTGGGCCTCGTTATTACGTCAGGATTAGTCTCCATTCTGCTTGGTGTTCCCATCGGTATCTGGCTCGCATACAGCAAAACTGCAGCCCGGATTATTACACCATTGCTTGACTTTATGCAGACCATGCCTGCATTTGTCTACTTGCTGCCAGCGGTAACCTTCTTCAGCCTTGGTGTGGTTCCCGGTGTTATCGCGTCCGTTATATTCGCGATTCCACCTACGATTCGCCTGACTCACCTCGGAATTAAGCAGGTATCTGGCGAACTGGTCGAAGCAGCGGATGCTTTTGGTTCTACGTCCATGCAAAAGTTGTTCAAAGTACAGCTTCCACTCGCATTGCCTACCGTAATGTCAGGGATTAACCAGACCATCATGCTGTCGCTGTCCATGGTTGTTATTGCTTCCATGATCGGTGCACAGGGTATTGGTGCGGAAGTCTATCGTGCGGTAACACAGTTGCAGATTGGTAAAGGTTTTGAAGCTGGTCTGGCTGTCGTGGTTCTTGCGATCGTACTTGACCGTTTCACTCAAAATCTGTTTATGCCAGGCCGTAAGAAAAGCTCACGCTTCTCAGCGAAACAAAAAGCCTGGATTACTGCTGCAGCCACATTTGTTGTGCTCGTAGCTGGTTTCTCACAATACTTTGTTGGCGGCAACAGTACTTCTGCCGGCGGTAACAACACTCCAGCGAATGCTGTAGGTGAAGAAGTCAAATATCAGATCATTGGTATTGATCCGGGTGCCGGAATTATGAAATCCGCTGCCAAAGCCATTGAAGATTATCATTTGACGGACTGGACCCTGATTGAAGGATCTGGTGCAGCGATGACCGCCACACTGGACAAAGCCATTAAAGCGGAAGAACCGATCATTATTACAGGCTGGACTCCACACTGGATGTTCAACAAATATGATCTAAAATATTTGGATGATCCCGAAAAATCTTTCGGTGATGCTGAAGAAATTCACACCATCGCACGTAAAGGCTTGAAAGGAGATCACCCGGTTGCTTATGAATTCCTGTCCCGTTTCCAATGGACATCAGATGAAATGGGCGAAATGATGAGTGCCATCCAAAATGGTACATCTCCAGAAGAAGCCGCAAAAGACTACGCTGAGAAACATGCAGACCAGATTGACGAATGGACCAAAGGTCTGACGCCAGTTAACGGTGATGCATTTAAACTTAGCTATGTAGCCTGGGATTCTGAGATTGCGAGTACTAACCTGTTGAAATATGTCATGGAAAGCAAACTTGGCTATAAAGTTAACGCCCTGCAAGTTGAAGCTGGACCTATGTGGACGGGTGTCGCCTCAGGCGACGTAGATGCCTCTCCAGCAGCTTGGCTGCCATTGACTCACGCTGACTACTGGGAACGTTACAAAGACCAGGTGGATGATCTGGGAGCCAACATGACCGGTGTACGCACAGGGCTCGTTGTTCCTGCATACATGACAGACGTTAATTCGATTGCAGATTTGGAAACAGGTGCTTCTTCCTCCACTCCATCGGCGAATGCCAATGTGGGAAATGAAGTGAATCACCAAATTATCGGTATCGATCCAGGTGCCGGAATTATGAAATCCACAGCGAGTGCCATTGAGAAATACGGTTTGTCTGACTGGAAACTGGTTGAAGGTTCAGGAGCCGCAATGACAGCTACGCTAGATAAAGCGGTTAAGAATAAGGAACCGGTTATCGTTACCGGTTGGACACCGCATTGGATGTTCAATGCATATGACCTGAAATACCTGGACGATCCGGAAGGCGTCTACGGTGAAGCAGAACAAATTCATACCATTGCCCGTAAAGGGTTAAAGGAAGACAAACCTGTCGCTTATGAATTCCTGGATCGCTTCTCCTGGACACCTGAGGATATGGGTGAAATCATGGTTGCCATTCAAAACGGAGAAGATCCCCAAAAAGCCGCAGCAGCTTTTGCAGAGAAGCATAGCGACAAAGTGGCTGAATGGACCAAAGGTCTGACCCCGGTGAATGGAGATTCCATTAAACTGAGTTACGTAGCCTGGGACTCCGAGATTGCAAGTACGAACTTGCTGGAGTACATCCTTAAAGAAAAACTGGGTTACAAAGTAACCTCTCTTCAAGTGGAAATCGGTCCAATGTGGACCGGCATTGCCAATGGTGATGTTGATGCAACTCCAGCTGCATGGTTGCCGCTCACCTCTGTAGATTATTTCAACAAATATAAGGATCAGATCGATGATCTCGGTCCAAATATGGACGGTGCCAAAACAGGTCTGGTTGTACCAACCTATATGGACATCAATTCCATTGAAGATTTAAAAGATAATTAAACCAGATTAAGATGGATAAACCTGAATTTAGCAAAAAGACCACCGAAAAAATTTCGGTGGTCTTTTTTAGTGTAACTTTTAATTGATTAGGTAAGCTAATGGGTTAAAGCTATCAGGTGTTTAAAGCTGTGAAACTGAATTATGTATTCAGACTCTACAAATTTCTTTTCTTTTTCTACGCTTACCCAATCAGCAACAATAATACGCCAATGGTAATCAGCACAATACCAAAAATCCCATACACCACTCTTGCACCCTGACGTCCAATGGTTTTCACAAAGAGACCTGCTCTAAAACTCTTCATAAACCAATCCCAATTATTGATTCCACCCAACAAACTGAAAATCCCTGCGGCAATAGCCAATAGTGCGATTAAAACCGGTTGATCTTGCATTTCAACACTCCTTCAATATAATCCTGTCTACTATACCTTCCTCTGGTAAAAATGAACAGTCATTAATTAGTAAAAAACAGCTTGCAGATGAAGGTCTGCAAGCTGTTCTCATTAGAGTATTGGCTTCCTTTTCATAGGAAGATTGACTAGTCTTATTACTTCGCCTGAAACTCACTCGCTGACATCAACAGGGTTACAACTTCAGCACGAGTTGCTTCAACGAGTGGATTAAACATGTTCTTGCCTGTACCTTTCACCAGTCCTGCATCATATGCAGCTGCGATATAAGGTACGGCCCATGCAGGTACTTTATTTGCATCTGCAAAGGTTAGTGTGGCATTCGATTTAACTGGAAGTCCGAGCGCTCTTACGAGCATAACCGTCATCTCTACACGGGATACTTTGCCGGATGCACGGAACGTCTCATCCGTATAGCCACTAATGATCCCTTGTTCTACAGCTTGAGCAATAAAGGATTGTGCCCATGCTGGAATTTTGGAAGCATCCTTAAACGTCAACGCCTTGCTGCTGGCTGGAAGTTCAAATGCTCTTGCCAGCATTACAATGAATTCGGCGCGTGTTGCCGGTCCATTTGGACGGAAATTACCGTCCTGATATCCATTCACAATTCCCCGGGAAATGGCTTGCTCAATGGCAACTGCTGCCCAGTGATTGCCGATATCTTTCAAAATCATACCCGGATTGGTTGGTGTAGTACCTCCTCCATTCCCATTCCCCGGAACGGAAGGTGTTGTAGGCGTGGTCGGAGTTGTTGGATCTGTTGGTGTTACAGGTGTGGTTGGTGTCGTTGTACCTCCACCACTATTACCACTGCCCGGATTGCTTCCGTTGCCATCCCCCGGAAGTGGAGCTCCCTTCAGATCGGTACTGCGTCCTTCCGTTGTCTGATTTACCGTACCTACACGGTCCAGATGTTCATGGAAGACTTCATAATCGACCAAGTTCAGTTCATAGTACCGGTTGTCATCCTTCGCCGCTCTCATGGACCGATAGAAGTCTCCACCGTTAGCCATAAACGAGTTCGTCGCTACGATGTAGTATGCGTTTGGATCGATGTCTGTGTACGTGCCATTGGCATTCTTAATCTGTACTTTGAGCACGCGTTGACCGACTTGGGTCACCGTATTGGTTATAGCGTCAACTTTCTCGCCCGGCTTCGTGGAATCATAGTAGAAACGCATGCCTGAAACTTGCGGGAAGCGCCCTTCGCCTGTTTCTACACCACTCACGCCATTTTCCAGCGCAGCCGTAATTTCCTTACCTGTCATTTTTAGCGCAGACAGGTTGTTTCCATTTGGCATCATTTTCAGCAATTGTTCCAGGGTGATGTCCCCCTCCTTGAACGATTCCCTAATGCCTCCACCATTTTGGATGGCGACATATCCTTTAACATTGTTTTCCTTCACAATAGATTTCACTTTCTCAAGCATGCCGTCTGCTACCATGTTACCGAGATTGGTTTCCTGCTTGCGCACACTGCCGCGTTCTCCGTCCAGGAATACATTTGTTTTACCGATAACTTCTTTTTTGAACTCAGCCAGAGGTTTCGCATAGCTTTCTAATTTCTTGGCTGCTTCCTTATCATCTTCGTAAACATACTTACCGGTGGCATCCTTCGCATCCAGGTTCAGCAATTTGCCGTTCCATGTTTTCAGTACACCTGCTTCGTTGAACGTTACATCCAGTTGACCCAGGGAAACGTCATATTCTCCTGTCTGTACGACCAGCGTCGGATCGGTGTGTGTATCTACAACCACCGGTTTGTTCAGAATTGTGTGTGAATGACCACCCACTGCGATGTCGATGCCTTCTACCGCTTCTGCTAGTTTCAGGTCTTCCGAGTAACCCAGATGCGTCAGTGCGATGATTTTGTTAATACCTTCATCTTGCAGCATGTTCACTGTCGCCTGCGCACTTGCTTTGTAATCCTTAAACTTCAGATCATCTCCCGGTGATGACAGGGATACGGTATCCGGTGTCGTCAAACCAAAGATTCCGACTTTCTCGCCGTTTACTTCCGTGATAATGGCCGGATAGATTTGGGAATTCTCACCTGGATTTCCGATGGTACTGTTGTACAAGCCACCCAAACTCGCATCCTTCGTATAGTCAATATTGGCACTCACAAATGGGAATTCTGCTTTTTCAATAAATTTCTTAAGTACGCTTGGGCCTTTATCAAACTCATGGTTTCCGAAGGTCATCGCATCGTATCCGATCATGTTCATGAACTCCAGATCCGCCAGACCGTTAAAGAGGTTAAAGTACAATGTACCCGAGAATACGTCCCCTGCATCCAGCACCAGGGTGTTATCATTGCGTGTTTCTTTAATAGCTGTTACGCGGCGCGGGATGTTATCCAAATGCGCGTGCGTATCATTGGTATGCAATACACGCAGGTTGAAGTCGCCCTCTTCTGCCGTGCTTCCAATGCTCAGCTGCGCGAGCAACGGATCATGGTCACTGACCCGACCATGGGAATCTTCGAAGTCAGCATTCACATGAACCGCTTCGATAGCCGCTGTTTCGGACAGATTTTTGCTCACCAGAATGTGATCCAGTGTCTGAGAGTTTCCGTCATAGATGTAGGAGTATCGCTTGTTCTCTGGCAGTTTGTTTACCAGATTGTCCAGCTTGTCTCCTGCAACAATGTTCAGCGTCTTGGAGAACTGGAAGTCATTGAAGTCTCCAAGTACAGCGACATTTACGTCAGGGTCTTTGTTAATTAATTCAGTTACAAAATCATTGACAATCGTTGCTTGCTGCGCACGCCGCACTTCACTGCTGCGGGTTGCAGGCTGGACATTACCAAATGGGGCTAAATCTCCACCCTTGGAATTGAAATGGTTAGCGATAACGACCACACGTTCACCGTTAAATTCAAATTCCGCAGCAAGCGGTTTTCTTGACGCTTCAAATGCAACATTATCCGGTTTAATTCGCCCTGGATTCAGCGACAGGTTTCCACTTGCATCAAGGGACAGTGCTGTTTTTGCCTCACCCTTGGTACCTGCTTTTAAGGATACTCGATTCGGATTGTACAGGAACCCTACACGAATGTTGCCTCCGGTTGCTCCACCATCCATGTTATTTAGCGGTGCAATATCGGTATACTGATAACTTGGTCCATTATTGCTTTTAATTGCATCCAGAAGCGTTTTGAAGCTCTCACTCGCAACTGTGTTTCCGCTATCTGTTGCGCCGTCGTTATCCTGAACTTCCATGATCCCTATAATATCAGGGCTTTTTAGATTGTTAACGATAATTTTACCGATTTTGTTTCCACGTGCTGCATCTTTTTTACTGAAGTTCTCTACGTTGAATGTAGCAATAGTCAACTTGTCTTGTTGTGATTCAATTGAGGTTGTTGCCTGTTTCAAACCACTGGATGTAATCAGAGGTAAATCGCCTTCCAAGGTGACCTTATAATTACCACTCGAATAAGAAATCACACCATTAATTGGGCCTGCAAATTTATCACCCGTGGTCACAGCTTGAGAAGGTTTTTTATTAATGAATAAGCGTTGAGGATTTAGAGAACTTTCAAACTCTCCAGCTCCATCTCTACGTAAGATTAGTCCTCCTGCCGGGGTCTGCAATGGATTATTAAGTTCGTTGTCTACCGTCACTGCTAATCCAGGATTGTAGGAATAAGGTCCAAGAATAGTAGCATTATCTAACTGAATACGCATGCCTTCCAGACTTTCATAGAAATCAATGGCATCCACGTCCGGGTTGAATTCGCTCAATCCATCCGAATCAATGACATTCGGTATTACGCGACCACCTTTTCCAATGATTACGGGTTGTGGCAATTCAACATTGGGTTGTTCCAACCTAATCTCAGAAGCTACAATTTCAGTGGTTGGCAAGTCTGTTGCGCTTGCTGCATACTCTTTCACCTTGCCGGCAACCTTTACCTGGTCCTTGACTTTCATTCCATGATCTTTCTTATAGATTAAAATCCCCTCAGAAGTTGCCGGATCTCCATCTTCCTGACCAGGAATGGATTGCATATAGAATGAATCTGCGTTAACTAGAGATGTAACAATCCCATCTACATTCTGTACATTCAATCCATCATAGATGGAATAATGGCCTGCCTCCTGAATTTCGTGAATACGTACACCATCAAGTCGATCCACCGCAGTATACTCAAAAGAAAAAATGGTGCTTACTCTGCTATCAGCAGTGGCAACAGCTTTAATGATTTGATCTTGATTAATCGTAATAGGCTGTGTGTATTCCGTTGAATTCACAGTTGGTTCAGAACCGTCCAGTGTATAGAAAATTTGGGCACCTACATAAGGGGAAGACAACGTAACTTCCGTTCCTTTTACAATACCACCGGAAGGTGTGCTCGCTGTTACGGAGAGCAAATCCTCCAGAATATCCGACGCCGTTCGAGGAATCAACTCCAGACCGTAAGTGGAATGGTACGTCAAGACTCCTGTCACTTTATGATAAGATTTGCCAACGGAGAGAGCAGACGGGCTGTTTTTGGCATAAATCAGCATTTCACCGCCATGTTCATCTGTCGCCGTGTAAGTGGGCGTGTTGCTTTTTGTCACTTGAATATTGTTTACTTCGACAAGCATCCCTTCATACTGCCCTCCAGAACCCTTACTCCCCCCCGCGCCAGAAGCAAAATGGGAAGAATTGAGTGGTACAGGTGAAGGTAGATCCTGTGACTTTTCGACAGTCCGAATATATCCACCCTGAAATCCCGATTTGCTTGCTTCAACCTGGATAAGGCCGTTGTAGATCGTAATTGGGCCGTAGACTTCAATTCGGTCTCCCACTTCCACACCAGAAGCATTACCGCGCACAACGATCCCGGCATCGTTAGCCTGAATATACAGATTGGATACACTTCCGGATAATTCGCTGTAAGTTACAATGCCTTGAACGGTAACGGTCGTATTTTCAATTGCTTTTCTTGCATCAGAGATGGAAATAGGGCTGTTGTCGATGATGGTGTAGTCAAAACTGATAACATCACTATTGTCGATCCCCTCTTTGGCTGCGTAGGTTTCAATGTGAGTTGCATCATTTACCGTGATGGGCACGGTGTAGGGAAGATAATCAACATCCGTATTCTGTTTGTAGTATACAGTTGCACCGACTGTGGTTGTTTCCAAGGCCACCTGGGTCCCTGTTGGAACAGCGCCGGAAGTAGGATTAGCTGTGACGTTTGCCACTTTAGTTACTGGAGTCTCATCGATCAGTTGGAAGGTTGTTGAAGAGGAGTCAATGTATTTGAGGCCAGGAAGAGAAAGATAGGAAGCTAACGTTCCATTGGTTATCCTGACTTTTTTACCAAACAGCTCGGGATTTTTATTTAATCCAAATATGTCACGTACGGAGGTATCACTGGGAATTTGAACAGACATAATCTTGCTTAAATCCCTTTCCCCTGGAGTATCGGCAAGTCCGAAATTACTTCCTCCACTAAACGGAGCTTCGGTTTGAAGTTGGTTTTTAGAATTATTGTTAAAGTACCCGATAACGTATCCTTCTACTGTCCCCGGTAGTCCATCATTGTTGCGAGCTATCGCCTGAGCAACCGTTAACGGCTCATCCGCCGCGGCTGCCTTACTGCTGAACAATCCGGCTGGAATGGCACCCGTGATGAGCAGGACCATGGCCAGGAACAACCTGAGCCACCTCTTCATTTGCAGAACATGCATCTTTTACCTACCTCCATGTTTTAAATTCATAATCATTTGTTCATGAAGCTTGTACATTAGTTCAAATATAAGATAACTGAACTTCTATTACGTGTAAACAATATTCTTTTTTAATGATATAAAATAGAACACAAACATCACAAAATTGATGACAAAAAATAAAAATAGGTAAAAAAGTACTACTTCACAGCTTTTATATGTCAGATTTATTACTTTTATAGTGAATTTCTGTGTATAAAAACCTATATTGAGTAACTTAAACTGACATAATAAAGATGTGGATCTCTGTATTCGACATATATTGCTAGATATCCCTATAGCCAATTCGCCTTAAAGCAATTTTGTTCAAGATATTTTCACAGCAAAACGATGCGACAGTCAGGGTTGACCATCGCATACGTCTCACTCGTTATGAAATCCTAAGTTAAGCCATACATTTCAACTTTGCTATATCCAGCCTAAAGTTTGTCCTATTTCAAGAAATAAGTTACTTCTTCACCGTGCTGTTATACTGCCCAATCTTGTCTGTAATTTGCTTCGCTGCTGCATCCAATACGTCTTGCGGTGTACCTTGTCCATTCAGAACTGTCTCGATCGCTCCTTCGACAATTTGACGGGCTTCGGGGAATACACCCATTACAGCCCCGGATGTTGCTGTCGAATCAGCGGAAGCGTGCAATTGGTCGACTGCTGTCTGGAATTGCGGGTACTTCGCCATATTATCCTTTAATACTTGCTCATCGTAGGCTGCTGTCGTAATAGGGAAGTATCCTGTCGCAACACTCCAGTTAGCTTGTACCTTAGGTGTAGCCAGGTACTTGATAAACTCCCAAGCGGCTTGCTGTTGAGCTTCGGATTTGTTGTTCATAATATACAAGCTTGCGCCACCAACAACGACGCCGCCTTCTTTGGCATCTGCTGGACGTGGCAGGAAGCCTGTTCCCAGCTCAAACTTGCCACCAGCACCCTCTACAATTTTGCGCAATCCAGCGGTGGAATCCAGCGTCATACCGATTTGCTGTGCGGTAAACGCAGCGGTCGTATCGTCAGTGCTGCGTCCCAGATTAGAGACGGTTTTCTCGTCCATCATCTTTTTCCACCATGTCAAAGTCTTCACACCAGCTTCAGAGTTCAGCATGGATTCAGTCGCTGCACCGGTTCTTCCGTTACCATTGTTTACATAATCTGCATTCTGGTTCGCAAAGAACTGTTCCATAAACCAGCCATAGATGGCCATGGATGCACCTGGTTTACCGTCTTTCGCCAGTGCTTTAGCTGCTTGCTCAAACTCTTCATATGTCTTAGGCGGGTTCTCCGGGTCCAAACCAGCAGCTTTGAACATATCTTTGTTGTAATACAGAATCGGGTTCGATGTGTTGAACGGCATCGCATTTAATTTGCCATCGATGGTGTAATAACGGATGATATTGGGCTCCAATTGGGACAGATCGAACTTATCTTTATCGATAAATTGCTGTACCGGCGTAATCATGCCCGAATCGATCATGAACTTGCTGCCGATCTCGTACACCTGGATAATATCCGGACCACTGTCCGATCCCATGGAAGCTTTGAGTTTGTTCAGGCTCTCATCATATTTCCCTTGATAGATTGCCTTCACCTGAATGTCCGGGTGACTTGCGTTGAAATCGGAAGCGAGTTGATTAATGGCTTTCTCCCCTGCACCCGACATCGAATGCCACCACGTCAGTTGTACCGGTTCAGCAGCTGCAGCATCTGCCTGCGCTCCGCCCGTTGTGCTTGTTGTTTCGGTTTTTCCGCCACAAGCGGACAATACCAGCATAAGTGCAGCCAACATCAATGCAAATGTTCCTCTTTTTTTCAAACGAAACCCGATCATAATCGCTCTCCTTTTTTTTGGGGCTCACTTCAAAATAAAACCTTGGAGATAACACGGAGTGGCCGTTACGGGTCCGAATCGTTCTTTCGATCGCTGTTATCCCCGGATTTTATTCAATTCCCTTCAAAGGGGAAAATCCGGGGATAAAGGCGAACGCTTCGCTTCTACAGAATCGATTTCGTTCCCTTCACTACTACCGTGGTATATCTTCTCAACATCTTATTTCAAGAGTGAGCCTTGTTTATTCGCTCCTGGGTATCCAAACCACTAACCCGTTAAATCCATACACTTTTAACTTAATCAACCCTTCAGGGCACCTGCTGCCATACCGCGGACAAGCTGTTTCAAGCCGAAGACCAGAAGCAGCAGCGACGGTAAAATAACAAGCGCTGTGCCGGCAAACACCAGATTCCATGCTGTGGATTCCTGGAACTCCAGCATCGAGATCCCGATCTGTACCGTTCTCATCTCTGGAGTATTTGTGACGAGCAGCGGCCACAGATAGGAGTTGTACATGCTCAGGAACGAATAGATTGCCAATGTTCCAAGTGCCGGGCGAGACAATGGCAGGACATGGGACACAAAATACCGGATATGCCCACAGCCATCGATCTTCGCTGCTTCAAACAGTTCCTTGGGCAGCTGCATGAAGAATTGTCTCAGCAGGAATGTACCGAACGCTGTTGCCAGGAACGGAATGGTCAGTCCCTGATACGTATCGAGCCAGCCCCAACTGCGCACCGTCAGATAGTTCGGGATCATGGTGACTTCCCAAGGAATCATCATCGTCGCCACAAACATGCTAAAGATGACGTTCTTGCCTTTAAACTCCATTTTCGCGAATGCATAGGCCGCCATACTCGCTGTAACAAGCTGACCAAGCATCGTCAGTCCTGCCACCAGGAATGTATTGCCGATAAACGAACCAATCGGAACGATATCGAATACTTCCGTGAAATTGGACAGGTCTATCGATTGCGGGATGATATGAGGCGGATACGCACTGGCATCCTCCGGCGTCATGACCGCCATGAAAAAGGTGTACAGCACCGGATACAGTACAAGTGCCGCACAGATTGTAAGCAACACATACAGCAATGTTTTGGTCCATGGTGTCCTCATTGGTAATGCACTTTCCTTTCCACCCATTTGAACTGAATCAGGGTCAGCAGCATAATGACCGCGAACAGGATAAGCGCCTGCGCACTGCCCGTCCCAAAGCGGAAATTAACAAAGGCTTCCTGATAGATGGAATATACGAATACATTGGTGCTGTCCATCGGGCCACCACGGGTTAGAATGTTGATTTGACCAAATGATTGGAACGCACCAATGATCGATACAACTGTGACGAAAAACAGGGTTGGCGACAGCAGTGGCATCGAGATTTTGCGAAAAGTAAGCAAAGGACCTGCGCCATCAATCTTCGCGCTCTCATAAATTTCATCCGGGATGCCCTGTAATCCGCTGGATAGAATAATGTAATTGAATCCGAGATTCATCCAAATCGTCATAATGGAGATCGATATTAAAGCCCAATCCGGGCTGGTCAGCCAGGGAATTGGATCGATCCCAACTTTTCCTAATAAATAATTCAGCATGCCCAAGGTCGGATGGAACAAAAACTTCCAGATGACCGCCGATGAACCGACAGACAATACCACGGGCAGAGAGAATACAAACTGGAATATACGCATTCCCTTGAAACGGTTGTGTGTTAATGCCGCTAGAATCAGAGCTGCTAGCATGCCGGTTGGCACGGTAAACAGGACAAATAGCAATGTCACTTTCATGCCTTGCAGGAACAGTCCGGACTGGAATACCGCCTTGAAATTGTCCAGTCCCACATAAGCTGCAATCTGTCCGGTAGGGTCAGTGGAATGCAGACTCAGGTACACCGACTTGAACATCGGATAAAACAGAAACACTGCAAATAAAAGCAGCGATGGTGCCAGGAAACCATAGGCCAGCATATTCTCCCGCATTCGCTGCACACGCAGCGAAGCTGTCCGGCGCTGACTTGTACTGGATACGCGCCGTCTGGCAGCAGGCAAGCCGATCCGGTTGTCAAGCTCACTCATCGGATTTTCTTCCCCCTTGATCTACGCATTCGGTGTGTGAACTTCATCACCCACATTATCTAGTGTAAAAGCCAACTGTCACAGCAGCATCCGTTCTGAATCAACGCAGCGTTAATCGTGGACAAGCGACTTTACCAAACAAGGGACGTTAAATAGACTTCAAAACAAGCTCAGCAAACAGCAAAAAAACCGCAAGAACTCCCTTGATTCGGGAAGGTTCGTGCGGTTTTGTGTGTTAAGGGAAGATGAACAACGATTAGATATCAACTCAATCAATTTAACAGAAAACTGGATATTTAATGTTAACGCAAAATTTCCGGTAGAGACTCCCAAAGAAAATGGATGGCATATAAGCATATGACATACTCTTTTCATGCCATTGGCCAGTGTAGACGAAGCCTTTTAACGATTGAGATGATACGGCACAGTCGTGACAATCACGTCTTTGTAATTGATCAGATATGCACGGATCATGAAGCTGGTCTGGTTGTGCAGTACATTTTGCCACCAATGCTTGGTGATGAACTGTGGAATTAGAATCGTGATATGGTCCGTCTCGGCCGTTTTCCATTCCACGGTATCAATGAACTTCTTGAGCGGTCCCATAATACTGCGGTATCTTGATTTAATTACAACCAGGCGAACGCCAGGGTTCCACTCTTCCCACTTCTGCTCCATCTTGCGGATGGCTTCATCATCGAACCCGATATACAAGGCAACCACATGATCTGACATCGTCTGGGCGTAAGAGATTGTATTCATGACCACCCTCGTAATGCCAGCCACCGGAATAACGATGGTATTGCCCTTTCTTACCGGTTTCTCCAGCTTAATATCTATCCGCAATTCATCCGCAATGTTGCAGTAATGACGGTGAATGCGCATGAACACATAAACGACGAGTGGCAGGAAAATAAAGATAACCCATGTTTGTGTGAACTTGGTGAAAATAAAAATCAATGTAATCGACAGCGTGGTCAGCATACCAATCGTATTGACGAGCAGCTTCACACCCCATCCGGATGGTTTGACTTTGATCCAGCGAATCATCATGCCCAGCTGTGACAGGGTAAATGGAATGAACACGCCCACAGCGTAGAGCGGAATCAGGCTTTCTGTATTCCCTTTGAATCCGACAACCAGTAAGGCAGACATCACACTGAGAAAAATAATACCGTTCGAGAAGCCAAGGCGGTCTCCTCTAACCATAAACATATGTGGCATATATTTATCCTTTGCCATCATGAATGACAGCAGCGGGAAAGCAGAATAGGCCGTATTCGCTGCCAGGAACAGAATCAAGGCCGTTACACCCTGAATAATAAAATACATCGTACCCCTGCCAAATGTCGCTTCGGCAATCTGGGAAATGACTGTGGCTTTCGGATCAGGCTTCACCCCGTAACCATAAGCAAGTAACGTAATCCCGATAAACATGGCTCCCAGAATACATCCCATAAGCATCAAGGTTCCTGCTGCATTTTTCTCCGCAGGCTGCTTGAAGTTCGGAATGGCGTTACTCACCGCCTCAACCCCGGTCAAGGCCGAACAACCCGAGCTGAATGCCTTCAGCAGCAGAAACAGACTCACATGAGACATACTCGTTCCGAATTCTGGGGCCGCAGCTTCCATGCCACCAGCCAGAAATTTGATACCTCCGGAGATAATCAGAATCGCAATCGAAAAGATAAACAGATATATGGGGATCGCCAATACGGAAGCTGATTCCGTCACCCCTCGCAAATTCATAATAGTCAGAAATACAATCATGATCAGTGCAATGACGATGCTGTAATCATGAAGCATTGGAAAGGCAGATGTAATCGCATCGGTCCCTGCGGACGAACTTACCGCAACAGTCAGAATATAATCGACCAGCAAAGATCCTCCGGCAATCAAGCTCGGAGCCGTGCCGAGATTATCCTTGGCTACGATATACGCGCCGCCTCCTGTTGGATAAGCAAAAATCGTCTGGCGGTAGGAAAAAATTAAAATGACGAGTAATCCCAACACGGCGATGGAGATTGGAACAGAGTACCACAAGGCGGCGAATCCGGCCGCAACGAGCACCAGTAAGATCTGCTCCGTACCGTAGGCAACGGACGATAGTGCATCGGAGGATAGGATGGCAAGTGCCTTCCATTTCCCCAATTTTTCTGCATCCAATTCAGCCGATTTCATTGGCTTGCCTATTAAGATTCTCTTCATTTTGCCAAGCATGATCATAACTTCCTTCCGTCTTTCATCTGTGAAGCATTGTTATTATGCAAAATCGCCGAGCCATTGACAATACGTCATTTCACCCGAATTTCGCCAGCGTGTGATAATGCATTCTACGATTCAATAATCGATAACAAAGCCGCGCTTTATCAGTTTTTTGAACGTTTTTGAACCAAAATGGCGTTTGTTCGCCGAAAAAAAGGAAATGGCCTTCGGTTTAATAAACCAAAGACCATTCATATTAGGCTGTGTTGTAGCTCTTTCTTTTATACGATTTCGATCCGTCAAACTTCTATGCCCAATATACCAGGACGTGGAGTGACACCGAAAGCTTGGGCCAATGTAGCTAGCTGCTCATCCGTAATTCTCTGTCTGATCTCATGACCTGCAACCAGCATATACACCTGAGCCGCTTTCTCAATAGTCTCAATGAGGCCAAAGGCTTCATCAATCGTTGTACCTGTTCCAAAAATCCCATGCTGCGGCCAAATGACCGCATGGTATTCCTTCATTTTCTCAGCCGTTTCCCGTCCAATTTCATTCGATCCAGGCACCATCCACGGAATAATACCAACACCGTCAGGAAATACGACAACGCATTCCGTACACATCTGCCACAGCGTCTTTGTAAATTTCATTTCATCCAACTCATGTATAAAGGTCATCGCCAGCACATTGGTCGCATGGTTGTGCATCACAACCCGGTGTTTCGAGTCGACTTTCAGACGTTCGATATGACTCATAAAATGCGTAGGCAATTCACTCGTTGGGTTCGCTCCCGACTTTAGCCCCCACAGCACTTCCAGCTCCTGTCCATCATTCGATACTCGTAGCAACCCCAGATTGCTCTCCGGATCAGCCAGTACATTTTTGAAATATTTGCCCGAAGCAGTCACAATAAAATACTTGCCTGCCAGCTCATGCATCGAAAATGCTGGTTTGATCTTGCGGATCACAAGGTTGATATCGATATATTTGGCAACTTCCTCTTCCCCCAGCAGATAGCTGACATTGCCACCATTGCGTTCATCCCACCCGTTTTTCCACATATGTTGAGTAATCTCCGCCATCTCACGAACAAATGGGATATGGAAGCCTGCAGCCTGCGTTGTTTCATTGGTAAGGGTCACGTTCATCATCATTCTCTCCTCATGATAAAAAATAGAATGCCCATCACGTACATAGTAAGTTCCTTTTTTCACATTCATTATACCTTTGTTTGCTTTTATTAGTCAATGATTCACAGCGTTATTTGCTTTATTTATTTTTGTTTATCTTTGTTTTGTGTATATTTATAAAAATAAGCAAAAAAATACCTCACCGGCGTCCGGCGAGGTCAGTCACACATCTATCTAACACGAGAAGGGGTTTACAAGAATTATCTTACCTCTGCTACCTTAATAGAAGCTGAAAATGAAATAAAAAAACGATGAAAACCCCTTTAGCAAAAAATGGAGGTCATCGCTACTATTCATCCATTTAAGCTATATATTTAAAGACGTTTCGTTGTGCTGCCCTGAATGTAGAACATTTTTATTTCTTTTTCAGCAAATAAGACGGGTGCATCAGCCCTGTCGGTTCATACCGCTCATCCCGTACATACTCAAAGCCCAGCTTGGACAGCATGTGACGTGACACTTCATTATCCGGATGATGCCCAGCAAACAACGCTTTAGCCTTCAGTTCTCCAAATGCATAGTCAATCACCGCTCGTGCCGCCTCCATGGCGTAGCCCTTGCCCCAATGATCCCGGGTAAGATGAAATCCCAATTCATATATCTCTTCTTCTGGAGAATATGGGCGAAAGCCGCAGCAACCAACAAACACTTCCGAATCTTTCTCAAAGATTGGCCAGTATTGCACTCCCACCTCTTCTTGCCTTTTTATTTCCTGCGTAAATCGCGCTTCCACTTCATCCTCGCTCAGAAATCCCTTGCTGCTAATCCACTTTGATACCTCATGATCTCCCCATAGAGCCGAAGCCAGAGCACGATCTTCTTCATTCCAGTTCGAGAAAACAAGCCGCTCGGTTTCAAGAAACGTTGGTCTGTTCATCGTCCAATACCCTCCTGTTTCACAACATCAGTCTTCACGATGTTCCTAATATAAATTACTCAAATAGTATCCTATGTAAACAAAAATTTGATTGTACCCGTTATATTACTAAGATTAATAGCTATAATTTCTGAGCCAGTTTCTCAAACTGATTGATATGAGGCTTAATCTCTTTTTCTACACTTTTGATAAAAGATCTAAACAGTTTCTGACTGAATTCATCTCCAACACCTACATCTTTGTATACTTTTCCTTTTTTATATGTAAATGAGAAGAAATAACCGTCCTTCAGCCCATCTAAAATATTTTCTGCACCGCCCATTATTTTAAGACTTAAATTTGAATCTTTGTACGCAAAGTAATAAGGAGGGTCGTATTCTCCATGTCGAACATCATATCCTGAAATCCACTGATCCTTAGCAAAATTCCCTTTCTGAATACGATTTTCAAGCATAGTTGCTTCGTAGGATATTTCTCTAATCTCCAGTTCACCCTTTCCATCCTTTTTGTCATTCTTCCAAAAGCCATCATACTTGAGGTCTGTAACACGGTCCTCATCACTCGTCACTGCTTTGTAGACACCATACCCCGAACGTTTACCTGCTACCCAGTTTCCCTTATAAGTCTTGCTCTTTCCCCAGGTCATCGTTCCATAGCCATGAGGCTTGCCATTCTTGGTTTCACCGTAATAAGTTACTCCATTTCCAAGCTCCAAGGTGCTCATTGAAGAGGCTGCATCTGAATCGTGCGGAGACATGAACAATGATAAACACAAGGTTAATCCCAAAACGTACAACAACATCTTTTTCAAAATTACAATCTCCCTTTCGTTTTGATATAAGAATATCAATCATTCCTATAACAACTACTTAAATTTATAAAGACCCTAGTATAATATCACTTCCACCCCAGATGCATCCATAAAAAAAGAAAAACCTCTGCCGACAACATGTCCGACAGAGGTTCACAAAGCACGCTACATTCATTAGAAATCAGATGTTGCGATTTGAATTGTGCCTGTTGAAGCACCTGACGGAGTAGTCAACAAAGCAGCTACGAGCAGCAAATCAACAGACAACGTAAGGCTGTTGCCAGCAGGGATCAAATACGTGATTACTGGAGCGTTAACACGAGTTACAACCAGGTCTACCGGGGCAGTACCAAAATTGTTTACCGTGATGCTGGCATTCGTGCCTCCAGCGAGGTTTTCATAATACGATTTACCCACGCTTGCATCTAAGGCATAAAATTGTTGCGGTAAAAGGATGGCCATGGAAATCACCTCCTTTTGCTTTGATACAGTATTCTATGTTTGGAATCTATTAATGTAACGGTAAAATGACCGTGTGATAACGTCCATTTTAATAGAGACGCTAGAATACTAGACACAAAAAAGCCCCGCCAGTCATTAGGCGGAGCTAATTACACAAAACTCATATTCTAAGATTTTTAAGCATACAGCATGAAAAAGTTCAACTCATGCCCCTGCTGTTTGAGGTAATTATACAACTGTGAACGGTGATGGAATACGTGAGTTAGCGTTTCAATTTGCCATTGAGCCTGCAAATGACCGTGCTCCATATAGAAGGCTTTGGTTGAGCGGTTCAACAGATCTTCTTCGCTCAGCGATACAATATAAGCTTTGTAGGCTTTTAAATTGCCCCAAAGTATCGCCTCCAGTTTTTCAATATCCTCGATCCCTGACAGGCTATTCTCTACCACACCAACCTCAGCTTCGCTCTTCTCCTGCATAATGGCAAGGTCCGATGCTGTGATCTGAATAAAATGATGGACCAGTTCCACCAGTGAACGCATATTGTCCTGCGGGCGGTATGCCCAATCCTCTGGACGGATTAGGCGGATCAGACTCGCCCCCGTACGTACTCCTGTCTCCAATTCATTGAGCAGATGATCCCGAATTTGCAATGTTCCATTCATATATGATATCTCCTTTACTATTATTCTCACGATCTCAGTATATCTGAAGGGGCAACCGACTTATTGTACAAATCGGACAACCTTTGTTGATGTTCCTTGGCAGCGGTCAGCGGGGTTTCCCCATAAAACTTGCGGAATTGACGAATCAAGTGGGCTTGGTCAAAAAAACCATGATTCAGGGCCAGCGCTACCCCATCCGCCGTATGCCCCTGATGAATACTGCCCAGGACACGATGAAAACGAACCACCTCACTGAATCGCTTCGGACTGATTCCGATCCATTCTGCAAACTTCCGATGCAGCTGGCGTTCACTGACAACTTCTCGCATTGCCAGCTCACTGACGCTCATACGTCCCCCATCGATAAAGATGCGATGCAGCGCGTTTTTCATCAAATCATTCTCGTATGTATTGGTTTGCACGGATAGTGGACTCAGATAGGCATTCATTACCTGCACCCGTTCTTCAAAGATTCTTGTTCCAGCTATCCGCTCCTGAAGCTCATTCAACCTGACTGGCCAACATTCCTCAAGCGGAATTCGCATGTCCGTAAATCCTTCCAATGGCAAACCATGAAAGACGTACGCCCCACCCGGAAAAAAACGTACGCCAAATGTGTAATCTGCGGAAGGACTTACATCGAATGCCTCGGGCACAGCAAATGGATGCGTATAATTACCACAGTATACATAGGAATGAGCCGAACGGACTGAGTCGTATGTAATCAGCATGTCCGTGCAGCCATCCGGCAATACCCTAGCGGGCACTGATATAGGTTCCTGATCTTGCTCTCCTGTGTGCGGAATAGAACCGGATTCCCAATAACAGGCTACATGAGCCATTAGGGAAATAGAAGGTATTTGTTCAATATAATACGTGTTCCGATCTGTCCCATTCATCTGAATGGGTCTGAACAGCGGATGCAGGCTGCGGTCCACGAACCATCCCTCCGTTACTAGCATTTATGTATTTATCTATCATACCATCAACCGATGAAATGAAGAAAAAAAGTACCCCGCCGGACGATCCGACGGGGCTAGTCACACATCTATTTAACACGAGAAGGGGTTTACAAGACTTATCTTACCCCTGTTACCTTAACGGAATCTGAAATGAAGATGAAAAGAACATCAATTTTTATGGACAACTCCGGAGACATTTATTGCTCCCATGAAGGATTAAGCGCTCTAGCCATGGCACGGATATAATCCTGACTAGCCCGCTGGCTAACTTCCGCATCAGGCACAAATACTTCGAAGCAGTGATAAGCACCGGGATACAGGTGCATTTCGACATCCACTCCCGCTGCCGCAAGGCGTGTCACATAGTCGATTGTCTCATCTCGAAACAGATCAAGCTGGCCAATACACGTATACATTGGGGGTAGCCCTGCCAGATTTTCAGTTCTTGCTGGGACAGCGTAAGAAGGCATGTGGTGTTCTTCGTTCTCCCCCAATCCCTCCATCTCTCCTCCAAGGTACATACTCCATGCCTCCAGGTTATTCGTCCGATTCCATGTGGCATTTTGTTCCGTAATTTCGTGGCTCGAAGCCGAAATATTCCGATCGTCCAGCATCGGGTACAGCGGCATTTGGAAGATCAGGCTCGGCCCACCTTTATCGCGGACCATTTGTGCAAGTGCTGCAGTCAGTCCTCCACCTCCGCTTGCTCCTGCAATTGCGACCCGGCTAAGATCAATGCCAAGCGACTCCGTTTCGTCCGTCATCCATACCAGACCTGCATAGCAATCATGAAGGCCAGCAGGATAAGGATGCTCAGGGGCCAGGCGATAATCAACCGATACAACTACGCAATGAGCCGCTTGTACAAAGCGTTCACATAATGCATCATCCATATCCGGATGTCCCAGCACATAACCTCCTCCATGAATCCACAACATCGCTGGCAATTTATCTCCAGTACGCTCAGCCGGTTCATATATTTTGACCAGCATGTCTCCTGCTGCCCCAGCAATAATTCTCTTTGTTGTGCGTACGTCATCCGACTTCTCAATCGGTGGATTCATGAGCATCGCCCGGCTAACCTGCAATGCCCCCTTCAAATTAAAGCCCGGAAACTGTGCTAGTGTATCTCTTAATTCAGGTACCACCCGATCTACAAAACTCATATATAATTCCTCCTTCAGCGTATCTTCTCTATGCTTTTTGTCCAATCTCAGCTTCCCACTTAGCCAACTCTGTCCGCACTCGAGGTGCTACCTCAGTTCCAAGTAATTCGATTGCTCTCATCACCTGATCATGTGGCATCGTGGCAATTGGTACGTACATCATGAAACGTGTAATGCCCACATTCTTGCGTAGATGAACAATCTTCCGGGCAACCGTCTCTGGATCACCTACATACAAAGCACCGTCAGGGCTGCGCGCGGCATCAAAGCTGGCACGACTGTAATGTCCCCATCCGCGTTCCTTGCCAATTTTGTTCATGCCCGCCTGGGTAGAAGGAAAGAACAGATCAGCCGCCAGCTCTGTATCTTCAGCCACAAATCCCAGCGAATGCGATCCCACAGTAAGCTTCGAAGCGTCATGTCCGGCATGTGCCGCTGCCTGCTTGTACAACTGTACAAGGGGGCCAAAATTCCGTTCCGGGCTCCCGCCAATAATAGCCAACGTCAACGGAAGCCCCAGTAATCCTGCACGCACCACCGATTCCTGATTGCCCCCGCTGCCAATCCATATGGGCAAAGGGCTCTGCACAGGCCGTGGATATACGCCCAGATTATGTATTGCAGGTCTGTGCCCACCTCGCCAGTTGACTATTTCGGACTTTTGCAGGTTAAGCAGCAGTTCCAGATGTTCATCGTACAGCTCATCATACTCACCTAGCTCATATCCAAACAAAGGGAATGATTCGGTAAAGGAACCCCGCCCTGCCATAATCTCCGCACGTCCATTCGAAATGCCATCCAGTGTGGCAAAATCCTGAAACACACGTACCGGGTCAGCGGACGAAAGTACCGTTACTGCACTAGTCAGCCGAATACGCTTGGTCAGGGATGCAGCTGCGGACAGCACCATCGCAGGGGAAGAAGCCGCATAATCTTTACGATGATGTTCTCCTACGCCAAATACATCCAACCCCACCTGATCGGCAAGAACGATTTCTTCCACCACTTCACGCAATCGCTGTGCGTGACTTATGACCTCACCTGTCCGAAGATCGGGTGTTGTCTCCACAAACGAAGTAATTCCTATTTCCATAACTGATTTCTCCTTATTCAAAATTGGACTATCACTACTCGTAAAATAAATTACCGATCGGTATGTTATTTAGGTAGTTAATATATCTCACTGTTTCGCTTAATGTCAATCTATTTATTTTGATTAAATATGTATCTCATTTCTTAAATACATCATCAAAAAGACGTTGGTTTGACAAATTATTGAGAGTTATATATTATATATCATACTGATGAGTACGAAATATAATTATCAAAACACGATCCAATACGAAATATCTATACTTGAGAAAATATAAGTAACAAGGAGTATTTATTATGGCGAGAACTCGCGAATTTGACGAAGAGAAGGTACTGGATGCTGCGATGCAGCTTTTTTGGGAAAAAGGATATGAGGCCACTTCATTAAGCGATCTGACTTCGAGGATGGGCATCCAAAGACCCAGTATATATTCCACTTTTGGAGATAAAAGAGAACTGTTCGAAACTTCGCTACGGAAATACACGATGGCGCGTGCCGCAGAGATGCGAACCAGATTGGCGGGTATTGCATCGGTAAAAGAGGCTTTCCGTACTTTTTTTGCAGAAATCGTGGACGAAGAATACAACGCAGAGCGACTCAGTCGTGGATGCTTTTGCATCAATACGATGGTTGAGCTTGCACCCCATGATGAGAAATTTGAAATTCTCACCCGGGAACATCAGATGTACCTGTCGGTCATCTTTCAGGAAAATATCGAGCGGGGAATGCGATCAGGGGAACTTAACCCCTCCCTGGACGCTAAGGCTGTCGCGCAAGCACTTATTGTATCCCTAATTGGACTGACCGTTTTCATGAAGTCCCGTCCCAATCGTTCATTTATAGAAAACTCGATTCGAGTCACACTTTCCTTGCTGGATTAAGTCCAAGTGATGATAAGAAAAAATAGCACTGCTGGCTAAAACGCCGGCAGTGCTTCATTCATTTCACTGTAAACTTGACCCTCTGCGATTGGCTGACCAACATAATACCTCATTCGGATTTTCCAAAAGTATATACTTTGGTCAAACGCCCAGTCGTTCGCGTGGGCAATCGCATAGGATGCCGTATAAATGATTTGGGAGGTTTTTTCTTGAATAATTATCAAATGATGCATCCAATGGCTAACTCACATTATGTGCCCCATATGCCCCATAACATTGTCGTTCATCCAGTGGATCATTGCGTAGTCGAAAGTCTGATGTCCCTGGTTGGAAAAGTGGTTATCCTGGAAACGACTCGCGGCAGACTGGATGGATGTGTGGTCGCTGTTAAACATGACCATGTTGTTCTGGAGGAAAGAAACAGAAAATTCTTCGTGCGTATTGCCGAAATCGTCTGGATTATGCCTGACTAAATACTGATTGAGGGCTAACGGACCAAACTCCTCTTAAAATGGAGAATTAGACCAAACTTAAGAGATGATTCCTGTGCTGCACAGGGGTCATCTTTTAAGTCTGCTCGCTCCACTGTTCATATTTTTTAAAGAGACGAGTACAGGTTTAAAGTTTCTCGAAGGAACATTATAATGAGAGTACGAAATAACGATGCATTACGAGGTGAGAATTTGCAATATCTGTTTACAATACTATTCATCCTAGGCTTTATGGCTTTCTTCGTATTTATTGTTTTGATGGTCTTATCCATACGAAAACATAACCGGATACCGATAAAGCATGTTTTGCTAACGGCGGCATGTTTTGCAATTGCTTCGATAGGAATGTATGGCATGTTGGCTTTACCTTCAAATACTCCGCAATCATCGGGGACAGAACACACGGAGAAACAAGAATCTGGCGCTGTTACAACAGAGGAAGATCACGCACCTCTAACTCAAACGAATGCCTCTGGCTTCCATATGACAACGGAGGAATTCAAAAACAAGTTTAATGGCGCCGTGGGCAAATACCGACTAAATGGTTTGAGTATTACCCGCTTGAATATGAAAGACTCTTCAGAGCAGGGCACTGGAGCTTTCGAGTATGTATTCAATGATAAATTACGATTGGTTGGTACATTAAATTCAGATCAAAAAGTGCAGGAAGTCAGGTTTTACGGGACTGGTGATGTCAGCGAACCAACGGGTGGAATCTTTTTGACGGCTATCGCTACACTTATTCTGACAACCAACAATGAGTACACATATAATGATGCGCAAAACGTGATTCAGGATATCGGTATATTGGATCGCGATGTAAGTCAGAGTAATTTTGATGAAGCGACGGTTCGAAATGGATTTGAATATCGCTTCAGCGTACAGGACCATGATCAATCTACTTTTGAAATAACTGTTGCGAAATAAGACCCCAATGTGTAAAGAGGCCGCTCCATGAAGGAACGGCCTAACGTGTGATATGTACTGTTTGGATAGTTCAGTAATAATGAACACCTCCACAATGCGAGAGTTACTCAATGATGTGTCTTACCTTTGAATCACATGATTAACGATTCTCTGAGCATCGTATTTAACCCATCCCAACAGTGCTGAACCTCGGGATGTTTGCCAAGGCAGCCCTACAAAATACAGTCCAGCAACCGGTGATACTCCTCTCTCGTGTAAAATTTCACCTTGGGAATCAAAAGCAGTAGCGATATCAATCCAACCATCATTTCGTTTAAACCCAGTAGCCCAGATAATATTGTCTATTGGTGCCTCACTCCCATCCTCATATAGGATGCGGTTATCTATTGCATTCATAGCACGTGGACGCTTGTTAACTTTCCCTTTAGTGATCAACTCTTTTAACTCATAGCCATATACGTACTCAGGCTGATTTCGTAACCATTTTCCGACCATACGATCTGCACTTGCACGTAATACTCCGAGCTTTTCGAAATACCAGAATATACTTCGTTTCATGATATGCAAAGGTCTAAATGTTATATTTCGAGCTATGGATATGTATACGGTTTGTCTATCATCTGATGCTAACTCTACAGCAATTTGGGCGCCTGAATTCCCTCCACCTACGACTACTGTTGTTCCAGGAAGCAATTGAGAGCGGTTTTTATACTCTGATGAATGAAGTTGAATTACATTCTCGGATAATAATTTCGCAAAATGAGGAACATTCTTGGTCTGGAAAGGTCCCGTCGCAACGATAATATTGCGCGCTTCTATCATTCCATCATTGGTTTCAGCATAGAACATCTCATCTTGTTTCGAGAGACGAGAGATTGAACAGTTCAACTTTATTGGAAGCTCCATTTGTTTAGCATAGTTTTCAAAATAATCTGCAATTTCATCTTTGCTTGGCAGGCTATTTTTATTTCCACTAGGAGGCATTCCGGGTAATCCGTCATACATTCGTGGGGTAAAAAGACGCAAGGAGTCGTACCGTTTACGCCAAGATTCCCCGACAGATGAGACAGCGTCAACGATTAAAAAGGTTAACCCCGACTGTTGAAGATAGTAACCTGCCGCCAAGCCTGCTTGCCCAGCCCCGATAACTAATACATCATACATATGTATCATCTCCAATATCGCTTATGCATTAATATATGAGCACTTATTCATATGTTTATTTTACTTAACTACTGTCTATTTAGCAATAGTAGAGACTATCATCATACTAATCAAAATTAAAAAGACTCCCTCACGGGAGCCTTTACTCATTTAATCCTAGTTTGCTTGTAACGTATCTTTAATGCTATTCCTGATATGCTGGTTAGTTTTACCTGGTGTATTGATCGATGTCATCGATCGCAGATTGATGCTCTCTTCTATGATGATCTTCATGCTGTCGAACGTCGTTCTTTAACTTGGCTAAGAACCCCCACCCCATAAATACAAGTAAAAGCACGGTAATCAGCGCATAAGCAAGGCTATATAGATTCATATAGAAGTTGATAAAAATTGCAGCGAGCATCAAGCCCAGAATCCACAATGTCCACTTCGTACCCTTTCTCAAATGATTTCCTCCCTCGATCTTAGTAAATGAAAAAAGGCTCCCTTTCGGGAGCCTTCATCTATCGGCATTACAAAAGGTTTTTACACCTTTATTACATCATGCCGCCCATTCCACCCATACCGCCCATATCAGGAACGCCACCAGCGCCTGCAGGTTCTGGTTTGTCAGCGATAACCGCTTCAGTAGTCAGGAACATTGCTGCTACGGAAGCAGCGTTTTGCAATGCATAACGTGTTACTTTCGCAGGGTCAACGATACCCGCTTCGATCATATTAACCCACTCGCCAGTCGCAGCGTTGAAGCCTACGCCAGTTTGTTCTTTTTTCAGACGTTCCACGATTACGGAACCTTCTTCGCCAGCGTTAGCTGCGATTGTACGGATTGGTGCTTCCAAAGCGCGCAGGACGATGTTTACGCCTGTTTGCTCGTCACCGGACAGGGCTACGCCTGCAACCGCGTTGTATACGTTCATGAGCGCTGTACCACCACCGGATACGATACCTTCTTCAACCGCAGCGCGAGTTGCGTTCAGGGCATCTTCGATGCGCAGTTTGCGTTCTTTCAATTCTGTTTCAGTAGCCGCACCGACTTTGATTACTGCTACACCGCCGGACAATTTAGCCAGACGCTCTTGCAGTTTCTCTTTGTCGAACTCGGAAGTTGTTTCTTCCAGTTGCGTACGGATTTGGCTTACACGTGCATCGATATCGGATTTGTTACCAGCACCGTCAACGATAATTGTGTTTTCTTTAGTTACACGGATTTGACGAGCTGTACCCAGTTGTTCCACAACAGCGGATTTCAGGTCCAGACCCAGTTCTTCCGTGATCAATTGGCCACCAGTGAGGGCAGCGATATCTTGCAGCATTGCTTTACGACGGTCACCAAAGCCAGGAGCTTTAACAGCTACAGCGTTGAATGTACCACGCAATTTGTTCACAACCAGCATCGCCAGTGCTTCGCCTTCGATATCTTCAGCGATCAATACAAGCGGTTTGCCTTGTTGAACGATTTTCTCCAGCAATGGCAAGATTTCTTGCGTGTTGGAGATTTTTTTGTCTGTGATCAGGATGTACGGGTTGTCCAAAACAGCTTCCATTTTGTCCGTATCCGTGATCATGTATGGAGAGATGTAACCGCGGTCGAATTGCATACCTTCAACCACTTCCAGCTCTGTAGCGAATCCACGGGATTCTTCAACAGTGATAACGCCGTCTTTACCCACTTTTTCCATAGCTTCAGCGATCAGTTCGCCTACTTCTTCGTCAGCTGCAGAGATCGCCGCAACTTGTGCGATGGATTGTTTGGTTTCAACTGGTTTGGAGATGGATTGCAGTTCAGCTACAGCAGCTTTAACCGCTTTGTCGATCCCTTTACGGATACCGATTGGGCTAGCGCCTGCAGTTACGTTTTTCAAACCTTCTGTGATCAGCGCTTGAGCCAATACAGTTGCAGTTGTTGTACCGTCACCGGCAACATCATTTGTTTTGGTTGCTACTTCTTTAACCAGTTGTGCACCCATGTTCTCGAATGCATCTTCCAGTTCGATTTCTTTAGCAATCGTTACACCGTCATTCGTGATGAGCGGGCTTCCGAATTTTTTCTCCAGAACAACGTTACGGCCTTTAGGACCGAGTGTTACTTTAACTGCATTAGCCAATGCGTCCACACCACGAAGCATGGAACGACGAGCGTCTTCACTGAATTTAATGTCTTTAGCCATGGTAAGAAAACCTCCCTAGTATATTGTGTAAAATGGTGTTGCTATATGGTTCGGTTAACCGATTAAATTTGAATTAGTCGAGAATCGCGTGAATATCGCTTTCTTTCATAATCAAATATTCTTTACCTTCGAACTTGATTTCTGTACCGGCATATTTGGAGAAAATAACGCGATCTCCTTCTTTCACTTCCAGAGCTACACGTACTCCGTCTTTCAATACTCCTGCGCCAACAGCAATAATTTTACCCTCTTGCGGTTTTTCTTTAGCGGAGTCCGGCAGTACGATCCCGAAAGAAGTTGTTTGCTCTTGCTCCAGTGGTTCTACCAATACGCGTTCACCTAAAGGTCTGATCATGAAAAATAGCCTCCTTTTGAAATTATATAACGTTACATTGTAGGTTGTAGCCATATGTATTAGCACTCGACAGTGTTCAGTGCTAACAACCAACTTTATGATACTTCAACTTGAAGCATGATTTCAAGTCCTTTTCATGAATTCCTGCGAGATTTTACGTTGTATTTACACCAACCCAGCCAAAAAACTCCCGATTGGCCTGCGTAAATGCCATAATACCTCATTAACTTATTCCACAGAATCCGTAAGTCCTCCTGCATCGTTCTCAGGCAGCCCTTTTCCATTGTATCCATTGTTGAACATAATATGCCTGCTTGTCCCGTCCATCAGAATATATAACCGTAAAAGCTTGTCTCCCTTTAGTTCCCGGGTAAGAACTGGTCGCCTTATCCCGGGACGGCACCATACAAGACTATCACAGTTACAAAAATCCTATGGAATCTCTCTTGTTATACTGCGCTCTGCTTATCCTCGGCACGGATGTAACGGGATTCAGCCTCTGCATCAGCTGCAAGCTGTTTGCGATACACAAAGCCAGACAGAAACACACTGATCTCATATAACAGGAGCAAAGGAATCATCACAAGAAAATCGGAAATAAAGTCAGGCGGTGTAACCACAACCGCAATGAAAATCAGGACAAAATAAGCGACTCTGCGCATTTTGCGAAGCCGGATGGGATTCAATATGCGCAGTCCTGTCAGGAACATAATGATTAACGGAAGTTCGAACAACAGGGATACCGGCAGTACAATGCCAAACAAAAAACTGAAATACTGCTTCATTCCGTAAGTCTCGACAAGCCCCATTTTTTCCGTAATCGATGAAGTAAAAGAAAGTGCCATCGGGAAAACAACGTAATAGGAGAAAGCTAACCCGATCAGAAATAACAGAAATACATAAGGTACATACTTCAACGTGGCTTTTCGCTCACGCGGCCTGAGACCTGGACTGACAAACTTCCAGAGCTGAAACACCGTAAACGGCAGCGTGATGACCAGTGAGAACAGACCGGCAATCTTCATGTAGATGCCAATCCCGTCCCAGAACGAGAATGCATGCAGCACAAACCCCTGAGCAGTCTCTGCCTTCGTCAGATATTGATACACCGGGTCCGCCACCAGAAAGCCTGCCACCAGCCCCAAAATAAAAATACTCAACACATAAATCAACCGCTTGCGCAGTTCACTCAAATGTTCTGTAAGCGTCATTTCTTCCTTCTGCTGCGTCATGCCTGCCCCCCATTGTTGCCAGCTTAAAATACAAAACCCTTCCGGCAGGAAGGGATTTCTCTTTCATTGCCGTCAAAGTTATTCCGGCAGGCGTTTGTCCTCAGGCTTGTCTGCAGATGCAGTTTCAGATGCCAGCGGCTTCGCCTTTTCCTGCTCCTTGCGACTGGATGAATCATCATCCGAAATAATCTCACGTGCGCCTTCTTTGAATTCACGGAAAGTGCGTCCGACTGCCCGCCCCAATTCCGGAAGCTTGTTAGGTCCAAACAAAAGCAACGCGATAACGGCCAGCAAAATAAAACCTGTTGGTCCAATGGAACTAAACATTGATATTATTCCTCCTCGTTTCAAGCTTCAAAGATGCACACGCTTGGCCATAGGCTCATGGATGTCTTTGCTTCATTTTGAATTATGTCAATCATACCATAGATGTAACCACTTACATAACCCACATTATTCACAAAAGAGACCTCGACATCCAATCATTTTTCCCTGCTTGATTTCACACCCGCTACTATATGTTTCACTCTTATTGCTTGAACTGCCCCGTAACCATCAGCAGCGCTTCCGGAAGTTGATCCATGATGGCCGCCAAATGCTCATGCACGCCCTTCGGTGTACCTGGCAGGTTGACAATCAATGTACGTCCGCGAATGCCGCATACGCCGCGGAACAGCATGGCAGAACGATTCTTGCCCATAACACTGTATCTCATGGCTTCAGCCATGCCTGGAACTTCCCGTTCAATAACCCGCCGGGTCGCTTCTGGAGTAATATCACGAATCGCAAGCTCCGTACCCCCAGTGGTCAAAACCAAATCAGCGTGAAAATAATCTGTCATTTCAATCAATGCCGCAATAATCTCATCGGGTTCATCCGGAACGATGCGGTACTCCACGATTTCCCCACCCAGTTCTTCTTCCACAAGTTCCCGGATCACTTGGGCACTCGTATCCTCACGTTCCCCGCGGGCCCCTTTGTCGCTGGCTGTCAGGATTGCTGTTCTCCACACCATAAAGATCACCCTTCTCCTCTATGAAAATAAATGTCCCTTATCGGCTGAAATCGCCGTTTTTGCCACCACTTTTGGAATTAAGCATGGTTGGACCGATAATCATATCTTTTTGCATGGCTTTACACATGTCATAGATCGTCAGTGCCGCAGCCGACGCCGCCGTGAGCGCCTCCATCTCGACACCTGTCTTTCCTTCGGTTTTGACCGTAACTTCAATCTGCAATTCATCGACACCGTTGTCATGAAAACGAATATCCACACCCGTCAATGCCAATGGATGGCACATCGGAATCCAGTCCGACGTTTTCTTGGCACCCTGAATGCCTGCAATTTGAGCCACAGCCAGAACGTCACCTTTGCCGATGTGGCCCTCACGAATCGCTTCAAGCGTAGCCGGATTCATCGTCACTTTGGATACCGCCACAGCTGTACGCACGGTACTTTCCTTACCCGAAATATCAACCATCCGAGCTCGGCCCTGTTCATTAAAATGAGTCAGTTTACTGCCCGAAGCCTGGTCGTTATTCGTTTCTGAATTCAATCACATCACAACCCTTTATTCGATATGTAATATACCTTCGGTTGTTATCAACAGATCAATTCGCAGATCAAGTGGGTCCATCGGAATTTCATCCTGTAGCTGGCCTGGCAATACCAATGCAGCCATCCGTGGCCTTTTGTCCGTCATCGCACATTTCGCTGCAAGTGTCTCGGCAAAACGATCATAATAACCGCCGCCATAACCAATGCGCCCTCCATGAAGGTCATATCCCAGCCCCGGTACGATGACAAGATCGATATCCGGCCAGCGATCAGGTGGCAGCACTTCAGAGGAATCCTTGGGTTCAGGTATCCCCCATATTCCCGGCTGAATATCCTGTTCACCCATGACACGTCGCAATTCCATGCGAGCCGGATTCGTCAGCACTTTCGGCGCGAGCATCTGATCTCCATGCTTCCAGCCTTCTTCAAATAAAAAGGCCGTAGATGCTTCGCTTCCATAAGACAAATAGCTGAAAATCATAAGCCGCTTGTTCCCCAGCTTCCATTTGTCCCGTCTAAGGCGCTCCAGCTCCCGTTTCGTCACATCATTAATCTCACTCATCGCCTGCTGACGCATGCTTTCATCCATCAGATCCCGGCTCTGTCTCAGCTTGGAACGAAGACGGATTTTCTGTTCCGTATGATCCTGCATGTCCTTGAATAACCTCCTGTTGATCGGGAAGGTAAACTAGCTCTCAATTAAAACCATTTATATGTTATGCACCAGTTGTCATCGTGTTGGAATCGTTAAAATGATTCATTTTCTGCAAAATCCTCATGTATTAACATGCCTTCTTTCAGTTTATCATTGATTGACCAAAAAGACTACACGCCCCAAGCACTCCTAATCGGTGCATTTGCTCTGTATTTCATGTAAACTGGGGTATAGTTGTCATATCAAGAACTGGACCTATGGAGGAACTTAATTTTATGCTGCTGCAAGTATCCGGAATTATCAAACGTTTTGGTGTCGATCCAATCCTGGACGGCGTGAACTTACAAATATTAGAACGCGAGCGCATCGGACTCGTTGGTGTTAACGGCGCAGGGAAATCCACTTTACTCAAAATTGTGGCTGGAGAAATGTCCTACGATGGTGGGCAGATTTTCAAATCCAAGGAAACAACGCTTGGTTACCTCGCTCAGAACAGCGGACTGCAATCCGATCGCTCCATATGGGAAGAAATGATGAACGTATTCGGCCACCTGACTCAGGCGGAAGCAGATTTGCGTCAGATGGAACAGGATATTGCTGATCCCGCGCAAATGGAAGATGAAAAAAAGTATGCCGATCTGCTTGAGCGTTATGCGAAACGCTCGGACTGGTTCAAGGATCATGGCGGTTATGAAATGGAAACCCGCATTCGCAGTGTACTGCACGGGATGGGCTTCGGTGAATTCTCACCAGATACCCAGATTGCCACACTGAGCGGCGGGCAAAAGACACGTCTTGCGCTTGCTCGCATTTTGCTTCAGGCCCCTGATCTGCTCATGCTGGACGAGCCTACCAACTATCTCGATATCGCCACCCTGACGTGGCTCGAAGATTACCTGAGAGGTTATTCTGGCGCCCTGCTGGTTGTATCTCATGACCGGTATTTCCTTGATCGGCTTGTAACGAACATCGTGGAGATCGAACGGCACCGCTCCAAAAAATATACGGGCAATTACAGCCGGTACATGGAACTGAAAGCTGCCGAGTACGAAAGCCAGATGAAGCAATACGAGAAACAACAGGATGAAATCTCCAAGATGGAGGAGTTTGTTCAGAAGAATATCGTCCGTGCTTCAACAACCAAACGGGCACAGAGCCGCCGCAAGGCACTCGACAAGATGGATCGACTCGACAAACCGATGGGAGATTTGAAGAAAGCTCATTTCTCGTTCGAACCGGCTGTGATGTCCGGCAAGGAAGTGCTCCGTGTGGATCAGCTTTCCGTTGCCTACGATGAGGCTTCGCCGTTATTCCGCAATGTATCTTTTGATCTAAGACGCGGGGAAACGGTTGCTTTGATCGGTCCGAACGGTATCGGAAAATCTACCTTGCTCAAATGCCTCACCGGAAGTTTGCGCCCTGTAAGCGGTGAGATCCAATGGGGTACCAAGGTGCAGATTGGCTATTATGATCAGGAGCAGACGGGACTTAATCCTTCCAATACCGTATTGGAAGAACTGTGGAGCGCATATCCAGGTATGGAAGAATCACGGATTCGTACGGTACTAGGCAACTTCCTGTTCAGTGGAGATGATGTACTCAAAAAGATCTCATCTCTTAGCGGTGGAGAAAAAGCTCGTGTCTCCCTCTCCAAGCTCATGCTCAAGGAAGCCAATATGCTCATTCTGGATGAGCCTACGAACCATCTCGACCTGTTCGCCAAAGAAGTGCTTGAAGCGGCGCTGATGGACTATGAGGGCACATTGCTGTTCATCTCGCATGACCGGTATTTCCTCAATAAAATGGCTGAACGTATTGTCGAGCTGCATCCCGGCGGAACAGAGCATTACCTCGGCAATTATGATGATTATGTAGAGAAGAAACAGGAGCTTGAAGATATTGCGCGCGAAGCTGCTGAAGCACGCCAGGCCTCTAACAAAAACTCAGCCAAATCTGATCCAGGTCTATCCGCAACCGAAAAATCCGGTGCCGCCTCATTCGAAGCGGACAAGCAGGCCAAGCGCGAAGAACGTAACCGGCAACGCAAGCAGGAAGCTCTGGAACAACAGATTGCGAAGCTGGAAACGGAGATTACAGAGCTTGAGGCTCAGATGGCTCTGCCTGAAATATATCAGGACTACATGAAGCTGCAAGAGCTTCAGGAGAAAGCGGAGGATCACAAGCTTCAACTTGCCAAGGCTTATGAAGAGTGGGAAGAATTAGCTTTGGAATAAGAAAAAAAACAAAATAGACTGGATTTTATATCAAAAGCTGATTCCTTACGGGATTGGCTTTTTTTTGAGAATAAAGCGAGACAGATTTGAGTAGGATGATTCCCTATTTGTCAAATCCACTCGAATCAAGTAAAATATTTTCACGTTGTAAATCCTCTAATTTATCCACAAGAAAGCAAGATAGCAAGCAATTCAATTCATTTAATTATACGGCGGTAGAATAGCTTTTTTTGCACAAAAACCATATTTATCCACCGAGTTATCCACATTATCCACAACTTTGTGAATATAACTCGACCATTTTATCCCCTAAAGCCTTTTATTTTCGAAAACATTACTGGTTTGACTTTGAGATAGTTACCCACAATTTACACTGAATATGTGGATAACTATAATCACACCTTGACAAACGCATTCGTTCTTTCAAATTTTTCTCCTATAAAAGGACAAAAGCAGACCTCTGTATTTAAGGCCTGCCTCTGGTTTATTTTTGACATAAAGTTATGGATTTACTGGAGTACTATTACGCGTGCACTGATTCATCACTTTCGGAAGACTCCGCCTTCAGTCCGGCCGCATTGCAAGCTGCTACATAAGCCAAACCGGCTGCCATGACAATATCATTGTGCGTGGCAGTTCCTCTGAATTCACGTCCTGCACGTTCCACAGTAACTGCAGCTTCTGCACTCGCAGCCTCTCCTCCACTCAGTGCGTGCATTTCCATATCGACAAACGTAATGTCGTCCGAGATACTTTGACCAATCGCACGAATCGTTGCATCTACCGGACCACCGCCAACCGCAGAATAGGATTGCTCCCCTGCGCTCGTGCGAATACGAACTGCTGCCATTCGATCCGTCATGCTGCCGGCCGTAACCTGCAATTCAACCAGTTCATAATCCTGGGCAGGAATATTCATGGTCTGGCTCACCATCTGCAATAACTGGTCATCACTGACCACTTTCTGTTGATCGGCAGTTTCTTTAAATATCTCATACAGCTGTTCCATTTGCTGCTCATCCGGTTCAAAGCCATATTTACGAACCCGATCTTTCAAAGCGTGACGACCGGAATGTTTGCCCAGAATAATCATGCTGCGTGGAATTCCCAGCGCTTCCGGGTCCATAATCTCATACGTACTCCGATTCTTAAGCAGACCATCCTGATGAATACCAGACTCATGCTGGAAGGCATTGCGCCCTACCACCGGTTTGTTGTATGCAATTGGGAAATGCATCGCACGGCTAATCTGACGGGATGTCTCATACATCTGGTTCAGTTTGATATTTGTCGTTGCGCCAATAACATCTCCCCGCGTCTCCAGAGCCATAATCAGCTCCTCCAATGCACAGTTACCCGTCCGTTCGCCCACACCGTTGATGGTTACTTCGATCTGGGAAGCACCGTTGGCAATCGCAGCCAGACTGTTGGCAACCGCAAGGCCCAAATCATTATGACAGTGGGCGCTGTATCGAACCTTATCTCCGCCTCTTGCGCCCTCACGTACCTGACGGAACATCTCTCCATATTCATGTGGCAGTGCGTACCCAACCGTATCTGGCAAATTGATAATACTTGCTCCCGCTTCAATGGCTACTTCGACCATCTCGATCAAATCATCCATCTTCGTGCGAGCCGCATCCATGGCAGTGAATTCCACAATATCCGTGAACTGACGTGCATAGGAGACCATCTCCCGGGCGGTAGCTACGACTTCGCTGCGCGGACGGCGCAGTTGATGCTCAATATGAATGTCCGAAGAGGAAATAAACAAGTGAATCCGGCGGCGCGCTGCGTCAGCCGTTGCTCGAACGGCTGCATCAATATCCCCTTTGACCGCACGCGCAAATCCGCAAATCTCCACGTTTTGCAGTTGTCTGGAAATCGCCTGAACCGCCGCGAACTCACCTGGACTTGAGATCGGGAATCCAGGCTCGATGACGTCAATGCCCAGAGAAGCCAACTGATGTGCCAGTTCAATTTTTTGTTCAGGCTGCAGACTCGCTCCCGGTGCTTGTTCTCCATCGCGCAGTGTTGTATCAAAAATCTCAATCATGCGTTTGTTATTGTTCGTTGTCATATTCATCAACCTCCATCAAATTTGAATGTATATTGGATTTTTGGGATCGGAACGAGGCGTTCACTTCCCGTTTTCTATGTTTATTCATTTTGCACTCCATGCCGGCGTGCACGTCGACTTGCACGCCAGTCTTATTTCTTTCTAAACCATGATTATGGATTCCCATCGCCCACCCTGCTGCCGGCAGCAAACACAAATAACCCGCCATCTCATCTAAGAGACGGCGGGTTATTATCCCTCCGCGGTACCACTCTTGCTTGATGGGTCAGGCTTGCGCCAGGCACCATCCACCTCGTCGTCTCCGGCCCAGATCCATTGCAGTTGCGTACACGCAACAATAACAACCGATCCAGCCGGAGAAACACCCTATAACGGAGGTTAGCCGTTGCTGTGTACCACGATGTCCTTTGGTTACAAGGACAAGGGATGAGACATCGTCTCACTGCTTCCACAGCTCCGTTCCCGGGCGAGATTCAAACGATTCCAGCCACTGCGTTGCACCAACCCGCAGCTCTCTGTGCGCTTTATCGTTTTACTGCTCCCGTTCATTACATTTATGATATGTGACCATGAATTTAATCACCATTTTGAAAATCAAAAAAGCCTGCCATCTCCTGCAATAATGCAAGAGACGACAGGCTGTTCACCTTCGCGGTACCACTCTTGTTGACTTTCATTTCCTTCGAGCTGATCCTGTATGCGTCCATACCGTTATCATTGCCCAAAGTGACAAAAGCCCCCTCAGTTATTGTTGATCTTCTACCGATATGTCATCCGGATTCCATCAACAACGGCCCATTCACGGAGGCAACCCGTAACCATGTACTTTGGGCCATCATCGGCCTTCGGCTTCTCCCGAGGAGTTACCGTGTTCCATCGTTCCGCTTCCAGGTGAGTTTCAGGTTTCCTTCGACTGCGTTGCACCACACCGCAGCTCTCTAAGACCGGGAAATACCCTACTGTTCCTGTTCATTGCGTTTTCAGTTCAGGAATCATAATTCCTGTTTTAATTTGTAATTAATATACATTCTTCACTTGAGACTGTCAAGTCTTCATATGCATGAATCATTCTATAACTATTGAACAGACCATGCCTCAAGTGAAAGTCCAGGATCAGCTTTGGCATCGAATTCCGAGATTTCTCCCCGCTGCCATTTCAAATACGCTGCAGCTCCAATCATCGCTGCATTGTCGGTGCAATATTCCATCGGCGGGATCAGCAATTCGAGCCCTTCCTTCGCACAACGCTCCTGCAAAGCTGAACGCAATCCCCGGTTTGCCGCAACGCCACCGCATAACAGCAATTGACGAGATCCATACTCACGGACAGCCCGTACTGCTTTTTCTACCAGCACTTCGACGACAGCTTCCTGGAAGCCCCGTGCCACAGCCGATGGTTCAAGCGTTTCTCCGCGCATTTTGGCTTGATTCAGCACATTCAACACAGCAGACTTCAGACCACTCAGGCTGAAATCATACGAATCTGCTTCCAGCCAGACGCGTGGCAAAGGTACCGCCTGCTCTGCTTCAGCAGCCATCCGGTCCACATGCGGTCCTCCCGGATAGGGGCAACCCAGTGCACGCGCTACTTTGTCATAAGCCTCGCCTACAGCATCGTCACGCGTACGGCCGATCAGTTTGAACTTACCTTCGGATTCCATATGCACAAGCTCGGTATGACCACCTGAAACCACCAGTGCCATCGCTGGATATTGCAGCTCATGGGTAAGTCTGTTGGCATAGATATGTCCCGCAATATGATGTGTGCCAATGAGTGGTTTGCCAAGTGCCATGGCCATGGTTTTCGCCGCGACGATACCAACCAGCAATGCACCAACCAGTCCAGGCCCTTGCGTCACGGCGATTGCACTCAGATCACGCGGACGGATGCCAGATTGTTCAATAGCCTGTTCCAACATCAGCGTAATCACTTCAACGTGTTTACGCGAAGCCACTTCAGGTACAACTCCGCCAAATGCCTTATGTGTCTCGATCTGACTGGAGATCAGATTGGACAGCACTTCCCGTCCATCCTTGACTACCGCTACGGATGTTTCATCACAGCTTGTCTCCACGGCCAATATATAAGATGGTGCTGAACTTACCTTTTCATTGAAATCCTTCATGAATCCGTTACGCTTCCTTCCTCTTCGCCGCTCCGGCTCGCAGGCGGCAAATTCGCCCACATAATCATCGCATCTTCCCCATTGTCGGAGTAATACCCTTTGCGAAGACCAGCCGATTCAAACCCTTTTTTCTGATACAAGCTCTGGGCAATCCGGTTCGAAACCCTGACTTCCAGCGTCATTCGTTCCATCCCGAGATAAGCCGCCGTTTTCATCAATTCGTCCAGAAGCTTCTCACCGAGCTTGCGCCCACGATAAGCTTCCCGGACTGCAATATTGGTAATGTGGGCTTCATCCATGATTGTCCACATGCCGGCATAGCCGATCGCTGTACCTTCCAATTCCATGACCATATATTTAGCAAAATGATTGTGTGTCAATTCATTTTGAAATGCTTCTTCCGTCCAGGGCAGGGTAAAGGCTTCATGTTCAATAATCATTACATCGGGAATATCATCCAGAGTCATGAACCTGAACTGAAGCGTTGCTTCCTGCTCATCATTCTCCACGTTGTCCATCTGCTTCCCCTCCCCCTTTAGCCTTTGCGTAGCAGGTTGGCTTCCGCTTCAGCCAGCTGAGTGTAATTAGGCACGAGCGCATGCACGTCATCTCGCTGACCTGCAAGCAGCGCCTCGGCGCCTAAGCGCCCAACCCAGCGGCCCTCCAGCTCATAGGGTACAAGCTGGAGCGCCGTTCCTGCGGGGCAGCGAAGCTCAGCCGCTTGTGCCACATGCGGGCCCGTCTCGCCGACAATCCAGACGGCAGCGGGCCGCTCTTCCGGCGCCGCTTCCGCCATGCGGGCGGCGAGGGCTTCCAGCCATCCGTCCACCATACGGATGGCATCTGGCGCCAGCCGCCGGGGCGCAGCGCTCCCGGCGGAGGCAAACAGCGCGGTATAGGCTTGACCGCGCCTTGCATCCACAAGCGGAACGATCCAGTGGACAGAGGCGGCACCTGTGCCGCCCTGGTCCGCGGATGGCGTTCCGCCAGCCCCTGCTGCGGCATCCTCTGCCGCAGCTTCGGCCTTGGCGGCGAGGCCACTGTGCCAGCCGCCCCAGGCCAGGGCCTGAAGGCTGGACACCCCGACAACCGGGATGTCCCACGCCCAGGCTAACGTTTTCGCCGCGGTCACCGCAATGCGGATGCCCGTGTACGAGCCCGGGCCAATGCCCACGGCAATGCCGTCCAGCTGTCCCGGCTGCGTGCTGCTAGCTTCCAGCAGCTGCTCCATTACAGGCACGACGTGTACCGAATGGTTGCGTTCTGCCCGTTCATTCCGTTCTTCCAGAAGGGCGTGGCCTTCCATAACTGAGGCTGCCATCACCGCAGTCGATGTATCCAACGCCAAAAACCGCTGGCGCGGCTGTTTTTGTAAATCTTCCATCATCATTTGACTCCATTCTGTCTGAACTGTTGGCACATGGCAGCATAAGTCTCGCCATACCCATCCAGCGTAATCGTTCGATCCTCTGGACCCGTCGTCTCGATCTGCACATGCAAGTGTTCCTGCGGCAGTAATTCGGGAATGATGCTGGACCATTCAACCAGACTGACTCCGGTTCCATAGAAATACTCATCCAGTCCAAGCTCGTCCGCTTCTTCCAGCGATATGCGATACACGTCCATGTGATATAAGGGCAGACGCCCTTCGTATTCCTTGATCAGTGTAAACGTGGGGCTGTTGACCACATCACGTACACCCAAATGCCAGGCAAACTTTTGCGAAAATGCCGTTTTGCCCGCGCCCAGATCACCGTCCAATGCAATCACCATCCCGGCGGTTGCCTGTTCAGCGAGTGCGGACGCGAGTACTTCTGTATCTGCAATGCCATGGGAGTGATACACCCACTGCTCATGCGTCTGATTCAATATACGCCCCACCTTTGGCGGTCAAGCCGCCTGAGTTCACTTTGAACTTTATTATATCGGTCCCATTCTCCCCCCGCAACATCGAAGGATCAGAAGCAGTACGGAAGACAGGCCACCATTCACACGAACGACAAATAAACCGGTACCTGACGGCACCGGCCTTCCTAGACATCCTTCACCAGCACTTTGCCTTTTACTCTTCCAAACGGTCTACACGTACCGTCTGGGTATTCCCCGGTCTGCTGCCCACCTGCACCGTTGCCATGCCATTAGCTTCATCCACATTTTCGATCCAGACCGGATCTCCTTCCAATGTAACTGCAATCGTATCTTTGGAATCATAAATGGCTTTCGCGCGTTTCACATCCAACATTATTCATACTCCCCTTCCGGATCATCATGCGATTCCCGCACCATGCTATCTGTCGTACTTTCACCGATATAACCGTTATCTTCTGTAACTTGTCCACCGCCCAAACCCTCATTCACCATCCGGTCAATGTCCAGCATGAATGACTCCCGGTCAAGCGGCAGCTCTTCTGAGGTAATAGCCTCCCAGTTAACCGCTGTTGCAGGCGTATGAAAACCTTCAGACCCTTCCGACTCGGCACGAGGATACGGAGAGAACGTATGGGCGTGAGCTTCAGCTTCGTCTCGTTTGTTCTTCATAGGGGTGCCTCCTAACGTGATAGTTAATAACTAACATCATCCTCTTCCAAAACCAGCGCCATACAGCACAGATCTTAAGGATGTTTCTGTTATCATCCCCCACTCTTTCTGAAGCATACCGCTTCCGGGGAAATACGGTTATCCCGCCCGTGAAATGCCCATACTATACATAAAATGTTCTCGGAAAGGAGCCGTTCATGCATACGGTCTGGAAAGGTGCAATTAGCTTTGGTCTGGTTCATGTTCCTGTCAAAATGTTTTCGGCCACCGAAGACAAAGACATCTCCATGCGTTACATTCACAAAGTCTGCGGCAGCCCACTCGCTTATGTACGTAAATGTCCTTCCTGCGAAGTTGAGGTTCAATGGGAAGAGATCACCAAAGGATATGAATATGAGAAAGGCAAATTCGTCTTGTTCGAGAAGGACGAGCTTGAAGCGTTAAATGATTCCAGCAGCAAAACCATTACCATTCTGGACTTCGTAGATTTAACGGAGATCGATCCGATTTATTTTCAAAAAACGTATTACCTCTCCCCCGATCAAGCGGGAGGAAACGCCTACCAGCTATTAATGACTGCCATGCGGGATACAGGAAAGATTGGCATCGCCAAGATATCCATTCGCTCCAAAAGCAGTTTGGCCGCGATCCGTGTACTGGACGATTGCCTCTCTATGGAAACCATTTTCTATCCAGACGAAATCCGTCCCGTCTCTCAGGTTCCCAACCTGCCCGAGGTCCTGAACGTAAACGAGAAGGAGTTGACGATGGCGAAACTGCTGATCAATCAGTTATCCACTCCTTTTGAACCTGGTAAATATACAGACGACTACCGCGCCAAACTGCTGGATCTGATCAATCACAAAGTAGCCGGTGAAGAAATCAAAATTGCCCCTGCCAAGCCGGAAGCGAATGTCATGGATCTTATGGCAGCATTGCAAGCAAGTATTGAAGCTGTGAAGCCCATTCCAACCGATCCCGGAACCACCACAGCCAAACCCAAAAAACGTGCTCCTAAGAAAACTTCGGTCCAAGCAGTGGCTGGAGGAGAAGAAGAGGCTCCTGCTCCTGCGAAAAGAAAGAAGGCTGCGCCTAAGCCCAAGGCTTAAGCGGCAAACAACAAAGAGATTCGTTTGTCACCAACATCAACATTGGAGATCCGGCCATGAAGCCGGATTTTTGTTTTGTATTCCATAATAGAAGTAATATTCAACCAAGAATGACTACACCAAAATCGAAAATACAATTGACGAAAGTTGATTTATATTTTATATTAACTTATTAAAAGTAACTTATTTATAAATGTACAGTTGAGTCTCATATCTACATGAGCTATGACATTACAATAGCCCTATACCATTGCCAATGGGCGAACCGCAACAAACCAACTAAACTTGTTTACAGGAGGAAATCCTTATGACTTCTACTTATCAAATTCCTGCTACAACCCATCTGGGTGAAGTAAGTCTGCGAATCAGCAATTTGGAGCGATCCATTCAATTTTATACCGAGGTGGTCGGACTGAAACTGCTTGAACGCAGTGAAAAAGTCGCTACCATGACTGCCGATGGAAAGCATTCGCTTCTACGCCTTGAGCAGTTGACCAATGCCGTGACGATGCCTGTTCGCTCCACTTCAGGTCTATATCACTTCGCCATCCTGCTGCCTGACCGTAAATCGCTGGGCCTTGCCCTCCGTAATCTGGCTGAATCCGGCATTGAAATTGGTCAGGGTGATCATCTGGTCAGTGAAGCATTCTACATTTCAGATCCGGATCAGAACGGTATCGAAATCTATGCAGACCGCGCCCGCGACACCTGGAAGCGAGATGCAGATAATAACTACATTATGTCAAGTGATCCTGTTGATGTAGACAGCCTGTTCGCTCTGGCCGCAAACGAGCCTTGGCAGGGATTGCCTGCCGGAACGGTCATTGGTCATGTTCACTTCCATGTACGCAGTCTGGAAGAGTCACGCCGTTTCTATACAGGAGTGCTTGGATTCGATATCGTTGGTAACTTCGCCAACATGTCCGCCCTGTTTGTGTCCGCAGGCGGTTATCACCATCATATCGGGCTGAACATTTGGGCTGGTACAGGCGCGCCTGTAACTCCTGACAATGCGACAGGCATTGACTACTTCACCATCATTTATGACGAGAAAGAACAATTGAAAAAAGCTGTAGAACAACTGCGTCAATCGAACGCATCTATCGAACAGCAAGGTAAGGACTGGTTTACTGTAGACCCACAGAATATTCGTATTCGCTTGACTACAGCGGGCTAACACGGGAAATCCGTGAAGTTAATATTGTGTATTAAATTGAGTACTCTGATTAGCCCGGATACAAATTCCCTCGCTCCATATAGGGAATTCAGTTGTCCGGGCTTTTTTGCCTACCTTTTTTTTATGTTGATATATGCCTTTATCCATTTCCTAATAAAATTGGTGTAATTGGCGTATCCTAACCAAATATCTAGATTGACATGCGAAGGAGAACCCACATGATTGAAAAGGGGCGTTTAACTGTAAGACAACTGGGCTCGCTGATGTTCTTATGCACGATTGGTGAACAGATTATCGTCTTCCCCTCAATGGTCACCTCATATGCGCATCAGGATGCATGGTTGTCCGCATTATTGGGCGTTGCTGGAGGAGCAGGCATACTGTCCATAATGCTCGTTGTATACAAACTGCAGCCCCGGATGAATCTGATTCAACATGCATTGCATACTCTTGGGCCCTGGATCGGGGCCTTCATTAGCTGTTTTTATCTATTCTATTTTCTAATGGGTACCTCCGCGTTTATACGAGAAATTGGGGATTTCATGACGACCCAGATCTTGCCTGAATCCCCGCTCTTCATTGTGAATTTGCTCTTTGTTTTCACTCTTGTCTGGGGGCTCTTATCTGGTCTGGAACCCATAGGCAGGAGCGCCGAGGTATTTCTTCCCCTGATCGTGCTATTTCTGCTCATTCTGACCGTCTGTCTGTTCCCGCATTCGCATCTGGACAACATCAAGCCTATTCTTGGAGAAGGATTTCTGAATCCCTTTAAAGGCTTTGTCGCTGTGCTTACCTATCCTTATTGTGAATTGTGTATCTTTCTTATGCTCTTTCCTTATGCCAAAAAGGAAGCACATTGGGAAAAGGATATCCTTCTAGCAGCCATCATAGGGGGATTGATGCTTACCCTAACGCTAACCATCTGTCTGCTGGTCATGGGTCCATTTATGACGCAGCACCATTGGTTCGCAGCATTTAATCTGTCGCTGAAGATCAATATAGGAAACTTTTTGCAGCGAATCGAGGCCTTAATGGCCTCCGTCTGGATTATTGCTGTCTTTTTCAAAAGCATTCTGTTCTTCTATAGCTTTGTACTCGGAATCACTCATCTCTTCAAATTGTCCAGCTATCGTCCACTCATTTTGCCTTGTGCCCTGTTGGTTCTGTCCATGTCCATTGTTCTAGCTCCAAACGAAAATTTCTATCTCAAGGTTGTTATTCCGTATTGGATTGATTGGGATCTGACCTGTGGCATTGCAATTCCTTTGCTGCTCATTATGGTACATAAACTAAGGGTACGGCTGCGGAAGAGTTAAACTTGCGACAGTCAACTTAGGGCATCAACCTCCAGGCAGATTTGAAAGAGGAAAGGAGTTTTAGGCACATGTTCAATCCTCTGGTTCCTTTTGAACCTATATCCCGAGATGTGATCCCTAGCGGGCAAAACTGGATTGCCCAAATCAAATGGGATGGGGTCCGCATGCTTGCTTACGAGGACGGACAGGGAATTCAATTAATTAATCGCAGATTGCACAACCGAACTGCGCAATATCCTGAGCTGGTTCAGCCACGCAATCTGTGCTCCGTCCCTTCTTATATTTTGGATGGAGAGATTATTGCCCTTGACCCGGATACGGGAAAACCGTCCTTCTATCACGTGTTGCGGCGAGATCGCATGAGCAGACCGGATGGCATTGCCCAAGCTGTAAACCAGATTCCGGTGACTTATATGGTATTTGATATTCTTTTCTGCGATGGGGTATGGGTCACAGATCAACCACTTGCAAAACGTCAGCGTCTGCTGCATCAAGTTCTGAATCCTGCTCCCCATGTTCAGGAGGTGACCAACACGTCAGATCCGGACGCCCTGCTCACTGTGATGAGACAGCACCAGATGGAGGGAATTGTATGTAAAGACCTTTCCAGTACCTATGGAATTAACGGTAAGGATCAACGCTGGCAGAAGGTCAAGATTTTCCACGATCTATATGCGATGATTGGCGGGGTCACCTACCGCAGTGGTATCGTCAATGCAATCGCAGTCGGTGTATATGATGGGCCAAACTTTGTCTATATTGGTCATGTCGGCACGGGTAAACTGAACTCGGACTCCTGGCGTAAACTAACCGAAAAAGTACAGCCTCTCATCCGAAAGGATAGACCATTCCATAACATACCTGAGAGAAGCGCGGAGACGACATGGGTTGAACCACAGATCGGCGTCAAAGTGCAATTCATGGAACTCACCCACCATCTTACCCTACGTCACCCAAGCATCCAGGCTTTTGCTTCGGTAAAGCGAGATGAGTGTGAGATCAGCCAGATCAGTCATCTTATCCCTGAACGATAAACTAATTTTTACATCCACCTGAAACAGTAAAAAGGCTTTCCTTTTAAAATTATACTTGTTCACCAGAGGAGGTGTTATTCATGGCCCATACAATAAAGGGCACCATAACGATTAATGGAATGGAACTTACTGTGACTAATCCAGACAAGTTGTTATGGCCCGAAGCAGGTGTAACCAAGGCTATCTATTTGCAAAAGTTGGCGGCACTGGCTCCCTACCTACTTACTTACACCCGTAATCGGCTGCTCACCACGATACGTTATCCGCATGGTGCAGGCGGCGAGTTTTTCTATCAGAAAAATGCCCCAGAGCCCGTTCCGGAGTTTGTGCGAACCGAGATGCATGACGGGATACGATATGTGGTGATGAACGACCTCCCTGATCTGTTATGGCTTGGCAATCTGGCCGCTCTGGAGTTTCATCCTTCCTTGCATGCCGTAGGCAACCATCTGCCTTGCGAGTGGATGATTGATCTCGATCCTTCGCTGGAAGAAGAACCTCGCATTATGCAGGCGGCCTTAATCGTGGGGGAAACGCTAACTTCACTTGGTTTGAGATCGGTACCGAAAACATCCGGTGCCACAGGTGTACAGATTATTGTTCCGATTCGCCAAGGTGTAACCTTCGATGAATTAAGAGACATCGGTTATTTTGTAGGCAAATACGTCACTCAAAAACATCCGGATCTATTTACACTGGAACGACTAAAAAAAGACCGGGGGGATCGCATTTATTTTGATTACCTCCAGCATTACGGTGGCAAAACGCTCGCAGCTCCTTACACTCCCCGCGCCAAGCCAGGTGGCACTGTGTCTACTCCACTCACATGGGATGAAGTGCGGAACAACGTTTCGATCAAGGATTACCACTTGATGAACATCGTGGAGCGCCTGACGAAGACCGGAGATCTGATCGCAGCTGTCGATCCCCAGCCTGTTGAACTGATCATCCAGCATTTAAAACAAAAATAGCCGGTCACCCTCAAACCAAGGGTACCGGCTATCTTTTCGTTTACGCGCGATGAGATTCGCTAATGTATACCTTTTTTCTTGAAACGTCCGCCCTTCACATCGTGAATGTTACCAATCGCCACAAAGGCATGTGGGTCCCAATCTTCAACAATGGACTTCAGTTTAGCTTCTTCCAAACGAGTAATAACCACAAAGATAATTTTCTTCTCGTCTCCGCTGAAGCCACCCTCTCCATCCAGGAAAGTGACACCACGACCTAGACGGTCGGTTAAGGCTGAACCAATATCACGGTACTTCTCGCTGATAATCCATACCGATTTGGATTGATCCAATCCTTCATTCACAATATCAATCATCTTCATTGCAATATAATAAGCAATCATGGAATACAGGGCGTTTGGCCAGCCAAACACAAAACCTGCACCTGCAAAAATAAATACGTTAATGAACAATACGATCTGACCTACAGACAATGGTGATTTCTCACTCAACAGTATGGCTACAATCTCCGTACCATCCAGTGAACCGCCAGAACGAATGACGAGACCAACACCAACCCCCAAGATCAATCCACCAAATACAGCTCCAAGCAGTGGTTCACCTGGCGTCAGTGCAGGAACGCGGTGTAACAATGACGTTCCAATGGACATTACAACGATCCCAAGCAGTGTAGATAGCGCAAACGTTTTACCAATTTGTTTATACCCCAGAATCAGGAAAGGCAAGTTCAGCAAGGTCAGGAAAATTCCGAGTGGCAGATGTGTGAGCTCTGACACCATAATCGAGATCCCTGTTATTCCCCCATCAATAACGCCATTCGGCACGAGAAATACTTCGAGTGACACAGCCATCAGTGCAGCACCGACCAGAATCATCACGATGCGCTGCAGAAGCTTCAGTGAAAACACCGAACTCTTCACATTGCGGTCCGGCTTGGATGTTAGTTCTTTAACCGATACATTGGACATGGTATCCCCCCCCGTTTTGATCAAGATGTGAATCCATTTCATAAATCATTTAAGTACCCCAGAGGAACCCTACATACAGAGGAACAACACCGTCCCAACGCTATATGCACCCCGTTATAAAAGCACCTAAAGGCTATATGAAATGTATTCAAGTATGTCTTAATTCCGGTTGACACTTCCAAAAGAGAGCAAAAGGGAGCCTGTTTTCCCGCAGACTCCCCTCCTTCGCCAAGACATAATTTATATAAACATTATATCATAAAAGATCAAATTTGAGCAAAATAGTTAGCAAAAAGAAGATAAATTCACAAAAAGTGAACTTATCTTGAGAAATCCGCCCTATAACGGCTAAAGCAGCGGAGAAAGCATGCGAGAAAGCATTTCTGCCCCTTTTTGCCACCGTGAACGCTGCTGAAACACCTTCACGTCAATCTGGCTGCATTCATCCAAATCACGTTCAAAATCCTCGGTCAGCCGTTCCATGGATGATTTTTCGAACAACACAGCGGTCAACTCGAAATTGCAGAAAAAGCTCCGCATATCCATATTGGCTGTGCCTACCGTCGCAAGCAAATCATCCACAATCAGGACCTTGGCATGCACAAAACCTTTGCGATATTGATAGAATTTCACTCCCGCACGCAACAGTTCTTCGACATAGGACAGTGAGGCCAAGTGCACAAGCCGGGAATCCGATTGATAAGGAATGATGATTTTCACATCTACCCCACTCACGGCAGCCGTCTTAATCGCTTCATACAATGCGGGGTCCGGAATGAAATAGGGTGTTGTGATGTATATGCGTTCGCATGCCACGGAAATCGCCCCAAAGCACATTTCTTGAATGGCATCCCAGTCCTGATCCGGCCCGCTGGCCAGAATCTGAATCCGCTCTTCCCCGCTGCAATTATGTGGAGGGAACAGCTCTGTCAGTTGAGGCTCTGTAATCTGCTCGCCGGAAGCAAGTTTCCAGTCGTTCAAGAACGTATTTTGCAGGAAATATACGGCATCTCCTTCAATCTGTACATGGGTATCGCGCCAGAATCCAACCTCCGGATATTGTCCGAGATAATCATCACCTATATTAATTCCACCCACGAATCCAATCCTTCCATCCACCACAACAATTTTACGGTGATTCCGGTAATTCACCCTTCGGTCAATCGTTGCAATGAGCGGCGGCAGAAAATAATGAAACTCCACGCCTGCGTCCTGAAACTTGCGGATAAAGCTCCAGCTCATCTTGTGACTGCCGAGTCCATCGCAGATCAAACGCACTTTGACGCCTTCTTTCGCCTTGCGAATCATCACGTCCTGAAACTTTGTACTGATGACATCATCCCGAAAAATATAAAATTCAACATGCAGATGGTGCTCTGCCTGTTCCATTGCCCTCAACATGGCTTCAAATGTCTCTTCACCATTCGTCAGTACTTGACTCCGATTGCAACCTGTAATTGGGCTCTCAGACAGGTGTGACAGCAGGTTGAACAAACGATGCTGATGATTATATCGGCTGCCAGACATCTGATCTGCATGCTCGACAATATGAGCCTGCTCCCAGATCGTTTCCCGTATTTCCCGAAAGATTCGCGAACCGCCCTTACGGACCTTCTTGCGTTTGCTGTAGTCCTGGGCGACAAAATAATACACAACAAAGCCGATCAAGGGTACACAGAATAAAATAAAAAGCCATGCCACAGCTTTCGCCGGATTACGGAATTCCAGCAACAGAATGGTGGCTGCCTGAAAAGTAAATACGAGCAATATAATGACCAGCCAAAACATTCGGCTTCCTCCTCATGGCAAGGTGTAACCTTGCCGTTCTCTCTCACTGTACAAGCTTTGACGATAAAGCCTTTAGCTAATCATTAGATACCCAATGTATGCACTGTTCGTAACGCTTGCTTAGATAAAATTTTACATACATAGCGCATCTGTAACAGTGCTCAGCCAGTTCTTGCCATGCTTTGGCGTTGTATATTCTGACTGTGTTCCCCTCTACATATGATTCATTCCAGTCTGCGGATCAGCACTCCATCGCCATTTCGCATACTCTGCCTTCCAGACTCTTCCTCTTTTCTTGATTGGAAGGTGGTCTTCTTACGTAAAATTAGATATAATATTCGTTAAAAACTTATTACTTAAAGGAGAAGACTAGTTAATGGAAAGTGAGAGGTATGCGTTAAATTTAGTATTGGTTGCATTTTTGATAGGACTTTCGGCGTTTTTTGTTGCAGTGGAGTTCGCTCTGGTACGGATTCGTCCGAGCCGGATTGACCAAATGATTGCAGAAGGAAACAAGCGTGCCTTGGCTGTTAAACAAGCCGTTGCCAACCTGGATGGATATTTGTCCGCCTGTCAGTTGGGTATCACGATTACATCTCTGGGACTGGGCTGGCTGGGAGAACCCACGGTAGAGAAAATTCTCCACCCTGTGTTCGAAAGCATGAACATGCCTGAGGCAGTTTCTTCATTCTTATCGTTTGTTATTGCGTTTGTTGCCATCACGTATTTGCATGTGGTAGTTGGCGAACTTGCACCTAAAACGATTGCAATCCGTAAAGCCGAAGCCGTTGCTCTGCTGACGTCTACACCTATCATCTGGTTTAACCGAATTATGTATCCTTTTATCTGGCTGTTAAACAGCTCAGCGAATCAACTGGTCAAGTTGTTCGGAATCAAACCTGCATCGGAGCATGAAGATGCACACTCCGAAGAAGAATTACAGTTTATCATTAATGAAAGCTTTGAGAGCGGCAAAATCAACCAAGCCGAGTTCGGATATGTAAGCCGAATTTTTGCTTTTGATGAGATGCTTGCCAAAGAAATCATGGTACCCCGGACTGATATGGTCTGCCTTTATGTCAATAGATCGAACGAGGAAAACCTGGATATTATCCGTCAAGAACAATACACCCGTTTTCCAGTAGTAAATGAGAGCAAAGACGATATTATCGGTATCATAAATACCAAACAATTTTTCCTGGAGTTGTACGGGAACGAAGAACCTGTCGATCTGTCTTCCCTCATTCAGCCGGTATCGGCTGTTCACGAAACGACTCCGGTCAAGGACCTGCTCAAGAAAATGCAGAAAGACGGCGTGCATATTGCCGTGCTGGTCGATGAGTATGGAGGTACTTCCGGGATTGTAACGATTGAGGATGTGCTTGAACAGATTGTCGGAGAAATTCGGGATGAGTTCGACGCAGACGAAGTGGAGGATATTCAGGTTATCAATGAAAACTATGTCATTATGGATGGCAAGGTGTCCTTGTCCAAAGTAAACGATATGTTCACGTCAAACCTGGATGCTGACGAATGGGATACCATTGGCGGATGGCTTTATAGCCATCGTCCAGAGATGAATGAACAGGAAGAATATGAGTTCGAGAATCTCACCTTTGTGTTGCTGGAAAAAGACAAAAATCGCTTCTACAAAGTCGCCGTTGTTCCTAAGGAACCGCTGACCATGTCCGACTACACTGATGAAGACGAGACGAATTAATAAACTCGCTTCTTCAATATAGATACACTAAAAGGTGGTGTCCATCGTCGTGAAGATGATGGATACCACCTTTTTCATATGGCAGGCGTATTGGGATGAGTCGCGGTTAGCGATACTTGCTGTTTAGCATAGTTCGCTCTCGCGGCGAATATCTAACGAATCGAGCACGTTCTATTGGCCCTATTTTCACTGTTACAACAGTTTAACGAATCGCAGACACTCTAATGCCTTGATCTGCTGGTCCTTTCGCATTTTTCCTGCGTAAAAGAGACCCTGAAGTTCGTTAGCCTTGGCCACTCATGCTAATTCACACGATAAGGTGCCTAGAGTTGTTAGCACCTTAGTTGAATTAATTGGCTGGATCTGCCTTGTCTTCGACGATTCGATTCTGAATCTTCCGGAAAATAATTTTGATGATCATATATAACGGAATAACGATAATCATCCCAAGAATGTTCCCCAGGTCTGCACCTACAAGCAGTAAGATGACGGTAGTCAACGGATGAATGTCCAACTGTTTGCCATAGACATAAGGAGAGATCAGATTATCCTGAATTTGCTGAGCGATAACAATGATGACAAGCGACCAGATCGCCATTGAAGGTGATTCAATGAACCCCACAATGACGACAGGAATGGCTGCCAGCAGAGCCCCTACATAAGGAATGAAGTTCAGAATAATGGATACGGCCGTCAGGAGTAATGCATATGGCAAACCGAGAAAGAGAAAACCAATATACATCAGGATGCCCAAGGCTACATTGACAATGACACGACCTACAATGTAGCTGCTCAAAGCTTCATCGATTTCATGTACCGTCTCTTCTCCATCTTTACGGTAACGTCTCGGGAGCAACAGTGTAAGATTAGTTCCAAATTTGCTGCCTTCCTTGAGCATGTAATACAGCATGATCGGGAACGTCGCCAGAATGATGACCAGATTAGATACGACAGAAAACAATCCGGATACATAATCCGTTACCTGGGCAATGCCTTGACTTAGAAAATCGGAGAAGCGTGAGAACAGATCGGAATCCTCAGGTATATATTTTGAAAGGAAACCACTCTTTTCGAATTCAGCCAACTGATCACTGAGCGATGTAACCAGTACCGGGGCATTCTCCACAAAATTCAACAGTTGTTCACGCAGTGAAGGCCATACAAGCACACTGAATCCTGCCATAATCAGCGCAATCACCACGTAAATAATAAGGACTGACAGTGCACGTTTCATTTTGTGCCGTTCCATATAGTCGACGAGCGGACGCAGCAGATAATAGAAGAAACCAGCAATCAGCAGCGGAATAATGATGATGTGAATCAGCGAGGTCAGGGGGCTGAAAATAAAGTTGACTTTATCCCCCAAATACACGATGAGCAGCAGCAAAATAATTGCTGTGCATATACGGTAAAACTTGTTGTTTATCAAGAAACGTGATCCCTCCATACGCTGCTCTGCCAAATACGACTGCGGCGATAATATGTATGTCATGCAACTTAATACAGCTTGGACAGCGTGTTCCATTCCAAGCCGTATTCTTATGTATGATTATATGTACCCTTAAATGCTAGTCATGCCACAGCGAATGCTGAATATACTCTCTTTTCCATCCTGAAGGAGAAATTGGGTAAAAAAAAGAAGCAGGCGATTAGCCTGCCACATCTCTTTTGTTGAATACAACCCATGAGATCAACATGAAAACAACATAATATACAGCTAGCACAGCAACAGAAAAGCCAAGTGTCATGCCTGTATTCCCACCATCAAACATACTAAAGTCCGTCACTGGATCCATATACCGACTGAGATCCATGTTATTGAACAGAACATACTTGGCCCATTCATAACGAACGGGATTGAAGATCAATGAGAACAAATTCTGTGTAAACATGATAAATAGAGACAAACCGATGGCCAGAGCTCCCGAACGAAACACGGAGGAGACCATAAAGGCAATAGCGAGCGTAATAAACAAGTCCACGTACAGATATCCCCATAGTGCAAATGCGTGTGATGCAGAAGCACCGTTTCCATCCGGAGTTAAGGAATGGGAGAACAGCATATACGACATTACGGTTGCCATAATAACAACAAGTAACGTACTCAGAATACTGAATCCAATCACGGACAAATATTTGGATGCCAGTATTTTGCTGCGTGACCACGGACGAATCAACAGTAGTTTAATGGTTCCCCAAGTGAACTCTCCGGCCACCGCTTCGGCTGCAATGACGACACAGAAGATAGTATTCAGGAAAAAGACGACCTGAACGGTAGTAATAGCTGCTTGCCAGTATGGAACTTCACTGGACCCCATGCCTTCATTGAGCAGAACCGGCATCAACAGCGAAATTAATGCCAGAATAGATAACATAATCCAAGTACGCGGACGACGGAAAATTTTCATGTTTTCATTCATAATGAGATTGCCGAAATTACCCAATGCTTCCGCCCCCAGTCACCTGCAAAAATTGATCTTCCAGCGTATGGGTTACGCTACGGATACCGTATACCTGGAACCCTTCACTGACCAGCCTCGCATTCAAGTCCGGAATCTGCTCACGGGATAAACGAATCACAATGGCATTGCCCTGAACTGTAGCTTCGCTAATTAGTTCGGCTGCACGTGGAGCATCATTTACCTCAAAAGCAACTTCAGTAAGTACGTCTGCTCCCGCCTCAGCTCTGAGATTTCTCACATCAATCAATTTGCCATTTTGGATAATCGCAACGGTATCACACATCAATTCCATCTCCGACAACAAGTGGCTGGATACAAAGACGGTGATCCCTTCCTCCTGACAGAGCTGACGCAAATAATCCCTAAGTTCCCGTATTCCCTGTGGATCGAGCCCATTGGTGGGTTCATCCAATACCAACAACTTTGGTTTATGTAATATGGCTTGGGCCACGCCCAGACGCTGGCGCATACCCAGAGAATAGGTCTTTACCTTGTCATGAATGCGTGCTGTAAGCCCAACACGTTCAATCGTCTCGGCAATGCGTTCTTTCGTAATACCAGGTGACATCCGGGCAAAGTGAACGAGATTTTGATATCCGGTCAGAAACTTGTACATTTCTGGATTCTCGACAATAGCCCCAACCTGAGCGATGGCCTGTTCAAATTCATTCTTTACACTGTGTCCCGAGATGATGATATCTCCTTGACTGATGGACATCAGCCCTACCATCATTCGAATCGTTGTTGTTTTCCCCGCCCCATTGGGTCCTAAAAAACCAAAAACCTGCCCCGGAGAAATATCCAGAGTCAGGTCACTGACCAATGATCGGGAGGAGATGATTTTACTGACGCCCTGAAGACGGACGACCGGCTCCTGCTGCATTCCATTTCCTCCTTCATCAACGGGCATTCACATCATGCCCGCTTCTCATATGAAGATAGTGTATCATAATCTTTAGTATATTGTCCCGCAAACTGGGATTTCCCCTGACGTTTCGTTTGAACTACACACGCTTCACAGCATCCAAGCGGCATCTCACTCCGATAAAATCCGGTGCGAAATACGTGATTGCCTCCACAGTCCTCTTCCTTTAGTTCGACAGAGCCCCTAGCGACCGACACAATCATCCCACAACTGACACAGTAAAAGCGGTCCGTTTCAATCAATGATATTCCTTCCCCTCACAAGGAGCATTGAAGTCCCTGTTATTTGTCGTTAGACGCTGAATTTTGATACATTTTGTATCCAACTCGTAATTTACTTGACACCGGGACTAATGTCAACCCCTTAAAGGTTTAAAAAGAAATGAAATGCAAAAAAAGCTCTATAAATGCGACTAAAGTCTCGCATTCATAGAGCCTTTTCAAGTACAAATGATACAATTCGGCACATAGTATGGGTTAACACTATCATTCAGTTTTGTCATGCTGAGTCTCGGTATCTCCATTCTTCGGATAATACCAAAGCAATGTCCAATCGTCCCCATCCTTTACGATATAACAATTCTGCACGATTTTAAATTGACCAAAGGTTCCCGTAAACTTCTGGGTAACACCAATGCGATATGCCTCTGCAAATGGCTTAACGCCATCAATTACCGTAACGTCAAACTCTCGCTCTGGTTTTTCCATCTCCAGATCAAAGGTTTCCACCCCAAAATGCTGCATGAAGATATGCGCTCTCGACTGTAAATAAGCGCTTTTGGGAAAACGTTCTTTCATCAATGGATGAAACAACTCCCATGAACTGCCGAAATCACCCGTCTGCTCATATTTGTAAAACTCCTGGGCAATGGCAGCAGCTTCATCTGGTGCATCCGCACGAAACAGATATGGGATGGTTCTGCCTATGAGCCACAACAGCAGCAGCACAAGTGCTATGAATCCGATCTTTTTAAGTAACGCATTCCGGTTCCTTCTTCGCAGCATACCCCGCCCCCCTTGTCCTACTTCCATACTTATGATGGATGGCAAGCAAGTAGAAGCGGGAACTGGCGAGCAGCATTTCCTGGGAAATCACTTTCTTTTTACTGACGATCGCCTTGGAGACCTGAATCTTCTGAAAACGACATTAACCCCCATATATAAGGCAATTCCGCCACATCCGCCAAGCAGATCCACGCCGACATCACGGATTGAACTCGTCCGGTTAGGGCTGAACTGCTGAATATATTCATCAATGGAGGCGATAACCGCTACTACGGCCAGGGCAGCAGCGATACAAGTGAACATCCGCATTTTCCTGTATCTCAGCCCACCATAGATAAGCACCGCCAGCACAGCATATACAAATAAATGTGCACTTTTCCGAAATATGAACTCAACAAAATCATACGGTCGTTGTCTTAAGGAATAATCAAGCTCACCGTATGTGAATTTCACATCTGGTAGTGCAAATCCGATCTTCACCTTTTCAGACCATTTATGCAGCCAAGGCTGGATGGTCTGCTGCTGATAAGATTGGGTCGAAAAGTGCCAAATCACCAAAACCCAGGCCGCAATCAGCAGCAGTGACAAGATATAAACAAAAGGTCGTTGTTTACGTCTATGCTTATGCCTTCGTTTCCCGTAATCCTCCTCCATAAGCAAGGTCCTCACCACTTTCATAAGCCTTTCATTATTTTTGTTTATTTCTCCAAATGTTCTTCAATTATTCCGTGAATGCGATCTTTTTCCTGCTGATCCACGATGTAATAATAAATCCCATTGATTTTCTCGCCTTTACCCTTGATCTCCACCGTATCTACATTCTCCAGATCATTACGATAATCAAGGAGAAGTTCCTTCATCTCATCAAAAGTAACATCCGTTCTGACATGAGTACCTAGTTCATCAAGCATATTCTGGATATGAAGTACACTGGAGAATTGCATCGTATTCTTAAGCATCTGCTTCAGAACCTCACGCTGTCGATCATTACGACCCAAATCCCCTTTCGGGTCATCATAGCGCATTCTTGAAAAACCGAGCGCAGCAACACCGTCCAGATGAATATTCCCTTGATCATAACTCTGGCCCTCATAATCAAATGCAAAAGGATTATTTACATCCACGCCTCCGACCAGGTCAATGATTTTGGCAAAGCCCTCCATATCCACTTTCATATAATAATGAATGGGGACTCCCAAAAATTGCTCAACGGTATTTACCGACATGTCCACGCCTCCGAAGGCATAAGCATGATTGATCTTATCTACTGTATTGTGTCCCACAATGTCTGTCCTTGTATCCCTTGGAATATTAAACATGAGCACTTGTTTTTTCCCTGGGTTCACACTCAGTACAATCATCGTATCCGAGCGCCCTCGATCATTAGGACGCTCATCCACGCCAAGAATAAGTGCATTAAAAGGCTCTTTACTGTTGATATCCACTGGTAGCCCACCTCTGCTATCTGTGACCGAGACGGGCTTTACAGGATTCCGGGGCTCATAGATTTGGTCAGCGGTTGATTTAACGGATTGATAGAGATATATGGCATAACCAAACACAACAACTACAAACAAGGAAACAATCCAGATGGTAACTTTCATCCACTTTTTCATGTGTTCTTCCTCACTCACATTCAAGATGATGAATAGCGGTTAAATGATTGCTGCCGCTTTCCCTTCCAGCTTCGTCAAACCCGGACGACCTACCGAATAATATTGAAGATTAGACGCCTGCACCTGTTCAGCACTATACAAATTACGACCATCAATCATAATTGGATCCTTCATGATTTTGACCAGTTCATTCAAATCGATATGAGCGAATTCCTTCCATTCAGTCAAAACGCACAAAGCGTCTGCTCCTTCCGCAGCGTGAAGTGGATGCTCTTCCCACGTGATGGAGGCGACATCTACCTCTTTACGGAAATTCGCAGTTGCGATGGGATCGTAGGCCTTAATGACTGCTCCAGCATCACTTAAATGCTGAATGATATCGATCGCTGGAGCATCCCGCACGTCATCTGTCTCCGGTTTAAAAGCTAACCCCCAGACAGCAATTGTTTTTCCTTTTAAAGATCCCAGCGCCTCTTCCAGTTTGTGAATGACATGTAAACGCTGATCTTGGTTTACTTGGACAACGGATTTTAACAGTCTGAAATCATAATCGACCATGCCTGCGATCTGAATTAAAGCCTGTGTATCTTTTGGAAAGCATGAACCTCCATAACCAATGCCTGCCTTCAAAAAGGAAGCTCCTATACGCTTATCATAGCCCATGCCTTCGGCTACTCTTGTAACGTCGGCTCCTACTTTTTCACATATATTCGAGATTTCATTAATGAATGAGATTTTGGTTGCGAGAAATGCATTGGAAGCATATTTAATCATTTCGGCTGATCGAATATCCGTAATGATCAGGTTCTCGGTCAATGGCCGATGAAGTTTCTTCAGTGTTTTAATCGCCCGATCACTGTCTGTTCCAATGACAATCCGGTCAGGATTCAGCGTATCCTTGACCGCAGATCCTTCCCGGAGGAATTCGGGAACAGAAGCCACATCGAAAGGCTGAGATGAAATACTGCTAATCAGCTCACGGACACGATCATTGGTGCCTACAGGAACGGTGCTTTTGGTCACGATAATTTTGTAGCTTTCAATGTGACTTCCAATCTCTATAGCTACTTGCTCCACATAGCTCAGGTTGGCTTCTCCGCTCGGAAGAGAAGGCGTGCCTACAGCGATAAAGATAATATCCGACTGGCTAATCGCTTCAGCAATATTGGAGGTGAATGATAGTTTGCCTGCTTGCATGTTGGAAGCCATCAACTCTTTGAGGCCAGGCTCATAGATGGGCACGTTGCCCTCGTTGAGCATCTCTACTTTGGCCTCATTGTTGTCCACACAGATGACTTGGTTGCCGATCTCCGAAAAGCATACTCCCGATACAAGACCTACATACCCTGTTCCAATCACCGCAATATTCATCTTGTTTTCCCCCAATTCACGCAATTTTGGATAATATCTGTCCATTCCATCTCGATTCGCACGATATCCTCTTCCACCAGCTCACTGCCCATCTGAACTTCAATGATTTCAAGTTCGGTTACGGCTTTCACACTGTGTTTACTACCTGCCAGAATGGAGATAACATCCCCTTGATTAAGCAATCTCAGTTCACCATCCAGAATCAGTTCGCCCTGTCCCGAAACAACTGTCCATACTTCATTTCGTTTGAGATGGTATTGATAAGAAAAATTCTTATCTGCCCCAACAATAATGCGTTTGGTTAATACCTCTTCTCCTCTGGCATTACGCGTGTAATCAAGCACCTTGTAACAACCCCAGCGGCGTTCCTCATACATAGGACGTTGATTATCATCCTTAAGAATCTCTTTAATCTGTGGACTTGCCTCTTTCTCACTAACCAGAATTCCATCCGGACTGGTCGCAACAATAAGGTTGGATACTCCCAGCACACACACCGGAATATTCAACTCATTGATCAGATGTGTGTTTACCGAGCTATTCGTCATTACACCTTTGCCCACAATATGGGTACTCATTTCGTCCGTCAGCGTATTCCATGTACCGAGATCTTTCCAATATCCCTCATAAGGTGTAACCACAATGTGACTGGCTTTTTCGACTACTTGATAATCAAAGCTAATTTTCTGTAATCTTCCGTATTGTTTGAGCATCTCTTCATACTGAATTGGCAGTTCAAGGGAGATCAGCAGATTAATCAGATAGTTCAGCTTGAATGCAAAAACCCCGCAATTCCAAAGGGCAGATTGCTCTATCATCTCTGCCGCTTCAGTCTCACAGGGTTTTTCTTGAAAACGTGATACTTTGGCGTAATGGTTATGTTTTTCGGTTTCATGTGTATCAGGAATAATATAACCGTATTTCTCCGAAGGATAAGTGGGCTTTACCCCGATTAGTGCGAGCTCCGCACCAGACTCATCCAACACTCCTTCAAGCTCCGTAACTTTATAGAAAAAGGATTCCTCCACATATGGATCAACGGGAAGTACAGCAACCGTTTCGTTCAGACTGACGCCCTGTACCGAGTACAGATAAACAGCTGCCAAGGCAATCGCGGGAAAGGTATCTCTGCGTTCTGGCTCTACGACAAGCTCAACCTCATCGCCCAGTTGACTCCGTAAAATTTCCACCTGCGGCTTGCTCGTTGCAATCGTGGCCTGTTCGCCTAATCCCGTATGCTGCAGTTGCCTCCATACCCGTTGAACCATGGATTCCGTCTGCCCTTCAGGGCCCTCCAGTACTTTCAGAAACTGCTTCGATCTCGTATCGTTGGATAAGGGCCATAACCTCTTGCCTGATCCACCGGAGAGAAGTACGATTCTCATGGTTATCACTCCACTCCTAGTTTATTTGGCTTTATAGCGTTGCAGTTTGTGTTTCCCTATATCCCTGCTCCACAGACGCCCTGCTTTTGGAGGATCCAGCCATGTTAGCCGTATTGACTTTATGTGTCCAGAGCTGATAGTATCCTGAATTTTTTCCGTAGGAGTTATCAATCAGCACATTCGACTTCGCCATCAAACAGGAAAGGATGTGACCGTGTAGTCTGGAGGTGTAGATAACCTCATAATTTGCAAAGCGGCGAATGGATTTATTCACCAAGTAATCACTGTATATTTTCCATCCAATCTGCAACAGGGTACTCCCTTTACACCTGCGAAGTCCCCCACCTGCATATTGCACCAGTTTTCTTTCATACCTGTTATACAAAGTAGCCCAGTCCAGAGAATCTCCCTGCATTTGTGAAGTGACAGAGAATTGTTCCGAGTTAGCTTCAATGTCCATCCGTAAAAAGTTCAATCGTTCTTTTCTCGGCACATAATTGACCTTAATTGGCCAGAGCTGATGTGCCATATCAGGCATAAGCCTCACCTTGCAGTTAGGGAAATGCTTGGTCACAAGTTGGAAGGATTTTTCATCTCTAAGATACAGGTGCAGGTCGTCATGTTTATTGAATATGGAGACGGTCCTTTGCAGAGCATCTTCATTATTATAAAAAACAGTTTGAGGTAATAGCACTATACGGTGATGAGGATAATTCTTGACGATTCTTTCTCGTAGATTTTGATGCATTTCATATAAATCCCCAAAATTCCCTCCACCATGTAGAACAAGAATGTGATCCTTAGGGATCTCCAACTTTTCGTTAAAATCATAGACACTGTATCTTTTAGTAACCTTAATCTGATGCTCCTTGAAAAAAGCCTCGGTTCCTTTCATAATTAAAAGGTCTCCACAATTACTGTGGACGGGATAATCGATATATAAGATTTTTGAGTTTGGAGGAATGACCTCCAAAATTTGCTTTAATCGCTGTTTCAGCTCATCCATTGGATGAGTCTGTTGCACGTTTGGCATCTTTCCGAGCTCCTTTGAATGGATTTTTCTCTCTGATTTTTTGCTTCAGGAATGAGATGTCTTCCTTATCGTAAAGCATACTGCGTACTGGAAGTTTAAACAGAATGGAGATTGAGATCAGAGACATCAAAATGCGGACCACCGATCCGGTTAACAAAGCAATTCCAATACCAGTCAAACCAAATTTAGGGGTAAGTACGAAAAACAACGTAACCGTCACAACAAGGGCGCAAGCCTGTCTCAGTAAGATAACGCCTGGCCTTCCTAGTGCATTAAACGCTGAAGCGAGAATCCAAGAGCCACCGCCAACAATACATTCAAAAGAAAGCAAATAAAAAACGTTGCTAGCTTGCAAAAATTCCTCTCCAAACAAAAGGCCAATAAAAAAACGCCCAATAAATATGCTTGGGATAATGATAATCGTCATTAGAACCATGCTAATTCGAAAAGCCCTGCCTACCAGTAAAAGCACTTGGTCCTTCTCTTTACCCGCTACTTTTGGAAAAATGACGTTCGTAATCGCGTTTTGTACCACATCGAACATTCTCGATAAAGCAAAAACAACTGAATACAAGCCAAAATCACGCGGTGTTAGTAGAGTAATAATAATAATCTTGTCAAACTGTGTGTAGAGCGTTCCTAATACCTCCACACCATACACACGAATGCCATAACTGAATAGATGCACACATGCCTTAAATTGATGTACTAATCGACTGAACGAATCGAAAATTTGCTTCCGCATTATATACATGTACAGGCTCAAAACGAGAAGGGTAGCTACCAAGCTTGTCATAATGGCGCGTTCCACCGTGAGTGTACTGGAAGCCCACATCACAAGCAGGCCTACTAAGTTCAAAAGCGGTACAAGTAGACGTGAAAGGTTGTAAATTTTGAATCGTTCAGTGCCTTGGGCAGCTGCAGCAAGAACACCCATAAGGAGCAATAATGGAACCATAAGGACCGTATACCAACGGGCTATATTAACGATCGAATCCGAATATCCATCAAGCCAGAACGAGATGCCCCACCAGCTGATTAATCCTACCACTAAGCTGATAGGTATCTGCAAGGCAAAACTCATTCCTATATAAGTCGAAAGCTGATGTTGATTTCTCTTCACATTAAAGATCAACGAGGTCGGCAACCCAAAGGCAGCAAGTCCGGACAAAAATGAGGGCCAGAACAATACAGCAGAAAGTTCACCTCTTCCTGTCACCCCAAACATCCGAGCAGTCATAATGGAAGTAAACGTCGTTGCAGCCATAATGAGAATATTGGCAAAGCTCGTCATAAGAATGGTTTGGAATATGCTATACTGCCTCGAGGCAGGTGCTATAGCTAGGCTCATTAGGCATTCATTCCTTTACTTTTTCGAAAAGATCCTACGATACTTCCGTTTCGATAAGATATTTTCGCCATACCTCGGGTTACCTTTTTAACGTTATTCATTGAAACAAGGATGTATACAGATGCCAATGAGATTATAAACAGGTGTTTAAGAATGCCCCATGTACTTTTATGGTGCTGGGTTGCGTCACTAATCCCTTGCCAATAGACTCGGCGCAGCAACCAACGTTTGTTTAGTCTGCTTTTTGCGATTTTATGTTCTACTATTGCATATGGATTGTAATAAACCTTATAATGCACTCGAATACGTTCAATAAGGTCACTCTCTTCCCCTGATAACAGGTTGTTGCCTATACGTCCTAAATCTGTTCTAAAAGGTTCTATCTGCTTGAATACGCTCTTCCTGAAAGATACGTTGGCTCCAAAAGGAATATGTGGGGCGTTCATCTCAACAACACTGTCCGAAAAATCCAATAGAGTATACAAACTTACAAGATCATCCGGAATCCATTCTGGCTTGCCCCCCTCCCAAATAGGTACAATTTTTCCACCAACGCAGCCAATTGCGGGGTCCATATCATATATTTTTACGATTTCTGCGATCCATGAGGAAGAAGCCAAAGCGTCATCATCCAGAAACAATACAAACTCTCCTTGCGCTTCTTCAATGGCCCTGTTCCTTGCATAAGATAGTCCCAACTGTGGCTCTAAAATATAGCGAACATGTGGGGGGAAATCTAAAGAATCAAACAGTACTTTGGTATTATCCGTAGAACAGTTATCGATAACAAGAATTTCATATGATTCGTTTTCTGCATCACCTTTCAACAAACTATCAATTGCTTGCATAGTATCGTTTCCTCGGTTATGTGTACAAATGGCTATTGAAGCCCTCATCTTCTCACCCCAAATATGCATTTTTCCGTTCATGCCAACGGGTTGACTAAATTGACTACGGTGCACCCATATATCAGGATTGCCCCAGTCTTGACCATCCACAGGCATCTGCGAAAATATGGCATGAGCCTAAGCAGGGATTCTGAATATTTTCCATGGGCAAATTCAATTTAACGTTTCTTTATACTGTATTCATGATAATGCTAACTGTATCTTTGGCACATTTGTTCCACGAAAAGAGGGCCGAATGCTCCCTACCTTTGGTAGATAATTGCCGGCCAAGTTCCCGATCGGACGTAATCTCGACCAGACGCGCAGCAGCTTCCTGTGGATGAAGTGGATCGAAATACAGCCCTGCATCACCGCACACTTCCGGAATGGAACCACGAGAGGAAACGATTACTGGGCAGCCCAAGGCCATTGCCTCCAGCGGTGGCAACCCAAATCCTTCGTACAACGATGGGAAAATGAAGCCAGCCGCATGTTCGTACAACGCTTTTAATTCTTCATCCGACACGTACCCTACCCAATTTACCCCATCCGATTCAGTCAGCTCCTGATTGCTGAATACCTTACTATTTTTGGATCCGACAATAACAACGCTCAAATTTTGGGCCTTAACCTCAGGCAATATCTCTAGAATCAGCTTAAAATTTTTATAGGGATTCATCGTACTCACAGCCAGGACGTATGGCGAATTAATTCCATATTTCTCAAGTGTTCCTTCAGCAGCCTGCCTGTGATGGATATGATCAATACCCAAGTGAGTAACGGATACCTTCTGTGCTGCAATTTTGCAATGTTGAATCAGTTCTCCCTTGGAAAAGTGGGATACCGTAATAATCTCTTTGGATATTTTCCCTAGTCTAACCGTCAAAAACTGGTACCATGAGCGGAATGCAAACGAGAATGCTTTCGGATAACTAAATACTGATGCATCGTGGATCGTAACTACCTGATTTCGCTTGAAAGCAGGACCTGTATTACATAGATTAATCAGCAATCCTCCCCGGGAATACAGCGGAAGATCGAGTTGCTCCCACAGATGACCCTTGAATTTACCAATCACCTTATGACGGATATGCTTTAAATCAAGCTTGGTAATGACGTTGGAAGGAGACAGTAAACAGAATTCGTATCTCGTTCCATCCACTTCACCGATATCAATTAATTTGTCAATTTCTTTCACAAGTTCAATGGCATACCGCTGCACTCCAGTAACGGTCTGAGTAAGAAAGCGTGCATTAATGTATATTGTTTTAATCATGCCAGTCTCCATTTCTACTTATAATTTTTTGAATGTGAGGCCACATGAGCATCCTTAAAATTAACATCCATGTTTCTCGCCTCGTAATAGAGGCTTACGAACTCTTCATTCATACGATCCGCGCTAAATCTTTCCTTGTATATGCCGCACCCGATTTCTCCCATAGTGACAAGTGTTTTTTTCTGTAACTTCAACAGGATTTCCATTAACTCTTCTGGATGATCAAGGTCAAAGATATAACCGTTCACTTCATGCGAAACCAGCTCCGGTAAAGAGGATCTATTGCTTGCGATTACCGCTTTACGGTTCTTCATTGCCTCTAGTGCAACTAGAGGCAATCCTTCCCATCTGGATGGCAAAATCACGGCATCGCATTGCTGATAGTAACGGTCAATATCCGCGTTATCAACCCATCCCAGACGAACGACATTATCCGGAAAATGCCACTCATTATTTTCCAGTACACTATCACCGATAACGTACAGTCGGATCAGCTTCTGAATCTCAGGATGTTTGCCCAATACATCAAGAAGGATATCCAGTCCCTTCTGTCGGTCATATCGGCCCACAAACAGTAACTGAATAACTTCTTCTTCTTCCGAATGGTTCCAAACGGCTTGATTAGAATGTCCAGGCTGATTAATTGTTTTTTTCTCCCGCAAGCCACTATAAACGAACCTGGATTTGGAAGGAGACATTCCCAACCGGACGGACTGCTCCAATTCGTATTTTGAAATATTAATGATAAAATCCGTTTTGAATTCCAATACTTTCTCTATCATGAAATAAGCCTTTTTATGCAGAGGCTTGGTATCCATTAAAAAGGACCAACCATGGGAACAATAAAAAACGCTGGATTTTTGTGGGAAAATAAAAAACAAGCCCCTTGCGAGCATCCCCGCAAATGAGCTATGAATATGAATAATATCTGGTTGAATACGCTTAATAGCTTGGTGAATTTGTCTCATCGCCGCGAAAAAATATTTGGGGTGGCGTGTATACTCATAACGCAGAATGTGATCCGGCTCCAAATCAAAATCAGAAGCCGAATTATAGTCACTCATTAATAGATATACATCGAAATGACGACGTTGGTATGCAACCAGCTCGTTCAAATAGGTCGCCACACCACCAACAACGTATTCCCCTATATGCAAAATCTTCATTTATCCGTTCACCTACTTTGCAATGGTATTTCATTTTCTTGGTGTTGCTGAAAGAGAGCCATGCCAATTACAATCCATATTGATACATTACTAGGGAACAGTTCAAGTACATTAGTCGTAAAACTTGCTGCTGCAACTCCTATACCAAGCGCAATAGCCATCTGTGGAAGGCCCATAGTGTCAGAGACAGGTAGCCGTTTCATTCTTTTAACAAGGCATGCCGTGATCCACAAAATCAACACGACTAGATAAATAATACCAATCCATCCCGTTTGCTCATAAAAAGAGAAATATTGGTTATCCACTGGATAATCTCTAGATTGCAAACCAAGCATATGTGTTCGGCGACTGGCAGCACCTACAGAACCAAGACCATTTCCAATGACTCCTGCCATCGAGAATGGTGACGTGAGATAGGAACCCCAGCTCTGAAATCGCACGAGCATGGAGTTGATAGAGAGCAGGTTATAGTTATCCATCAATCGAACCCCAAACACAGCAACTGCTGGAATTAGCATAAAAACGCCAGCCAGTAGCAGCATGTTATTGGGGTTATATTTTCGTACACGGAGAATAAATATTACAATTTGATAAACAATCCAGAAAACTAGAGCAGATCGAATCGTAGATAACAATAAAAAGCTGATGGTCAATAGTTGAATGAATATGCGGAACAGCCGATGCTTCTCAGCCAATCGAGTTCTTTCAGCAATTAATCCAGTAATCAAAAGAGCATAAGCATAACTATCTGGTGAAATGGTGATGGAATTCAGGCGGGGCACACCTTCCAGATAGTGTTTGATATTTACACCGTAGACGAAGCCTAACGAGATTAGCTTTTCTATTCCCAGTGAATATTGTATCAACCAGCCAGCAATCAGTAAGAACAGAATAATTAGATTCGTTCGGGCAAACGCATATGTTGCCTTAAGCTTAGCAATATACATTCCGGCAAACATCATCATCATCGGTAAAAAAGTAACCTTCACCCCATAGACCCAAGTGACGATACTTCCACCAAGTAACAGACTCATGGAACCAATAACCATAATTGAGCCAAACAGGAATAGAAAAAGAACAACGAACTTGTGTTGACTTCGATATACTTTACTTAAAGCAAATACGGCCATCAAGAGCATGCCCAAATCTTTCAGTGAACGAATAATAATGTTATCAACATATATGGAGACGAGACCATAACAAGCCAGATAAATCATCAAAATATGAACCATTTTCTTAAACAGTGAGCCCTCTGATTCAGCATTAGCTGTGACGTATATAGGTTTTCCTGCATTCATAGAAATAGTTTGCATGTTAACCTCCATACCCGATCAGCTTATCGTATATATCTACGTGTTTCTTGAGCAGATAAGCCTCGTTGAAGGATTGACTGTATTGATTACAGCGCTCCTTCAACTCTACTTTCTCCTGTTCACTCATATGGTAATATTTTAGAATCGATTGAGTAATGGCCTCTGAGCTATACGGAGAAAACGAGAATTCATCGGTATCCAGAAGAATTTCGGACATTCCACCAACGCGTGAAGCATATACCGGTGTACCTACCTGATAAGATTCAATTACTACTAATCCGAAAGGTTCATCCCATGTTGACGGAACGATGGTGAGATCCATTGCAGCCATTTGCTTCATGACCTCAGATTTGGGTATTTTCCCCTTGAATTCAATACGATTATCCCCAGCTGCTGATTGCTTCAAAGAATTCAACATAGGGCCATCGCCAAAAATACAAAGTTTGCTAACAACATCAGTATCTAATGCCTTTATTGCTTCAATTAAATAATGCACACCCTTCACTTCGGTGAGTTGTCCAAAATATCCAATTTGGAATGGAGCATTTGTGTTAACCTTCTTCTTTTCATACAGTTCAGTTGCATATGCATCAGTATCAACAATATTATGAACCACATGTTTACTTGAGTTTTCAAAAAGTCCAAGTGAGGTGTGACTACCAAGAATATGATTGGAAACACCGATGACTGATGCTGCCATCTGGCTGAATTTTCTTGATACAATTCTGTACACTTTTGAATACGCAGATACCTTAATCGGATCAATAAGAGAAAAATCGTGAAGTGTGTGTACAATCGGAATATTCAATTCATGAGCAGCTCTCCACACAGCCAAACTGAGACCTGGTAGATTATGCGTATGAAGCAGGGCCGGTCTTTCCTTAATGAGATACTCCTTTACGTGGTGATATTGTTTCACGTTAAAAATATCCTGAATTCTCCACAGAATCTTACTCGGAACGGAAACCCGTTTCCCTCCATCCCCAAGCCAATACCGATTATTGTACGGCAAGCGGATAACATTGATCCCATTTACAATGTCCGACTGTACTATCCTGTCGGTATGTTCTCCAACGGTCATGACCTGGACTTCATAATAACGATTCAAGGTCTGTGCCAAAATCTGTGTGGATATTTCTGCCCCTCCTATAATGTTTGGTGAATAAAGGCTGTGGGCAATCAATATTTTCGTCATGGCATCACGTTCATTCTCAGGAGCATTGAACGATAATGTTGGATCATGAGCCCCAATCCCTCTTCCAATCCGATTTCCGGTTCCCAATTCAATAGTTTCTTTGCCTTATCAATGACCGGCCTTCTGACCTTTGGATCATCCTGAGGTAGAGGTAAATATACGATTCTGCTCTCTGATTGTGTAAGGCGTTTGACCAAGTGTGCCACTTCAAGCACGCTGTACTCCGTAGGATTTCCGATATTGATAATTTCACCATCGGCACTAACCGCTTCCATGAGTTTTTGCAGTCCTTTGATATTATCGTCAACATAACAGAATGAACGGGTTTGCGAACCATCCCCATACACCGTAATATCCTGCCCTGTCAGTGCCTGTGTTACAAAGTTGGAAATGACACGACCGTCATCATTTCGTAGTCCTGAGGAATACGTATTAAAAATACGTGCTACCTTCACGGGAACACTGTGTTTCGTGTAGTATTCATAACAAAAAACTTCACCCAAGCGCTTGGCCTCATCGTAACAAGCCCTAGGTCCCCAAGTGTTCACGTTACCTCGATAACTCTCAGGCTGCGGATGAACTTCGGGATCTCCATAAGCTTCACTCGTACTCGAATACAGGAACTTTGCTCCTTTGGTACGGGCGAGCTCCAGCAAATGATAGGTTCCTCGAGTGTTCACCCAGATCGTTCCGATCGAATCTGCCTGATAGAACTTGGGTGAAGCGGGTGAAGCCAGATGATAGACTTCATCTACTGGCTGATCTACGAGAAAATCCAGTGAGTCGGGCAACGTAACATCAGCTTCACGGAAAAAAAAGAGGGGGCTGTTAGCCACCTCTTGCAGATTTTTAGAAACGCCTGTTGAAAGGTTATCTATTCCGGTAACCTGATGTCCTTGATCAATCAATGATTTGACTAGATGGGAACCCAGAAAACCGGCTGCACCCGTCACTACAATATGTTTCAATGCAATCACACTCCATATTATCTAATGAGTAGGTTAAAATGTATTACTTTTAATCATAACGCCAACGGTTTTAAAAACGATAATGATATCTAGCTTCAAAGAGACGTTAGAGATGTAGTGAAAATCATATTGCAGATTATGATGAATCGGTTCCTTGCGAACATCACTTACTTGCCATAGTCCGGTAATTCCTGGTTTTACCAGAAAACGTCTTCGTTCCAAATCCGTGTAGCTTTCTTCTACGATTCGCTTCATTTCAGGTCTGGGACCTACGAAGCTCATATCACCCTTGATAATGTTTAGCAATTGAGGCAGCTCATCCAGACTAGTCTTCCGAAGTAATCTACCCAACCTGGTAATTCTAGGATCATCGCTTGTGGTCGGCGATATGCTGTATTTTGGTGCATCCGTACGCATCGTTCTGAATTTGTAAATATTAAATTTAATTCCGTTCTTCCCATAACGTTCTTGTCTGAAAATTACAGTACCTTTAGAATCAAGTTTAATCATAATCGCTGCAACAAGCATGACCGGTGATGTAATCAGCAACAGCACAGCCGCAATAATAAAATCGATAAACGGTTTTATTACGTCAGCATATCCGCCAACACGCTGCGAATATGGCTGTTCCAATACTGCCGAAGTGCCATCCTTGGCCAGGGCTTCTCCACTCCCAAAGTATTCCGGTCTTGAAAGTTTCACAGACTATCCCCTCCTGCTACAAGCATTTGGTTCAATTGTTCCTTCATCAGAATCTCTTCTATCGCCATTAGGACCGGCGCACGCAATTCTTTATTTTTGAGAGCAAAATCAAGTGTGGTTAGGATATAGCCCAGCTTCTCACCGACGTCAAAACGTGAGCCTTCAAAATCATAAGCACTAATTCCTTCATCCCGATTCAGCATTTGCAACGCATCCGTGAGTTGAATCTCACCACCTGCACCCACATTTTGCTCTTCCAGATACTCAAATACTTTAGGTGTCAAAATATAACGGCCCATAATAGCCAAATTGGAAGGTGCTGTACCCAATGGCGGTTTTTCAACCATGCTGTTTACAGAAGACAAACGCCCCTCTGTGTGCAATGGATCAATAATTCCATAGCGGTATGTTTCACTTGGACTTACTGTTTTCACTCCGAGTACAGATTGGTTGACCTTCTCATATTGCTGAATGAGTTGCTTCGTGCACGGCACATCAGAAACCACAATATCGTCACCAAGCAATACAGCAAATGGTTCATTGCCAATAAAGTTTCGAGCACACCATACAGCATGCCCAAGTCCCAGCGCTTCCTTCTGCCTTATGTAATGAATATCAACGTTGGAGGACTTCCGGACTTCTTCCAGTAAGCTGAGCTTTCCTTTTTCGAGCAGATTTTGCTCCAGTTCAAACGCGCTGTCAAAATGATCTTCAATCGCACGTTTTCCCTTGCCCGTTACAATAATAATGTCCTCAATCCCGGAAGCTACAGCTTCTTCAACAATGTATTGAATGGTCGGTTTATCCACAATAGGGAGCATTTCTTTAGGCATTGCCTTCGTAGCGGGTAAAAATCGGGTTCCCAATCCGGCTGCGGGAATGATTGCTTTCCTCACTTTAGTCATAAATACCACCCTATCCATTATTATTTTTTTATGTTTAAAAGCATGAGTTGGATCATTTAAATCCATGAAACCATGAAATAAATTGATGCAATTCTTACTTTTAATTTCATAAAAGGGCATTAAACCCAACCTCACATCACACCCTTGACGATATACGTCTAAGGTACACTACCCACAGTGTGACCGAGTGCCTACCTTGATAAAGGTATAGTAGACATCACCTTGACGATATTATCTTTAGTTTAATGCGTACATTCGTTATGCATTTCCACCATAATAAGAACTCCGACTTTTGGGCAGCTGCACATTATTCAAGACGGCTCCAAGGATACGTGCGTTAACATGTTCGAGATGGGCTTTTGCCTTTTTGACAAGATCCTTTTTCACCTTGCCCGCGCTCACAACAAGAATTACTCCATCACACAATGAACTAATAATTAAAGCATCTGTAACCGCCAGAACAGGTGGTGTATCAAATAAAATCACATCGTATTCTTCTTTCAAATCCTGGAGCAAAGCCGTCATTTTACGAGATCCAATCATCTCTGAAGGATTAGGAGGTATAGGGCCGGAAGACAAGACATGAAGCCCTTCCACTCCGGTTTCTCGAAGTACTTCCGTAACTTTATATTGGCTGGATAATACACTCGTCAGCCCCACATGGTTAGGAACATTAAACATCCGATGCACCGCAGGTTTTCGCAGGTCCGTATCCATTAGCAGAACCTTTTTCCCTTCTTGGGCATAGGTAACTGCCAGATTGCCGATCGTTGTCGTTTTCCCTTCGCCGGATAATGCCGAAGCAATCATGATCGTTTGAATCTGACTATCAATCGATGAGAACTGGATATTGGTTCTTAACTTCCGATATGCTTCAGATGATGTAGACTTGGGATTGGCCATAGTAACGAGGCTCCCTTTATCACTGGTTAACCGTGGCATATTGGCCATCACCTACCTGTTTTTGAGATGTTGTTGACTGCTTGGAAAAACGAGCATCTTCTTTTCGGATTCTGGAGATAACAGCTAGTGCAGGAATACCCAGTTCTTTTTCCAATTCATCCTCTGTTTTTAAGGTATCGTCCAGATATTCCAACAGGAATATAAATCCTATAGATAATAGAAGTCCGACAAAAAAACTGATTAAAATGTTCATAACGGGATTTACATTGATGGGTCCAGAGGAATCCGTAGGTTTGGCTTCACTCAGAATGGTTACATTATCAACTTTCATAATTACGGGGATTTGGGATTCAAACACTTTGGCAACAGCATTTACCGTTTTTGCCGCTTTTTCAGAAGATAAACCGGTGACGGTCAAACTCATAACCTGGGATTCATTCGCGGTGGATACCCGTAGGTTCTGTCCTAATTCATTACCGTTCATGCCAAGATCGGGGTATGTAGCTGCTACTTTATCGAGGATTGCCGAAGATTTAATGATCTCCATATATGAATTTATCACTTTAATGTTGGTTTGGATTGAACCAATATCCAGGTTTGGAACACCTTCTGCGTTATATGCCTGGTTAACAATTAATTTGGCATTCGCCTCATAAATCGGTACAGTCAAAAAATAATTTTTTACCCCTGCCCCAATACAAGCAACTGCTACAAAGCCAATAATGATCCAAATTCGTTTTCGCAAAATTTTCATGTACTCTTTTAGTTCCACACTGTATTCCTCCCATTCAAGTCAGCAAATTATGATGCAGATTGTCTCTTCTATATATATTTAGCTGGTTACCAGAACAACAATCTACGCTTCATAATTACGGGTTCTTCCAGCTCTATAATTTGATTGTTCCAGACCGAGCACGCATTATTTTGCAAATTTTGAACTAGACGATCTCCAAATCGGCGTTCAAGCAGGTGATATGCGGCCTTCATTGAAAATGTTCTTCCTTCCATATTGTGGGCGTCTGATGAAATGAAATGAAATCCGTTTTCTTTGCAAAAATGAAAACACCATCTCTGAACTTTTCGCCCGAAAAGTCCTATGACCGATTGAGCCGTGATTTGACATAAAGCACCTTGCCCAAGATATTCAACCAATAAATCGGGATTGTTCTGGATTGGACGATTTCGTTCGGGATGAGCAATAATAGGAATGATACCCGCCAACTTAAGTTCTTGGAGTATCCCGGGGAACTGCGAGGGGATATGACCAAAGGGCAATTCCAGCAACATGTATCGGCTCCCGGCGAGTGTGCAGCACTTTCCTGCGTATAAGTCTGCAATCAGGTTGTCATGCACCCTGATCTCCTGTCCGGGACGGATCTCCAAGCGAATGTTGCGTTTGCGAAGTTCTGCATGTAGCAGGTCCACTGCCTGATTGACCACGTTGGGTTGATTGTTGTACTGCCCGTTCAGGTGATGCGGAGTAGCAATGATCGAGGTAATTCCTGAGGCTGCCGCTTTCTCAGCCATCGCGATGGACTGTTCCATATGAACAGGGCCATCATCCAGACCGGATAAAATGTGGCAGTGCATTTCAACCATATCCAAACTTCCTCAATGTATGATCCCCCTCGCCCCTTTATTCATTGCGCAAATGCTTTTGGTGTTAAAGAACTAATGCATAACGCTATGAAATATAGTAAAATGGCGTTAAGTACATGCTTGTTCAGAATATGTTTAGAATGTGTTCATTTCATATGGTAAAATCAATGTAATGATAGGTTTCCTGCAAGTTAGGTTGTTCCGATGCCTTCTCATACTGAAACCGGGAAACGGTCGGAAACTGAACTTCTCGAATCATTGTATTTAACTGTCCCGTTATATATAGTGTCTGCTCTTGCTGAATATGCAAGTTTGAATGATACAATGTGAGCTCACCGAAAGGCTGTTTCCATTGCAACTTTGCGTGGAGTCGCACACATACATGGCTATCTTCTACATCCAAACCAATTAGCATCTCTGGTGATATCGGCAAGTCCAGGTCGCTCAGGAAGGTGATCGCTCTTGTGTCCATACCTAGCAGCAGAACGGGGCGTCTTTTGCGGTCTACCAATTTGCCATGAAACTCCTGAATGTACATATGGACATTTAATTTGAGATCCGCCCATTCCTGAATCATTGAATTCATGGCTTCATTCCTTTAGAATGGATTAGCTTGCAAGAGTTGCCTATACTCCTTCTCACAGGTATATTGGGTAGGCAACGTGGTCATACTTAAAATATCCCAAATGATACATTTTGTAACTCCATACGTCCAATTTACGATACATTTTGTATCATGTCAAGCAGTATTTGGACATGGTTCTTTTGATTTACGACAATATGAGATGTCCTTAGACAGACCTATATACAACTAGGACTACTAAGGCGTTACGATGATGCAGGAAAGCTGCCCTGATCAAACACTTGGCTCAGGATTGTTTCAATATATATTTGATGGCGTTCAGGGGGAAATAGCATATGAGCTACGGAAATCGCATTGCTGAATTAAGGGAACAGCGGGGACTTACTCAAGAAGAACTTGCGAGCTCCATTCATATTACAAGAGCTGCTCTCTCCCACTACGAGAAAAACCGACGCAAACCGGATTTCGAAGTGTTAACGAGACTTGCTGACATCTTTGGCGTATCTATTGATTATCTCATTGGACGGACGAAACAAAATGATGTCGTAATGGATGAGGACGTAAGGGAGTTCGTGGACGCCCTTGAATTATCAGATAAGGAAGTGCTGGAACGCTTCGGCCTGATGATTGATGGCAAACCCTTAACAGAAGAAGAGGCACGTCGTTTTATTGCTTTTGTCCGCATGGAGCGTAGTATGGATTAAACCGCAAAGAAGACCCAGTACCGAGAAAACATCACTCTCCGGTTGCTGGGCTTTTTTTTGTCTTGATTTCCCTCCATCTATTCTAGGCTTGTCGATGTGTTGTCAAGCACGCTTGTTGTTGTCGGAGGATACGAAATGGTTCCAACGCTCCGGGTCGATTCCGCATTGCAGTTAAACTTTCATGATGTCCATCTGGGTTGCTTCGACTGGTTTACCTTTCGGCTTACGATCGCCCCTGTTTGGTTGCTTCATATTCATTCCGCTAACCTCTCTTATCTTTATACTTTCCCTGCACTCCAAAACTAGCCTAATTATACTTGAGAAAGTTCTTCAATGTTGTCGTCTCATGGCGATAGCGTTTTTTGTGCGGGTTCTAATTTTGTCGAAAACCAAATAGGAGCTCTACAGCGCCGTTTTGGCCGCCATAAAGCTCCTATTATTCTTAATACAACCCGTTCATGCAATCGGACAGGAATATATTAACCTCCTGTACGCGCAAGTTCACGCATGTTGGCTTCAAAAGCAGCCAGCAAAGCTGCCTCTCCGCTCAGGCCCGTTGCCTGAATCCGTTCGATTTGCTCGGTCATTCGTTTGAAGTCCTTCGGAATAACACGAACAAATTGATCTACAGATTGCTGCCAGTTATCCAGAATGCGCTGACCAACCGCACTACCTGTATTCGCAACATGACGTTGAATCATGCCTCGCAGATCTGCACTCTCAGAAACATCTTCGATACGCTCCAAAAGTACCATTTCCAGATTACAACGTTTCAGGAATGTGCCTTTTGGATCATACACATAAGCAATACCTCCGGACATCCCGGCTGCAAAGTTACGACCTGTATCACCCAGAACGACGACACGGCCACCTGTCATGTACTCACAACCATGGTCGCCTACACCTTCAACAACCACTTTGGCACCCGAGTTCCGTACAGCAAACCGCTCCCCAGCAATACCACGAATATAAGCTTCACCACTGGTTGCCCCGTATAGAGCCGTGTTACCAATGATGATGTTATCTTCGGCATCAAATGTGGCTTTTGGTGAAGGCATGACGATCAGTTTACCTCCGGACAACCCTTTACCTACATAGTCATTGGAATCCCCTTCAACGGTCAATGTCATACCTTTAGGTACAAAGGCCCCAAAGCTTTGTCCAGCGGAGCCGACAAATTTGAATTGAACCGTATCTTCCGGTAATCCTGCAATTCCATATTTGCGCGTGATTTCACTACCCAAAATGGTTCCTACTGCACGGTTAACGTTGGTAATTGGAAGCACCGCTTCAACCGGTTGACCAGATTCAAGCGCAGGTTGCGCCAATGGCAACAACTGCTGCATATCCAGCGTCTCCTCCAATTGGTGGTTTTGATGCTGTGTACGGTAACGTGCAGAGCCTTCCGGCATTTCAGGCACATGCAGTAATACGGACAGATCTACACCTTTCTTCTTCCAGTGGTCTACAGCCTCTACTGTTTCAAGGCAATCTGTACGGCCCACCATTTCCTGAATCGTACGGAAGCCAAGATCAGCCATGATTTCACGAACGTCTTCAGCGACAAAACGCATGAAGTTAACGACATGAGCAGGATCTCCCGTGTAATTTTTACGCAATTCAGGGTTTTGTGTTGCTACACCTACCGGACATGTATCCATCTGACAGACACGCATCATGATACAGCCGAGTGCAACGAGTGGTGCTGTAGAGAATCCATACTCCTCAGCTCCCAGCAAAGCAGCGATAGCCAAGTCACGACCATTCAACATTTTGCCGTCTGTTTCAAGTACAACACGGTCACGCAGATTGTTCAGCATCAACGTTTGATGCGTTTCTGCAAGCCCCAGCTCCCAAGGCATACCCGCGTGGCGAATCGAACCTTGTGGAGAAGCCCCTGTTCCACCGTCATAACCGCTTACTAGGATAATGTCGGCACGACCTTTAGCTACACCAGCCGCAATCGTTCCAACGCCGACTTCGGATACCAATTTAACGTTGATCTCTGCACGTGGATTGGCATTTTTCAAGTCATAGATTAATTCAGCCAGATCCTCAATCGAGTAGATATCATGATGCGGTGGCGGAGAGATCAGACCTACACCCGGTGTTGATCCACGAACCTCAGCAACCCAAGGGTATACCTTACGTCCAGGCAACTGTCCACCTTCACCCGGTTTTGCTCCCTGTGCCATCTTGATCTGAATCTCATCGGCATTAACCAGATAGTTGGATGTTACACCAAAACGTCCGGATGCCACCTGTTTGATCGCACTGCGACGAGAATCACCGTTACTATCTTTAATGAAGCGAGCCGGATCTTCCCCGCCTTCACCTGTATTGGATTTACCACCAACACGGTTCATCGCAATAGCGAGATCTTCGTGTGCCTCTTTACTGATTGAACCGAAGGACATTGCCCCGGTTTTGAAACGACGCATAATGTCTTCGACGGACTCTACTTCTTCCAAAGGAATCGCAGGACCGACCGGTTTCAGTCTCAGCATGGAGCGAATGGTCAGCAACTGATCATTTTCTCCTTGCACGAGTTTGGAATACTTTTTATACAGTTTGTAATCGCCCGTACGTACTGCATGCTGCAGCGTATGGATCGTTTGCGGATTGAACAGATGCTCTTCTCCGTCGTTACGCCATTGGTATTCCCCGCCGGAATCCAGTACTTTGTCATTGCCATCTTTGTCTGTAAAGGCACGGTTGTGATGAGTCAATGCTTCGGCAGCCACTTCTTCCAGACCAATTCCGCCAATTCGCGAAGGCGTCCAGGTAAAGTAACGATCAACGAAGTCTGATTTCAGACCCACCGCTTCAAAGATTTGAGCTCCACGATAGGATTGAATCGTCGAGATTCCCATTTTGGACAATATTTTAATAACGCCCTTGGTAGCGGCTTTAATGTAGTTCTTCACGGCTTTATCATGTGAGATGCCACGCAGCAGCCCTTGCTGAATCATGTCATCCAGTGTTTCAAACGCCAGATACGGGTTCACGGCACTTACGCCGTAACCAAGCAACAAGGCATAGTGATGAATATCACGTGGCTCTGCCGATTCCAGTAAAATGCTGACTTTGGTTCTGGTTCCTTTACGAATCAGATGGTGATGCAAACCTGCTACTGCCAGCAATGCTGGAATAGCCGCATTCTCGGCGTCCACACCACGGTCAGACAGGATCAAAATGTTGTGACCTTTGTCAATGACACGGTCTGAAGCTTCGAAGAGCAGTTCCATCGCTTTGCGAAGTCCTTCTGCGCCCTCTTTTGCTGTAAAGAAGATCGGAATCGTCATGGAACGGAAGCCCGGACGACGAACGTGGCGAATCTTCGCAAAATCCTCATTAGAAAGTACCGGTGTATCCAAACGAATCTGACGACAACTCTCCGGTTCAGGATTCAGCAGGTTACGCTCAGGTCCGATCGTTGTTGCCGTAGACGTTACAATCTCTTCACGAATCGCATCGATCGGTGGATTGGTAACTTGTGCAAACATCTGCTTAAAATAGTTGTACAGACGTTGCGGACGATCCGACAGAACCGCAAGCGGCGCATCATAACCCATGGAGCCTGTAGCTTCCATACCTGTTGAAGCCATGGGCTCCAACACTTTGCGTAATTCTTCAAATGTATATCCATACGCCAGCTGAAGCTGGGTTACGTTATCATGTTTTGGATCAGGCAGTTCCGGTGCATCCGGCAGCTCATTCAGATCCATCAGATGCTCATCGAGCCAATCCTGATACGGATTCTCGGCCGCAATGAGAGCTTTCACTTCCTCATCCGCGATAATCCGTCCTTGTTGTGTATCGACAAGCAGCATACGTCCAGGACGCAGACGATCTTTATAGAGAATTTCTTCAGGAGCGATATCAAGTACCCCTACCTCGGAGGACAAAATAATACGATCGTCTTTCGTTACATAGTAACGTGCAGGACGCAGACCATTACGGTCAAGAGTTGCACCAATCTGCAAACCGTCCGTAAAGGCCATTGCTGCTGGTCCATCCCAAGGCTCCATCATCGTGCTGTGGTACTCATAGAATGCCTTTTTGGCAGGGTCCATTCCCTCATCTGTACTCCAAGGCTCAGGAACCATCATCATGGCCACGTGTGGCAATGAACGGCCGCTCAAATACAGGAACTCCAGCGTGTTATCAAACATCGCTGTATCCGAACCATCCGGATTGATAACCGGTTTTACTTTCGAGATGTCGTTACCGAACAATTCGCTCTCAAACAGCGACTGCCGGGCATGCATCCAGTTCACGTTACCACGCATCGTATTGATCTCACCGTTGTGGATCATGAAGCGATACGGGTGAGCACGTTCCCAGCTTGGGAATGTATTCGTACTGAAACGGGAGTGAACAAGCGCAATCGCTGATTCCACGAGATCTTCCTGAAGATCTAGATAGAACTGTCCCACCTGTTCCGTTGTGAGCATGCCTTTGTAGACAATTTTGCGACAGGACAAGCTTGGCAGGTAGAATGAACCACCTTCTGCTTCATCCGCCGAATAACGAATAGCCAGCTCCGCACGTCTACGAATGACGTACAATTTCCGTTCAAATCCCAATTCATCCTTAACATCTGTCGATCTTCCAATGAACACCTGACGCACATAAGGCTTTGCTGCAAGCGCAGAACGTCCCAGCATCTCATCAAACGTAGGCACATCCCGGAAACCCAGGAACGTCTGGCCTTCTTCTTCGATGATCTTCTTAAGGCTCTCTTCATGCGCTCTCCGAATGACAGGGTCCTGTGAAAGGAACAGCATCCCTACGCCGTAGAAGCCCTGTTCAGGCAATGCAAAACCAAGACGGTCCGCTTCCTGTGCAAAATAGCGATGTGGAATCTGGATCAAGATACCGGCTCCGTCACCGGAATTCGGCTCACTGCCCTGTCCTCCGCGGTGTTCCATGTTACTGAGCATGGTCAGTGCCTGACTAACGATGTCGTGTGAAGGTACTCCTTTGATGTTGGCAACAAAACCCATTCCGCATGCGTCTTTTTCGAACTGTGGGTCGTACAGACCCTGTTTAGGAGGTAATCCGATGTGTCTCATGGAACGCAACCTTTCTATAGTGAAGTATTTCGGAAAGATCAAGAACATAGGCAACAAGCAACAATGAAACGGAAGGAGCGGGCATTTCAATATGAATAAACACCTGCTAGATGAACGAGGGCGACAGCAAAAAGGGCTGTCAATCTTATAATTGCTGCTATTGCGGCAGAGGCCATCCATGAGATGAGCTGATCCGGATCACCCGGTAAACAGCTTGGTATAACAACACGCAACCGCTGGCACGGCCGCTGATATGGAGCGACGTTTTTTGATATAGTTCTATTATTTTAACACCGACCTAACATCAGCGCAATTTAAACTTTTTAATACCTCTGATAAGAAATGTTTTGCAGTACAGCTTTAGTGTGATGATGCTAAAATTCATCTCTTTTTCGAATAATTATACACATTTTATGTCAGAGTACAACTAATTTTAATTGCTGACAAAAGAAAATAATTCCATATGTAGCCTGCATTTAACCATAGTTGGGCCAATTTCTCATACCATGCTCCAGCGAATATCTTCATCCTTATGCATTTGTATACAAAAAGAGTCTGCAACCCATTTTCGGGTCACAGACTCTTTGCACTATTTGACTACTATATTGCATAATTTTGATACTTGAGTTCAAAGTTTATTTTCACTATTCTGTCCTATTCCGGTTCAATTCGGCTTATGCCGTCACCACTTGACCGGATTCAGCCACTTCGGCTTCTTTTTTGCGACGTCTGCCGTTCCAAAGGAAGAAAGCCAAGGTCAGCAGCACAGATATACCTGCATAGATTGACAGAATACCGACCTGATGCCACATCACATCGAAATTGCCACTGGATACAACTGCTTTGAAGCCCATAATGCTGTGCGTCATTGGCAGCCAAGGGCTAAATGACTGGAGCCATGACGGAATCAGCTCTACCGGGAAGGTTCCCGCACTTGCTGCAAGCTGGAAGACCAATAACAGGATAACAACATAACGACCTGGCAAGTCAAGCCAAGTTACAAGGGCCTGAACAATAAACATAAAGGTCAGTCCCGTAAAGATCGTGAACAGATAGAACAGCGGTACGCTGTGCGTTTCCAGTCCAAGACCGTACAGCATGAAGCTTGCCACGATTACGGATTGGATAATGCTCACAAAACCGAATACGAGTGTACGGCTGACAAAACGGTTCCAACCCGTTGCGCCCGGTACGGAAGTTTCCCGCATTTTCAAAACAATTGTTGAAATCAGTGATCCAACAAACAAACCGATGGACAGGAAGAACGGCGTCAACCCTGTACCGTAATTGCTCACGTTCTCTGTTGTATTCTCGGATGTATTCACAGGTTCGGCGAACATATTCACCACATCGTCCGTTTTCTTGACTTCTGACGTTTTCTGAGCTGCATCGTTCAGCTTGGTAGCCAGTTCGCTTGAGCCGTCTTTCAGCTCAGTTAAACCGTCTGCCAGCTTGCCTGCCCCATCACCGAGTTGTTTGGAACCATCCGTTAGTGAACTCACGCCACCGCTCAGTTTACCTACACCCGTTTGCAGGGCTGTGGTTCCCGAGCCCAGTTGCTTGGCTCCATCTGCCAGCAATGTGCCGCCACTTGCAGCTTCACCCAACTTGCCGCTAAACTGCTTCAGACCATCGGAGAGCTTCGCTCCGCCTTGGCTAAGCTGTCCAGCGCCCGCCAGCAATTGCTGCTGACCGTCCACCAACTGGTTCGCACCCGTCAGAAGCTGCTCTTGGCCTCCATGCATCTCGGAAGCACCTGCTGCCAGTTGCTGATTGCCCTGGTGCAACTGATCTGCACCCTGCGCAAGCTTCTGTTCGCTCTCATGCAATTGCTTACTGCCTTCAGCAACTGCTGCACTGGCTGCCAGCAGCTTCTGTACGTCTTCACTGGCTGCCAGTTCCGGGTTGGATGCAGCTAGCTGCTTCAACCCGTCAGCAACGCCCTGGGCACCGTCAGCAACCTTGCTGCTGCCGTCTACTGCCGATTTCAAGCCAGTGGCCAATGTGCCGCTGCCTTGCACTGCGCTTTGCAGACCCTCGGACAGCTTCGCACTGCCCTGCTCAGACGATTGCAGACCTGCTTGCAGCTTGCCTGCTCCGTCTACGGAAGACTTCAGTCCAGTTTCCAGCTTGGCACTGCCGTCCTTCAGCTGGTCTGCTCCGCTCTGAAGCTGGCTTGTTGCCGCCGCTTGAAGTTGCTGCAAACCGGATACCAGATTCGATGTTCCACTTTCAAGTTTGGTTGCACCCGTGTGCAGTGCATTGACACCGTCACTTAATGGAGACAAGCCATCCTGAAGTTCCAATGTACCGGATGCCAGCTTCGCCAGATTATCCTTGAGCTTCACAGCTCCATCATCCAGCTTGCCTGCGCCCGTATTCAAGTCTCCTGCGCCATCGCCAGCTTCAGCCAATCCGTCCGATACTTCGGAAAACTTGTCGAGCAGGGTCTCCGCATAGGATTCCGTTACTTTGGCCGAAACCTTAGCTTTCAGATCCTTGATAGCCGTCTTGCCAATCTGCGCACCCACAAAGCTGTAATTTCCATTTGGTTCGTAGATTAGATCAGCCGGCTCTGGCTTGTCATCAAGCAACGTTGTTGCCTGGGATGAAAAGTTTTCCGGGATCGTAATTTGCATATAATACTTGTCGTTTTCCATGCCTTCTTTAGCTTGGCTGGCACTGACAAAATCCCATTTAAAATCTGCATTCTTCTTCAGCTCATCAACGAGGTCACTACCGACATGCAATGATTTGCCTTCCAGCTCTGCACCTTTATCAAGGTTAACAACCGCAACCGGCATTTCATCGACATGACCATATGGGTCCCAGTAGGCAGCCAAATAGATACCACTATATAGAATCGGTATAAACAAAATTGCAATAACGGGGATCAACACCTTCGGGTTTCTCACGGCCGATCCCACATCCTTGAAAAACACGGATAAAGATTTCATGTCATTTTCTCCCCTTGTTCTCTCTGCTTTCCAAGCAGAATAACCATAATGAAATTAATTTGATGCGTTCCGGAAAATTTACCGAAACACGAAGTGACCACTTTCCTCAAACGGTCACTTTAGAGCAAAAAAACAAACCTGTCTCTCGACAAGCCTCACTGCCTGTAATCGTATGACTAACCCATATTATAGTAGAATAAATTCGGGTTACGTTGCAGCAGCAATTCCTTCCATTAAGAAAAGGCGAAAGTAATTCTTGATTTCCTCTTTGCTCAGCGGTTCGTGTTGCTTGCTCCAATCTGAGGTGAGGGCAATGTACAAACGAATCATCATAAAAGCTACTACCTGTGGATCACACTCACGAATCTCTCCGTTGTCTCTTGCCTTCTCAAGCTCCCGAGCCAGAAAATCGGAGATGACTTTCTCCACTTTCTCCAAACCTTCCTTGGCCTGAAGAGTTCCAAAATCCTTAAGCTCCTGGGACAATTTAACCAGCAAATCGTGATCACGGCGAAACTCCAGCAATGAATCAAGTACACGAAACAGATTATCAAAAAAAGCACTTTCCTGATGAACTTCACGATGAGCAATGTTTTTCATTTCCTGGATTACTTCCACCAAAATCTGATCAAACAATTGTTCCTTATTCGTAAAGAACGTGTAGATCGTTCCCTTGCCAACATTCGCAATCTTCGCTACCTGATCCATCGTGGTTGCCTTGTATCCAAACATGGCAAAAGACTGCGCAGCTGCATGAATGACCTGCTGTCTCCTGTCAATCGGAGCCATCATATCCCTCCTCGTTTTCGTTGATCGTCCTCTTTAAATGACCAAAAATACAATTCGGTCATTCGGTCAAAATAAAGATTACCACTCTCATCATCAGATTGCAACCCTAACATTAAAAAATTGTGTTAATTTTTTTTAACCGAAATGCAGTGGAAACTGCTTCTATCGTCGTCTATAGTGTATGATGACTCCAATAACACGGATAAAGACGAAGTTTTGATGTATCAGAACATTAACTATAGTGTAAATATGTAACGAATGAACATGATTTTCCGCTTCGCTGTATATTCATGTAGTAATGCAACGTGCGGTATAACTGTGAATGTTAAATTTAAATTGATGAATAAAGGTGAACTCATGCGAAAACCAAGAGTGCTCTTGTTATCCGAAGGTTTCGGCACCGGTCACACCCAGGCCGCCCATGCGCTCGCAAGCGGCATTAAGAAAGTCAGTCCACATGTGCATAGTCGGGTCATTGAGCTCGGCAAATTTTTAAATCCAACCATGGCTCCGCTTATTCTGTCCGCATACCGCAAGACACTAACCGTTCAGCCCAAGTTAGTCAGTCTGCTGTATCGGACACAATATAACAAATCACTAAACGGATTTACGAAACTGGCCTTGCACCGGATTTTCTATACACAGACGGCTCAAGTCGTATCCCAATTGAAACCCGATGCCGTAATCTGTACCCATCCATTTCCGAATGCGGTCATCTCACGACTGAAACGTCAGGGACTTAATATTCCACTATATACGCTGGTCACAGACTACGACGTACATGCAACGTGGATTAATCCCGAGGTCAACAAATATTTGGTATCCACACCTCAGGTAAAGGCTCTGCTTGAGATCAGGGGTGTTGAACCCTCTCGCATCCAAATCACCGGTATTCCTGTTCATCCTGACTTCTGGGAAGCAGGAGACAAGGTAAGCCTCCGACAGGAAATGGGGCTTCAGAACATGCCCACTGCTCTGCTAATGGGTGGCGGATGGGGTCTTTCCTTTGATGAAGAGCATATGAAGGCCCTCACATCATGGGCGGATCGTGTACAGCTGCTGTTCTGCCTGGGAAGCAATGAGAAAATGATTGCCAAGCTGAAGGAAATGTCCTGCTTCCAACATCCGAATATACGCATTCTTGGGTATACCCGTGAGGTCAGCAAACTGATGGACGTATCCGATGTTCTCATTACGAAACCAGGTGGCATGACTTGTACAGAAGCATTGGCTAAAGGCCTGCCGATGTTATTCGTACCTCCATTGCCGGGACAGGAAGAAGAGAACTGTGAATATTTTGTACAAGCCGGATACGGCCAAGTCATTCACTCTGCTGACGTTATCGCCGATCGCTTCAGGCATTTGTGTGAGCAGATCTATGCACCACGTGAAGCTGAAAGCCAGCTGAAATCAGTCCACAAACCAGGGAGCAGAAACACCTACGATCCAACGTGTTGTGCCCAGGCTGTCCATGATTTATTGTTCCCGGCTACAGCGGAAGTCACATCCGCACCTAAGGAACGCCTCACAGCCGGATTTGGGGCAACTTCGCTGTCAGGTACCCGAATCCCATTCTAGCAGCTCTATGACCCCTTATAGTCGTTCTACGAGGATGTTTTATCTCTTAAGGACATGCATAAAGAAGGTTCCCCTCCAATGATCCGGAAGGGAACCTTCTTTTATTTCATTCATATATACGTATGATTTGCTGCAAAAAAGGGTAATTTAAATAACAAACTCTCATCACCAATGAAATTAAAAACGACGAAATAAAACTGCATTACAGGGCTTTTCAAGGTCTATGTAGCAAATACATAGTTAACTACCCTGCCTGTTTGCAGAATTTACAGGTCAATTACTTGTAAAAAGTATGATGCCCGATCGTTTTTACTTTTTTCTGGGAGCGAGCCACTGTCAGATCATCCGCAAGCGTCAATGACAAGAAATAATACGTATCATCGGCGACTTCCTTTTTCCCATTCAACGCTGCATTAACTGCCTTGATACTGTCCTCATTAGGAGTAACACGTTTCAAGCGCCCGTTCGCTACAGGACTGAATTGAGATTTCTGGTAGATTACTTTGTAAATGGTATCGGGAAAATTGGCTGACCGCAGCCGGTTTAAGACAACATTGGCAACTGCCACTTTGCCTTCGTACGGTTCACCTTCCGCCTCTGCCATGACGATTTTTTGCAGCAGAAGCAGCTCTTTATCGGACACACTGTATGACCAGGTTGCAAGTTTCGAGTCTTCCTGGTTCAGGAGTTTGGTCCGTGTAAAGTAAAGTTTTTGGGGGGGAGTCGTAATTGCAGCTAACGCTTTGGCATGCTCAATCTTGGCCAATTTCAGAGCAGCTTCTTTCTTCGCTTTGGCCGCAGCTGCAGCTCGGGCCGCATGTTTAGCCTTGGCTTCTTTCTGTTCCTGCTCTTCTTGGGCAGCCGTCAGCCAGTTCTTGGCCGGGAGCGAATTGGTCCAGTTATCAGTCTGAATAGACGCATCAGTAGATAGACTTGTCCCGTCTTCCATCATTCGCCTGTCTCCGCTAAAAGAATTTTCGCTATTTTCTGCAGATGCCGCAAGTTCGGTCATCTGTTTGCTATCACTTGCCTCATTCCACTTACCAGTCGCCTGAACGACGTTAGCCCCCACTATACATACAAGCAGCACAGATAACATCGGTGCCACCCAACGATTCTTGCTTATAATATCCATTCGAAGATTCCTCCTGTCGAAACAATTCCCTAATCTAAGTAACCACAAAAAAAGAATTTGAATAACGATGGCTAATATTACATAGGGAATAACGTAATGTCAATGTGATTTTATGTCATATCAATGAGTTTCAGGAAAAAGAAAACGTATCCACAACCCCATACATCGGCGCCTGACCTGGCTGTGTCACATAAAGCACAAAATCTTGCACCATCCAAGAATTAACACCTAAAAATTTCCCTGGAAGCACTTTAAATATCCCTTTATCTTCATTTCCTGGGTCCTGACCCAGAAATTTACGCGCAATCGTAATATGAGGAGAATAAGGTCTTAATTCGGCCTCGAATCCAAGGGAGGAAGTTGCGTCGACGATCCGTTTTTGCAGAAGATGAAGTTGATCCGTTTCTCCTTCAACACCTTTCCACAGCACCTTTGGCGCCTCTTCCAAACCGAACGTTCCCCAACCGGATAATTGCAGTTCAAAAGGCTGGAACCCGGCCGTTACCGAACGCAGCGCTTTCCGAAGTTGTCCAATGTCACTAACAAGGATATCTCCCAGAAATTGCAATGTAATATGATAATCCCGGTAGTCCGTCCATTTGCGAAAATCTAGCTTTCCTTGCACCTGTTCCGCAGACATCCGAAGTGAATTCTGAATATGTGCAGGCACCCGGAGTGCAATAAATAATCGTTCCCGTCGGGATGGAAGATCCGTATGTGAATGTAAATAGTTATTCATGGTATACACCTCATCTAAAGTTCGTTTTATTATTTCACAGTCGTCTCTATGGTTTCAAGCTGGTTAAGTATAGAGTGACACAATTTTTGGGATTTGCACAAGAGGCTGTATTCCTGCCTTTTACGCACATCACCTTCTTTTCTGCTACACTAATACCACAACTTATTTCAATTCAGGAGGCCACTAACTATGGGTAAAATTGTATGTTTTCCATCCTTGTCGACAAAGCAGCAACAACGTATTCTGGATGCAGCACCAGGTTATACACTTACGGTTGGCAAAGCCAAAGAGATTGACACATCGGAGTTAAAAGAAGCCGAAATTATCTTAGGCTGGTCTCCTCTGGTAACTGAACATGCACTTGAAGAAAACAGCCCATTGAAATGGGTTCAGGTCTGGTCCGCAGGTGTGGACAACCTTCCTTTCTCAGATTTGGAACAAAAAAGTATATTGGTAACCAGTGCTAATGGCGTACACGCCATTCCCATTACCGAAATTATTCTGGGCATGATGTTGTCCCACAGCCGCTGGCTCAGACAAGCAATGCTGCACCAGCAGCAGGCAGAGTGGAAATCCCCAGGCAAACCACTTCCTGAACTGCATGGCAAAACAGCGGTTATCGTCGGTGTGGGAGAGATTGGATCAGAAACTGCGCGCATTCTCAAAGCACTGGGCATGAACGTCATTGGGGTTCGGCGCTCCGGAAAAGACGTTCCAAATGTAGACCAAATGTACAATATGTCCGGCCTACATGAAGCACTGGGGCAAGGCGATTACGTTATCAATATTTTGCCACTCACAGATGAAACCCATCATATCTATAATCAGACTGCATTTGAGCATTTCAAATCCGGTTCCTGTTTCGTCAACGTGGGACGTGGCCCAAGCGTGAATACGGAAGCTCTGCTGGGTGCACTGGACAGTAGACAGGTTGCCTTTGCTGCACTTGACGTATTCGAGGAGGAGCCGCTCCCTGCCGACCATCCACTATGGGGTAAGGATAACGTCTTGATTACGCCGCACATTGCAGGCAGTACAGAGCAATACACCGAACGGGCACTTGATATTTTTGTTCAAAATTTGGAAGCATATATTGCCGGAAAAACTCTCCCGCTCAATCTGGTGAATTATAGTCATAAATACTAAAAATGCTTCCTGTTCCTATGTGAAATTGTACAAATCCATGTAAGGAAGTTTCCCTACAAAAATCAAAAACCTCCATATCGGAAAATGGATTTTTTCCGGTTTAGAGGTTTTTTCTGTTATTTTCAGCGCAGTCGTTCTAAGTGCATAGCCAAATGTGACGTATAAACGTGCCTTTGCTCACCGTTCGATACTGATCAATGTTCCATCCAGCATCCAGAATGTGCCCCTCCACCCATTCGGTGGAAACAATCACTGCCCGTCCTGCAAGTCTCTTCAAACTGGTCAACATAGCAAGTTGTTCCTCATCCGGAAGAATAGAACAGAGATTATATGGCATGTCCAGAATGGCTGCATCGTAGAAACCTTCCAGATCATTCATATCCCCGAGGGTAATTCTGGCTGCATCATAACCATAATGAGGAAGATTAATGCGCGCACCCTGTACCGCCAAAGGGTTCAAATCATTTCCTTTGGCCTCAATTCCCATCGACAATGCCTCAATTACAACGGTTCCCATTCCGCAGCACGGATCGAGCAACCGATGTCCCTCCACTTGCGGGATAGCAATATTGACTAACGCTCTGGCTAACGTAACACCAAGGCCTGTGGAGTAATTTTGCGGCTTCTGATGATGGGTTTGCCACGAGCGATCGGCTTCTGTCCATTGACCGAAGAGCCATTTTCCATTCACATGCATTAGTCCAAAAGTCACGTCAGGCTGTTTCATCATGGCTTTGCCTTGAATGCACATGCCCAGCTCTTTTTCCAGCAGACGGGAATGCGCATAATCCGGCATGTCATCGCCCTCTTTCAAGCAAACAACCTTGAACGTTTCAACAGATGACAGATCGATTTGTGAAGCGACAGGCTTCAGATCTGCCACTGTATCCGCTTCGGCCATCACATCCAGTCTACCCCGGACAAACGGACTTCTACCTGGTGGAATGCAAATATTGGAGCGAACATAGGCGTGATCGCCTGAATCCATATCTGTGCCAGGAACGAGCATCGTTCCCAACTCCAATTCACATAGGGCACGTTCATTCTCATGGCAAGCGAAGGTATATACGTAACTTCCGACAACTGAATCTTTGCTGTTTGTAGAGCTCAATATGGTAGCCGTCCTTCATGTTTCTTCTATTAAAAGAAGAGGTTTTATATTTTTAATTTTTCAATGGAAGAAAGCAGATCTTCGGACAGATCCTTCAAGGTTTGAATATTGCCGCTAATCGTTTCCATTGAACTCACCTGTTCTTCGGCCGACGCTGACACTTCCTCTACACTTGCCGCGGATTCCTCGGACACTGCCGAGATTTGTTGACTGAAATCATTCATGCGCCCGCTCGCTTCCTGCATGCCTTCCAGTCCATCTGTCATTGTACCAATGACCTGGACCATACCCTCTACCGATTCACTAATGGTACGGAACAGATTGCCGGAATTACGTACTTGCTGCTGTCCGCGCTCTGTTTCCAGTACACCTGTTCGCAATTCCTCAACAACACCCTGAGAATCCTTCTGAATATCCTCCGTGATGACGGTAATCTCTTCTACAGAAGTCTGAACGGCTTCGGACAACTTCCTCACTTCTGCTGCAACAACTGCAAATCCGCGTCCACTCTCTCCTGCACGGGCAGCTTCGATGGAAGCATTCAATGCAAGCAGGTTGGTCTGACGCGCAATGTCATGAATGACTTGAACCAACTGCGATATATCTTCGTTTTTGCGGTCCAGCTGTTCCATCTTGTTCATGGAAGACGAAACTGCACCAGCAATCTGCTGCATCTGGTTCACGGATTGCTCCATGGACTCGCGACCAGTCAGTCCTTGTTTCAGAATGAGATCTGACATCAGTCGAAGCTGGTTTCCCTGATCGGAATGTTGCTGAATATGTGCGTTCAATCCCTCGACGGTGCGGGCGGATTCAACAGCCGTTTCCGCCTGACTCTCTGCCGCTTTTGCCGACTCTTCCATCGTTATGGCAATTTGGCGACTGCCGATCTTAACCTCTTCAGAGGAAATGGCCAATTCGCTGCTTTGGCGGTTGACGGCTTCAGCGATGCGTCTGACATTCAATACCATCGAGGTCAGATTACCTTTCATGTCATTCACGGCTTTGGCAAGTACACCAACTTCGTCTTCATGTTTGGTATGTATGTCCTGGACATTTAATTGACCTTCCGCAATCAATTTCACGGCACTGATCACCCGAAGCAGGGGTTTAACGACTTGGGAGCGAATGATCGGGATCGCAATCGCCGTAATGATAATCATCACGAGAACACCAATGACGATAATGATTCGGCCATCCTGGACGGATCTGATCGTCTGAGCCGCAGAGAGATCGGACTGCTCCTGATTGTAATCCACCAGATAGTCCAGATGGACTTGCATGGCATCGAAGGAGGCGGCCCCTTTTTCGGATACTTCCTTAGCCAGTTTTTCCTGACCTTCATCACTCAGCTTGATGGATTGCGTGTTAATTTTGAGGTAAGCTTCCCACTTTGTCTTTAACGCTTCCCAATGTTCTGTTTCTTCAGCCGTCTTTTCCTGCTGATCATATATTTTAATAGCCTGAGACGTTTCGCGAATGTATTTGGTGCGCTCTTCAGCGAGGTCCGCTTTGGCCCCTGCCTGTGCATCAAAGTGACGATAGCTCAATGACAAAATATGTTCTGTTGTGTAATTCAATCGGTTAATCTGCTGGATGGAGGGCATCCAATTATTGGTGATCATATTCGTGTTTTTTTCCATCGAGTTCATTTGTGTAACAATCGTGACACTAAGAAGAATTAAACAGAGGATTAATAGATAGAACGCGATGCTGATACGCAGACCGATACTCTTGATCCTGAATCTGCTAAACATGTGATTTCCCCCTTGTGCCCATCTTCGGCCACTTCCGTATTTTAGGTGCTTTTGTCGTTGTTTTACCCTTCTTTTGGCATCTTGCAAAATACTCTTTTCTATATTATATCTATAGGAAAAGAGACGTAAAGTATTATAACATTCTTTTGTTTTAGTCATGCTTTATTTTGTAAAATCTTGTGATTATTTCACATCATCTGTTGAACGGAATCGAATGATGTAAAATCAAAACTAAAATGAAGCAAAAAAGAGCTGCAGCATACGGCAAATATCCGATCTGCAGCTCTTACGATTTGACTCCATGCAGATGGCGGGTATGGAACCCACCATTCTTAGTATCATAACGGCTAACCGCCGCCCTCTTATGCGTTCGCCAGTAGCTTGTAAGAGGCCAACCTTCGCTCGTAATCCGGCCCAGCTGTCACCACAAGTAGCCGATCCGTATCCAGCCTTTGGCACACCTGATGCAACTGATTCCAGACCTGTGTGGGTGTACCGGCATAATGCCGTTGTACTTCATTCTCATTGGCATCGGTCCCGTCGTTGGTATTGGTACTTATGTTGATGTTGCCAAACTGCGTTGGAATCTCTTTCCCAACGGCTCTGCGTTTCTCCGCCATTTCGCGGCTACAGGACAAAGCTTCTTCCTGCGTTTCCGCACACAGCACACTTACAGCAACCATAACCTCCGGCTCTTTCCTAATGGCGCTGGGGATAAAGCCCTCCCGATAACGCCGCACAGCCTCCGTACCATCCGCATCACTCATGAATTGTCCGAATACATACCCCATACCAAAGCGAGCGGCAAACTCAGCACTCTTCACGTTGGTACCCAACATCCATAAGGATAATGGAAGCTCCGGAATCGGACGGGCCGTCACCGGATGTTCCTCATAAGTGTAACGATCTTCCAGCAGTTCGGTCAGTGCTGCGAGCGACTCAGGCAACTTGGACACATGCTGCAAGTAATTGCCACTCAAGGCCATCGTTGCATGGGGACCGCCCCCAGGAGCACGTCCCAAGCCTAACTCAACACGCCCCGGGTAGAGCGCCGCCAACAGTCGGAACGACTCCGCTACCTTAAGCGGGCTATAATGTGGTAACAGTACGGCACCGGACCCAAGCTGGATCGTGTTCGTTCGCGCGCCAATATGGGCAAGCAGCACTTCCGGTGATGCTGATGCAAGTTCGTCCATGTCATGGTGCTCAGACGTCCAGTACCTTGAATAGCCCCATGCTTCAGCATGCTGCGCAAGTGTAACGGATTGTTGCAGCGCCTGTTCTGCTGTGGCGCCGTTCAACCTTGGAACAAGGTCAAGTACGCCCAGATTGTATTTTCCACTGATGTTCGCACCCAAGCGTCTCATCTCCCTTCGTATCGCTTATCTCTAATCCAGATCGTAGATGGAACCAACCTTGAGACCGTAAAGTTCATTGTATATTTTCTCGGCAAAAGCATCCGTCATACCGGCAATATAATCAATCACCATATGCTCCCAAGTCCAGATCGGATTCGCCTTCGCCTGATCCTTCTCATAGCGTTGCAGCCAATCGGATGGAATAATGGATTTAGACGTTTCCGGGTCAAGGAAAGCATCCCACAGACGCTTGATCATCCATTCACTGCGCTTTTGCAACCTCTGCACACGAAGGTCACGAATCATGGTCACCCAGGCAAAGCTCTTAAGCACACTCACCGTGCGCAGCATATCGAGATCCTCGGCTCCTTCACGGACAAACGTCACCTTTTTCCAGTCTCCGTTATCAATAACCCCCAGGCTAGCAACAAAAAGGCTGACCCAGTAGGCCTTGACCTCACGGCGGGTACGTGAGTAATCATGCTCGCAGAAAGGCATCTTTTCATTCCAGATGCGCAGGAACGAAGCGAGGACTTCTTCGACTTTTTTCCCAATCGCTTCCCTTGTCCATCCGTTCCAGAACAGATCCTCCAGTGTGGTAATCTTATCCACAATCAATCGATTGATATGTGGATCTTGCAGGAAATGCTCGTGTACTTCGATTTTACCTGCCTTAATGCCATCTTCCAGATCATGTGCGGAATACGCAATATCGTCGCAGAGGTCCATCAGCTGCGCTTCAAGTGTCTTTTTGCCAGCAGGAATGTTCCAACGATCGCGAATTTCGCGGATATACTGCCATTCATGATGATACATGCCTTTCTTGCTCTCCGTACCAGGATACGGGTACTTATTGATGCCCAGCAGCACCGCATCCGACAGGTTTAACCCATCGATATCTTCCCGTTTTTCCAAATACATAATGAGACGGAAGTTATGCGCATTACCTTCAAAGTGCTCATACTTCCGCTTGAGCTCTGCACGAATTTCCGATTCCGGTTGAGGTGATTTGGCCCCGCGATTTTTCTTCATGATTTTCTTGACCTCTGTGTTGATGAGATCATCGAGGATGCCATCCAGCACTTCTTCCCCTTTATGCCCAAAAGGCGGGTGACCGAAGTCATGCGCAATCGCGGCACACTCCACCACTTCCGAATCAATAATCAGTCCGGGGCTGTCCGCCTGGTTCAACTCCACCTCCGGGTAGCGACGCAGCAAGCTTCTTGCTGCTTCTCGCGCAATCTGCGCCACCTCCAGGGAGTGGGTCAATCGTGTGCGATAATAATCGCCCGTTCCTGCGCCAAACACCTGCGATTTGCCTTGCAGCCGACGAAAAGTCGGTGAATGTATCAGTCTGGAATAGTCGCGCTCATAGGCTGCACGAGCCCCGTCCAGTTTCGTTAGTTCAGGGTATTGTCTATGTTCTCTCAGATCGTTCCATTGCATGTTGATCACTCCTAGCCGACTGTCTCTATTTTGAGTGATTATACACATATTCTGCAGTTTCGAAAAGCAAAACCTGTCTGCGATTGTCATCTCTTCTCACATCAACTTGTGATGCACAGTCGTCTTCTCTTATTATACCCTGCCAGACTATCATCCGTGCACCTAAATGATAATGATATAAAATGAAATCACAATTTACATCACATCAACCCGCAGACAGAAAAACCAAATAAGTACTCGCTGTGCGTAGTAGCCGTTCCGGTTACGGATCGTTTCTCCGATCGCTGTTGTCCCCAGGTTTTCTGAATTCCCTTTTTAAAGGGGAAAACCCGGAGACAAAGGCGAACGCTGCGCTTCTTCAAAAATCGATTCCGTCCCCTTCACTACTTTCGGCTGTTTCTTATTAACAAATCCCAATGACATGTAAGATTCTTATAACGAGACTTTATTATCAATGATTACAATGCATATATCATCCGAATTTTCATTCATCACTTCAATAATAGTCTGTCTTCCCCATCCCCTCCCCGGTATGGGTAAGGAGGTAAAAACAAAAAAACCGACAGGACGGAAATGCCCTGTCGGGTGGAAATGATAGTACAGCGATGTTAGACCATAACTTTGCAGATATCGTTGGTGAACTCTACCGGGTCTTGAATTGGCAGTCCTTCGATCAGCAATGCTTGATGATACAGCAAGCTTGTGTAAAGGCTTAGTTTTTCTTTATCCTGTGCGAATGCGTCTTTGAGGGATTTGAAGACATCGTGATTTACGTTGATCTCCAGCACTTTATCTGCCTGTACATTTTCGCTGTTCGGCATGGCTTTCAGGATTTTCTCCATCTCAATCGTCAGCTCACCTTCAGTGGACAAACATACCGGGTGGCTTCTCAGGCGTTTGGAAGCTTTAACAGCTTTTACTTTGCCGCCGAGCTGTGCTTGCATTGCTTCGAACAACTCTTTGTTGTCGTTGTCCTGTGCGTCCGTCTCTTCTTTATCTGCACTGTCCTCGATGCCCAGGTCACCGCTGGAGATGGATTTGAATTCTTTCTCTTTGTAGTTCGTAATCATCTTGATTGCAAACTCATCAATGTCGTCGGTGAAGTACAATACTTCGTAACCTTTATCGAGTACACCCTCGATTTGTGGCAACTTCTCAATCCGTTCAATGGATTCACCCGATGCGTAGTAGATATACTTCTGATCTTCCGGCATTCTGGAAACATACTCGTCCAGGCTCACCAGCTTCTTCTCTTTGGAAGAAGAGAACAAGAGCAGATCCTGCAGGGTATCCTTGTTCACGCCATAGTCGCTGTATACGCCATACTTCAGCTGACGGCCAAACGCTTGATAGAACTTCTCGTAATTCTCACGCTCGTCCTTGAGCAAGCTTTGCAGTTGGCTCTTGATCTTGTTCTTGATGTTCTTCGCGATCAGACTGAGCTGACGGTCATGTTGCAGCATTTCACGGGAGATGTTCAGTGACAGATCCTCGGAATCGACCATACCTTTTACAAATCCAAAGTAATCTGGCAGCAAATCACCGCATTTGTCCATGATCAATACACCGTTAGAGTACAGTTCAAGCCCTTTTTCATACTCTTTCGTATAATAATCAAATGGTGTGTTCTCCGGGATAAACAGGATTGCATTATATACCAATGCGCCATCCGCGCTGATGTGCAGATGTTTGAGCGGTTTGTCAAAACCGTAGCGTTTTTCCATATAGAAGTTGTTGTAGTCTTCTTCGGTCAGTTCGCTTTTATTTTTACGCCAGATCGGCACCATGCTGTTCACGGTTTGCTCTTCTTTGTACTCTTCGAATTCGTTCTCTGTACCCTCTTTTGCACGCTGACCAGTCACATCCATCTTGATCGGGTAGCGAATGAAGTCGGAGTATTTCTTGATGATGGATCTCAGGCGGTACTCTTCCAAAAATTCGTCATACGAATCTTCTTCGGTATTTTGTTTGATCGTCAGGACGATTTCCGTACCCACGGAATCTTTCTCGGCTGGAGAAATCGTGTATCCGTCTGCACCCTCGGATTCCCACTTCCATGCTTCGTCACTGCCCAGCGTTTTACTGGTTACAGTCAGCTTGTCCGCCACCATAAATGCGGAGTAGAAACCAACCCCGAATTGTCCGATGATGTTGTGGCCGTCTTTGGCTTCATTCTCTTTCTTGAACGCCAGCGAGCCACTCTTCGCGATAACTCCCAGATTGTTCTCCAGCTCTTCCTGGGTCATCCCGATTCCTGTATCAGTGAGCGTAAGCGTACGGTTCTCTTTGTCGATGGTGAGCTTGATGTAGTAGTCCTCTTTGTTGAAAACGAGTGTATCGTCAGTCAGTGCTTTGTAATATATTTTGTCAATGGCGTCACTGGAGTTGGAGATCAGTTCTCTCAAAAAGATTTCTCTTTGGGTGTAAATGGAGTTGATCATCATATCCAGCAAGCGTTTGGATTCAGCCTGGAATTCTTTTTTAGCCATGAATGGGTGTCTCCTTTCAAATTGGGGATAGAATGATTGGGTTGAATATAGAAAGTAAACCTTTGAATACTCCTATGCAGAATATTACGTTACTAGAAAAGCCTTCAATTGCTTTGATTACTAGATTATTTTGATTCACTCAATCGTTCATTTAAAATAAGTGCATGATTTTCTGCGATCTAGCCGTTCCGGTTACGAATCGTTTTTCGGATCGCTGTTATCCCCGAATTTCTTTGATTCCCTTTTTGAAAAGGGAGAAATTCAGTGATAGCGTATGCTTCCGTAGCAGCTTTCCTTCAGAAAGCTTTTAGGCGAACGCTTCGCTTCCTCCAAATCGATTTCGTCCCCTCCACTACTTTTGCATCTAATCAGGAACTGATTTTTAGGATTGAGATCATCAATGAAGTGATATCTGTTATTAAACGTGGAGCGCCGCTTCTTCAGGTTTATTGTGTCTCCTTAGCTTCGCATGTCCTATTCAAGGTTAACTTAATCCATATTCAAAAATACAATCATTCCATATGTAGTTGTATAGTAAAAACATCATTTGTTAGCACTCCAGTCTTTAGAGTGCTAAACCCTTCCTTTTATATAACATATGGGAAAATTGGGTGTCAATACGAAAGCGGTTATTTTAACAAAATCATCGAATAACACTTCAAATTTTGCACATCTCTAACCATTTTAGCGCAATACATCATGCAACACAAAAGCCGCCTCGAACCACAGTTCGAACCGGCTTGGAGATAGATTGTAATGTAGGAATAGTAGCTATTATCACATCATTCCCATTTAATGTATTTCGAACGGGCATCCACCTTGCTGTGTAGCAACTAGTGCGCTGGTTGACTGTCTTGGGTGGGTGACAGTAGAAATTCACACGCTATCGAACCTTGCAACGTTAATTGGTCCCTTTAGAATGATTTCATTATCTAACGAATCGTAGAGACGCTATTTCTCACCTTTAGCCGAACCTTTGAGACTTTTCTCAGGTTTTTCGCAACATAGCGTGTTTGAAAGTTGTTAGACTGGGAAATGGGCATTAAATCGTAGAATAAACCTTCCTAGGTTCGTTAGATTTGGAAAAGAAGTTAGCGTTTACAGCTACAAGTTACACTTACGGTTAGCGTTGGCGTTCAAGCAGCGTTACAGCAAAAGTTAGAGCTAGAGCTAGAGCTACAGAGATAGAGAGAGGGTTACGGTTGGAGATGCAATCTTCTACTTTTTGGCCATCTTTGGATCAAGGGTGTCGCGCAGGCCGTCCCCGAGCAAGTTGAAACCGAGCACGGTGAACATGATGGAAAGTCCGGGGAAAATGAGCGTCCACGGCGCTTTTTGCAGAAACTGGCGGGAATCCGACAGCATTTTGCCCCATTCCGGGTCAGGTGGTTGCGCCCCCATGCCGAGGAATCCAAGTGCAGCCGCTTCAATAATTGCTGTTCCAATCCCCAGTGTGCCTTGAACGATGAGCGGGGTGAGACTGTTGGGCAAGATGTGCCGGAACAGAATTCGCATATTGCTAGCCCCCAGCGTACGCGCTGACGTAATGAATTCCTCCTGTCTCAAGCTAAGTACCCTTGAACGCACCAGCCGTCCGTAGGTCGGGATGTTCACGATCGCTATCGCGAGCAGTGCATTTTGCAAAGACGGGCCAAGAATCGCCACAATGGCAATTGCCAGCAGGATAGCAGGGAAAGCAAGCAAGATGTCAAACAAACGTGAGATGAGCATGTCTGCCCATTTTCCATAATATCCAGCAATCAGACCGAGCAATGCGCCCGCAAAAATAGAGCCAATAACAGAGAAGAAACCAACCCACAATGAAATGCGCGCTCCGTGCAGCACTCTGGAGAAAACGTCACGCCCGAGATCATCGGTACCGAACCAATGCTCTGCCGAAGGGGCTTGCAATCGATCTGTGAGTACCTGCTCTTTGTAATCATACGGGGCAATATACGGGGCAGCAAAGGCCAACAGGATAAAAAAAACGATAATGATCAAGCCTGCCAGCGCAAGCCTATTTTTCCGAAACGTTCTCCAAGCTTCCCGCCATGGACCTGATGCAGGTGCCGACGCGGCGTCAATGGATGCTCCGGTATTGGTCGATAATTTGGCCATGCGGCGTCTCCCTTCTTGGATATGAATGAAATACAAGATCAACGAGTTCTATTACACTCAAGCACTACGATTGCAGCACCATCTTCCGATCGCTGTTATCCCCAGATTTTATTGATCCACCTATTTAAAGGTGAAAATCCGGTGATAAATGGGCAGCCTATTCTTCCAATGTAGCTTTCTTTCAGAAAGCTTTTAGCTTCGCTTCTACAGATTGGTTCTGCACTCTTCGTGTCGTGGTGATGAATTTCCTACTTATAACTAATACGCGGATCGAATACGGCGTACAGCAAGTCCACAATCAGGTTGATCACAACGAAGAAGAATGCCACGATCAGAATGCCGCTTTGGATCACCGGATAGTCCCGTGAACTAATCGCTTCATATATATAGCGCCCAACACCAGGCCAAGCAAAGATCGTTTCGGTCAGCACGGCTCCACCCAGCAAAGATCCGGTCTGTATGCCGATGACGGTGAGCACGGGAATAAACGCATTTTTCAACGCATGTCCATATATGACAAAAAACGGGCCGAGTCCCTTCGCCTTCGCGGTTCGGATATAATCCGAACTCATCACTTCGAGCATGCTGGAACGCGTCATCCGGGCAATAACGGCCATCGGAATTGTGCCGAGCGCGATACTTGGCAGCAGCAAATGTTTCGTTACCGTCCACAACTGATCCCAGCGTCCGGCAATCATCGTATCCAGCACATACAAACCTGTAATGGCTTCAATGGGATCACGCGCATTCATTCTGCCGATGGATGGCAGCCAGTGCAGTTTGTTCGCAAACAACCACTGCTCCATCAACCCAAGCCAGAAGATCGGCATCGATACACCCACCAATGCAATGACCATGCAGCAGTAATCGAACCACGAGTTATGTTTCCACGCACTGACGATCCCTGCATTCACGCCAATAATGATCGCAAACAGCATACTCGCCATCGTTAATTCAAGGGTCGCTGTCAGATAGGGCACAATTTCCTGGGCAATGGGAACCTTGGTGCGGATGGATGTGCCCAGATCTCCCTTAAACAGGTCGCCCAGATAAGCGAAATATTGTTGAAACCATGGTTTGTCCAGTCCGAGCTGGTCACGCAGAGCTTGCTTGGATTGTTCGGTTGCCTTTTGCCCGAGTATGGTCTCGGCCGGATCACCCGGAATGGCGTGGATAATGGAAAAGACGATCAGGGTCATGCCCAGCAGCACGGGCAGTAACACGAGTACACGTTTGACGATGTAACTGTTCACTCCTCATTCACCTGCCTTTAACGTATAAAAAGCGCTGGCAGACATGCATGCTTTAGATCGTTACATCCTGATGTGGGTTCTGCCAAGCATTGCGTGTACGCCAGCGCTTTGAACTAATGGTTCCTATTTAATACTAAGTTCAGCTCATACATAAGTTATTCAAAGTAGGCATTGGCATAGGATTCCGTGCCCAATGGGGACGGTACAAAATCCTTCAGGTTCGCTTTACCAGCCAAAATAGGAGTGGTGTGCACAAGTGGAATCCATGGAGCATCTTCCTTAATAATCACTTGCGCTTGCTTGTACAGTTCCGCACGTTTGTCCTGATCCGTTTCTTTCTGCGCACTCGTCAGCAACGTATGCAATTCTTCGTTTACGTAGAAGCTGCGGTTGTTGCCCGGGATTGCATCCTTATCCAGCAGCGTGTACAGGAAGTTATCCGGGTCACCGTTATCACCGGTCCAGCCGAGCATGTAAATGTCGTCTTTCTCCCCAGCTTTGGCATCATCCAAGTACGTCGCCCACTCCGGTGATTCGATGTTGACGGTCACTCCGATTTTCTCAAAATCGGCCTGGATCGCTTCGGCAACCTTCTTGCCGTCAGGCATATACGGCCGGGATACTGGCATTGCATAGAATGTTACCGGGTCAGGCAATCCGTCAGGGTAGCCGGCTTCGTCAAGTAATGCTTTTGCTTTTTCCAGATCGTAAGCATAGTCCTCAATACTATCGTTATACCCCCACAGTGTTGGCGGCATCGGGTTCACCGCTGGCTGCGCTTGTCCCGCAAAGAAAGCATCAATAATGCCCTGTTTGTTTACCGCGTGGTTGAGCGCTTGTCTTACTTTCACGTTATCAAACGGTTTTTTCTTAAAATTGAAACCAATGTAGGCCACGTTAAATGGTGGACGCTCAATTTTTTGCAGTTCGCTATTTCCCTCAAGAATGGACAGATCATCCGGGTTCAGATCCTCCATGATATCAATCTCGCCGTTTTGCAGCGCATTGAAGCGAGCCGTGTTATCTGGAATGGAGCGCACAATCACTTTGTTCAGCTTCGGCAGTCCCTCTTTCCAATAATTCGGATTCTTCTCCAGGGTGATGGAGTCGTTCCGCTTCCACTCTTTGAATACAAATGGGCCTGTGCCTACTGGCTCGCTCTTGAAATTTTCCTTTTTCTCCTGTATCGCGGTTGGACTTGCAATGCCAAATGGCGTCATCGCAATGTTTTGCAGGAATGGCGCTTGTGGCTGGTTCAGGGTGAACTCAACCGTTGTCTCGTCAATCGCCTTCACTTCCTTGATCACACGTCCATCTTCCGGACCAAACATGGAATCATAATAGTCGAAGGAATCTCCCTCGAATTTATATTCACTGGCCGGATCACTCCATCGGTTGAAGTTGAACACCACAGCGTCTGCGTTGAAGTCGGTACCATCGTGGAATTTCACGCCGGACTTCAGCTTGAAGTCATACTTGAGTCCATCCGCCGAAATCTCCCAGCTTTCAGCCAGTGCAGGAACAACCTCAGTTCCACCTTCCTTGTAGTCCAGCAATGAGTCGAATACCTGATGTCCAATCTTCAGCGACTCCCCATCCGTAACGATTGCCGGGTCCAGCGCCACAGAATCTCCGCCGCGTCCCATAATCATTGTATCCTGTGCTGCCACTTCTGCTGGAGGCTCGCTACCTTCCGCCGGAACGGGGGAATTGCCTGTACCCTCGTTACTGGCGCTGGAGCAGCCCGATAGAATCAACACTGTGCTCATGGCCATTGCCATGACCCCGGATAACCACTTTTTTCTCATTCGCATACGTACAACACCCTTCCCTGTCTCATAATGTGTGTGATACTGGCGTGAAAAAACTCCAATGATTACAATCGATCGGTTTGGTGCTTTGTATCATATGAAAGGCTTTAGATGCCTTTGATACCTGTCATGTAAATCTGGATAAGTAAAAGCGTATATATGAAATGCAAAACGGGATGTAACCGTACACATTTTGTAAGTTTTTTCGGATGATGTGACGAGTTGTAAATGCCTGTGGTTGTTGCGTAATAATTGAACTTAGGTCAATAAGCAACTGTAGAATGGTACAGACTGTGTGGCGGCCGACAAGGCTGATTTTGAGAGTAAATGTCTGGGGTGGAGTTTGGCTTAGGGTTTGGCTTGGAGTTAAACGTCATGGCTAAAGTGTAATAGGTAAAAATTTAATGGTGGTAAGTAGCTGAAACAGAAAGTTGGTAAACAAAACATTTTAGTGGTTTCTCAAACAGGTTGGGTTGGATTGAATTGTTTCAAAACGTTGCGAGATTGATCTAGAGATGTTGGATTTTACAACAGGGAGACATTACAATAACTTTTCATGTTAAAGTCTTGTCATGATGAGGAGGTTTGTGTAAATAAACAGTGGTGAAAAACGATTTCGTGTAACTTACTTTACATCACATTCATCAATTAGACAAGAGATTTACGGACATAAGTCTTCAACTTTATTATATATGTCAATATCATTTACATAAAACACAAAAAAGGAACACTATTCGACAAAAAGTGTCGTGTGTCCCTTGTTGTGTTCCCTCTTTTAAAACCAGGTCCAACTTATATTTTTATGTTAGGTCAGCTTATTTTTTGAATAAACCTCTGCGGTACATGACCGTGATAAAACGGTAAAAATCATAACTCGCCCCACTATCGATGCTGAACAACGGATTCTTGGTGTCATATGCCAGTGCTGCGTCAACGGCCGCTTTCGCCCAGACTGGAACTTCCATCTGCTGGCGCGCCTGCAGTTTATCGACCTGGGATTTGAGCGCATCAAACGCTGCTTTCTCTTCGGCTGTCATCGGTTCGCCCCCTTTCGGTGGTTCGGCTGGATTCGTGGGATTGGTTGGTTTGGGTGGCTTTGGTGTTGCTGTTGCATATCTTGCTCTCAATTCCGCTGCCGATCCTTGGAACTCGTTCATATCCACGTTGCCGCTGATCCCGTTCACCTTGCCCGAGTCCGTATACTGCCAGAATGTCCAACATTTCCAGGCAGGCTGGTCATCTGGTACACGTGTGTTGCTGTAACGCGCAATCCATAGATCGTATGAGCTCATTGAAGGTTCAAAATTGCCGGCAAATGAATTGCCCGTGTATATGATCGGTTTCACACCCGTGAGACGTTGCAATTCCGTTAAAAAAGCCTTGGCGACCGTATTGATCTGAGCTTTGCTCAGGTTACCCGGATTGTTCTCGTAGTCCATCACAGGAGGTAATTGTAGCGCCTTGGCCCCTCCAACTTTGTTAAGTGTATTGGCATAATTTGCCGCTTCAGCCTTGGCACCGTCGGTAGTCGTTGCGCGAAAAAAATGGTACGTCCCTACCAGCATGCCCGCCGCCAGTGCGCCAGTCACATTGGTTTGGAAATTCGGATCCGTATACGTCTGCCCTTCGGTCGCCTTGATGAACACAAACGTCATACCGCTTGCCTTCACTTTGGCCCAATCGATCGCGCCCTGGTAACGGGAAACGTCTATGCCCTGCGTGTTGCCCGAGCTTCTTGTTTGCATGTTTCTCACACCCTTTATGCGGCAAATTGCCGTTTGTATATAGTTAATGCTTGGGGATCAGGGGTTGCTTGTGTGCATGTCCCTGATTGTTGATGAAAGGTAAGTCCCGATGGCTGGGGATGTGTTCCAATATTGGTGTCAGACTACTCCATTCTATGTCGTCTGTCGGTAGACTACTGGCTATCCATTAACTCACTAGATAAAAATACCGAGTCGGTACGTGACCGTTCCAGATACGGATCGTTCTTCCGATCGCTGTTGTCTCCAAATTTTCTTAATTCATTTTCTTAAAGGTTAGAAATTCGGAGACAAAGGCGACCGCTATCGCTTCTTCAGAATCGATTCCGTCTCCTTCACTACTTGTAGCCAATGGATCAGATTATCGATTCAAATATTTTCTCTCTCTCTTATTACAGGACACATTTGAATGAATGAATGAATGAATGAATAGTCTTTACTTCGTTTCATCTCTGGTCTGTTCAACATCCTTATCATCTGACTGTACAAAAGATTCTCTGGAATCAGGAGTATACTTGCCGGGAATCCCCCCGTCTCCTCCCTTACCCTTGAGCACTTCAATAGCCTGCCGGATCGCAGGCGGAATCGGGGCGCCCAGTTTGCCTCCATTTTCAATAATGGACAACAACTCATTTGCGATATAAAAAAAGGCAACCGCATCCCTGAACAAATGTCCGTCCCCCAGAACACCGTCCACCAAATGAGCCACCGATACCATTGCAAAAATAAATACCTTTCGCGCAATGCCGAACATCCCGACATTACTCTCCAACTTGCCAGTCATGCCTGCCGCCGCGATGCCTGTTAGGTAATCGAGGATGACGAATACGAGCAATACGCCGAGTACGCCTGACCAGCCTCCGAAGAAGTAGGTTACTGAGCTGCTCATGAGTGCAATTCCCCATTTCCATAGGGTATCCCATCGTTCCATGTTTTCACCTCCTTGGTCTAAAAAATTGTTAACTTGTTTTAGTTGGTAAGGAGAAGAATTACCTTAACTATTTGTTCGCAAACTCTTCACTTCCCCATGTAAAAAGATAAACTAAGTAAATTTATCTGTTATCAGGCAACTGAATAAACAGATAATCCATCTTTTACTTTATTAGTAAGTTTTTGTTCTAATGTCCTTTACTTCGACTTCTAAACCCTGAATGCTTCCCATGTGTAAGACGTATTTGAATTTAGAACAGGAACACGAAAGCCACTACTGTTTACGAAAGCATTCGAAGATGGAATTCCAAGCCCTGAATATTCATAGACATTCACGATGTATGCTGATCTTCCCTGACCATTCGAAAATGTATAGTAGTTGTAGTTTGAACCTGTCGAATTCTCTGCTGCAGCACGAGTGTAATAATCGTAAACATTCAGATCCTCACCACTTGCTTGTACAGTTCGGCGGATAATAATTTTGTTTGGCCTGAAATCAAGATTGGATACTGATAAATAGTTAAAGGCGTAGCTGCCGTTATATGTCATAAAATACATTGAAGTAGCCGCTGATTGAATCGTTCCAGTTGCATATTTCGGTCCGACATTAATTTGATTGATCTTTCTCGCAAATTCTAAATGTGTATCGCTGCCTGATGCCACTATACCTTTGCCAGTAATGGCGGCAGCGATAGCCGATTTCCCATCACTGACAGAGGACTTTAAACTTTCAAACTCTTCTCTGGATGGAACTTGTACCCATACGCCCCATATGTCATAAAGATTTCGCTGCCATGTCGTAAATCCTACTGGAAGAAATGTTATTAAAGTTTGTGTTACTCCTAGGATGGACTCTTTATTTTGCGTTCCATTTTTACTCACCTTAAGACTGAAAGCTACTCCAACAGGACAATTTTTTAGAGTTTCCGCTGTCGTATTAAATTGGCAATAATATTCTCCTTCAGCTACAAAGCCATTTAAGTCTTGATTTTCACTAATACCTGATGATTTTCTGAGATAGTTTTTATCAGCATATTTCTGTAATTCCATTTCGTTATTTTTACTTTCCACTACAGATAGCTGCCTTGAAATATTGGAAGAATCGTTTATAAATTGTTCTATAATAGATTTCTCACTTACTCCTATCGTTCCGTTAATCCATATTGGTGAAAATTGATCCTGAACCTGATATGTTACAGTATAATAAGCCGATGGATCATATTGAGAGGCTGGCAAGGAAGCTAACTCTAACCCAAAAACTTCTGACTCCGGATTAAAGCGTAGGATATCCCAGTAATCTCTGACATCATTTTTATAAACGGACAGTATTTTTTTTACCCTACTATTTAATTTAGCTGACAAATTATAGTTATTAATGTTATATGATTTATGCACATCTGAAGTATATACTGGTTTAACACTCTCTCTAATTATCATTCCTGAACCTACTTCAACCTGATTATCTCCCTCAAAAAACGTTAATTGACCCTCTGACGTGATCGGATCGATAGTTGGTACTGCAAGCTGATATACGAGTTGATATGGAGTCAAATCTGGTGCTTTTGTAGTCGGTAAAGTAGTTGTGCCCACACCTGGAGTCGAAGTTCCGTCAGACAATTTATGCCAATATTTCGTGCCTGCCCCGTTGTAGAACGCTGATTCGCCGTTATACATACGCCATCCCATAAAATATGCCTTAATCTCATCTGCTGTCGGCGTATATGAATCTCCCCATCCACTATCTGCACTAGCAATAGATACATTGAAGTCTGATAAATCTGCAATTCTGAAGTAGGCGTTATCAGATTCAGACATATTTCCGTTTTTAGTAAGCACATTACCATTGTACTTCGTAACAACCAAGCTGTTAAAAGCTGCTACTGGTTCTGATAGAGTACAACCAACTACTTTGTAACCCGACGATGATGCTATTGATCGGTAACGAAGACTTTCATCCAAAATTATCTTGCGCCACTTGGTCATCTTGTAATATTGGCCATTCTTTTCAAACACTTCGTCAGCATTCAAACCTGTCACCGGGTCTGAGTATAACTCCGTTTGAAGTGCAAGCATAGAATCTTCACATGTTTTTAACGGTTTCACCTCCTTACCAAGAGTCATAATTGGATATGCAAAACTCGCTTTATTCCCCGTAGACCATGTCCATTTATTCACATCAAACTCTTCTGTATACTGCGTAACACCACTAAGATTTACACCCATTCTTACGGCCCTTGAGACCGTTTTAATGGTTTTAGTCTCTCCCGGATTAATGAACATACCTTGTAATCTTGTATATGAATCGTATACACTCACTCGAATTTTGCCTGTACTTGCTGCCGGGTTACTAATCGTGTAATCTTGATTTGCTAATACACTTAAGTAAGTCACGGCATACGCATCAGTTCCAATAGAACCAGATACTAACTCACCAGTAGCCGTATATGGAGACGTTTCTAGAAAAGTGTGTCCTGTGTGCTCCCATTCATAGAATGGCGGCAATAAATACTCTCCGTAGCGAATCACATATGGATTTCGTACAGGCTGAACGCTTTCGACATATGGGTATTTAGCAGCTACCTGCTGTGGTGTCAACGACTGATCAACAATTGAGATCTTGTACATAGCGGCTTGGGCATATTCGGTCACTGCATTAGTGGCATTTGTTGTCGTCGAGTATTCGGTTACCAAAATGAATCCAATGGATGACCAATTGTCCACGATTTGCTGCGTAACAGTAATAATCCCGTACAAATCGAGTTTTCCTCCTACTGCTGGACTCACTGCAGTCATAGCATTAAAGATAATTTTTTCTCCAGAGCTATACAAATATAACCGGACTGCTGAGCACAAATTTTTAGGTATGGCTTTTGCACGCAAAAAGAGTTTCTCGCCCACTTTGGGGGCAAGTCCTAAGTTAGTATAGGTGATTTGTGGGTTCAAATTTGAACCTGTACCTATAACCGTTACCTTGTTATTGTTCACGTTGGGCGGTGACGCTGACCAATAAGACCAGTGGTTTAAATTGTAGAAACCACCATCACGCCCCAACAAATTCACCAGCGTTCGGCCCTTCAACCCATCCAACTTAAACGCCGAGGCACGTTCAGAATGAACAACTTGCAATCCCGGCTCCAACGTCACGGACTTGCGCTTCTCCGTATCCAACCGCTCTTGAATACTACTCACCTGTGCCGCGGTGTCCTCAGCCTTTTCTTCGACTTTCCCCACACCCTCATCAACTTTCTCCCAGTTCTGATCCAAATACTTATCCAGATCAAAATAGGTTGTCGATGGCGAGGAACGGTCAATCTTATTCAATCCCAAATGCGGTGTTTTCGGTTCATTCATCTATGCTCCACCTCCTGCAAATTTATCCTGTCGGGTCTGTTCAATCTCCTCCAGCGTCATGCTTTCAACTTCCGAAATCGTCAAATACCGCAGACGGTACTCCACGGTCATATGTGCTGGTTTAATATCCTCAATTGCTGCCTTCAGATCGTCCAGATTGGGCGGCAAGCCCCATGTGTCGATGAAACGGATTCGGATCAAGTACTCCTCGGGCGAAACGGATACATCAATCCCGCCACTTTCGTAGGCCTGCGCCACGTTCTTGAGCATGGAACCAGAGACTTTGCCGCTGCCGCGCATTTTGGAAATGATTACAGATCTCCGCTGATCATCCGGCTTGGCTTGATTCGTCGAAATCTGCAAATCCCGTTCATAACGTTCCAATGCCCAGGTCGCAGACTCCGGGTAGAATTGGTCCAGCACACTTTCCAAACCAACCGTAAGCTTGTCCAGCTCAACACCTTCGGTCTCTGTAAGGAGCTGCATCTCCAGCACATTCTCATACAACGGGGGCAAAAGAGTCATTAATACCTCTGCTTTACTCATGTCACCTTCACCGTCCCAAGAACGGCTACTGCGCCGGGGGCGATCTCCAGATTAGACATACCACCATTCACCAGCAGATCGCTATAATCGATCACGGGCGGAATATCCAGAATGACATTGGCAATACGTGTCCAACGAACCAACGGATCGGCAAAAGCCAATTCTTTCAGATACGCCGTAACTCCCTTTTCAATTAGTGTCTTAACGCCCTCGTACGTTGAACTAGAAGCAAGCGTGACCTGCACCTCAACATCAATAGGCACCTCTTCCGCCCCCACCACTGTGACCACGGGTCCGATTGGAGCTGCACCTTCGCCCATTCCATCCTGAGTTGGGTCGATATATTCCTGCACCGCCTCAATGACCGCCTCAGCAGGTGTTTTCATTTCATTATTCAGCAATGCCACCTTGACTGTACCCGGACCATCCCACAGTGGAAAAGCTTTGGCTTTGCCAACACCAGAGTTTTCCCGTGCCCATAACTCATACTGATATTTGTTGGCACTCGTAATCGGTCGGGAAACTTTGTCCTGATATCGATCATACAAGGCCTGATCCGTTTCCTCGTCTTCACCGGGAACCAGCAACTGTGTCATTTCCGCTGTTGTTAATCCAGCAATATAATCGATGGGCAGCAGCGCCCCCGTATATTCATTACCTTCCGCTCCCGCGACTTCACATTCCAACACATATCGCCCTGCCGCGATGCGCTCCACAATAACGTACACCCGATCCCCCGTGGAAAAACGACTCTCCAAAGGAACCTCAACAGGCTTACCTTCATTATCCCGAAAACTACCAACCCAACGTGCCTTCGTGGCCGCTTTCCGACTAATGCCAGACCAAGCCACCGCGCGATCCAGATACTCTCCAGAAGCTGTATCTGCAAACTTCAGATTGGCGTTCACATCCAGCTCGATATACATCTGAGCCATTTCCACTGCCGCTGGCGCAAGCGCATCATAGATAATGCTGCCTTCACGTTTATCCACACCATCCGGCACTCTGTCCAGCATTCGGTTTAAAATGACTTCAAACGTCTGCTCTTCATACATTCATGTTCACCTCCGTCTCTTCCCTGAAGCTGCCAAAATCTGTTTCCACGGTAAACGAAACCCTTACTCCATCGGCCTCGTGGACAAAATCGAACTCCGTTACATCCGAAATGCGATCATCCGGAAGCAACGCTTCGCGAATCCAGCGTTCCAGTTCTGATTCAACCATGGATCTCCCGGCCATTCCTTCCCAGGACCATTCCATGCCGTAATCCGAAGAATAGATTAGATACTCGTAGCGTCGTGTAGACAACGCTTTGTACACTGCCTGTTTTACCGCATCTTTTCCATCCAGCTGCAGCCTTCCAATTCGCTGTCCTGAAGCTTGAAACACATATGTCAGACTTGGAAGCACAACAGCTTCTTCCTGATCTTCTGCGCTCATCTGCGCACCCTGTGGAATCATGGATTCACCAGCCGATCCAGCACGACAAAGCTGTCTCCACCTTGAACACGTAACAACAAAACATGGTCCCCCACGGTCCAAGTTTTGTTCACTACGGATTCTGGCAGTACCAGGAAAGGTTCAGCCAATGCCAGCCGTTGTTCAACGGTTATCTCCAGAGGCTGGGTGTTTGTCACATTTCCGTACATTACCTGAACGGGAGACTTGGCATCCACAGCGGCCACCGCCGCCTTTTTAATCACGTCCAGCATCATAAATCCTTACACCACCTTCAAATTCAGTGACATCGTGTGCACGCCGCCTTGTACCTTATGCGTACATTCGTCTACCAGAAAATATTGATTAATCTTCAGTTCATCGATCTGGATGTTCACAAGACTACCTGCCCTCACCTTGAAATCACCAAGCGCATCCACTTTCAACGTCTGCGTCTCGCGGTTACGTAGGGTCATCAGGGTCTTCAGCATGGCATCAATCTGGCCTTCGTTCAGGCCATCATCCGCTTTTTGGTACAAAAAAAGCAGCCCCCATTGACGGATGCTGCCTGAATCCTGATGTACAAACGTTTCTCTTTTGCCCGTATCCTTGTTGTCCCGATACAGCTTGATCTTGTTATACGTCTGGTCGTCAATCGACCGCGTATAGCTGTAATCCGTGAGCAGACTGTTATCCCCTATGACAAATCTATAAGGCATCTCTTCCACATCCCGAAGCACGAGCTTGCCAAAATCATCGTAGAAGATATAGTTTTTGCCGCCATAGATCAACGTTCGATCCAACGCCTCACAGATCATGTCGATCAGCTTTTTGTTATCGAATAACATGCGCGGAATAACATATTTCGGCTGGATCAGCTCGCCCACCTTCAGCTGAAAGTCGGCAGCAATTCGTTTGATCACATCCGTAGCGGTTGCGTTAACGAACTTATACGTCTGATTCGCGGTTAGATAACGAGTCTGGTCGTAGGCTTTGATTTTGACAATTTCGTCCTTGCCGCTATCCACCGAAAAGATATATCCATAAAATATGCCTACCTCGTTGCTGGTATATTTCACGACATATCCATTCTCATAGGTGAATTTCTTATTCTGGTACAGACTGCCCTTAATCAACGTGAATTCCAGAGAGGAAGGCTTGCCGATGCGGGAGGTTTTGTACGTAATGTCGCCAGCAATCTCGCTAATGTCCCAGATGTTGCCCTGCTTGTCATCCAGCCATAACCGCTCTTTCATGTTTCCCTGCTTATCGTCCAAACTTATCTGCTGCTGCATGTTCCCTCTCCTTTCACGGAAGCTTGATCACGAGTCCAATCGGAAGCTTCTTCAATTGTGCATCTTTGATGCCATTCAGCTTCTTCAGCTCTTTCCAGCGAGATCCATCTCCCAATTGGGCTTTGGCTACAGACCACAAGGAGTCTCCGGCTTTGAGTGTAATAGTCTTGGGCTGGATTTTTTCATTGGGCCGGGAGGCTTTGGTTTTTGTTTTTGAAGTAGCCGTATCCTTGCTGTCCTTGAGTGGCACTACTTTTTTGGCAGAATAAAAAATGAACTGCTTCAGCTTAATATCATACTGAATATCGCCCACCGTACCGGCTGTCTCTTTCCAATCGAAGCTCTCAATGGAAACAGCCATATTTATGGTGTACCTTGCACTGGAAAAAAACAGCCTGACGGGTCTGCCCGTCTGCATCCAGCGAATAATCTTTTTCACATATTCATACGGATCACGGTAAAATTGCTTCTGAACTGCCGGATGGCTTGCATCGTAATTCAGATGATACGGGCTGTAATCTGCTGGAAAAATCCCGCTGAAACTGACTTCACGCAGCTTGGGCGACTTGATGACGTTAATCTCACCCAAGGCACTAACGTTAAACGTACTGCCATCCCCTGCATCCGAAAACTCAATGCTCTCTGGTGTCACCGGGAAAAACATGTATTCGGAGCGGTTGTTGAAACTCAGTTGAATATAATATTCCACTTATCCATACACCCCCTGGGCACTGGAGACAATCTGACTGTTCAGTCCATCGGTGATTTTGCTGATAATGCTGTCCACATCATGTCCACTGTTGATATCCCCTGTGGTGACCTGAACGGTTGGGGTCAGACTAACGAATCGCTGAATCGCCTGCATCTCTGCAAGCTCACGCATCAGTTTTAGATCCTCGCTCGTCACATCCACTGTGCCATCCACGTCTCCGATTTTGTCCACCTGTCCGATATTGTTGATTTTGTTGATGTTACTCATATTATTGTTGGGAACAACGGTGGGAGCAGGTGCAGTTGGCATCGATGGAATGGAAGGTGTTTTGGGTATTTCGGGTGTGAAGTCTTTGCCAAAATTACCTGGTAGACCTTTATCCTTGGAATCCGAATTCGAGGTTGAAGAGAATCCAGAAATCAAATCCTCCGCAACCTTCTGACCATCTCCAAAAGCTTTAGGATTGTATTCTCCGTCCATTTTGAAGAATGTCTTCACATCTTTATCACTCGTAGGCTCCCAGGATTCCAGGCCTTTCTTCCACTCCTTTATTTGTTTGCCACCTAAATTAATATCTGACTCTTGAAACAAACCTATATTAAAGCCAAAAGTTTTGTTAACAAGTTTGATCAGACTGTTAAGTCCACCATTAATTCGTTCCATGGCATCTTCAATAACAGTTACGACGTTATAGAATATATCAAGAATGAAAATACCCATGTCTTTAAATAACTTCTGTATGGCATATACTGGGTCTATGAAAAAGTTAACAATAGCCTCCCCCAGCGAAGCAAACAGGTTCCACATTGTGGCCACTACTACTCGTACGATTTCTCCAAGCATCATAAATGAACCAATAATAACCCCCAGGATCTGTGTACCTGACATCCCCATCATGTTCAGAATTCCAATAACTGCCGCAATTGCAGCAATGACGAGCAGGATCGGCCAATTCAGTAATAACCACGCAGCAACTAGACTATAGACTTGTGCGATGACCAATGCCAGTACAACAATTGCCAATGCCATCAGGATAGGCTGAATGATATCCCAGTTCTGCTGAATCACGGCTGCAAGGTATAAAATACCGTTTACCAGCATCGTCAACGCGTTTGCCGCAACAGTAAATGCATTACTAATCCACTCAATAATGACCGTGAACTCCCCATTTGCAAAGGCTTCATTTAATCGATCAAGTAAAGGCGTCAACGCAACAAGAGCTGCCTGTCCAATCTGGCCGAGAACCCCATTAAACTGATTAACTAATGCATTCCACTTCTGCAACGGTGAATCCAACATGGTGTCGAAAGCCTGTTGAGTATAGCCTTGTTTTTGCAGAATGACATCAAGCTTTGTGATAAACCCATCCAGATTGGATGAATCAATGGTTTGTTGCAGACCCGCTCCGCTAAGAGCTTCTGCAGGAATGTTAAAAGAATTGGCAAGTTCACCGTTGTCTCCGTTCATGGCAGCGACCAAGGCACTGGATGCATCTGACATACTTTTTCCATCTGGAGAAAGCATACTCAACCGTTTAGTCATATCTCTCAGTTGGTCAACCTGATCCGTATTCTGTGCATATGGGATGAGCGATAGCGCACCTTTCAAAGCATCAGTAACATTCTGTCCGCTCTTGAACGCTTCCGCACGGTACCGATTAAAGATCGTCTCCCCTTGAGCATCATCACCCGTAGTAGACATATAGCGATGCTTCAGATCCTCTTCCTGCGCCGCTGGTACAAGAACCGCTTGTCCTGCTGATTTCATCATGCTGATCCAGGAACGCACGCGCTGGGCTCCTTCTGTAAAGGCAGCATTTACCTTAGCCTGTTCTTCTGACACACCTTGGAGTAAGTTGCCTGCCAACTGAATTCGGCTCAGATTTCCAGGGTTGAATACCGAATTGATTACGGTAGGCAGATTTTGAAATTGCTGAACCATATTGTTTGACATGATATACAGTCTTGCAAACATGGCATACATTCATTTCTCCCTCCTTTCCTTTTTATTTCTTCCGGGCGCGATTCTTGGACCGTTCTTTCTTCTCTTCTTCTACCCGGATGGAGATCATCGCATAGATGGCCGCTCGTTCTCGCATGGAGAAGTCCATTAGCTCATGAGGCAAAATGTTTAATTCGTGGAGAGCGTAATAAGCCAGATTGGCTTCGGAATCGCCCTCTTTAATTAGTTTTTTACGTCATCCACCAGTTCGTTCATGTCCTGATTGAAGCCGTTCAGCTTCTGAACCTGTTCGCCAAGCGAAGCAAATTCCCCAGGCAACAGCATTTTGCGCAAAAGCGATTCCGCTCCCATTACGCCATATGAGCGCTGAAGTTCTGCGTTTTTCAAATCGGGAAATACTACACTTGCGCTCATCAGGCGAGCCATGTAATCATTCGCGTCGATGTCCGGTGTATAGACACCGTTCTTGCCCTTAATTTTGCGGGTAGCTGCCTTGCGGCATTCTTGGTTTTCGTCCTCGGTCATGCTGCGAAGTTTCCACGCAACCGGTTCACCTTTCTCATCCTTGAATCGGAGGGATACGATAAACTCCTCCGTTGTATCCGTTGCTGTATTTTGGGCAAAAAACATACTCAATCCGCTCATGCATTTTTCCTCCTCTAAAGTTAGGCTCCCCGCCGCAATAAGCGGCGAAGAACATGTATAATGTGCTTTAAATCGTTAGTGTGAATGTGAAGCCAGTGATAAGCCAGATAAGATGCTGAATGTAGCTATTTATTCCAGTCTTATATGCAGCTTCTCTTCGAACGAAGAGAGATTGCACAATATCATTTGGACACGCCAAACAGCCCGTAACACAGGCAAGTTGAACAGGTTTCTTTTACAAACCCGCTGCTAAGGTCAAACTCGTTACAGTTTATGGTTCATATGTCCGTAACTTCTATATTACTTCGGCAGATTAAACGATACAGGCATATCGACATCTTCAAAGGTAAAGCTCACTTCTTCCTCCAACGCCTCGGCCTCGGTATCCAAGGATGCCATGATCACACTGTCGAGATTGACGCCTTTGAGGGTCACAGTCTGTTTGCCAATCGTAGAGGAAGGATCTTCGTTGGTCACTTCAATGTCGAAGTACGTATCCACACCATTCTGCATGTACTGGAGCATCAGCTCACGGAAACGGGATGTGGTATAAAAGATCGTCATGGAACCCGAACCAGACCAACCAGTTGCTTTGTGCTGTACACCTCGGCGGCCGAGGGTTTTGACCTCTGCTTTTTGCTTTTCCACGGTTGCTTCAAGTGTCTTCACATAGAACATTTCTTCCGTCTGTCCGTTAATCGTTGCATATGCGCGGCCTTCCTGGCCGGAGATCGTGTCGCTTGCTTTCAAAAATGCCATCTTAAACCACCTTCACTTTCATGTATACTTTTTCAACGGAATCTACAGGTTGGACCTGAATCTCGATAAGAATGCTGTCGGTTTCATTTCCCGGAGTAACGGTGATATCAGTTTTGGAATCAAAATTTTGAATCGCCCCGATATCCTGAAGCTGCTTCAGGTAGGTGACACATTGGGAACGGAAAAGGCTACGCCCATCTTCGTTGTTGTTCACTTTGCCGATAAAATAGGACTCGAAAATCCGTTTCATATCGTTAGCGATGCCATCGAGTACGCGTACAACACGGTTTTTGGCAAAATGATGTGCCTTATCCGGTGTAATGGAACGGAATGTATTCACATCCTGCTCTACCACTGCGCGGTTGCTGCTCGCAGTAAACACAAACTCGCCGTTGCGCAATGCTGCTTCTGTCTCGCTATGTGTCAATCGTCCGTTGACATCCACGGCATCGTCATACGCACGGAACGTCAGGGATTCATTCAGGTTAGCTCCCGCTGTTGCGCCGGCAGTCCATGCTACCGTTTGTTTCGGCGTAAGAACGGTACCGTCTGCGAGCACAACACCATTTTTGACACTAATAATGCCTTCATGATCTGCAGCCGGATAATTGGACAAAACTAGTTGCACTTTCTTGCCCTCGGTATCACGCAAGCGCTTGATGTAGACTGTGTAGACTGACTTGAGTGTGGCATCGTCTGAAATCAGACCGACCGTGTTAAAATCCAGTACTTCCAGCTTGGTCAGGAAATCGGCATGCTCCTGGTTCGTTGCTGTACCATCCAATCCACCTGTTAGTGGAAGTGAAGCTGTAGCTGTGAGTGCACCTTCACCAGTAAAGGTAACGTATGCGTTGGATTCCAGCGCTTCAATGGTGGACGAAGTTTGTTTGTCCACTTCTTTACCCGCAAGCAAAGTGGAGATATCCAATTGTCCCGGTTCATTGATGTTTGCGGAGATTACAACAACCAGATCATTACCACGTACACCGCCGTGTTGGGCTGTCACTGTCAGTTTATCCAAGGTTGCCTTGGCTTTGGTCCCTGCATTGAGTCGATACAGAAGCAATGTTTGCGCACGTTTCAAAGCTTCACGAATCAACAACAGTTGCGGTGCTGTCCAGTCATAGCCCAATTTGGCTTGTACATCTTCACCTATTTGTACCGTCAGTATTGTGCCTGCTTGCCCCCATGACAATGGAAGGGCCAAAGCCACCGTTCCCCGCTCCCCTACCGTACCAGGCAATGAGCCCTCTGATGCAAAATTCATATATACACCGGGGCGTACCTTGTTTTGTGTCGTCCATGTTCCTCCAGCCATTATTGTGCCTCCCCATTCATAAATTGTTGGATGTGTTCTTGCGCTTCTTGCAAGGTGTAAGTCTCTTGTTCCAGCAGCACCGCTGCCAAAATATCTTTCTCTATCCGGCTAAGTTGCCGGGATTCGGCGAACTGTGATTTGCTGTATTTTGTATCGTTATGCTTCTCTTCTGCTTCAAGGTTCTTTCGATCTGTTTCTTTCTTGGTGAACATCGCGAGCACGCCTCCTATTCCTTTCATGATAAGTCCTCCTTAAATGCGTTCAGATAAAGAATATTAACACCAGTCACTCCGCGGACTGTGTATATCCGTCTGAATTTAAAGTCATGCCTGTGTCGTTTTCAATACAGTTGGCTGCTGTTCCAGATGTTGCATTGGACTGGAGGACTCCGGTACTTTGGTGGTTCGCATCGTGTAATACACCCACAGTTTGGGTGTTTCTCCCCACGCTTTCCATCGTAGCTCCGTCGCTCGACATAACACTCCCTCCACTTCAAGCGTTTCCAATGCTTCGAAGAGCCTGTCCGGCAGGTCTTCCGGAATGTTCTTCCCGTCCATCCAGCGAATCTCGTAGATGAGAGACTGCACAAACCGGTCGCTCCGCTCACGGATGAGTTTAGCAGCCAGCAAGCGGTAAGCTAGGCATTGGCTATCTTGAGTATCGGCTCCTGTGGCAGGATAAATCGGGATGTTAGGGAGGTGATGCGATAGTGTTGTCGCGATGGCGGCGGTTAGTTGGGTTGTGGTCATAGTTCACCTCCTTTAAATCGGTTTCACAATATTACTTGAACACCTGTGCTCCACCAGAAACAGTAAAAGTAGAGTTAGTAAGGGTAACGTTCTTCATAGTAATAAGTGCTCCCTCCGCCCTTCCAACCCTCTCATTTCCTGTTCCTGATACATTTTCTAAATATGCTAAACAACCTCGATTAAATTCAAAAGGAATATATTGATTTGAACAAACACAAGAACTCACATAGACTGATAGGACCCCGGTAGCAGATAAAAAGCTAAGCCCTGCACTAACCTTATTGACAAAATACAATGTTAATTTATAACAATTTTGTGCAGAAACACCACCGTTAGAATTAATAATCTCTAAGGGCTTTTCATAGTTACCATTAATAAATACTTCAGCTGAACAATCATCGATTGAAAAATAGCCGTTTAACTTAATCCCTGGATCGAACAGAAAAAAAAGAGGGCCTCCATGAAATTCTCTAACGATAACATTCTCAGTAAAATTAACAGAGTTAGAAGTGTTTTTTATTCTGATTGAACGCCTGCCTGCATTAAACTTCTTCAAATAGTCAACTGCTGACTGTATTGTAGTGAATTGTGCATTAGCATCACTTTTACCTACAATAATTGTAATCTCTGAAGAACGAAGATCCGCATCATTAAACGAATCCATTAGTAAAAAAACTCCTAAGTTGGAGTTGTATTTCACCTCATAAATTTTACTTGTATCAATTAAATTATTTGGTAGGGTATAGTTTTTAAATTGTTCAACCCTAAGTTGATAGTTAGTATCGTTAATCTGCAAATATGTTGGCAGATTAACTGAAGAATTCGTCGTATTGAACTGTATCTTAAAAGACAAACCGTTAGTTACCATAAGAGAACGATTGAAACCACAAACAAAGATGTTGTCAATAGAACGTACTGCTGCCGAAAATAGATTAAGCGAATTGGAGATTTGGTTTACTTGACCATCCGTATATGACTTGGCATTTGTTGCCGCATTCGTCTCTGCCGCCACCCTCGCATCTCTAACCGCCTTCTCCGTAGCAGCCACATCTTCACGGGTGCCATCAATTGCGTTGGATAGTTGGACGATACCCTTATCTGTTAAGGATGCATCATTAATAACGATTTCTCGAACTTTCTGATCGGTGTATATTTTTACCTCTTCAATATCATCCCTTGTAGGTACTTTTTTCCATGGACCCCATCCGACATAGTAGTTCCTTTGAAAAACTTGTAGGTTACTCGGTTCAAAAGTTGTTAGAGTTTGGACCACTCCAGCATGTCTTTCTATCGTCAAATGAAAGGCTACTCCTACTGGGGAATTAGCTAAAGTTTCTACTGTGGCATTCGTTGGGCAATAATATTCCCCTTCTGTTATATAGCTATTAAGATCAGATTCCGCAGATATAAGGATGGCTTCTCGTGTCGCCACGCCTGCATCAATCTTTTCAAAAATCCCGTTAATACTCTCCCGGGTTACATTCTCATTCCCTAATGGAAGAGGCAACTTCAGTCGATCTGTTTCTTTTGGCATTACGCCCACACCTCCAGTCCATTCCACGTCAAGGACGCGGCATCGAGTTCGTCCCATGTCATCTGTTTGTCGTCCAGATCATCCCAGACCAGATAACGATATTTATATTCCACGGCCATATGGGCCGGTTTCAATTCATCAATTGCGCGTTTGAGATCGTCAATATTGGGCGGAATGCCCATCGTGTCCACAAAGCTCACCGTAAAGCTCCACGCTTCCGGTTGAAACTTTACATCCACCTTGCCCCCGGCGTAAGCCTCAGCCACGTTCGCAACCAATCTCCCTGAAAACTTTCCGGCACCACGCAGCTTCGCTTCGACCACCGCACGCCGCTGATCCACAGGTTTGAGACGATCCGTCTCAATGCCAAGCTCCTGCTCCCAGAAATCCAATCCCCACGTTGCCGTGCGGACAAAAAACTGATCCAACGTCTCATCCAGCGCCTGATAAAGCTGATCCATCTCGGTTCCTTTGGACTGCATATCCGCCTGCATCACACGTGAAGTCTCATAATAGCTCGGCAAATACGAGAACAGCTCCCGCCCTTTTTCACTCGTCAGTCCAACATGTACAGCAGAAGGTGCACTCATGACCGGCATCCTCCTTTCCTTTCGCATCAACGTAGACAGCTTCACTCAATAGCTGCGCTCCCGAGCGGCGTACCACACGACCCAAGCACTCTTCTAACCGGCCACTTTCTTCATTTCCAGCTGAACCATATGCCGTGTAGTCAGAGCATTCCCGATGTCCCACACTACCTCTGCCCCCACACCCGAACTTCGTATCCTCCACTACACCTCTACTCATGCACATCCACCGTCCCCAACACGGCCACCTGGTTCGCGGTCATCTCTATATTCTGGTCGCTCACACCGTTCAGGGTAAGCTCTGAATAGTCGATAATCGGCGGAATGTCGAGCAGGATCGCAGCAATTCGAGTGTAGCGCACAAGCGGATCGGCAAAAGCCAACTGCTTCAAATACGCAGTCACCCCGCTCTCAATCAACACCCTTACATCTGCCAGTGTGGCATCACTTGCCAGTGTCAGCTTCACCTGAATGTTCATTGGCACTTCCTCTGCCGGCATCACGGTCACCACAGGGCCAGCGGGTGCAACGCCTTCACCCTGTCCATCCTGCGTTGGGTCTACGTATTTCTGCACAGCCGCTACCAGATCGCTACCCGTGGCACGTTTGTCCGTATCCAGCAAATACAATCCCACCGTGCCCGGCCCTTGCCATAACGGAATAACCCGCGTTGCACCAACACCGGGCACTTCACTGGCCCATTGCACATATTGCGATTTGTTGCCGCTTGTTCCCTGATTGCGGACTTTGGCATAAAAACGTTCCAGCAGCGCCGTATCTGCCTCAATATCCGCACCGCCTTTAATGACCTCAACATTTGTTACAGAGGTAACACCACTTACAGGTGTAGACAGCACGGTCACGGTGCCCGCAGGCACATTACTTTCTTTTCCGGCAACGAGCGCCCGCACACCAACACTACCCAGACCATCTTCTCCCAGCTCCACACGACCAACGGTTTCATATTCGAGTGAAGCCTCACCGGAGATTTCATCTGCCAAAGTAGCCACAACCGTCCCCGCAGGAATCACCTTGCCCGACGTACCCGTGAATTTAACCGAACCTTGTGCCGCTACCGCAGCCCGTCTCGTAAGACCATGCTCTCCCGCCCGCAGATCCAGCTCTTCCGAACGAAAATTCGGATCACTGCTCGCCGCAGTGCTCGCAAAGCCGCGCCGCAGCAGTTCCTGCGCCCAGAGCGCCGCCTCAGACAGCATAAACGCTACCGGAGCCTCCGCATCCCACAGAAACGATCCTTCCGACTTGTCCAGATCCGCGGGCAGACGATCCAGCATACGCTGCATAATCTGTTCCTCCGTCTGGTCCTCCAAATAACGTGGAATCTCAGCCATCCCGTCAGATCACCTCACTTTCCAGAATAAACATCTCTTCCTGCACACTCGCCACCCGACACGAGAACATGCACTGCTCCCGATTCCAATCAAACGTAAACTGGTCCACCGAATCTGTGCGAGGATCAGCAAGCAGCGTCTCCGTAACCATCCGGGTAATCTCACTTTCCATCACACCCCGGCTGTCCCCCTGACCCACCAACTCATCCAGCTCCGATCCATAGTTTCGGGAGTAAATCACATGTCTGTACCGCGGCGTCTTCACTGCTTTGATACACCACTGTACCCAGGCTTCATGCGCACCCGCCGCAGCGACTTTGCCACTTGGGGTCAGCACAAAATCCCCCGCATCGTAATCGAATCGCCAGCTCCGTCCAAACCTCACCTCTTCCGAAGCCGCCCCCGACAGATCTTCCTCATCTCCCCATACCAAACCCGTTTCCGGGAACAAACTAGGCATTCGCATTCACCACCTTACACAGCACCACAATGTCGTTACCGCCATTCACTCGCATCGCCAGCACACGGTCACCGGCTTTCAATCCTTTACCAAGAGACCACACCGCTTCTTCCACTTCCCCTTTTTGCAAAAGAAACCGTCCCGTGCCCGTCGTTCCGCCGTTTGCCACGTCAGGTATACCGGAAATCGCGCCAGCAGCCTCGCGCTCCGGCAACCCAAGCGTGCCCGGTAACTCTGCCACGAGATAGTCCTGCACTTCGTGCTTGAAGTCATCCAGCTTTACGCCGGATGAAGTCATCGTTCCCAGCACCGCGCCCATGCCGCTCACGGCCTGACGGGTATGGGTACTCATCGCGCCGCGCATGACCTCGGCAAAATGCCCATACGGATCATCTTTATTCAAGGTAAAACCTCCTTTTCACCAGCTCGGCTGTCCCCAGCTCCAATGTCATTGTTCCAGGTCCGGCAGACAGATCACGGCTGACCGACATGACGATCAGCTTCAGCCCTTTGAGCAGCACCGCGTCTCCGGCACGAATTGTATTCACATCAGGTGCGGATATCGTAAAGGTCTCCTGAATACCCGTCAGACGACTTTTCGCCAACTTCTTGGCAGCAGTCGCTGTTTTCACCTGATCGTCCTCGATCAGCTTTTGCAGCGTGCCCAGTTCGGCTACACCCTCCTGCTCTATCGCCAGCACTTTGGAAGGAACCTCTTTGCCACTGCTGGACTCGGAGGCCGCCATCACTTTAACTTTGGTGACCGCGCCTTCGAGTGTACGCATCTGAGTCAGATCGATCAGTCGATCCAACTCGTGCACTTTCGCATTGCTGCCCACCTTAAATAGCTGCAACCCGCCGGGCGTCATTCGTGGATGAAACATATCCCCACCCGACTTCACCGTTTCCTTTAGATCGGCAAACAACATCGAAAAAATCGTCTGCGACCGATACACCGCTTTACTCAGCTTCTTTTTGGTATCCAGCAGCATGGCATATGGAATTTTCCATTCCTTGGCGTACGTTTTGAGTCGCTGCGTGGCAGTCTGGTCTTTCGGCAGCAGGAACTCGTCCTCTGATTTTTCCAGATAAATCATCCGGTCGTAGACGGTCAGGGACAGTCGCTTGGTGCCGCTGTTCGAGCTCTCCACTTCCCAGATGACGGCAGGGTGAAGCAAGTGAACCATAGATTTTTCGCCAAAAGGAATCCCGCTGATCCGCACCGCCATACCCGGTGAGATCGCAGGCAGACCCGAAGATGCAGACACCGCCAGCCGGATGTTGGCCTGATAGGCAATCTGGTCGAGCGAATCCTTCAGCGTAATCGTCTCCACCAGCTTGGTGATGTCATATTTGTCGTCCACAATGACCTTGTAGGTCATGGCATCACCAGCTTTTGTCCGGGCTTGATCCGGTTCGGATCACTGCCGATGATCTTCACATTGAGCTTGTAAATCTCGTTCCACTTGGAACTGCTGCCCAGCTCAAGCTTTGCTATTTTGGACAGGGAATCGCCAGATTTGACCGTGTAGGTCTTGCTGCTCGTTTTCAGATCCGTACGAGAACCTGACTTGCTCGTAGACGTTGCACCGCCAACCTTCTCCACTTTGGAATCCCGCCACGTTCGCAGCGTAATGTCAAAGTAAATATCCCCGCTTTCACCGCCCCGAAAGGTCGTATTGTGTGAGATCAGATACACGGGCACGTTCACCCCTGTGTTGGTAATGATGAAGCGCAGCGGCTTCTTCGATACCAGAAACGTATTCAGCATATTCATCGCTACACGCGGATCAGGCAAAGGCTCGTACATGCAATAGGACGCATCATATTCTTTGGGAAAAAAAGAAGAGAAGGTGATCTCCTTCACCTTCTCCCCCTGCGCAAAATCAAACTCGCCATACTCCAACATATTAATCGTTTCGTATCCCTTGGATCGGGAGATCGTCAGTTCTTCCGGTTTCACCGGAAATTGAAACTTCGTTTTCCCGTCGATCAGGGTAAATTCCATTTTGATACCTTCCACGTTATCTTTAAATACAGTCATGACAGGCCTCCTTTCTGCCTAGGCCATAATGGTTTTTCGATTTTCCATCGCACGGCGCACTTCGCCTGCAAATCTCATTCCAACCTGATGTGAGATGGCATCGTAGTCGATGGCGTTCTCCCGGACAGTCACCTGCACAGCTCCTTGTGGTACGTTTACGGAGATCTGGTTGGTCGTCTCGGTTTTAAAATCCTTCAGGTAACCGGACAGACTACTCATCTGGTCTTCGGATATTTGTACCGTCATCGTGGATGATTTGCCATTGGCATTTCCAGCAGTTTGCGCTCCGTTACCTAGACCCATGGCTTGGGACTGCATCACGCTTGTTCCCAAGAGAGCGGCTGTCGTAGATTGACCACCATTGCTGTTCGCATAAGCCATAGGACCAGTTGTTGTGAGCACAGATGGAATATAGGCAGGTGGCATTGACGGACCAGAGGGTACTGGTGTAGGATTAGCAACCGCCGTTGTTGCTGAGACGGTTTTTTCTTCTTTTTTGGAACCAAAGCTGAAGAAATTGGATATGCCACTTGCAATGTTCTTCGTTTTTTCAGAAACAAAATCGGCTGCAGTCGACAACGCTTTGCCTGCACCTTCCGTGGCATTGGACATGAAGTTTCCAATATCTTTCGCTTTGTCCCCAATCCAGCCTCCCGCCGAACTGCCAGCCCATCCACCTAAAGCTCCACCAATATACGTGCCGATTCCAGGTAAAATAAAACTGCCAATAGCACTACCAATCGCGGTACCAGCAGTCCCACCGATCATGGATCCAACAGCTCTCCCACGCTGCTCGGGAGAAGCAGTGGCAACATTCGCTACATCAGCAAGCATACTAATCGGTCCAAGCAGTTTACCCGCTCCCTTCGCAAGTCCCCCACTCAGTTTGCCGAACATACCATTACCCGAAAACATATTGGACATTGGCGAACCAGGCAAATTTGCGCTAAAGCCATGTCGATTCGGATTCAATTTTTGATCAAAGTCCATTTTCAGCTTTTTCTCTTCTGCATGAGGCATGTTGGTAATGATTTTTTTCGCACGATCGGAAGCAGACGTTTTTACAGTTCCAGGTGCACGTTCCTGGTAGGACCTAGAACCGCTCTTGTAAGGACCTTTTTTTCCGCCCTCTGTTGCGGCTACAGTTTTAGCATTGCCACCACCTGCATTTTTGGTTTTTCCACCTTTAGCCCGGCCTTTTGAAATCCTCCCTACAAGGCTTCCACCAGAGCAGCAGCAACATTGGGAAGTATTGCTTGAACTTGATTTCCCTTTGATTTTTTCATAGAAGAACTTAACACCACTCCCAAGCTTTCCGAGCAAGTCCGTTGCATTATTTAATGGATCAAGAAAATCATTACTTTTTTGTGCCATTTCCCGTATCCAACTTATTTCTTCTTCCTTTGGTGCGTTCTTTACCGTATTATTGTTGCTCCCAATGTTAAGTGACAGCGAAGGCCCGCTCGCAGGACTCATCTTCCCCATCGCCACTTCGACCTTCTGCTTCACCTCCACAGACACCGTCCCCGAAGCCTTCACCATCTGGTTTCGGAAACGGTTCAGTTTCGCGAGTGCACGGTCCAAGGCCGGGCTCAATTGATCATCCAGCCCGATCTTCGGCGTGATCCGCAACCTACTCAATCGCACAGCCGTACTATAAATGCTCTCCAGCCTACGCCCGGTTGTTCTCAGCTCATTGTTCACTTTAATCAGACTCTGATAGCGAACTCTGCCCAGACGTTCCGTTGAGCGCTGGATCTGATCCAGATATCGGATGGTCGTTCGCATTTCCGCATTGGATTTGGATAAACCCACAATCATTTCTGCCATTTCTTTCACCCCCTGTCCGATCTAATCATCGATTCATTTGCGAGGTGATCGCTGCCATTTCCTCTTCCGAGAACGCAATCAACAGCGAGCGCTCCCCGCGTGGTAAAGACCAGAATTCTCCGGGCCGTAGATGATGACGAACCCACATGTGATATAAGAACGTGGTCATCCCGCCGGAGTGAATTAGTTTTTTAGGTCTTCAATCTCCACACCGAAGCCGGAAAGCTCAAGTACCTTGTCGCCAACGGCATCCAACTCACCCGCGAGCAGCATGCGGCGAACCGCTTGTTCCCCACCGGACAGCTTCATGCGTCCGGTAATACGGTTATCTCCCCAACCGGACAATTCCAGGCTGCGAACATTCATTTTCACCGTTGCTTCGGAAATCAGTAGCGCGTTAAATGTCTCGGTATCCACCTTTTCCTCGGTGCGGCCTTTGACTGTTTTTCGAATCGTACAGCGTTCGCGAATCTGATCCACTTTGGAGGACGTCAATCCACGCAGAGTCAGCAACAGATCCAAACGTTGAATCCGTACATTCTCTTCCGGCAAACGCTCTGCTGCTTCAAACAACTGATCCAAAATTTGTTCTTCAGACATATTCTCATTCATACTCATGGGGTGCGATCTCCTTCTCATTTCAAAATTGGGTTAATACATCTCCACATTCAGGGACAACAAAGAGACCGAGAATTTCTCGGCCTGCCTGTGTATCCCACTTCTGTTAAGTCTCGTTGCCCGTATGCCTGATTAGACAAGCTTTGTTACGAGGTCTTTCCGAAGTTCAAAGTCGTTCCATCCTTAGTTCGCTACAATCGGGTTCAACAATTCAAATCCTTCAAATGTAAAGCCTGTTTCCTCCGGCACTTCCTCACCCGCTGTCCAGTTGGCGAGCTGGATTTTGTCCACCATGCAACCTTTCAGCAAGACACTCTCATGACCGTAGGATTCTGGATCTTCCACCTTCGAGATAATTTGGAACTTGGTGAAGCCGCGCTGGATCATGTCCGAAGTTACTTTGTAACCTGTCATGGTACCTGTTCCTTTTTTCGCACCATTCTTGTGTACTTTCCAGTCGTTGCCGACCAGATTCAGCTCACGCTTCTCAATTTCAACGCTGGCTTCCAGCTTATTAATATTTGTCTGCCACACACCATCGATATGCAGCTGACCATGGGTACCGAGAATTACTCTTGACGCATCCAACATGACAATTCCTCCTTGAGATTAGAAAATATCGTATAAACCATCCATTCAACGAATCGGCGTCTCTTTTAAAAGACAGTTTCCTTCTAAACAAACCTTATTGCACGTAAAACGTACCAAACAACTGCTCCATTACATCCGTCAGCTTCACGTTCCATTGCAGGAATACCTGATCTGCCTCTGGCTTGAGAATTGGTGCAGCACCATAATAAGCTGGGTCGAGAACGACATCGTATCCCTCAGCTTCAATGACATTGCTCTGTGCGAGCAGCGCCAGATAGGCTTTCATCGCACCGATCAGCGCCTGACGTCCCTCTTCCGTATTGTTCACTTTGCCGATATACGTATCTTCAGCAGAGCGCTGCAAGTCCGTATTAATCGCATCCATAACACGAATGGAACGGATTTTTTTCCAGGCATTATTCTGTCCTGCGGCAGGGGTCACGAGTGTATTCACTCCCCGAAGCGCCTTCACCTGACGTCCATCATGGAAGAAAATAAATACACCATTCTGAACCGCCTGCTCCTGTTCTGCTCGCGTCCAGCGACGCGTCACGTCATCGAACGGAGAAGGTGCGTAGGTTGTGGATTCATTCAGACGTTGTCCGGCAATCAGACCCGCAACATAAGCTGACGTTTCCGCCGAGCTGTAGAACGCATCTCCTAGACGCACACCCGTACCAACATTGATTACACCCTCATGGTTCAACGTGAGTGAACGTGCTGCCGCCTTCTGTGCTGCGGTCGCAGAGGTGTCATCCGCCGTAGAACCGCCGAATACAGCCAACACGGGTTTACCCTCACTGCGCACACGTTTCACCCATGCTGCAAAGCTCGCCAGTAAAGGCGCATCCGCCGCATGATCCAGTGCCAATACGTCGAATTGCTCGCCTTCCAGCGCGCCCTGCACGGCAATATACTCCGCATTGGTCAGTCCATCGTTGCCACTTGCACCACCTTTGAACGCCGCTCCCGCAACGGTTGCAACGACACCTGTACCATCGCCAATCGCCTGAGCGTTAATCCAAATGTTGCTTTCATCTGCATTGATCTCTTTCGCCAGCGACGCTGCCGAAATATCCGCAGTCAGCAGTGCATACAACATCCGGTTGCCTTCAAACAAGCGCACTTCATGCTTCGTATTATCAATTACACCCGGCTGAATGGTGACGTAGAACCCGTTACCCCGGTCACCCGGATACTTGGCGTCCAGTTGCAGCACGGCTGCATCACTGCTGTCTTTCAGCGTAAGCGTGGCTGCTTTCGCCGTCTCTCCGGCTACCCGATAAGCGAGCAGCTTTTTCGGTCCACCCAACAGAGCGAGCTTCAAGGATGTATAAGCTGTTCCGTTATCCAAGGCATGTGCCGAGAAAATACGCTCAATTGCAGCTTCACTGCCAACTTCTACAAAAGTACCCACCGGACCCCAGTTTGCCTTGATCGGCACAACAACTGTTCCGCGATTACCAGCCTGAATAGCTGAAGACGCTGCCGCCTGAAAATTCATATATAAGCCCGGAAGTACCGGACGATTCGTTTGCTCCCAAGTTCCGCCTGCCATTATCCCTTCACCTTCGCTTTCATAAATTGGTTGATGCGTTCCTTCGCTTCCTCAATGGAAAACGTCTCTTGCGCTGCTTCGTACAGCGCACCATACAGCACCTCTGCCTTAACGGCAAAGAGGGCTTCGGCATGATGCATCAGCTCGGCCCGCGTATACTGCGGGGTAGCCTGTTTGTTTTTTTTCACGGAGCTTGCCATGGAAATCTCACCTCATTGTTTGACTACTGAATTCGTGGAACCTGATCTTGGTTCTATAATTTTGACCTATGAATTTTTGTCCCTATGAACCTACGAACATTGTCCCTATGATCCTATGAATTTGAAGCTAAAGTATGATATCGACTTTCTCATCTGGAACCCCATCAACAGTTCCTCTCGATTAACGCTTACTCTATCCCTTTGTTATGGTGAATCTCACGGATCAATGGCGCTTCTGTACCCGGACGGCGAATACGCTGCTGCAGCGTTAGACGAATCTGTCCGTTCAAGTAAGCATCTGCCTGCAAGTCGGCTGAAACTTCGTCCACCGTCACATATCGCGTACCGTCTGTATCCGTCAGAGCAATACGGGGCTGCACAGCCAGTTGTTCAACCAGATGTGTGACCGTTTGACGGACATCTGCCACATTCGCAGTCAGCACATGCCCGATCCATTGCTTACGAACCTCCAGCGCAGAAGTCCCTGCGGTGGTTGTGCTGCATCCCGTCAATCGCCACAGTATGGATTTGGTCGTATAACCTCCAGGCCAAACATCCCCATATATGGACCATTCTTGTCCAAGCTGAGTTCGTGTCCAGCCCTGAAGTGCAGCCATCCACGAATCTGTGGTTTCAACCTGAGCGTATTCCACTGTTTCCGGAACATACACCCCAAACCGCAGGCTACGCGTAACCAGTCCAGAACTGGCATCCACACGATCACAATCCGAAGAACCCAGATAAATACAGGTAAATGCCCCACCTTCTTCATCCTCCAGCCTGACTTGGTGTAGTCCTTCCATCAGCGCTGCTGACCATACTTCCACTTGTTCAGCTCCTCCATCTTCGGGGCGTGCATATGGAAAGATTTTGATAATCCTCCTATACCCGGCCCAAGCAGACTTCGGTACTTCTTCTGCAAAAGCAATCACGGCACAGGGTCCGGCTAACACCTCTCCCGGTGCAGCAATATCCTGTACTCGGCCATTCCATGCCGGGACAAGAGCCTCCAGCTTCTGCTTCAGCGTTCGCCTGATGACGTTGCTCACTTGCCCTGTACTGGCCGTGTTGTTTACCCCACTACTCATAGACACATTCATTTCGCCCCCTTCAGCTGCAAGTTTGCGATCTGCCCACATTGCGCAGCGACAATGTTGCAGCAGCGAATTCCCCCTTTAGCTCAGCCTCTGCATATCTACCGGCGCCAAAGCTGGACACCATTCACCGCAACAAAAAGACCGGCCCCTTGTGGCCGGTCTTTACATTAGCGTATGTGCTTTCGGTGTGTGTCCTTTGCTATTGATCCGATAATACAATCTTACACCCTTTCATCCCTAGCGCGGATGGTCATTCGTACGACTTCGGTGCGATTAAGGGTGCATCTGGGGTGGAAAAAAGACGACTCAGCGCGTCTCATACCATAAGCACTTTATTTCAGCGTAAACTTTGGATTCAATGTAATCTCAAACGCACGTCCCCAGATGAAATCGGGATTCGCATATTCCAGCAGTGCACTGCAATACTCCGCATAAGCTGCTTCGCCATTACAAATTTGCTTTATCGCTACGTTCCCTTGAGCAAATGCTGTTTTGTTCGCCAGTGCCGTGGTGTGGGTCTGCATCAGATCCCTGAGTAAAGTCTGCAAATGAGCATAATCTGCTTCTGAGTTAAACAACACCATATTCTGATCCGCAAGGGTTGCCACATTGGTATACAGCGCATGCGCTCTGGAATACGTGCGGATATCTGCAATCGCTACTGCTTTATAGTAGTAATCTTTCAGGAAACGTTTGAACAACAATGAACCATGTGCATTCATGGCATCTCGCAACGTATGGGCATGTGTTTCGGTTGTAATCAGAGCATAACGGGATTGTCCCATACCCACAGCCATACCGATTTTGTTCCCCGGCGTATTCCAGGCACTGTACCCCAGGACCCGACCCGTATACGGACTGTTCAGGAGTGCTTCGGCTACATCGACGTTGGCTGGACCTTTTCCTACAAAATCAATCAGCACCGAAGGAAGACCCTTCTCACTATTACTCGTCAATTGCGCCACAGCCGCTTGCACCTGATCCAGCGCCGTAATAGCAATAATCTCAATGTCCACCGATTTATTACCCGGTTTGCCTGGATGACGATTCGTCATGCGATCCAGCTCAGAAGCCATATCAAACGAAGAAGCTTCATCAACAGATGTAGCATTCGTTAATTCATTTCCATTTTCCATATCGGGAGTTGTATCCGTTAACACATCAGGCTGTGGATAAGCGGAATCCGCTACAACCACACCACCAACAATATCCACATGCCGTACCACATTCTCATGCAAATTCATATATTCGTAGGCATTGATAATCGTGGAACCATGCGGGCCAAAATATTTCACTGCATAACGCGTCTTCTTCCCACCGCGCAGCAGTTGGTTAGCCATACGTGCCACCAGAGCGTGACCCAGGCCATCCGCATCTGGAAGGATAATCGCCCGATCGGGATTTTGTCCATCCGTCCCACCGAGCCATTCATTGATTCGTGCTTCCACATAATTGATCTCATTAATCTGAACGCCTTGCGTATTCGCATCGTCGACGCCTACGGCGAGGAAATCAATATATCCTTTGCGAGCAAGCTTATCCAGAATGTACAGATTCGTTTTGAATTTATGTTGTCTGGTGTTGTAGTACTGTTCTTTATTAAAATACGTCGTTTCCCCATATTCCTTAGCCTCTGGAGAAAGGTTGTACCCGTCCACAATATCCTCGAATGCCGTAAAGGACTGGCGCGGCTGCTGCATCAGTGCACGTGACTCGTTGTAGGCATCCAATGCGAGACCATCTGCAAAAGAGGTGGTAGCGAGTCGCATAATGGTATCCATCACAAACACTGGTTTTCGTGGATATTTCCCTTTAATCGCTTTGATCACATCGAGCAAACGGGTAGTGTCCTGGTCGTAATCAGGATATGTTCCGCCTCCATCTTCACGAAGCTGACGACTGCCGATCAGACCACCATAAGCCAGCATATCCGAAGAGATGATGAAGCCATCCACTTTAGCGGCATTTTTCAAAATGAAATCATGAATGTTGGACGGTTTCCCATACGTAGGTGTAGACGTTCCAAGCAATGTGGTACCTTCTACCGTTTTCTCGGAATCCAGACGATTTTGAATGTCACCCAGGTGCGGTGTAATGATATGGATACCGGCTGCTTTTCCTTGTACAACGACGTCATCCAGATTCGCTGGACGATCATCCAGTGGAACATACAATACTGTTTTCATATCCTAAAACCTCCTGTTAGATATATTCAGTCTTTCTTTAGTACCCGATCAGAGCAAGTGTGCACTCACCGCATAAAAAAACCGACCCCTGGCCGGTCTGTACATTAGCGTATGTGCTTATCGGGATATGTCACTTGCTACTGATCCGATAATACAATCTTACATGTTTAAATCGGTCGCGCTGACGGTTGTCCGTATGGATTACGTCTATTTGTTGTCGCCATCATGGCGGTTAAACGTCGGTTTCTTGCAGAGATTTCCTCCAGATAACCCAACAAATCCATTCCTGATGCTGTTTATATGATAATAAGTAGCCTTTCAAACCTTATTTACGATAAAGGATGGATACGATCATGAAAAAAAAGCTCTGGTTCTATCTGTGGATCGCTATTACCAGTTATATGGCTGGCCCCGTTATGTACGCTTTGACAATGTACACCTTTTATCAGGAAACAGATGTTCTAACTACTTCACTCATTGGATGGACCGCTGCAACATTCTCATCCGTTGGTATCCTGTTTATCCTGGTCACAGTCATTCTGCTTCGAGTGCTGCACATCTATTATTTCTGGCTGCAAACCCTGCTATTTGAGTTACTTTTCCTTCTGCTCGTCTATATGACCACTGTTCTTCTTGGGGCTGGCAATACAGGTCTGCCCTCGCTGTCCTTTCCATTTACGCCCGAAGGCATTCCCTTGTGGGTGTTCTGGGGGAGTATCGCGCTTTTGAGTTCCTGGGGAATTTGGTCAGCGCGTCAGCCCATACGAAAATCACCATACATGCTGGTATCTAGAGTCATTCTGATCCTGTTTATCCTTGAAATTTGGCTTCTTTAAAAAGATTAAAAGAAGCACAGCCATCTCAGGCTGTGCTCTCTTAAACGTATTTTGCTCACGCGATAATATAGCGGAAGTTTTCCCAGCTTTCCGGAACTGAATTTCCGTTTCTGGCATGATGGTAGAAGCTGAATGGAAATTTGAACACATGACCTCCATGCCAATCGCGGGAACGTCTGTCGGTGAGCCAATATTCCAGTTCATGTGGAAGTGCAACAGAGCGTTCTGCACGGATCAATGGCAGACGGTCAACTGGAGATTGCAGCGTTGGCATCTCCTGTTCAACATCCACATCCCGGCTCAGCCGCAGCGCCTTGACCATCCTGAGAAAAGGCGGAATGCCTTTATGGAACAAAGCAGGATAATCCAGTTCAAATAATATATTAAGCGCGTGCCCGTAGGTTAGCATGTGGCCGATCAGATCATGATGTGCTTCTGCCTGATAGATGGTACGAAATGCGCCAAGCTCATCCAGAATCAGCCGGGACAATTGTTCCGGGCGTTCTATATCAGGGAATCCGTCTGCCTCACTTAACTTCAAGCTGCGAATTTCTTTCACAGTTGTGTTTACCCAGGATCTACCTGGAATGGTTCGTTCAAAAGAATCAATAAGTTCAACCATCTGATCCATGTCCTGCTCCGTGCCCCAACCATCCAGTTCACGAATGGCTTTCAGACTAAGGGCACCATAGATGGCCTGATGACCCACCCAGTGCAGCTCTCCGATGGTTCGATCCAGCGCTGCTGTAATACGCGCTTCGGCCTCTTCCCTTGGCAAAACATCTCCATTCCGGGAGTTCAAGCCATCATTCAACCCGTGCTGGCGAAGCATGGCTTTCGCTTCAGCCGTAACACTGCCCGCCGCAAGGGCAGTGAGACGATTTTCCCTCACCCAAAAGTAAGCCGCAATAGCTCCCGCCCCATAATGGGCGTGCCACAAATCTCCTGTACGCTCCCGACTGGACACAATAACAGCCAGCCCTTCTTCCAACAAACGTCGATCCAACATGCCACCACCCTTCATCGATGCGAACTCTGATACACACACGACCAGCAACAGTTTTTTTTAGCAAAACACTCTTTTTAAAGCGTTTACTTCTATAAGATGATTCAAATGGTGCACATATGACCGTTTTGCCTGCTGTTCCGCGCATTTTAGCCGATTCGAAGTCTCCCAACATCACGTATGGACACTTCCAGCGGATATATGTTTGCTTTTTGCTCCGAAAAGAACCAGGTTCGCCCCTTTTTCACCACAATAAACAAACCGTTCACATCCCCTATAGGGGCAAAGGTATCGCTAATCGCTCTCCATCGTTTCAACCCCATCTGCTCAAGTTCATCTACCGCAGAAAGCACATCTTCTGTGACAAGTCCCACCTCACACACCTGCAGCAGATCTTTCTCCGAAAAGGGGCGATCACTTTCGTTATGAACGGTATGATGAGCAATCAGCTCCAGAATGTTACCGACAGGATCTTCGAAATAGAGCGAATTCGAGTTCCAATTCGTTGAATAGGTCTCATCCTCACCTTCATGCCTACTTAGACGGACACGTGCCGCTGCCCATGCTTTGGCCTCCTGAAAACGATTCGTTGGAATCATCCAGGCGAAGTGGTAAAACGGATTCTGATCTGCTTCACTTCGCTTGAATATCATTTTCGTTAAACCAATCTGTAGCGTGAAGGAATGTTCGGACTCTTCAGCCATGTTCAACCCCAGAGTATGGATATAAAAGTGCTTGATGTCTTCCAATCGTGCTGTATATAATTTGACCTCTTCAAAAATCATGCTGTATCCTCCTTCACCCGACCATGCATCTTCTCCCACTCACTCCATGGCACCATGCCAAGTCCCGGCTTCGCTTCATCCGAGAGCATCGATATGAATTCCAGGGAATGACCATCCGGATCGGTAAAATACACGGACACAGCCGGCATCCATCCAAATACATATAACTCGCCAATATCATCATCCTGAAAGTTATGCGTATTGATTCCTTTATCCTCCAGGTAAGTGACAGCTTGCTTCATGTCCTCCAACGATACCTGAAAAGCAAAATGCTGCCGCTGCACCTTGGAAGGGTCCTTTTGCCACAGTCCGAGCATCGCGTTGCCTTCACCGCCAATCCAGTAAAAGGAGTTCCCACGTTCCTTCTGCCCATAAGCATACTGCAATCCAATGATCTGTTCATAAAAATGATGGGATCTCTCCAGATCCGTTACGTTCAGATGAGTCTCAAATATGCCTTTAATCATGATGAAAACCTCTTTTCTCTTAACTCCCGGACGGCTTCCGTACTGCAGTTAACGTCTCGGAAAGGTGTAAAAATGAACCAATCACGCGTTTGATCCGATCCTCAATGTCCTGACTGCCTTCAAATTCTTCGTATCCGTCAAACGTTGCTTCAAATCTTCTGCGCTGTGCACCACCAATGGAAATCCACTCCTGCGCGTTAATACCGTGCAAATTGCGAATAATCACCTGCAGCTGCAAAAGTGAGCTTACGCCCACCGCACCTCCTGCTGAGCTGATGGACAATACCGGTTTACCACTGAAATGAGCCTGACTCAGGTGATCCAATGCATTTTTGAGTACACCGCTGATGCTGCCATGATACTCTGGCGTAGACAGGATAATGGCATCTGCTGCGAGCATACGTGTGTTCAGGTCAGACAGATTCTGATCTTCATTCTGTTTTTCATCCGGTGCGTAGAATGGGAGCGGTGTCTGATATAAATCGAACAAGCTGGCTTCATGCCCCTGACCGCTGATTACCTCCACGGCATATTCCCCTAAACGTGTACTGGTTGCATTTTTCCGATTACTGCCTGCCAAAATGATAATATTCATCTATGTCACTCTCCTTCGATTTTATAAAAACATTCTTTCTCTTCGATTCAACTTTCTCTACTCTCATCTTACCTTGCTTCTACCTCGGAATCGTCGGCAGATAGACTTAACTTGCAGCACAAAAAACTCAACCTTTGGGTTGAGTTTCTACAACTTTAGTCTGAGAATATGGGAAGATGGATCAGACGACCCAACCATTTCTTACGGCATGAAGCGCTGCTTGTGTCCGGTCTGCCATTCCCAATTTGTCTAAAAGATGACTGACGTGGGTTTTCACTGTTTTCTCGGTAATGATTAACTTTATGGCGATCTCTTTATTACTCAATCCTTGTGCAATCAGCCCCAGAACCTCTCGTTCCCGGCGAGTAAGCATGTCCGGTCCATGAGAAGTTTCTTTTCCCAGCCCTACCCGCTCTTGCTCTGGAAGCCGAGTAGACGAATGGGGATTTGCACGCCCATGCGGTTCATTCATCGACACTTCAGACGAAGCCATCACATGCATTAATTGTCCTGCTGCTGCAGGATGAAGCTCTACCTGACCTGCATGCACATTACGAATGGCAACGGCAAGATCCTCTGGCTCAATATCTTTTAGCAGATATCCCTTCACTCCAGCGCGCACGGCTGGTACGACATGATCCTGATCGGAAAAGGACGTAAGTACAATGATACGGATTCCAGGCAAGATCGAACGAAGCCTTCTCGCCGTCTCGATCCCGTCAAGCACGGGCATATGCAGATCCATTAATACCACATCCGGATGCAGTTGTTCTGCTTGTTCCAGTGCTTCCTGTCCATTCGAGGCTTCTCCGACGACTTCCATATCTGGCTGAGTGGACAAAAAAACGTGCAACCCGCGCCTCACCATTGCATGATCGTCCGCGAGTAAAATCGTAATCGGCATGTCTTCTTCCCCCTGATTTTATACAGATTCGGACGGAAGTGGAATGACGACCGTTACCGATGTTCCCTTACGGGATGAACTCACAAGTTCAAGTCTGCCGCCCAGCGATTGGGCCCGTTCCCTCATGATGGACAGACCAAGTGAACTGGCAGGCAAAGCCTCACGCTTTTTGGCTCCCCCTTTTCCTCGATCTGTAACGATTAATATCGCTTCCTGATCGCTTAGCTGGAGGGATATCTCAGCGGAAGGGACTCCAGCATGTTTACGCACATTATTGAGTGCTTCCTGTCCAATACGCCATAAGCCTTCCTCAATACTTTGAGGCAAGGAGCGCATACCCGTCCGATGTACAACGACCTGCAATCCCTGTCCTGTACCATATTCCTGCAATGCACTGAGCAGACCAGACTCCAAACCCGCCGGACGAAGCTGCATAATCAAGGCACGCATTTCCTTCAATGCTTCCTGCGACAAGGAACGTATATCCCTCATCGCTTCCGCAGCCGGATGCAGCTGTAGTGATCCGGCTAACATGCTCTCTGCCCCTTTGGCTGTGAGAGACAGGGAGAACAAAATTTGGTTCACCGAATCATGCAAATCCCGAGCCAAACGGTTTCGTTCCTCCAGTCGGGTTAATTCCCTGCGTTTGTATACCAGTCTCAGACTCTCCCACGAGGCTGTAATATGTTCAGCGAGTGCATCGAAAACCTCACGATCTGCCTGAAGGAAGCCATTGGCCGAGCCCAATCCAACCACCAGTACTGCCGTTTCGCCAGGAGAACTTAATGGGATGGGAGCAGCCAAGCCTGAAGCCAAAACAGACTTAGGGAGCCCGGTATTGCAGATAGCAGAAACATCTTGGATTTCCGTTGCCGACAATACCATAGCCCGATGAGAATCAATCACACGATGCATGCGAGTCTGCAACTCTGGAGAGAGTCCAGATATTGTCATCATTTCGGACCTGCCATGAGCATAAGCCGCCTGTACCATAAAACTTCCGTTTTTCTGGGATAACAGTGCGGCAAAAGGCCAATCGTAATGATGCCCAAGCAGCTTTACAACCATCTTGGCCATATCGTCTCCACTGCTGCAATCGTTGACCGTCACGCCCAGCGATCGGCTGAACTCCCCCAGCCTGACATACAGATCCGCTCGCCTTTGCTCTGCGCTATATAATCGCATCCGCTCCATTGCACTACCTATCTGATAAGCTACAGCCTGCAAAAGCGCCAGCTCACTATCACTGAAATGCTCTTTCCCGGGTGCAGCAACATTCAGCAGTCCCAGCATCTTTTCCCCCGAGCGGAGCGGAACCGTTGCATGATGGGTGATGTCATGGGTATCTCCCCATTGATGATCGACGGCATCCTCCAGGCGTTTGCAATTAATAATATTGACGGCATTATCCAATCTCCCGTCCCGGAAGCGATTCACGCACCAGCAAGACCCACAGCGCATCGGCTCCTTGTCATGATGCAGCAGAGCAGGAGGCAAACTGTAATCAGCAATACAGGAGTACTCTCCCTGATTATTGATCAGGAATACCCAGCCCGTAGTCAATCCCGTCAGTTCCAACAGTTTGCCGAGTACCGTATCCAGCATCAGATTCAGGTCGTTGGATGTGTTGAGCGTTTCCGCGATCGTCTTCAGTGTGTACATCTCCTGCATTCCGGCTTGTTCCGTCATGCGGATTCCTCTCCTTTGACTGATCCTTAGAGTTGTTTTCAATTATTGTATACAATCAGCGAAGGATATAAAAGGATGAACTTCTTGATTCACCTCTAGCCCAGCTTCTGTCGCTCTTTGCGAGATGCAGATAAAGGCTCCATATTAATCAGACCCCGATCCGACAGAGCCAGCGCCATTTTATAGAAAGCACGTGTCCGAATCTTCGTATACGTATCCTTGCTGACAGGCGGGTCAAACACATGGTTATACACTTTATAGTCAAATACATCGTCATCCTTCAGATAACGTTCTCTGACAAGTACACGTTCCTTCTCGCTCAGTCGAGATACCACAAAATCAATCGTATCGCAGTACGCCTGACGTGCGCGCTGCACATCCACATTATAGATTGCCGTTCTTGCAGTGGAATCTCCGGTCACATTCGTTGCACCATGGAAACGCTCAGCGTAACTCGCCGTCACCATCACCTCTCGTTCTTCAAAAGCAATTGTTTTATAAATCCGGTATTTTTCCAGCGCGGCTTCAACAGCAGTCTGTGTTTTGCGTCGGTCCAATTCGGGCAGCATCAGTTCCATATTCATTCTCCTCCTTAAAGGGTCAGTTAAACTCGCATTCATCTCATCTTTGGTATTTTGTATTATTCGGTTCCAGTCGCTTGTGGGTACAATAGTTAGACGAATAGAAGCTTTTCGATCTACCTATTGCTGATTTGAATCACTCTTGGGATTAATACAAAATACTCCTTTTATTAGAGTTATCCAGTTCTCTCAAATAGTAACGGCATTCTTCAAGTTTTTTCTGTTGCCTTTTGGAATCAGTTAAAGTCAGGTATGAAGCAGGAATAATTCATTTTCCTCATCATCCAACTTGTCTCAACTTTACATTTTGTTCGTATTTTGTTCGTATTTCTATTTGAGGATACCACTTTCTGGGGATCGGCGTAAACCTTCATTTTGGGTCGTTTTAACTATAAAATAAAACCCGCGCTCTCATTTCCTTTACCTTTTGGCATAATTGTTTCATATCCCTTTACCTAATGGTATATATACGTTATAGTACAGATAATTAAAGATCCTCGTATAAGTCCGACTTTTTATATTTTAAGATTGAATGCCAGATTTGCACGTTTAACGGAGAGGGTAGAAAAAACCTGGAGAAGCGTAGCGTTCACCTTTATCACCGGATTTTTCCCTTATGAGAAGGGAATCAAAGAAATCTGGGGATAACAGTGATCGAAAGGTTGTTCTGCCATCGGAGTGACTCGTGTGAGACAAGTTCTCTTAATATATAATTTAGGCACTTGTACGAATCAAAGGAGTGGCATGAATTGTGGAGCACGCTTTTGGTCCTTATCTGAAACAACTGCGCGAGCAACAGGGATACAGTATCAATCAGCTCGCCGAAGCAGCAGGAATCAGCAACTCGCAAATTTCACGCATTGAGAATGGGGTTCGCGGAGTTCCCAAGCCTGCTACCATCCGCAAAATCTCGGACGCACTCTCGGTTCCCTACGCCGATATGATGAAACAGGCCGGCTATCTGGAAACCGAAAATACAGCAAGTGAGCTCCATGACGCTCCAGAATGGGCAACTTATAAGGACCGTCGGGACTTTAAAAAGATGCTCGAGGACGAGGATGATCTGATGTTTGACGGCATCCCACTGGATGATGAGGATAAGAAACGAATTAAGGATGTCCTAACAGGTCTGTTCTGGGAAGCCAAACAGATGAACAAACGCAAAAAAATGAATGATCCGGACGAGCGCCCATGAAGCATTTCAAGCTGAACAAACTAAAGCAGCAGGTGAGATGATATGGATGACATTGTAACAAAGCTGATTCGAAAACACCGGACAAACTGCCCATTCAGCATTGCCAGAGCCATTGGAATACAGATCCGGTTCACCAATCTGGGCAAGTCTACCAAAGGACTGTATTTCCGAAAGCTCCGTCGCAGATTTATTGTCATTCACAATGACTTACCGCCGGAATGGCAGCGCTTCGTGTGTGCCCATGAACTTGGACATGACCGATTGCACAAAGGCATAAACCGGTTCTTTTTGGAGGAACACTCCTATTTTGCCCCAGGCAAGCTGGAAAGACAGGCCAATCGTTTTGCCATACAGCTTCTAACTTCAGGGGTGATGCCAGAGCCGGATGAATCACTGGAGAAATTTTGTTTGCGTACTGGACTGCCACGTGAAGTGCAGCATTTTTTTTAGCTATTTTAAGAACATACGTTCCTTACAAGTGAAGTTCTCTCTTAATCTTCCACTATGAAAATCAGATGTCACTTTCAGGTTACCTATTTTTACGTGAATCACGAGATTTCCTAATAGTAGTCTGGTAAAATACAACATGAGTTGTGCAAACGCTCAGGTAGATTATTATTTTGGGGAGGTTACTGATTCATATGAAAATCTGGAAGACTTATGTTTCACTTGTGCTAACGCTCTGTCTGCTGTTTGGCAGTGTGGGCATTGCCGCTGCTGCAACGGATACCACTCCGGGCACAGGTAAGCACATTACTATTCTACATACGAATGACACACACGCACGCGCAGTTGAGTCCTCACCTGCGATGGGTTTCGCCAAAGTTGCTGGAATTGCGGACAAATACCGTAGCGAAAACCCAAATACCCTTCTGCTGGATGCCGGAGATGCAGTGCATGGTACAACCTTTGCTACACTCGTTAACGGTGAGAGCATTGTCAAAGTAATGAATGAAATCGGTTATCAAGCGATTGTACCGGGTAACCACGAATTCAACTACGGTTCCGAGCGCCTCATCGAACTTGCGGATATGATGAACTTCCCCATGCTCAGTGCCAATGTGAAAAAGAAAGACGGAACTCGTCTCTTCGATCCTTACCTCATTAAAGAAGTAGACGGCGTGAAGATCGGTATCATTGCGCTGACTACACCGGAAACGATGTATAAAACGAATCCGAAAAATGTGGAAGGTCTTGATATTACAGACCCAACTGCAGAAGCCAAAGTTCTCGTGAACGAAATTCGCAGCAAAGTAGATGTTGTTGTTGTATTGGGACACCTTGGACAAGACGCGTCCAGCACCGATACTAGCTTCAAAGTTGTAAAAGAAGTTCCTGGCATTGATGTATTCATCGACGGTCATAGCCATACGGTTCTGCAAGATGGACTTGTATCGGATAACGGAACACTGATCGCCAGCGCTGGAGAGTATACAAACTTTGTAGGCGTGATCGACCTGTGGGTTGACGGCGACAAAGTAACGAAAAAACAAGCAACACTGATTGATGAAACGGAAGCAAAAGACATCAAACCGAATGAGAAAGTTGCCGCATTGGTGAACTCCATTCTGAAAGAACAAGAACCCATTTTGAAAGAAGAAGTAGCCAATACAGCGATTCTGCTGGACGGCAAACGTGAACAAGTACGCGCAGGTGAAACGAACCTGGGTGATCTGCTGGCAGATGCCATCCGTGACATCAGCAAAGCCGATATCGCACTCACAAACGGTGGCGGTATTCGTTCTTCCATTGAAAAAGGTATCGTAACTAAAGGGGATATCATTACTGTACTTCCTTTTGGTAATCAGGTTGTAACGCTTGAAGTAAAAGGCTCCGATGTACTCGCAGCCCTTGAAAACGGTGTAGGATCTTATCCAGAACCAAGTGGCGGATTCCCACAAGTATCCGGCATGACATTCAGCATTGATTCTTCCGCTGCAAAAGGCAGCCGTGTACACTCCGTCATGATCGGAGATAAAGCCCTTGATCCAAAAGCAACGTACACAATGGCTACGAATGATTTCACTGCTGTTGGTGGTGACGAGTACACGATGTTTGCGAAATACACAACGTCCGGCATGTACGGTGCTATGGATGAAGCGTTGATAGAATACATGCAAAAACTGGGCGCTGTAGAAATCAAAACAGACGGTCGAATCAAGGAAGCAAAGGCTCCTGCGGTTGAACCGGAAGCTCCAGTAACGGAAACACCAGCTCCAGCTCCAACTACACCGAAACCAGAGACACCAAAACCAGAAACACCGTCGAAACCGACGCCAAGTAAACCAGCTCCAGCCAAAGTGCATGTTGTAAAATCCGGAGATTCCCTGTATTCCATCTCCAAACAATACGGTACCACTTGGCAAGCTCTGCAAAAGCTGAATAAGATCAAAAATCCACACTGGATTTATCCAGGCCAACAATTGAAACTGCCTGCAGCCTCTTAAGTTCTGAGAAGAGCAGATAGTTGTACCAATTAAAATTCAAAGAAAGGGTGTCCCTCAAGCCATAACTGGCTGATGGACACCCTTTTTTATTTTACAAATTACATCACTCAGTAGTTAACCTACCGAGTTGCACACTCCATGTTTACATGAATATAGCTTTGCTGCAAAAATAAATCCCCAAAGCCACTTTAAGAAATCACTTCATCCCATGCCCTCTACCATGGACTATAGAAGATATCTCCAAAATTGCCACTCTCATGCGGTTATTTCACATTCAAACGATATATTTCTCGTTCCATGATTTGCGTATTTGCACCTGCATAGATTCCTGACATGGTTCGCCAGAAGCTCTTATGGACAAACCGACTGTATACAGAATACAATTTTTCAAATTCTAGTAATTTGGTATGACAATACGCAAATAGTGTTGCATCCTTATATGACTATAGCCCTCTTTTTAACGCTTTAATCCGTTACATAACCACAAACATCTCTTACCGCATAATATCTGGACCTATTATACATCGCTCTATTATATAGAGACACGTAGCATGGTTTTCATAAGGATTTTTTTTAATTCTGGACTATAGTTGTTCCTTCACCTGACTTACAGCCTCTTGTGCCGTCATACTGATTCGTTTGGATTCGCCTTGTGCTGCAAGCACATGCGATCCAAATTCTACCTGTCCCTCTGCCGCACCTCGGCCAATAACAATCTGGACAGGCAATCCGATCAATTCCGAATCCTTGAACTTCACCCCTGGCCGTTCATCCCGATCATCGATCAGTACACTGTATCCGGCATCTACTAGTTGTTGTTCCAGTTCAAGCGTGAGCTCGCGTTGCTGTTCATCTTTCCAGCTCATTGCGATCAGATGTACATGATAAGGCGCAATGGCTGCTGGCCAACGGATGCCATCCTCTCCGGCATATTGTTCAGCAATAGCTGCCATCAGACGAGACACACCGATACCGTAACAACCCATTACAGGTGCGCACTGCCGTCCATTACGATCCAGGAAGGATGCTCCCATAGCGTCGCTGTACTTGGTTCCCAGTTTGAAGATATGCCCGACTTCTATTCCTTTTGTGAATACAAGCGATTCTCCACAGGTTGGGCAGCCGTCACCTTCAGCAGCGAAACGGATTCGATCTACTCTGTCCAAAGCAAAATCTTTACCCGGAACTACATTCGAATAGTGTACATCAATTTCATTCGCTCCTGTAATGGCATATTCCATTGCAGCTACATCCGCATCTACTACAATCGGCAGATCCAGTCCAATAGGACCCAGGAAACCTACAGTTAAATTCGGATGACTTGCAAGGGCAGTTTCATCAGCTAGAATTAGCTCTTCTGCACCCAATACCTGCTTCAGCGCGATATCATTCACTTCATGATCCCCACGAACAAGCGCAGCGACCAGTTGACCATCAGCCTGATAAAGCAATGTTTTGATCATATGCTGGGCATCCTTGCCCACAAAGACGCTTAACTCATTGATCGTACGTACACCTGGCGTTTGGATACGAACCAACGTGTCACCCTCGGTATTCCCATCAGCTTTTTCAACCGTTTTCAGGTCAGCAGAAGCTTCTGCTTTTTCTGGATTCTTAGCAGAAGATTTAGAAGTCTGATATCCCGCCTTCTCCAGATTTGCGGCATATCCACAATGTTTGCAGGTTACGATCGTATCTTCTCCCACATCAGCAAGTGCCATGAATTCGTGGGTCTCCCCCTGACCACCAATGGTGCCCGCATCAGCTTCCACTCTAATATATTCCAGTCCACAACGCTCTAAAATGCGCGAATATGCCGTATTCATAGACTGATAGGTGCGATCCAGCTCTTCCCAATCGGAAGCAAAAGAGTACGCATCCTTCATGATGAACTCCCGTCCCCGCAGTAATCCAAATCTTGGACGACGTTCATCTCTGAATTTGGTTCCAATCTGATAAAGTGTAAACGGCAGCTTCCGATAAGAATTAACCTCGTCACGAGCCAGTGCAGTCACAACCTCTTCATGGGTTGGACCCAAGGCGAATTCTCGTGCATGGCGGTCCTTCAGACGCATTAGCTCAGGGCCATACTGTGTATATCTTCCGGATTCTTCCCATAACTCAGCAGGCTGCATGATTGGCAGCAATACTTCCTGACATCCTGCACGGTCCATTTCTTCCCGAACGATACGCTCGACATTCAGCAAGATACGACGTCCCAAGGGCAGGTAACTGTATATCCCTGCTGCGAGTTGGCGAATCATACCTGAGCGCAATAACCAGCGATGCCCTGCTGCATCTGCCTCTGCTGGTGCTTCACGTAATGTTGGAACAAGCATTTCACTTTGACGCATCTTGTCACACCCCTTATTCTTCTAATCGATATTGTAAATCTGGTTATAAACAGCAAAAAAACACATCCGTCAAGGGACGAATGTGTCGTGGTACCACCCTTTATTTAACTGCACTTTGCCGGCTGACCTGACTTCAAATCATCAGGTCATTTGCCATAAACCGGTTCTACGTTTGCAACCGATGCAAAACGTGAACGCGCAGTCCTTCAGGGCATAACGGGCCCATCCGGCGAAGGTTACAGGCCGTTCGGGCCTTCTCCTCCGCAGCTCGCGAGGTAGGAATAACGAAACAGCAACAGAAACCTTGCACTAAGCGGTTTCCTCTCTGTAGAAGCTGGCTAACGTAATTGTGTCCTCGTTAATCGCTGTTATCATTTTTGATCACCATAGTGTATTTACAAGAAGTTGTCAACCACACTGTTGCCAGCTTTACGTTAAAATGAATTGCTGGGCGATGGCTGACATGGCTGGGCGTTCCCTGTAATATAGAGAAATAGAAACCATGTATTAATTGATAAAGGAGTTTGTCCTATGCCATATATTATTTACGATCTTGAATTCACGGTAAGTCGCAATACACGTTACTCTTCTGAAATTATAGATATCGGTGCCGTCAAAGTAACGGAAGGTGAGAACGGCCTGTTCGTGTCGGATACGTTCCACACTTATGTTCGTCCATCCAATAAATCGGTGCTATCCGCCGATACAATTCAGTTTACGGGTATTACGCAGAAAGACATCGACGCAGCCCCTCTTTTTCCGGAAGCACTGAATCAATTTATTGCATGGATGGGAAGTGAATCCTATTACATGTGCTCCTGGGGACCGGATGACCGCACCAAACTGATCTCTCATTGTCGCACTCATCAGCTCGATGTAGCCTGGATCACCAACCACAATGATCTTCAGCAGCAATGGTCGCGAACTGTGCGTAAGGAAGGAAAATTCCGTCAGCTTGGACTCGCTCAGGCTCTGGAACTGTGTGGTATTGAATTCGATGGCACTCAGCACCGCGCTTTGGATGATGCGATTAATACAGCCAAAGTATTCATGCATCAATTTGATCAATTCAAACTGGAAACCAATTGCGCCGCAGATGATGAGGGCATCACATCCAAAGTGGTCTATTCCAGCAGTGTAGAAGATGACGAGAAAGATTCCCCTTTTGGTAACCTTGCACACCTGTTCAAGACCAAAGAGTAATTGCATACAACGCATGTTGAACAAAGGCAGACCAGCCATGATCTGCACTGACGTTCAGTTGTAAATCTCTCTCCAACGTTCCAGACGTTCCTTCATCAAAAGACGGTAGCTCTCAGGCTCCAGAATTTCGGCATCGGGTCCATATTGAGACAACCAGGTTAGAAACCCTTGTTCATCACTCAGTATGGCCTCAAACAACAACGTGCCTTCCGGTTCGATCGTCAAGATGGGGCGTGCAAAAAACTGCTCCTGCATGACATGCTCCACAGCGTGCGGCGAGAATCTGATCTTGAATGCAGTCCACTCCGTACTGCCGCTAAGTTCCTGTGGCGTGCGGAAGTGAGATTGTAAAAGGTAATCATCTTTGCGGAACGTGCGTGGCAAAATCCGAACCCTGTGCAAACGATTCACTTGAAATATTCTCAGTCTTTCTGACAGGTGACAATATGCCAACAGATCAAATCGGTATTCACGAGGAATAAGACAGTAGGGATCCATTCGCGCAATCCCCTTTTTACCTTGAAACAGATATTCTCCTTCAATAGTGTTCTGGGAAATTCCGGCCTGAAGCAAGGTCACCAGGGAATGATTCAGAAGTTCGGTACTTTCATTTTGCCAAGCAGATGTACCCACTTTGAACAACCCGCTGATTTGCTCAGACCATTCCACTCGCTCTGTTTTGTTTTTCTGACTCGAAGCAACCACTTTCTCATACGCGCTCTCAAAAGCAGGCTTCAGCAACGGACGAATATTCTCCATGACTTCTGCCAGGTGCATAAAGGCTTGAGCTTCTTCATCAGACCAATTCAGCGGATACATGGCAAAATGGCTGATAAACATGTATCCTCTCCCGTGTCCCATATTGGCGATGGGGATATGCATTGCACTGAGGGCCTCCATGTCGCGGTATATCGTCCTTTCCGTTGTTTCGCACCGCTCGGCAAGCTCACGGGCCAGAATACCCGGTTTGGCCTGCACAAGAGTTATAATGCGCATTAATCGGATCAGTCGGTCTGTCATTTTGCCGGACCCTCCACGATGTTGTTTCAATAAATTCGATACAACTCCATCCATTTTTTTATTATTATGTTGTTTAGTACATTCGACTTATTCCTTGACTTCACCTTCAAAAAATTATGTAGAAACATTCCTTTCCGCCCCATCTTCCCTAGTTCTTTATCCCTATTCACCTAACATCGTTTTTCCGCGATTATGAACCATGGAATTAAAAGTAATCCCGTAATGGTGCCGAAGTTTCTCCAATATTTCGGCTTCCTCATAATAATCTAGATCCTGTTTGCGAGCCGCTTCAATTAACAAAGCATCTGCATGACGACGCAGCATATCACTGCCCTCTTGTGTACGGCCTCTTTCATAAGCACGCAAAGCTTGTTTAATCAGAGGAACTGTTTCGTTTAATTTGATTGTCTTCTCTACCTTGGGATCTTCCGGCTGACGCAGCATGCCCAGATGACTTGTATACTGAATATACAACTGTTCTCTGCGCAGCAGCACTCTCTGGCTTTGTTTCAACTTTCGCGTACTCCAATAAGCTGAACATACGGCACTTTTCCCCGATACACGCGGTCCCATGGCGAATTCGAGTAAGATTTGTTTACTCTCTCCCTTGTATACATCACCAAGTCTTAAAACCCAACCGATATCCGTTTCTTTGGAACGACAGCCGTAGATGCCCTTGAGCTGAATTCCAAATTCCGGTTTGAGCAAAAGTTCCAAGTCTCGTGACACAATTTTGGGTGCTATTTTCCTGAGTCTTTTGGCAGGGGCTCCGTTACGCCACTCCACCATCATATATACGGGGTCGGCTCCCCCTGTCGGTATGGCCTCTCTATTCCACGAATAAGATACTTCAAAGACTGAGTTCACTGGTAGTCTCTCCCCCGATTTATATGTATTATCTTCTAAGTTATCAGGGTAAATGGACACTATATTGTCACGGAACATATGTTCGCAGGAAATTTTTCCATAATATTAGTTTCTCATCCCTAAATCCGCGTAATTACGACAATAAACGACGAAAAAGCTTGGCAGTATGCCAAGCTTTTAGACCACTTTTATATGACAAGTCCTATCTTAAATCGTAGATGGATCAATTCCCATTTTGTGTAAACTTTGTACAGAATCAGGTTCTGTGATTGGAGCATAAGTAATACTGTCGATAATCAATTCACGCCCGATCGGCTCACCATTTACAGTGATCATAATCGTTTTGGTTGTTGCAGCTTGTTTAGTTGTGTACATACGTTTCTACCCCTTCGTATTCACGATCTTCATAAAAATCGGATATATTGTTTTCACTCATTAAATTACAAATTTCGTTAATATGAATAGCAGGCACCCAGAGCTGAAGTAAAAGAATGATGTCAAGGCCGTCCGTAGTGCTGCCCTGTCCTTCTATTACCCCGACGTTCTTAAAATTAAACACTTGTCCACATGTATTGATTTATTCTCATATAGGGTAATTAAAACTATATCATCTTGAACCCATTGTCCCGGTTTTGACGTATAATGTAAGAGCCGTATTTCAACAAATGACGACGAAATCGGCAAACGATTATGTAACCGAAAGAAGGTGCCATTCATGCCAAAACCCATTCAGGGTTATTTCATTCGGGTGTTATTCACCACATGTGTATTGTTTACTGTTTCTTTGACTTCTACAGTCAGTGCAGCAAATGCCAATATATTCTCCGATATCTATAGTGGATGGGAACGAGTCTCCGAGCTACCTGGAGAAGTGAACGCCTTGCAGGAAAGCTATAAACAGACGCTGGAGCAGTTGAATCAGACCTCTGCCCAATTGGGACAAGCCCAGGCAAATGTCGAAGCATTCAAGGCCCAGAACGAGTTGTTGCTGGCACAAAACGAAAAACTGACCGACATGGTGAGCAAGCTGCAAAATGATCAGGATGCCAAAACGGCAACTGCCAAACGCATTCAAACGATGATTATCACAGCCGTTTCACTCATATTGGGATACTTTATTCTGATTCGGGTGATGCGCTGGGGAATGCGTCGCCGTTCTGGCCGAGTATAAAAGAACAGGAGCAACCGAATGCACATACACCTGAATAATGCCGAAGCTGGCGGAGCCGGACAAGTGGTCACGTTCTCGTTGATCCAGGACGACCGCCTGCATATTCTCCATCCCCAGCAAATTGTCGCTTTTCGCGGCCCAAGCAGCAGTCGCAATGATAAATTCATGAACATTTCGGGTATCTATCGCAAAAAAAAGCTCATCAAATCCGAAATTACCGGTCCTTGTCAATTTGTGGCCGCCCTGCCTCCCGGATTCACCATGAAGGAAGTTGAACTGAGTGAGAACAGCGATCTGCTGTATGACTTCCGTCACCTTTTCTTCTACTCCGACGGCGTCACGATGCATACCAAAATTCAGAAAATCAAAAACATGCTCATCACTCGGGATGCCGTGAAAATGAAGTTTTCGGGCAAAGGCAAAATTGGTTTGCTGACACAAGGTCAGGTCTGCCAACAGGAACTGCACCCTACCGCCCCACTATACGTGGATGCAGGCAGTATTATCGCCTATCCTGAGAACGCGCAGCTGGAACTTACCGTATACGGGAACAACCTTGCCAGCCAGCATATGAACTATCATTGGAAGATGACAGGACATGGCTCTGTACTCTTTCAGGCTGGTCGTGAAAATCATAGGCTGGAACAGGATATGAACGATGAAGGCTTATTTAAGCGGATTCTGAAGGAAGTCATTCCTTTTGGAAATGTATTAATCAAATAAGTCCAGATGACGTTAGGCTCGGTTATAAATGGGTTCTCATGGAAAGCATGCTCACCGTATTGGAAATGTGATATACTGTACCGGACAATTGAAGAAGAAAATCCATGCCTATGGCATGGGAGAGGTTCGCGAACTCCCTCTATAAGACTCGACCTTCATTAAGGTCAATAAGTCTTGCGTACTTTTTAGGTAACAACGTACGTAAAAAACTAAGGACACTAGATCGTCCTGCTTTTTTGAAGCAGCCTACGAGAAGGTGTGTTTTTTGATGGATGCCAGTTCATGAACTTCTCTGTTCTTCCGACACTCTGTGCCTATGTGCATGGATTGATCTTAAGAAGATGGAGAGGTTTTTTTATGTTGAACGAAGAAAAAGCAGTCGTTGTATTTAGCGGCGGTCAGGACAGTACAACTTGTTTGTTCTGGGCCAAACAGCAATTTGCCGAGGTTGAAGTGGTTACCTTCGATTACGGCCAGCGTCATAAGCTGGAGATTGAATGCGCCGTAGAGATCGCTCGCGATCAGGGTGTACAGCAAACGGTACTGGACATGAGTTTGTTAAACCAACTCGCGCCTAATGCACTCACCCGTACGGATATGGAGATTACGCATGAAGAAGGCGAACTGCCAAGTACGTTTGTCGATGGACGGAATCTGCTGTTCCTCAGTTTTGCAGCCATTATGGCGAAGCAAAAAGGGGCTCGTCACCTTGTCACAGGTGTATGCGAAACGGATTTCAGCGGATACCCGGATTGTCGAGATTCGTTTGTAAAGTCGATGAATGTTACGCTGAATTTATCGATGGACTACCCATTTGTCATTCACACCCCACTGATGTGGCTGGACAAAGCCCAGACGTGGAAAATGGCGGATGAGCTCGGTGCCTTCGATTATGTGCGGGAGCGCACACTGACCTGTTATAACGGAATTATCGGCGATGGCTGTGGAGAATGTCCTGCCTGCAAACTGCGCAAAGCTGGACTGGATCGCTATCTGGAGCAACGCACGAATTCTGCTACTGTTGGAACTGCGGGAGCGGATGTTTGATGAGAGAGCCTGGAACATTCCGTATTGTGGAGCGGTTGCAGCGGATTGGGGAAGATATCCTTCCTGCCCAGCTTCGCTATCATCGCAAACGTGTGCTTGTCAGCAAGGAGTTTACATTTGACGCTGCGCATCATCTGCATTGTTATGAAGGCAAGTGCAAGAATTTGCACGGGCATACGTATAAAGTTGTTTTTGGCATTAGCGGTTATCCGGGTGAGACCGGGTTGACGGTTGATTTTGGACATATCAAGGAGATATGGAAAACACAAATTGAAGGGTATCTGGATCATCAGTATTTGAATGAAACCCTTCCCCTCATGAACACAACTGCTGAAAATATGGTCGTCTGGTTGTTCGAGCAGATGGAACACGCCTTGCAGACCGAACCGTATTCAGCACTGACCGAGGGTGGTCGAACAGAGTTTGTCCGCTTATATGAGACACCGACCAGTTACGCTGAGGCCAGACGGGAGTGGATGATCGATGAGTAGCGTGGAACGTAGCAAAGAGGCTCGTATTCCTGTGATGGAGATCTTTGGCCCGACGGTTCAAGGTGAAGGCATGGTTATCGGGCAGAAAACGATGTTCGTCCGCACCGCGGGCTGCGATTATCGCTGTTCCTGGTGTGACTCGGCCTTTACTTGGGACGGCAGTGGCAAGGACCTGATTCGGATGATTACTCCGGAGGACGTGTGGGAGGAATTGCGCCGCGTTGGCGGCTCACGCTTCTCCCATGTGACCATCTCAGGCGGCAACCCCGCCCTGCTCGCTTCGCTGGGCGGATTGGTTAAGCTGCTTCGGGAGAACGGCATCCGCACCGCGGTAGAAACGCAAGGCTCCCGTTGGCAGTCTTGGCTGGAGGACATTGACGAAGTCACGGTCTCGCCCAAGCCTCCCAGCTCAGGCATGAACACCGACTGGACTGTGCTAGATGATCTGATCCACCGACTGGCTGCTCGTCCGGTGGAACGAAGCCACAGTCTGAAAATCGTAATTTTCGATGAGACAGACTTGGACTATGCCCGCCGTGTGCATGCACGTTATCCGGGCACGGATTTATTTTTGCAAACCGGGAACCCGGATGTCACTTCTGCTGATACCCCAGATCTGGCGACTTCGCTGCTTGCTCGCTATGAATGGCTGATTGATCAAGTCAGTGCATCCGATGATCTGAACAACGTTCGTGTGCTGCCACAGCTGCATACCCTTGTGTGGGGCAACAAACGCGGCGTCTGATGGGCTATATGGGTGGAATGGGCGGCATGATGTAATTTTGGGAACATACTAAGGCTAAGATGGCCTATCATATATACCGGTCAGCTTCGTGCGTCGCCGGAAATAAGGAGCGTTTACGAATCCATGAGACAACCTGATGAAATGCAAGATCTAACGTTGCTGGGTAACCAGGGCGTAAAATATACGTTTGAATATGATCCAGGTATTCTGGAAAACTTCGATAACAAACACCCGTACCGGGATTATTTTGTCAAATTCAACTGCCCGGAGTTCACCAGCCTGTGCCCGATCACGGGTCAGCCGGACTTTGCAACGATCTATATCAGCTACATCCCTGATGTGAAAATGGTGGAGAGCAAGTCACTTAAGCTGTACCTGTTCAGCTTCCGCAACCATGGTGATTTCCACGAGGATTGTGTGAACATCATCATGAACGACCTGATTAAGCTGATGGACCCACGCTTCATTGAAGTATGGGGCAAATTCACGCCGCGCGGCGGCATTTCCATCGATCCGTACACCAACTACGGTAAACCGGGCACGAAGTATGAGCAAATGGCCGAGCACCGCATGATGAACCATGATATGTATCCAGAGACGATAGATAATCGTTAATTTGGTAGATACATCAATTATGCTTTGTATAAAATCATAGAACACACAAAAGCCGAAATCTTCTATCTGAAGAAGTTCGGCTTTTGTTTTTTTGTATGCTATGGAACGTGAGCGTTTGCAACCAATCGTATGGATTGGACTAGCATCCAAGGGTTACTGTCTTCCTTCAGTTCTTTCACTTTTTTGATGTAATGTCTCAGCATAAGTACACCTATAGATTGAACAACCACAAAAAATCCGATAGCAAAGTACAGAGACGTCGATGCAACATAGATAGCCAGAAAAGTCATGACTGCCATATATAGAATGGTCATTGTCAAATTACGTTTGGCAAGAACATATGGTGATAGCGATTTCATATGGATCAGTCCTTTATCATTTCTGATTTAGTAGAACTTTAATAGTAGATTCTTTAAAGTATATCAATAGTTTACATTAAAATGAGAACGTTAATTTCCCCTGTTCCCCTTGTCGACCTTTCAAATCTGTCCTATTATGTAACAATATGCTTAGGCACATCACATCATCAGGCGCTGATCCCTCGTGACCGCGACCAAAGGAGAACTGTTCATGTCCATGCAAAATTCATTAACCAAAGACGCCGCTGCGCGTTCGAAAGCTCCACCCGGATTGGATGCTCAAGGTACCGTTTACCGGATCTTAATTGCCATCAGTCTGGTCCATTTGTTCAACGATTCAATCCAGTCTGTCATTCCAGCTATTTTTCCAATTCTGAAAGACTCCATGCATCTCACATATACGCAGATTGGGTGGATTTCGTTTGCTATTAACTTTACTGCTTCCATTATGCAGCCTGTTGTAGGCTGGTTTGCTGATAAAAAACCGACACCTTCCATTCTGCCCATCGGCATGGGCTTTACGTTCACAGGTATGCTATTGCTTGCCTTCGCCGACAGTTATATGGCTGTCCTGATCTCCGTCATCTTTGTCGGTCTCGGTTCGGCGGCGTTCCATCCAGAAGGTTCACGAGTATCCCATATGGCCGCAGGGCCTCGTCGGGGTCTGGCTCAGTCGATCTTCCAGGTGGGTGGTAACGCGGGTCAGTCTCTGGCTCCATTGCTCACCAGATGGGTTTTCATCCCGTTTGGATTGTTCGGTGCCATCGGATTCACGGGCATTGCTGCTGCGGGGATCGCAGTTCAAATCTATGTCGCTCGCTGGTATGGACGCATGCTGCAATCAGGAGGGTATTTGCGTAGACAGGCAGCAGCCCGTCGTGCACCCAATCCGGCATTACGTAAAAAGATTGCTGCTGCCATAACCATTTTGATTCTGCTCGTTTTTGTCCGTTCGTGGTATGTCGCTTCGATCGGCAGCTTCTATGCGTTTAACCTGAAGGATACATTTAACTTGTCCATAGAGGACGCACAGATCTATATCTTCCTGTTCCTGGCGGCTGGGGCTCTTGGTACGTTCTTTGGTGGTCCACTGGCGGATCGCTTCGGTAAACGTAACATGATCTTCCTGTCGATGGCCGGGGCCGCTCCACTGGCGCTTCTGCTGCCTTACGCCAATTTGTTCTGGACAGCCGTGTTGCTGAGTATTATTGGGTTCATCATGTTGTCCAGTTTCTCGGTGACCGTTGTGTATGCGCAAATGCTGATTCCAGGCAAAATCGGAACCGTCTCCGGTCTGATTACGGGTCTGGCATTTGGTATGGGCGGTCTGGGAGCACTCGTGCTGGGGAACTGGATCGACGTGTTCGGCGTATCTCCAGTTATGCAGATGTGCAGCTTCCTGCCACTGATCGGTATCTTCACCTTCCTGCTTCCATCGGATAAGTTGCTGAACCGCTGGGCTGAAGAGAACGGTAGCGAAGAATAAGGAATATAGACATTCAGCCACTTGAAAAGGGGTTTTCGCCTCAAACTGGTTTAGTCACAACTCCTCAAGTAAGCAATAAAAAAAGATAAAAGCGGCGACCTTTTCCCGAAATTCCATCGGGAAAAGGTCGCCGCTTTGTGTAGAAATAGACTTTTAACGATATGTTCTGTAAGTGGAACATTATGAGAGAATATTTCCTCCATAGTGTATACTGCTGGATGTTCAAAGCTCTCGTAAACTATGTTGTTGCGGTTTAAAAGATCATAGAAACCTTGTTTGTTTAACACGTAAATGCATCTCTTCCAGTTAAGTTTTCTGTAACATTATTTCAAACGCTGAAGAATGAGCCGTTTTTTGTACAGCATTTTTCCGGCTTCCGCAACATCACGAATCGTATTTTTGTTGCTTACCGAACCGAATACCATGCCGGCAATCGGAATAAGCTGAAACAGCTTTTTCCAACCAAACGATTCACTGTAGGAATTAAAAACCTCCCGCCAGCCCTGCATTTGAGAGATAACCTCAACCTGCTTGTCCGGATTACCGTAATCGGCGAGTTCATCCATTATTGCTTTTTTGCCCACAATATCAGCAGAGGAGAATTGCAGACATTTGACGATAAATATGCGCTCTTGGGGTTCGTCGGGATCATATCCGTAGCATAACGCCATCTCCTGCAGCACCTTCAGGGAAAGCCCCATCACCATCGGAATATCCGCCGCAATCGTTACAATGCCGCCGATACCTGTTGCGGCCCCTTGTGCAGCAGCAAACCTCGTTCGACTGTCCGTAATGTTATCAGCAGTGCGATCCAATACTTCTAGCGGTAAACCTTCCACACTGTGGATTTTCGTCGTATTCTTCGCCTCTCCATCCTGTTCATCGTAAGAGGTATCGGCCTTCATGGAATAACCGGATTTGATCGCTTCCTCTTGGAGCAGCTCCGCTACCTTCTTTTTCTGGACGAGAAATTTCCCGCCATTCTGCACATACTGACCAACTTCGTTCAGCGAGTCTCCAATCTTCTGTTTCAGCGCTTTGGGCATAACTTTATCCAACATGGCAAACGGCAAACGACCAATTTTGTCCCAAATAAACAAGTCCTTCTGCCCTTTTTCCCATTTTAAAATCTGTTCCAGCTCCCGGTCCAATGTCTCGCGTGAATCCATATATGGCCTCCTAATATTATGTGTATAGTGAATTGTATACTCCTCATACGCATTGGTCACGGGATGGTTGCTAATATGCAGACCCTCGTATCCGTCTTTATGTCTTCAAGTCTCCCTTCTCAATGTGTACATAAGTAAAAGCCCCTAATCAGCATGGCTCGCTGACTAAGGGCTTACTATATTAAAACTTTAACAGTATTATTATTTAGCTTCAGCCGCAGCCTTCCCATCTGGAACAGGGACTCCAAAGTCAGGTGTGCCATCTTCGTTCCAGCGAATAACCTGCGCGCGGGCGTGACGGTTTGGATCATAGAGAGGATCTCCCTCGATGTCCTTGTAGTTTCGTGCGTGATAGATCAGAATATCCGTTTTGCCGTCCGGTGATACCGTAAAGCTGTTGTGACCCGGACCATATTGACCATTCGCTTCACACGTTTGGAATACCGGCTTAGGCGATTTCATCCAGCTCGCTGGATCAAGCAAGTCGGCATCTTCATCCGCGGTGAGCAAACCCATACAATAATTATAGTCGGTCGCACTCGCTGAGTAGCCAATGAAGATCCGCCCATTGCGATGCAACACTGCTGCCCCTTCGTTTACCTTGAAGCCGATAATCTCCCAATCATACTCCGGTGTAGAAATCATGACCTGCTCACCACGGAGAGTCCACGGATTTTCCATTTCGGCAATGTACAGGTTAGAGTTACCCGGAATGTCCGGGGCCTTTTGCGCCCATACCAAATAACGGGTACCTTTGTGTTCAAACGTCGTTGCATCCAAGGAAAACGTCTCCCAACGCGTCCGAATCTGTCCCTTCTCTACCCACGCGCCTTCGAGCGGGTTGGCCGAGTCATTTTCCAGCACATACATGCGGTGGTCGAAAAGGCCCTCATTGGTTTCGCTGGTATGGGCTGCAGCGTAATGTATGTACCATTTTCCATCGATAAAATGAATTTCAGGTGCCCAAATGTTGGCACTCATCGGTCCTGTATCATGTTTGTGCCACGCCGTTACCGGCTCGGCATCTCTCAACTCTTCCAGGGTTTGTGCACGCCGAATCTCAATCCGGTCAAAGGCTGGCACCGAAGCTGAGAAATAATAGTACCCGTCTGTGTGACGGTACACCCACGGATCAGCTCGCTGCTCCAGGATGGGATTGGTAAATGTAATGGAATCAGTCATGGGAATGCTCCCCTTTCAAATGTGTGTGTATGGCTCGGAGAGAAGATTTGAAAAAGCTGATGGGTACAGTGCAAAGACTATTTTGGTGGTGCACCGCGAACGCTCCGGGGGTGGCAGGGCCTTGTCGCTCTCTTGTCCTCCGATTTCTTTTTCCCACCGCTCTTGGCGGTTGAAATCGGATGCCAAAGACGCTCCTTCGGCTCCTTCCTCCCTTTGCTGCTGGTGTACCTCATAAGCAACAGCTTCGCTCTAACCGCGCTCGCTGAACCAAATCCAAACTCCGAGCCATCAGTGTGGCTCTGTATCTATGGGGTCGCCCGCTTCGCTCAGGCGACTCTCCCCACTAAATGCATGGCTGGCCGTATTTTCTTGGCCAGCTCTTGGTGCACCGCGGACACTCCGGGGGTGGCAGGGCCTTGTCGCTCTCTTGTCCTCCGATTTCTTTTTCCCACCGCTCTTGGCGGTTGAAATCGGATGCCAAAGACGCTCCTTCGGCTCCTTCCTCCCCCTACGCTGCTTGTGCACCTTAAAAGCAACAGCTTCGCTCTAACCGCGCTCGCTGGAATCAAATCTAACTCCGAGCCATCGGTGTGGCTCTGTATCTATGGGGTCGCGCTTCGCTCGGGCGACTCTCCCCACTAAATGCATGGCTGGCCTTTTTTCTCGGGCCAGCTCCAATTCCAAACTTCGAGCCATATCTGCGGCTCTCTATTTCTCCACGGCGCTAATCTGCTTGCCCCAGACGGCAATGCCGCGGTCGTTCAGGCCAGTGACCACGAGCGCTGGCTGGCTTCGCTCCCAGTCCCAGGACGGGAGCAGCTTCAGCTCTTCTGTGGAAGCTCCGCCCCACGGGCTTTCTTTCCACTCCAGCGTCAGTGTTTGATTGCCGTCAAACGTCCATTTGCCTGAACCGTTTTCGCTTTTCAATTTGCCGTTGGCTTGCAAGGTGTAAGGCACTGCCTGCACCTGTCCGTCCACCGACGGGTCAACAGCCAAGCCTTCCCACTCCCCGGCGATCATCGACTTCGGAATGTCCTGTGCATACTCACCTGCATAACGTTCCGGTGACACCACAGGCCAGCCGTCCTTTGTCCACAGCATTTTACGTACATGCAGATACGGCCAGTTTTTATCCGTCTCACCTCTCGCATGATGCACGATATAATAATCGTCGCCATCCTTAAGGACGGAGTTATGTCCAGGTGCGACCCAGCCCTCACCTTCGGTGAAGCGGTATCCACCCAGAATTTTGGTTCCCACTTCATATTGAGGCAGATGCTCCGTATCCAGCATGTTCATGCCATTTACATCCGTGTAGGGGCCTGTAATGGAATCAGCGCGGGCTACACGCACGTTATAATCTTCGAATAAGGAATCATAGGAGACGAATAGATAATACTTTTTGAACTCCGGGTTATACACAATATATGGACCCTCCACCGCTCCTTCTTCCGTAGCACGATCACGGGCGGCAATGCGGGTACCATACCCCTCTTCCTTGAACTTTCCGGTTTCCGGATCGAGAGGTGCAATGTATATCCCATCGAAAAAGGAACCGTAGACCATCCATGAATTGCCTTCGGCATCCAATACCGGATTGGCATCAATGGCATTCAACTTATCCTTTTCATTCTCGGATGTTTGAACAACCAACCCTTCATCTGTCCATGGGCCTTCCGGGGACGTGGATGTCTGCAAACCAATAGCCGAACGTGTACTGCCAAAGGTTGAAGCCGAATAATACATCCGGTAGGTGTCGCCAGCCTGAATCACATCCGGTGCCCATAGATTTACCGCCCCTGTCCAATCGAGCGCTTCCTTCGGAATGCCCGGCAATGCTTGACCTACCCATGACCAGTTGATCAGATCATCCGATTTTCGTACCATGACGCCTGGTTTCGCTTCCCCTGCGACACGAACGTCTGTGGAATAAACGTAATATCCCTGATCTGTTTTGATAATGGTCGGATCATGCGCATTGTTTACCGTCCAACGGGATTCGTCGTCCAGAATGGAGGTGTTATACAATTGAGTATCTTGGGGGGCCCCAGGAAAGACCGGCGGGGACACCGCTTCCCCTGCTCCTTCTCCAGAACAGCCTGTAGCCCCAACCAACAACAGCAGCAACATCGAAGCAACAACTCCTTTTCCTGAATTCGTCCACCAGCGGAATGTTCTCCGCAGATTCATCCTTTCACTCCAGAGATTGCTACCGATTCAATAATCTGTTTCTGGAAGATCAGGAAGATGATCAATACCGGCAACAGCGCAACAATGGACGCTGCCATAATCAGCGGGTAATCCGTCTGGATCGCATACGTGGCATTGAAGTTTGCTATAACGAGCTGCAAGGTCTGTTTTTCAGGTGAATTCAGATAAATAATTGGTGCTAGATAATCGTTCCAGATGCCCATGAACCAGAGAATCAGCTGAGCTGCAATCGCCGGTTTAATGAGCGGAAACGTAATGCTCGAGTACAGTCGGAAATAGGAGCTGCCATCAATTTTCGCTGCTTCAATAATGGCATCAGGCACACTAAGCAGGTATTGACGAAGGAAGAAGATCATGACGACGTTACCAAATAATCCTGGAACAATAAGTGGCAGCAGTGTGTCCACCCAGCCCAGCTTCGAGAACATGATGAATTGCGGAATCATGACTGTCGGATACGGAATCATCATCGATGCGAGCAAAGCTAGAAACAGTTTGTTTTTATGCGGAAATCTCAATTTGGCAAAAGCAAAGGCAGCGATACTTGACGTAAACGTCCCGACAACGGTAACACTGACCGCCACGATCAAGCTGTTTTTGACCCCGCTGAGTAACGGACCTGCTTCCCAAATTTCCTTATACTTTCCGAATTGGAACACTTCAGGTATCCACACGGGCGGAAGCGCGAACACATCCTGCTTCTCCTTCACGGAAGTGGACAACATCCAGATCAGTGGTGCAATCATCGCAATAGCACCAAGCGCCAAAACGATAAAAATGATAGAGTTTGTTAATTTCCTCTTTTGACTGTAAGACATCTCCGGTTCACTCCTTTCCTAGACCATTAATCCCCATCATAGGCTGATTTTTCGTTCATTTTGAATTGCACCAAGGTAATGACAAAAATGAAAATACCAAGAATCATGGCCATCGCAGAGGCATAACCCATTTGCAGGTTGCTGAATGCTTTCTGCCAGATGTAGAAGACAATGGATGCGGATGAATATTCAGGACCACCCGTAGGGGTCATAATGTTCATTTCGGTGAAGATTTGGGAACCACCAATAATGTTTGTAACAACGAGGAAAAAGGTAACCGGCTTCACCATTGGCCAGGTGATGTTGCGGAAGATCTGGAACCCGTTTGCTCCATCCAACTCAGCCGCTTCGTAATATGTACGTGATACACTTTGCAGTGCAGCCAGATACAATAACATCGTATAACCTAGACCTTTCCACACCGTCATAATAATCAGGGCCGGTTTAACTGTATCTTTGTTTGCGAGCCAGTTAGGGCCTTCAATACCGAATAGATCAAGGAATTGGTTCACTAATCCGTAATCCCCGTTGTACGCCCAGTTCCACATGATGGACACCGCTGCGAGGGAAGAAATGACCGGAATATAATAGATTACACGGAACGTCGTTGTGCCGGGGATTTTACGATTCAGACCCATCGCCAGCAGCAATGCGAGCAACAAACCAATGGGGATACCCAGCATCAGATAAAAGGTGTTGAACATCGCTTTGTAAAACAGATCATCCGTGAGCAAATCCTTAAAATTGGCTAAACCGATAAAGTTCATCTGTCCCAAGCCATCCCAATCCGTAAACGAACCGTACAAGGAATATAGGAAAGGGAACAGGACAAAAATCAGCAAACCAAGAACCGGAGGCAAAATAAACAAATATCCGTACAGCCTCTCTTTGCGATACAAACTAGATTTTGTAATCACTGCGCTCACCCCTGTTTCTAATATCAGCATGTTGCATGAATCGATGGATGCCTGCTTGTTTGATCAATTCATGCAACATGCCCGTATGGAATCCAAAATGATGCCAGCAGCGTGATAGCAGGCTGCTGGCACCGCCTTTTTTGAAAACGGAATTAACTACTCTATCCATTTAGCATAAGCTGCTTCTCTATAGAACCTACTCTTCAATCTTTCCAGCCACATTATTTCAGCATTTTGCAACATGCTTATTTCTGAGATTTCTTCTCTTGCTCTACCGCTTTGTCCAACAGCTTCTGCATTTTCGGCTGCTGCTGCTTCACATATTCTGCGGCTGTAATTTTGCCATCCAATACCGGCTGAATGTCGGTGAAGAACAGGTCATACCATTCCGCATTGTAAGTGTAGTTACCTGGAAGAGAACGGCCATAATCTTCTACGATATCAATGAATTCCTGTTTGTTGGCTGGTTTCGTTGATGTATCTTTGGCCCATTCGCCAGCCATATCGAGCAGATTCGGAATTTGTACTTTGGCATCTACCAACTGCTGCATGCCTTCTTTGGAAGCTGTGAGGTAATTCACCAATGCTGCGGCCTCTTCCGGATATTTCGTTTTGGCCGATACACCGATACCGAGTGAACCGATCCACGTAGCGGATTTTCCAGTAGAGCCCGCAGGGAAAGGAATCAGGTCATACTCGAAAGGCAGTTTCTCGAATGTACTCATATCCCAAGGACCTACAGGGAAGAAGGCCATTTCCCCTTTCATCCAGCGTTGGTACGTATCCAATGTTTGCGCTTCCTCAATGGAAGGCGTGATTTTGTATTTGTTTTGCATGTCCGCAAAGAATTGCAGTGCCTCCGCGAATTTCGGATCATCAATGGTCACTTTTGTTTTCGTTTCATCCAGCCAGTCGGCGCCATTGCTCCATACAAAAGCTTGCAAGGCCCACTGTACGTTAAAGCCTGTACCAAATACGTCCGGTTTGCCGTCTCCATTCGTATCCTTGGTCGCTTGCTGGTTGACCTTAATGAACTCATCCCATGTATATGGCTTGTCCTTGTCAGGGAATGGGATGCCTTCTTTTTCAAATAATGTCTTGTTATAACCAAGTGCAAACGGACCCAGATCTTTCGGCATGCCGTAGAGATCGCCCTGACCTGCCATTTTGCCATCATAGCGATACAGATCCACACCATATTTCCAGATGTTATCCAGATCTACATCCGCATTATTTTCAACGTAAGGTGTCAGATTCATCAACACATTGCTGTTCACATAGGCTTTTATATCGCCAGGGTTAAAATAGAATACGTCCGGCAAGCTGTTGCCTGTAATGGCAGCTCTCAATTTGGTTGCGTATTGATCCGCAGCTGTTACGATAATTTTGACTTTGACACCTGGATGCTCTTCTTCAAATTTCTTAACAACGGCTTGATATGCCTTCTGTTCATCCGTGCCGCCCCGGAACATGAATGTTAATTCCTTGTCTCCGCTTGAACCACTGCTGCCACCGCAGCCTGCAAACACGATTGCGCTTACAAGCATTAGAAGCACAAGTGTGACCAAACTCTTTTTCTTTACCATCTGAACCCCTCCTGATCTGGATTTGTAACCGTATTCAAGTAGATGAAATAAGATTTCTGTTGTTAAATTTATCAAATCCAGATCACTTTAGTCAATACTTTATTAAAACATTTCATATTTATTTAAAACAAAATCAGTATGTTGGCCATCCGCTGGAATCCCACAGCAAGTCGTTAATTAGCAATTTCGGATTGCCATTATCCTCAGCATCATAGGCATGGCGCGCAATCACATTACCGTTATACACATCCTGACCGCCCGGTCCCTTCCACTTGACATTCCCCGAATCCAACAGGGTTCCACCGCCATTCAACATGTTCACACCGTTTTTGTCCACATACGGACCTGTAATACTCGTTGAACGTCCATAGACCATTTTGTACGTGCTATTCACGCCCTGGCAGCAGGAATCAATCGAGGCAAACAAATAATAATAACCGTTACGGTACACAATACTCGGTGCTTCGATGGCCCCGCCATTATTCGGACGCGCCGCTATGGAGGATATGCTTCCGGTCGGTTTCATCGTGGTTTTGTCGAGCTTCACAATCTTTAAGCCGCTCCAGAAAGAACCGAAAGCAAGCCACGGGTTGCCTGAAGCATCGATGACCAGATTCGGATCAATAGCGTTATAATCGTTGGCGGTTGTGGTTTGAAGCACTAACCCCTCATCCTTCCACTGGCCTGCTCCAATGCTGGTTGCAGACGCAAGCCCGATCGCCGATCTGTTGGAGCCAAAGGTAGAGATAGAGTAATAAAGCCACACTTTTCCGTTATACTGCTCAACGTCAGGTGCCCATACATCCAGACCACTCTGTCCCGGAACGGCAGAGGCCCACCAGGATGGCTTGCTCAGAAAAATCTGCGGAACGCGGTACCATGAGGACCCGTTATCCGATTTCAGTACCTGAATGCCAGCACCGGTTGAAAAGGTATACCATGAGCTGCCTTCTTTGATGATGGATGGATCGTGGACGGCAATATCGCCGGTCAGATTCCAAAATGCCGCGAATGCCCTGGACTGGCCCGCCAATAGCAAAACAAGTACAAGCAGTGCAGGTAATGCCCAACCTTTCTTCCTGAATCCTGTCATTCCTTTGAACTTTTCCAAACCGAATTCCACCTCTCCTGATCAAATAGTTAATTTGGTTGATGAAGTATTAAATCAATTTAGGTATACTAGGATTATAAAAGCGGTTACATTACATTTCAATGGTATATTTCAAATATATATGAAATGATTTAAGTTATTTTTTAAAGTAAATATTCAACATTTTATGAATAATACGCTCATTTATGCTATGTATACAAGGGATTCGGCTTTCTTTTCTCGCCCTTCCCTTCCATCCGGTAATCATTTATAATTATCTAAAACAAACCATATAAATGTGCAGAAGCCTGGATCAGAAGGGCTTTGTTCAGAACGTGGAAAGGAAAACCACCTATGATTTATATTAAAGATCTGATGTCTGGCGTTAATATTTTCAAGGCACTCAGTTCGGAAATCCGAATCCAGATTATTGAGTTGCTTGCCAAGAACCAGAGTCTTAACCTCAATGATCTCGCAACCAAACTGGGGCTCAGCAATGGCGCCATTACAATGCATATTAAGAAATTGGAAGAAAGCGGCCTGATTGAGATCAATACTGCGGTTGGCAAACATGGAATTCAGAAGATTTGTTATCTCAATGAGGAAAAACTAATGGTAGACCTGCGTTCACAGGAGATTTTTAACCGATACGAGGTTGAAATTCAGGTAGGTCATTATAGCGATTATCAGGCAGCTCCTACATGTGGTCTCGCCACCCGAGACAGCATCGTCGGTGAGTTCGATGATCCGCGTTACTTTGCTGATCCGCTCCGTATTGATGCGGAGATGATTTGGCTGGCCGAAGGTTATCTGGAATATCGCATTCCCAACTACCTTAAGCCTAACCAGACGTTCAGCGAAATCCAGTTGTCCATGGAATTGGGTTCAGAAGCACCAGGTTTTTGCGATAACTACCCTTCGGATATTTATTTCTACGTCAACGGCATCGAGATTGGCTGTTGGACGAGTCCAGGAGATTTTGGCAATACCCGGGGTACGTTCAATCCAGACTGGTGGCCACCGCATCTGAATCAATACGGGATGCTGAAGCTGATCCGCATCACCCAAGAGGGCAGCTATATTGATGGATGCCGCATCTCCGATGTTACTCTGGACCAGATTGGCCTGAATTACAAAAGCGATATCCACTTTCGAATCGCTGTAACGGACGGACCAGTGAACAAACGGGGATTGACGATCTTTGGTAAAAATTTCGGCAATTACGGCCAGAACCTACTTGCGCGTGTACTCTATAATGTGCAAGAGGAATAGATCAACGAATAGACATTGTCATCATAAAACAAAGCATTAAAACAGCCGTCAGTTGAGAAACTGACGGCTATATTCATTTCTTTCACCCAATCTCGCCAAGATGTTCTTCAGGAAGGGTGCTTACCTTGAGGTAAGTACATGTACTAAAAGTGCGTACTTACATCTCGGCAATACTCCCTTTATACTCAAGAAACATTATAGCTTAGGGAGGAAGAATTCATTTTGAAAACACTCGTCATCGTAGCACATCCCAACCTGGAAACGTCGGTCATTAACAAACGATGGATAGAAGAACTCCAACAATATCCGGAAAAATATACGGTACATGAACTATATAAAGTTTACCCCGATGGACATATTGATGTGCAGCAAGAACAGCAGCTCATTGAAAGTCATGACCATCTTGTGCTGCAATTTCCGTTCTATTGGTTCAGCAGCCCACCTCTCCTTAAACAATGGCTGGATGAAGTTTTCACGTATGGCTGGGCTTATGGCTCCAAGGGCGACAAATTGCAGCAACGCAAAGTCGCCTTGGCCGTATCTGCCGGAATCAAAGAGGCAGATTACACGGAAGAGGGCAAATATCGCTATACCCTTGGACAACTATTATCTCCTTTTGAGACGACCTTCCTTTACTGCGATGCGGATTATCGACCATTCTTTGCCTTCTATGGGGCAGAACACGAGCCTGCGGCAAATGAATTGGAACAAAGCGCACAAAACTATTTACGTTTCATGGATAACCTATAATACTCACTCCAAGCAGATCAAAAAAGCAGTATCTCCGATTCAGGAAGATACTGCTTTTTTGATTTTTTAATCTCACAACCTGATCGTTAGCCTTGCATTAACCCCGGGGCAGACACCATATTGGCTTCTCCCCAATCACACATCATATCTAACAGTGGCATTATTGATTGTCCTCGTTCCGACAATGAATATTCAACTTTGGGTGGAATTTGGGGATATTCTTTGCGTAAAATCAGATCATGTTCCTCCAGCTCCTTAAGCATGACGCTCAATGTTTTGTGGGAAATGGTACCAATGCTTCGCTTCAATTCATTATGTCGCATCACCTTGTTTTCAGACAGCCAATACAGAATAACCATTTTATATTTACCGTTTACCAAGGACAGCGTATATCCAAAGCCGGTATCTTTTAGAGCTACGCCAGTTGGAACACAGGTTTCTCTCACACTCACCCCTCCTTCTTTCGTTCATCACACCACAGCGGATTATTATAGAGATTGCCTGTACGTTTTGGGAGACATGCCATACGCCTTTGTGAACTGCCGGGTAAAATAATTGCTATCGTTAAACCCGCATTTATTAGAAAATTGGCTTTAAACTAATTCAAATAGGCGTTGCTCAACAATTCGCCCTCAATGATTCATGTTGGGATGAATGTCTATATCATGCTACTCCATGTCCGAAAAATCAAGGTTTGCTGATCCTTGGATCGATATAATTCCTCATGTACAGAAGCAAATGAACCTCTCATAAAAAAAGCCCTTCCATAGCTTTACACCTGTTATTCTCACCGAGTTCCTCTTCTTTCATGTGACTTTCTTCCTGTTTGCTCTGAAACTTAGAAAAGATTCATTGATTTATTAGAGAAGTTCTCCTAATATTTTTAGTAGGAACACCCAGTAGCTCGGCATCATGGTAATACTTCACTGTCTTTATGAGAGCGCTATCGCTGCAGCTCTAAAGAAAAACGGGAGGTTGCAGATATGAAATGGAATCACTTCAAGTCCAAGCTTCTTCTTAAGTACACACTATCCTATATCTCCATTTTCCTTATACCTCTTGTTATTTTAACTATTATTATTTATCACAATGCTGTGGACACGCTCCGTTCAGAGATTGAACAGACCAATGTCAATCAGTTGACCCAAGCAAAAACGGTCATTGATGACCGCATGAAGGAATTACAGGACATCGCATTTCGTATCGCCTATGATGAGCAGCTAACCCGTTATTGGACTCACCATCCCTACTATAGCCGGGAATCAATTGCTGCCTTGGTCAAATACAAAGCCACCAGTTCCATTATCGATGAGCTATTCCTGTTCTTCCGCGGAGATGATAGCATCTACTCGTCTCAGGGCTCTGAGAACCTGGATGTATTCACGGGCCGCTACAAATTTAATACATGGAACAAAACGGACATGATCCGGGATTTGAATAACGTTCAGTTCCCCACGATACGACCAGCCGAACAAGTCGTTCAAGGAACCAAAGTACCCAATTCCATGCTGGCCTACCTTGTACCGATTGCACCTAACAATACGCCCGCCCACGGGACTGTCATGTACCTGATTCACGAGTCCAATCTGACGGGATTGATTGATTCCATTCTCAGCGACTACCATGGTATGACTTATATTTTTGATAATTATGGGCAGGTGTTGGCCGCCAATTATAAGGGGGAGACCATTACCGAACAGGAAGTCAAAGCTCTGTTTGAACTTGAGCCGGGAACACACAGCCTCTCCTTAAATCAAGAACCGCATTCGGTTGTATCCGTCAAATCAGACGCGGGCTGGACTTATGTAACCGCTATGCCAAGCAATCAATTTTTTAGCCGAATTGTCCATATTCGTACCTTTGTTGTTCTTGTTTTCTCCTTCATGGTGGTGATGGGCACCTTCCTCGCCATTTTGTTGGCCCGAAGACAATACCATCCGATATCAGACTTGATGGAGTTCATTCGTTTAAAAAATAATCCTGAACCTTCCACAACCAGCAACGAGTTGGAATGGATCAAGAAAACGCTGCATGATTACAGCCAGCGTGTGGACCTTCAGGAGCCCTACGCTCGTAATCATATTCTGCTTATGCTACTGAAGCATGGTCATACCGGAGAGCTCCCTTCTGAGTTTACGGATAATCTCGGCATACGCTTTAACCGATCCCATTATTTTGTTATGACCTTGGGATTGGAAATGCACGATCTTCCCCGCGGAGATTATCCCGAACAGCGTACTGTTATGCAGCTGATCAACGATATGGAACTGCCCGAGTTGTCTGCTTTTGCTTACGGCGTGGAGCTTCCACAGCCAGACCAAGTGGCCCTCATCGTCGGATTTGATGCCGAAGTCGGGCATGAATCCAGCTTGAATGCTCGTATGGAGTCTATTGTTGAATCACTACAATCGATGGTGGCAGAGCACGTCGGAGTTTCTCCCGCGATCGGGATCGGTAACAGCTATAGTTCTCCATTGCAGCTGAACCAATCCTATATCGAGGCATCAACTGCGCTGGAAGCATCCATGCTGCACGGACAGGGCAGCAGTACCTTCTTCAACGCCCTTTCCGGCTCTAGTGAACAGGTTTCTTCCTTCTGGGTACCTAAGGATGTGCTGCTGAAACTAGTTCAGAGCTTGAAACAGGGCAGTTACGATGTGGCGGTACAGATGGTATCAACTGCGTTGAATACGCTGAAATCCGAAATGCCGTCTGTACCATTGCTGCGCTGCATCTGCTTCGATATTCTGAATACGATGCTCAAAACGGCCTCGGAACTTGGCATTCATCACGTGGTTAATCAACTTCCAAGGATCACTTCCTACGACTCGTTAGAGGATTTGGAGAAAAAACTGACAGGACTTGCTGCCGAGATCTGTGCTCATGTCGAGGCGAAGAGCGAGACGGAAGAAAGCTCCCTGATGGATGAAATTGTCGCTTATATTGATGCCAATTACTCCGATTATGACCTTAGCCTGGGTACGATCTCATCAAAATTCACGATCTCTTCATCGTATTTCAGCCGTTCCTTCAAAGAGAAGATCGGCATGAATTTTACCCAATATATCTGGCAGAAACGGATGGATGAGGTTATCCGACTGCTGCTGCATACGACCGACCCGTTAAAAGATATTATCACTCGCGTCGGTTATCTGGACACACCGAACTTCATCCGTAAATTCAAGAAAGAGACGGGTTATACCCCAGGGCAGTACCGCAAAATGCACCGTCCCAATGACTCCTCCGATTCCCCCGAAGATGACGACGAAGAATGTCTTGGATAATGGATGGATTCGTAAAATAAATAGAAACCTCCCCCAACCTTTTGGTTCGGGGAGGTTTTTGTATGTTTTTGACTCATATAGGCAAGCCGATCCTTGCAACCAACTCTCTTCTTCTATTTCCCTACCGGAACATCTTGAAGCCCTTGATGTATTGCACCCAGCAGACGATGGGTCGGATCACAGCCGTATTCCCAGAACATAATGCCGGCCAGGCCCTGATCCTTCACGTAATCGCATTTGCACTGAATCGATTCTTCATCATCATAAGATATTAGGCTCGACCCATTAAAGAGAAACGGTGCACAGGCTTCCTCATCCCAATAACGGACGTAACCATTCTTGTTGATGTACTTCGCTTCCAGTTCGGCAAATGCCGGACCATAGCCACCTGTGCTACCAGCCATTTGGTGAAGACCGTGGTTTCGGTTAGGAACCTCAGTCCAGATCCGTGAGTAGAACGCAGCGCCGATAACGATCTTCTCCTTCGGAACGCCGGCACGGATGAACAGGTTCACGGAAGCATCAGTACTAATTCGGAACAGATCTCCGGTTGGCGTATACAGATTCGTATGATGTCCGGTCAGAACCTGAAAACCGCCGCGCATATCATAGGTCATCAACTGCACAAAGTCCAGGTACTGCTGCACCTCAGCCATCTCTGTACCGTCGACGTAGTATTGATCAGCCCCTGCCGCAATGGTGAGCAGATAATGACGGCCATCCTCGGAGCCCTTGGCATCCAGTGTTTCCCGGATCGTCTTGAGAAGTAAGGTGAAATTCCTTTTGTCATCACGACTGGATGCGATACCGGCTTCACCGTAAGAAGGATACTCCCAGTCCAAATCGATCCCGTCAAAAGGGTACTCCTCCAGCACCCTAACCGCTGATGCGGCCATGCTGTCCCTCCCCGCTTGGGTTGAGGCGGCTTCAGAGAAACCACCAGCGCTCCATCCGCCAACGGACAGCAGCACCGTTAGATTCGGATGCTTCCACTTAATATTACGGATAACCTCTCCGTTTTTTAAATGCTCGGTGGTGATTTCATCATTCTTGACATGTCCAAAGGCTACATTCAGATGGGTCAACTTCAACAGATCCTCATCCGTCATGTCGGGAAGAACAGAATCGACGACATAACCAGCAGCAATATATTTCGTCATCCTCTTCACTCCGATCCATTCAATGATTGAAATATCGCAGCAGCAATCTGCAGAGCTTCCTTGCCTGTACCGATCTTGTACCCAGAGGCCGAGTATCGGATTTGATCCTGATTATCCAGCACGAACAGATGCGGATAGCCCGCTTCGTGAGCGGCAGGTTTCGAGATGAAACCGGACAAGGACGCATAGCTGGAATCCCGTACAAAAATCGTACGTATCGGCAGCTTCGGATAAGCCCCAGAGTCAAAGGAGGCGCTCCATTCTGTATCTCCGATCACCAGCACGATCGGCACGCCCAGTTTATCCAACGGCTCAGCCAGCTCACACAGCTCACGAATCAGATGTTTGGTCGGTTCCCGTTCTGGTTCAATCCAAGCAGCAATGGCCCCCTCAGCTCCCAAAAGATCCTTCAGTACCACCTCTGAACCATCCAGACGAGTCAACTCATTGCCGGTTGCCAGTTTGCCCAGCACAGGGATGTCTACCACCGTCTCGCGATAAGTCAGTGCTACCTCTGTGGTGTCTCCGGCGCGAACGGTGCAGTAGATGAAGCGGACTCTTACCGTTCCATCTTTCAGACGGATACCGGTCGTTAAGCGATAAGCTCCTGGTTCGACCTCGAATGGACCGCTATAAACATCGGTATGGCCATATGGATAAATCAGCGTTTTGTACACACCATCCTCCAGACGGGCCAACGAGAAATTCTCCGCATAGGATGCTGACGGCGCATCCTCCCGAGCCTCTGAATCCTTGAGAAGTTGCAGCATTCCCCAGCTTGAGCTCTCCTGATTTCGAGAAGAAGTTAGACTGAACACCGCATCCTCCCAGCCTTTGTCACTAAGATACTGCGGTTTCTGCTCGCTCGGATGCAATCGGGCCGGAATGCCCAAACTGCGGCACACCGCGACAAACAGAATATCGAGCGACTGTGGATCTCCCTTCATCAGGCTGTAAGTACCTACAGGGTTTCCCTTACCTTTCAGGTTAGGAAGATCCTCATAATACGAATAGCTCTGTTCCAGTTTGCATACAAGCTTCGAAGGATCTTCCCTGAACGCCGCTGCTTCTTCCTCGGAATAAGCATTCTGGAATACGGATCGATAAGGCACCATCATTTCATAGGAGACTCTTGGGCACAGGATGTACTTCACAAACGTCTCTTCTGCCCATTGTCCACGCTGCGAGAGTGAACCTATAAGATGATCGTCCAGTGTCAGCCGAACAGTATCGATCAAGTCTTTTTCGTTCATCGACTCCAGCAACTGTAGTGGCCACCCACCAAATTCGCCGGAACATTCCTCTAGGAAAGCTGCGATTTCGCGGCTGTTGCCCCGTGCTTTCTGTAAAATATCCCATACCCGCTCCGAAGGCAGTCCTGCCAAACGAGCCAATGCAAATGCATCTTCCTCACTCAGGAATGTTTCCTCATATCCACTCCGAACCTTCGTACCTTCCTCCAGGCGGCGGTTGTGATTCAGGATCTTCTCTTCTGGTAACGAAGCCACTACTTCTCCCTCCCCTTCCGGAGGAGGAACCATATCAAAATCCAAGATCCCTGATGGCTGCTCTAACGAATTCAACACGAGCTCAACATGAGCGCTGTCCTGAGCTTTGAATAGAATTTCACCCCACTTGCCACTACTAACCGCACGAATCACTAGGTCGCCATGACCTGTCTTAAAGGAAGCTTCTCCTTGTTCGTCCGTCTTGATTTCGGCGATCGGATAAAATTCAGCACTATTGTATACCTCAAAACGGACACTCGCTTCAGACACGGGCGCACCCTGCTCATTAATCACCTTCACGCAGATGGTATGCGCTGGCGCATAGTTCTCCAGTAAATTGATCTCCGTATATCCCTTCTCGGAGAGTGTTATATCCTCCGGTCCCGGATAGTCGGCAAATATTCTCGTATTAATCAGCATGGCCCTGCGGGCTGGTGGACTGAACCACCCTTGATTCAATCCGGCTTCCGGTTCGCATGCCCCAATGTAATACCATTGGCCGTCCGCCCAGGCTTCTACCCAAGCATGATTGCTGTCACAGTGAGCCCAGCGTGGTGTGTAGACCTGACGAGCAGGTATGCCGATGCTGCGAAGAGCGGCTACCGCCAGCGTGGATTCTTCTCCACAGCGGCCGCGGGCATTTCGAATCATCGTCAGTGGCGATATCGTTCGCAGATCACTGCCAATATAAGTCGCTTTTTCATGACACCAGTAATTGGTCTCCAAAATGGCATCCGCCATGGATAACTTCGCTGTCCGGTCGGCCAACTCGTCAAAGATAATGCCACGGAAATCTTCAATATTCTCTGTATTGATTCGATAGGGAAGCACAAAATGCAGAAACAGATGATCTGGTACGCGCTCCCCCCAAGGCACACGCTTGCGAATGTCCAGTGCCCGACGCACATGACTGAGGAACAGTTCCCCATCATAATCAGCCAGGTCGTTCACTGGCATGTAGGCATACACATATTTCAAAGCCCATGCCTCTTCTTCAGTTAATGGCTGCTGAAACACATGAAACAGCTTATCTTTACGGGTATCCGCAAAGTTTAACTTCTCCTGGAACTTCTGCTCGATCAGCTCCAAGGACTGTGCATCCATCGAGAACACCAAGGTTTGGCTGGTCATCGCTAGCTCACTCCTTCCACAGCTTTCCGTCTTCCCGAATACAGATTAAGGTAGTGCCATCCGAGGAAGGCGTACTAATCTGGAATAGGCTACGGGTCGTTTCAATTACAGGCTGGCAAATCAATGATTCCTCACCCATAAGTAACTTCACATCTTGTGTAAATTCACCATGGGCTTCAAAATAATTGCGTTCACGGTAATAGAGTCTGCGAAGCTCCCATTTAATTCGTTCATCTTCTGGCAGCTCCAAGGGCTGATCCGTTCCGTCATCCGAAAATACGACATATCCCCATAGCTCCGGATAATGCATGTTGATAATACCCATGGGCGACCAGACCCAGTTGTCCTCCGGATAAGGTTTGCCTGTATCCGGATTCAGCACCTTGCGGTACTCACCATCCTGCACCTCAGTCTGCCATTCCACCCGTGAAAAGTTGACACGCCAGAACTCACCCGGTGCTGGCGGACGGTTACCTTCGGCACATTCCTTTAGGCTGGTCCAGGGAATTGCGACCTCGACGCTCCATTTTCGGTTAGCGGCGCCAGGTGTGTTCAGCTCCCCATCGATATGTACGGCTGTCTTAAGACCGCTGATATCCCAACCGTTGACCGGAGGTCCCCCATCCCGATATGGCTTCACCAATAACAGGTCCCATACTGTATTCAGCGCATTGATCTCGAACTCATAATATTGATGGGTATCCCCGTCGGGATCGATAAAAATCTCAAAATCATTGTCATAGAAAATAACAGAATCCCGCTCGGTCAACGTAGCCCATATCTGATCTTCAATAAGTTCGGCAGCAAAGTAGAAATAGTCGTCATCCCACAGCATTTTTACCCGAGTCTGTTTTCCGGGTTTCGGACGAAGATCCCCTTCGATATCAACGAAATCCTCCGTCCAATCGGCCGCACCCCAGAATGCCTTATCTACGCGTCCGTCCAGTATCAGCGGTTCCTGCGCACGCTTGCATATATAATGTTTGGGAGCATACTCAATCTTCGGCTCAGGTACTCCACTTTGGTTCATATCGCTCTCTCTCCGCTTCATGAGGGAGGGCATGCATCTATAGGTGCATGCCCTCCCGTAATGTTAGTTATGAGTAACAACGGCTCCTGAACCGCCGTACATTTCCAGTTCCTCGTCGAATTCGAGCTTAAGAACCGTCACCTGCTCATGTGTGTCCTCCGGGGTCATTTTGATCCACGTTGTGCCAGGGATATTGAACCAAGGCACGCCCCCATGAATCTCATGGTTAAGTTCTTTGCCCGAATGCAGCACAGTAATCTTCTTGATCTTATTGCATAGTCCCTTGATGCATACATTCTCTTTTGGATCGTCATAAACAAACAGATACAATGCCTTTCTGTCCTCGGATACGGTGCTTCCCCCCAGATAATAGCGAGGCATAATACCTTCACCCGTTCCGAAGACGGCCTCTTCATGGGTTCGGATCCATTCTCCCAGCCCAAGCAGAATATCCTCCTGCCTCTTATCAATGGTGCCATCCTCGCGCGGACCGATATCCAGCAGCATATTGCCCCCCATTGAAATACAATCACAGAACATCCGAATGATCTGATTTAACGATTTGTATTTATGGTCTGTTGGCACATAGCCCCATGATGTGTTGATCGTGGTGCAGAACTCCCATGGTCCCTCTGGTCTTGTAATCGGAATGCCTTGCTCTGGCGTTTTATAATCCCCATAACCTTGAAGGCGGGAGTTGATGATGACATCCGGGTTAAAAGATTGCAGGTAATGCTTGAACTCCGGCAGATTCCACTGCTCGGCGCTCCGCTCCCAGTCCCCATCGAACCACAGCAGATCCACCTTTCCGTAATTCGTCATGATCTCTTGCAGCTGTTGGTTATTGAACTCAAGGAATTTCTCCCATTTCTCCTGATCCTGAACACCATCTACAGGACTTGTATGCCGATTGACATTGCTGAGATCCTCTGGTACCTTTCCACCTTCAAACACGCTAGGATAATCCGGGTGCGACCAATCAATCAGCGAAAAGTACATCCCTAGATGTATGCCTTTCTCCCGAATTGCTTCCGCATATTCCCTCACGAGATCCCGATTCGCTGGTGTCTGTTTAACGACATTGAGGTCACTATACTGCGTATCCCACAGAGCAACACCGTCATGATGCTTCGTTGTCAGCACGGCGTATCGGGCTCCGGATTTCTCAATCAAGTCCGCCCACTTCTCCGCATTAAACTTCGATGCCGTAAAGCCGTCCAGCTGCTTCATGTACTCTTCGTAGGAGATCCTTCCATTATAGAAGGACCACGATTCCGAAACCCCGTCCACAGCATAGATGCCATAGTGGATGAATATTCCCAGCTTGGCCTCTTCAAACCATTTCTGCATCCTTGTTCACACCTCTTTCTGGAGTCCTTGTTCTTATTGGCCTGTGTTCCAGCGATCGTAAGCCCCTTGATACAGTTCAACGATACGATCGCTGCCCATTTTTTTGATCTGCGCAATATACTTATCCCAGTTCTCAAGCGGCTCTTGGCCTGTTACAAACTTCGCTTCCATCTGCTTGACGTACGTATCCAGATCAGATAATAAAGCGGTCGCTTCGCTTTGCTCTTCATTTGTTAAATAAACGTTAGGGAATGGTGATTTTCCGATAGGTACCAACTTCTCTTGATTCTGCTGGTCAAGCCATTCATCAAATTCGGTGCGAAGACCTTTCGCTATATCCGGATCATTAATACCCGGTGTCAAAATGCCATAGTTCGGCGTGATTTTACCGCGATATTCCTCACGATCCCCGCCACCAGGAACAGGCAGCCACTCTTTTACGAGATTTTCCTTGTCTTTGAATTTCCACAGCAGACCTTCAGGACCTTGATTGAACAGGGTCGCCCCATCATAGCTGTACATATAATCGATCCAACGCATAGTTGCCTCAGGAGACGGGTTGCTGCTAGTAATAGCAAAGGTACCACGTGCCGATATGCCTGGGTGTTTACCGTATACAGGTGAGTCTGCGATCTCACTCTTCACGGGTGTCATCAGCGGATGTTTTGTGCTAGGCTCGCCGCCGAGTGTGAAGTATGGATGGTAGTCATTGAACAGCGCAAGCTTGTTGCTTTCGCCTTTTGCTTTTTTCTGATCGCCGGTTTGGGAGAAGGTCTCATGATCCAGCAAATCTTCTTTCCACAAGCGGTTCATGAACGTCAGATAACCTTTGTAGCCTTCTTCTTGGTAAGGATAGTGAACTTTTCCGTCCTTATCCGCATAGATTCCTTCGTTGTACATTCCCCAGAATCCGAAGAAGTACATACGGAGATCATCCAGTTTTACAGAAGTAAGCGGAATTTCATCTTGTTGTCCGTTGCCGTTAGGGTCTTCTTCCTTAACACGCTTCAGGTACGTATATAATTCCTCTGTAGTCTTAGGCTCCTCAACATTAAGTGCTTTTAGGAATTCCCCGTTATACCACATCGGGCCTCTGTACCATACGGCAGCTGTATCAATAAATGGCAGTGCATACATATGTCCGTCAGGCGTTGTAAATGATTTGCGAACATCCGGGTTTTCGTCGAGAATCTTCTTAATATTGGGGGCGTAGCCCTCATCAATGTATTTTTCCAGTGGGATCAGAATGCCTTGAGTTCCATAAGTAACCTGCTCAGCTGGCTTGAGATCCGCAGCATAGAACATATCCGGTAAATCGCCGCTTGCGAATACCAGGTTCTTCTTTGTTTCAAAGCTGTCGATCGGCGAAAGCTGGTACTCCAGCTTGATGCCTGACAATTTCTCCATCTCTTGCAGGACTGGCATCGTGTTCCAGTCGGCAACGCCCGCATCCTGGGACATGACCTTTAACGTAAGTGGTTTGTCCACAATCGGGAATCCTTCTTTTTTGACCCCTTCGACATTTGAAGTCGCAGAACCTCCATCTTCATTGGAACCACAAGCTGCAAGCAATGCTGCGGATAGGGTAAGGCAGAGTACAATGGATGAAGCCTTGCGAAGCTTTTTCATGACGACAACTCCCCTTTTTTAGTATGGATTATGGTTTAAGATCATCCCTTGACGGAACCGATCATAACACCCTGTACAAAGTAACGCTGAAGGAATGGATAAATCGCAATCACAGGTAAGGTTGAAACAATAATGACGGCATATTTGACCAACGCAGCAATTTCCGCTTTGGAATTCATCGCCGTTGCTGAAGAGGTATCGATAGCTCCACCGCCCTGTGCTGCCATCTCCTGAAGTACCAGGATTTGGCGAAGAAAGAGCTGCAGCGGATACTTCGAGGAATCATTTAAATAGATCATGGCACTGAAATAGCTGTTCCAGTGTCCGACTCCGTAGAAGAGCGCCATCACGGCAATGATCGGCATGGAGAGCGGAAGCACAATCCGGATGAACAACCGGGTGTTGGTACACCCGTCGATATGGGCCGCCTCCTGTAGCTCCTTGGGAATGGTCGATTGGAAAAACGTACGGCATACGATAATATTCCAGATAGATGCAGCTCCTGGCAGAATAAGCGCCCACATGCTGTTCACCATACCAAGATCCTTAATCAGCAGGTAGCTCGGGACAAGCCCTCCACTGAAAAACATCGTTACCATAAACATCGCCATGAAGAATCCACGTCCCACAAAATCAGAGCGACTGAGCGCGTAGGCTGCCGGAAGAGTGACCATCAGGTTGACGAGTGTACCTACGACGGTATAGATGATCGTATTTTTGTACCCAATCCAGATGTTGGTGTTCTCAAATACGCGAGCATACCCTTCAAACGTAATTCCTTTGGGTAGCAGCCACATCTCACCGGAGCTTACAAATTTGGGATCGCTGATTGAGGCGCTAATGATGTATAACAGCGGGTAAAGCACAATGACGAGCGCTATCGTCAGATAGATGTAGTTGCACCATAAGAACACTTTATCGCTTCTGCTTTCCTTAACCGCGGTTGACATGTGTTTTCCCCTCCTTTTACCACAAACTGTTTTCACTGGTGCGACGTGCAATTTGGTTCACCGTAATCAGCAGAATCGCATTAACTACCGAGTTGAACAATCCTACAGCTGTGGAGAAACTGTACTGTGCATCGACCAGACCGGACCGATAGACAAATGTCGAGATGACATCGGATGAACCCATGTTCAACGGATTTTGCAGCAGCAAGATTTTCTCGAATCCGACGCCCAAAATACTGCCCATATTCAGAATTAACAAAATGGTGATCGTAGGGATGATCGCTGGAATGTTAATATGCAGAATCCGTTTAAACCGACTCGCACCATCCACCACGGCAGCTTCATGCAGTTGAGGGTCCACACCCGAGAGAGCTGCGAGGTATATAATGGTACCCCAGCCTGCACTCTGCCAGACACCTGAGAGTACGTACACCGTCTTGAACCACGCAGGGTCCGTCAGAAATTGAGGGGCCTGAAATCCAAGAGCCTCCACCAAATTGACAATCATGCCTGACGAAGGTGACAAGAAGGTAATGATCATACCCGACATGACTACGACCGAAATAAAATGTGGTGCATACGTGACCGTCTGTACGGTACGTTTGAAGAAGGAGTCCTTTACTTCATTGAAGGCTAACGCCAGAATGATCGGCAGCGGAAAACCTATAGCCAGCTCATACAAGCTGATACTGAGGGTATTCCATAACAAATCCCAGAAATAATACGAATTAAAGAACCGGATAAAATGATCGAAACCAACCCACGGGCTTCCTGTAACACCAAGCGTCGGGATAAAGTTTTTGAATGCGATTTGTATGCCGTACATCGGCCCGTAATGAAAAATCAGAAAGTATAGAAATGCTGGCGCGATAAACAGATACAACTCCCAGTTTCGAATCATCCTTCTCCATAATTTATTTTTCTTGCGGTTCGGAATCGTGTACACCGATAGGTTTTGCGACAAGGCGGACTTCCCTTCTGGCTGCATCAGTTGTTTCCTCCTTTTCTAAATGAAAATCCGTCCGTTTTGTAAGAAGAGCGAAACACTCCTGTTCAAATGTAAGGAATGAGTCCAGGACCACATTTCTATCATGCGAGGCCCTTGCTTCCCTCTCAATTTGGTAACGCTTACATACTGAGTTTATGGATCATTTCCGAATCCGTAAATATGCTATTTCGATCTTCACTCTTAAAAACACGGAAAGTACTGTTAAAACAGGGGTTTACGCTTTTGGGTCCAGCTTGTCATTGTCATTTTGGAGACATAAAACATGTGGAATTTGACCCATTTTCCTCTTGAAGTTGTCGTTTGGAGTAGCTTCGCATGAACTTGAGAGATGTCCGATCTGAATGAAAGTTGAAAAACAGACCTTAGAAGTCAAAACCCACATATGTTTAGGAAAGAGCTATTCCATGTGTGTAGGTCGCATTCTGGATTCACATCAGTCATACAGGTCGCAAGGTCTTAGCATCCATAGCGCATTACCATCTTGAATGTAATAGAAGTTCCTCTTCATCGCTACTGTGTTTCGACCTCCTCCTCATGTATTTGACCTTCTAATGTCTTTCGGTCTGCTCTTGTAATGGGTGAGGCGCACCTTTTCTCTCTTGATGCTTAGGAAAAGTAAAGGATAGATTTAATTCAACCACATAAATGTAATATTATCTATCACACATTTACCACCTGCATCAAGCTCCCTTATGGCTTGGCTTTATTCTATGAGTTTCTTCCCGTCTCCGTAAATATGTCGTTTTCACCCTTGGCTACAAGGCACATAAACGTAGATAAAAACTGGGTATATCCAGTCATATATGTTGAATTTGCACATGACATGGAGATCTTGAATGAATGATAATTTCCGGATCAGGCCAGAAAAATAGCCGCTCCGTTAACACGAAGCGGCTTTATCGCTTATATAGATATTGATTTACATCTTATAAACGACACCTTCAATGTTATTTAACATCACATTAATTACCTTAATTCCACTTTTTGAATTACTTGCGAGTTACAAAATGTAACATATATAAATAGAATCAATACTTTTCAGTCGGACTAATCAAGATTCGGACTGGAAGACAGCCGCTCTCCCTACGCAAGCTTTTTCATATCGATCGTCGGTTTCAGAAAAAATAAAAAAAGCGCGCTCCGATCTCAGATCGGAGCACGCTGGCAAAGCTTGATTATTTTCCAGAAGGCTGTGCTTCTGCAGTGTATCCTGTTGGTATGTCTGTCTCTGCGGTTACATCGGTAATAACCATTGGATACATCATGTCCGGGTCAGGTTGGATAATCGTATACAGCACGATGGCACGTCCATCCTTCTCCAGTTTCACATCTTCAATCTTCAACCCATAACCAGGATGAGGCATTTGCGCGGTCAGTTTGACTTTTACAGTCTTGTCATCCACTTTGGTTGATGTCACGGTAGGCACAATCCCCTGTTGGCCTTCGCCTGGATTCGTTGGAGTCGGTTCTGTCGATCCGCCATTGCCGTGCTTATCTACAAATTCAAGTGCATTGAAGATCATGCTTGCAGCCTCCATACGGGTAAGCGACTGATCTGGACGGAAGTTTCCGTCCTTATCCAGTTCAATGATGTCCATGTTCAGCAGGTTCTGGACCGCAGATTTGGCGTCCTTACCGATTTTATTTTCGTCCTTAATATCATTATACAGCATGATCACCGGATATTCTCCGGTTGTGTTAATCCCTTCAAGGAGCAAAATGGCAAACTGCTCACGCGTCATTTTGGCCTGTGGATTCAACTCCACCGGAATGGACAAACCATTCTGTGTTGCAGCCTGAACCGCATCGGCGTACCAGGTCGTTGGACTAATTTTATTTTGTGCCGAAGCGGCAGCATATTCATTTTTCAGACCAAAAGCGTTCACAATCAGTTGAACACCCTGTGGCTCGGACAATGCGAGATCCGGACGAAATAGATCCGCCGTTACTCCATTAACAACACCCTTGGAATGTAACGAGTCCACAATCGTTTTTTGTCCTTCATCTTTTACATCCGAAAATGCAAGTACCGATGCACCTCCTGCCGTCAAAGACACGCAGAGCGCAAGCGTTGCAGCCAATCCTTTTTTATGTTTCATTTCTTGGCACCTCCATATTTAGTAAACCCAATTTTTGACCTCTTCAATCCTACAGACGGTAGCCCCCCCTGAAATGTTTCAGTAAAATCGACATCTGGTGAATAAATGATGGAAATACTGCATATATCCCTTACCCTACGGGCGCCGATCTGCTTTCTTTCTATTATGCTTGCTTGCTTCGTTGACATCCTTACCGTTTAGCGCAAAAATAAGAATAGAGAATTCTGGCGAATAACGGATAAACTGCAAACCGGATCGCATAAAGTAAGAGGGCACGACGCGCTATTATCAGGTGTCGGCCCTTTTCTTGACTCCGATTCCAAACCGACTTTCACCCTGAACAAAGGAGAACAAATCTTATGTCCAAGAAAGGATTACTACGAGGCTATGTCACTGCCAACTGGCCCGTATATCTGTTCGCTGCACTACTGATTATTGCCTCCAATGTGGGTCAGGCGTCCTTACCCCGAATTCTGGGCAGTTTCACGGATCAACTCATGCAGAACACACTTCAGATGAATACGGTCATTCGGTACAGTCTTTCGCTTTTGGCTATAGCCATCGCTTATAATCTGTTATTCGGTACCGGACAATTCATGATCATGAAGCTCGGACGCCGCTTCGAATTCATGACACGCGAGCGCATTTTCGGCAAGTTTTCCGAACTTAGCGAGTACTATTTTTCCAAACAAGGAAATGGGAAACTGCTCAGTTACGTCATGAATGATGTTACCTCTGTACGTGAAGCCATCTCCAACGGCGTCACCATGATGACCAATGCAACATTTCTATTATTATCTTGCATCGTGATGATGTTGCTCAGCGGAATCCCGATGAAACTTATTCTGATCAGTATTGTGCCTTTGCTGGCCATTCCCTTTCTGGTCGTTTTTTTCGGTCCGCGAATTCGCAAGCGCTCTCGTGATGTGCAGGATGCCCTTGCAACGATGACGGAATCCGCAGAGGAACAGCTTGGTGGTATTCGTGTAACCAAAACATTTGCCATTGAAGACAGCGCCCGTGAACGATTTGGGTTCACAGTAGATGCAATCAAAAGCAAACAGCTGCGGCTTGTTCGTCTGTCCTCTCTATTTCAGGCCTTGCTACCGCTACTGGGTGCCATTTCATTGGTTGTCTCCCTGCTTGTCGGCGGAATTTTGACGATGCAGAATTCCATTACACTCGGAAGTTTTGTCGCATTGACGTTATATTTGCGGATCATCATGGGACCGCTTCAACAAATCGGTAATGTGATCAATACTATGCAGCGTTCTGGAGCATCACTTGAGCGGGTAAATGATCTGTTGACGGAAGTGCCTGACGTGCGCGAGCTTCCCAATGCGACAAGTCTCCAAGCCGTGAACGACATTACGATTGAGAATCTATCTTTCTCCTATCCCGGCAGTTCATCCGCTGCGCTCAAAAACATCAGTCTGAATATCCAGGCAGGACGAACCGTGGGTATTGTGGGTAAAACAGGTTCTGGTAAAAGTACCTTTGTGAAGCTATTGCTGCGTACATATGAGCCGCCTGAAGGCACAATCCGCATTAACGGCACCGACATCCGGCAGCTGTCGCTGGAAAGTCTGCGATCCCGTATTGCCTACGTACCGCAGGATGGATTCCTGTTCAGTACAACCATTCGGGACAACATCGCTTTTAGTGACCGCGAGGTTCCGCTGGACACCGTAGAGCACAGTGCACGACAAGCGATGATATACGAGAACATTATCCGGTTCCCGGATCGGTTCGATACCCTGCTGGGCGAACGTGGACTCACGTTGTCTGGCGGTCAGCGTCAGCGTACCAGTCTGGCGAGGGGGTTGATCAAAAAAGCGCAGGTGCTCATTCTAGATGACAGTATGAGTGCTGTGGATGCCGTCACCGAAAGTGGCATTCTACGCAGCCTGCGTGAGATTGGTAAAGGAAAAACAACGCTGATTATCTCCCACCGGATCAGTGCAGTCCGTCATGCGGACGAAATTATCGTTCTGGATGAAGGTCGAATCGCTGAACAGGGAACACATGCAGGGCTGATGGCCGCAAAAGGGTTATATGCTGCAACCTATCGTTTGCAGGAGGAGGGATTACATCATGACTGACCGTAACGCTGAAGTTCGTTCAGATGCGGGAGCCCAAGCACAACCGTCAGGCCATGGGTCCGGTTCCGACGCAGGCGCAGACCAGAATAAGCGGACTTCCTTCAAAGCGATGATGTCCTACGCCCACCCCCATAAATGGGCCTTTGCAGGTATCTTTTTCTGTTCGCTGCTGGGTATTTCCGCCGATCTGCTTCAGCCTTATCTGGTGAAGATCGCGATCGATGATCATCTGGCAATTGGTCAGACTAGTGTAGGCTTTCTTGTCCAGTTGGCAGCCATCTTTTTGGGGCTGGCTGTAATCAGCTTTATTTTTACCTATGTACAAAACAACCTGCTGCAACATGTCGGTCAGAACATCGTCTCTCGCATTCGTAAGGACCTGTTCAAGCATATCTCCAAAATGTCGATGTCTTTCTTCGATCGCTTCCATATCGGCAGTCTGGTGACGAATGTATCCAGTGATACGGAAACGATCAGCAGTTTCTTCACTCAAGTACTGCTAAGTCTCATCCGGGATGGCATGATGCTGGTGCTGATTATCGTCTTTATGTTCCAGCTCGATCCGGTACTCGCAGGGTACTCTCTCATCGTGCTGCCTGTGATCGCCATCGTTGCTGTATTATTTCGGAGCCAACTGCGCAGGGCTTATCAGAATGCCCGAACTCGTCTCTCCCGTTTGATTGCATTCACGGCAGAGAACCTGTCCGGCATGTTTTTGATCCAGGCGTTCCATCAGGAAGAAGAGCAGAAGAAAAGATTCACGGAACAGAACCAACTTCACCTGAAGGCCAATATCACACAAGCCCGTTCGAATGTCATATTCAACCGGACGTTTGATATCCTTGGCAATGCGGCGCTCGTTATGATGGTCTGGCTTGGAGGACGTGCCGTGCTGGGTGAATCATTGCAGGTGGGTGTGCTCTATGCGTTTATCAGTTACATCCGCCAGTTCTTCCAGCCAATTAACCAGATCACCATGCAGTGGAACACATTCCAGTCGACCACCGTATCCATGGATCGGATCTGGAACATTCTGAGTACCCGTCCGGAAGTCGCTGACCCCAAACCCGGGACTGCCTCCACACTTGAACCACGGAACGTGATGGGACAGATTGATTTTAATGATGTTTCGTTCGGTTATCGGGCAGATCACCCCCTGATTCAGCATATGAATCTGCATCTCTATCCAGGTGAAATGGTGGGCATTGTAGGCACTACAGGAGCTGGCAAAAGTACGTTGATCTCCCTGCTCAATCGCTTTTACGATGTGAATCAGGGCAGCATTGAAATTGATGGCATAGACATTCGCCATTTCCCGCAGGCCAATCTTCATCGGATCGTTGGTCTGATCCAGCAGGAACCATTCCTTTTCTCGGGCTCCATCATTGACAATGTACGAATGTTCCGCGAGGATATTACTAGAGAGCAGGCTATTCAGGCCTGCCGATTCGTCGGAGCACATGCCATGATTTCACGTTTGCCACAAGGGTATGATACACGTCTTTCCGAACGCGGAAGCGGTCTGTCCGCCGGAGAACGTCAACTGATATCGTTTGCCCGAATCGTGGTCTTTCAGCCCCGAGTGCTTATCCTGGATGAAGCAACCGCGAATCTGGATTCGCATACCGAACAATTGGTACAACAGGCGCTGGAATCCGTCTCTCAGGGAAGAACAACGATTGTTATTGCGCATCGTCTCTCTACGGTCATGCATGCAGATCGGATTCTCGTTATGGAGAATGGTGAAATTGTCGAAGAAGGCTCACATCAGAAGTTGATTGATGCTGAAGGGGTATATGCTGATCTTTACACCCATGCTCGTGAAGCCGGTAATGATTCAGCTATTTCTGGATAGCTCATCGAACCAAATGGGGTTAAATAAACGTTGAACGTGCCGCTCTGCGATGCAGGCGGCATGTTTGATATATTTTCTGGGAAATGATGTTAAGGAGGCGTATTTATGAAACCTGAATTATATAAATCATCAGAGTCGAAGCTGGAGCATCGACAGATTGGCTATCGCCGTTTCACGGCTGTATGGAAAGGAGCAATATGTCTTCTGTTCTTGCTATTATGTGTCACCCTGTTATGGATCATCTATGAAGATCACGCTGAACAACTGGAGACATTATATTATTCCATCGCAGCCATTCTTGGCATGTGGTTTATCGGGCCCGTATTTTTTATGTTTCTGTCCCGGGCAATCGCAAGTTCCCCTGTGTTATTATCCTGGAATGATGAAGGGCTTCGTATCCTTAAACGGACCATTCCATGGAATGAGATTCGTAAAATTGAGCTTGGCTCTCCCGCCTTCAGCAAATGGATATTGTCTGCTTCCCCCATGATTGCCCTGTATTTGAAAGACGGCACCCGGCGTCATATCCAGACCGATCATTTGCTCACCAAAAAAGAGCTCAGTCGAGCAGTTGGTCTTCTGCAGGAGACGCTGCGTGAGAAACAGCAACAGGACATCTGAATTCAGCTCACATCATTCCGACTTTTCGATACCAACAGACAGGTTCATTCTATAATTTCCATACGGCAAAATGGCTTCCAGCAAACTGCCAAGCTGCTCCATTGTTCCTGTGCGTACGATCATCAAATAGCAGCCCTCTCCGCTGACACGGTGAACCTCCACGATGTCTTCACGTGCAGCCATAAATTCACGGAAGGCGGCATGTCGGTCGCCGGAATTCAGAAAAATCGTTACAAATGCCTGCAGGCCCAAGCCGAGGCGTTCGGGGTTCCATTTTACCGTATACCCTTCAATAACACCCAGATCATGCAGCTTGCGTTCTCTCGCACCTACAGCCTGTCCGGTCAAATGCACCTCTTCGCCGATCTCTTTGTGAGAGCGTTTGGAGTCCCGGATCAGGCTTTTCAGTATGCGTATATCTGTATCATCAATCGTCTCATTCATCTATTTTGCAATCCTTTCAACTTGAAATTAAAGTGGCCTGTTTTCTTTCAGTGTGTTATTTACGCCCATAAACGGGTTGTATAACATATAGGATAATAACATTAATTCCCGAAGGAGTGCAGGTTCAATGAAAATTCAATTGATTCGTAATGCTACATTATGGTTGGAATATGGGGGTCTGAATATACTGGTTGATCCCATGTTGATGGATAAAGAAGTGATGCCCGCTTTCCCGAACACGCCCAATGAATTACGCAATCCTAGAGTCTCTTTACCCGAGACGGAAACGGATTATGTGAATCCGGATCTGGTGATCGTTACGCATACCCACCCCGATCACTGGGATGAAGCAGCAGCAAAGCAGCTCCGCAAGGATGTACCTTTGCTATGCCAGCCAGGAGATGAGGCCGTGTTCACTGGAGCCGGATTTACCAACGTTACCGCCGTGGATGAGAAACATGAGTATCATTCTGTACGTTTTGTCCGCACCTCAGGACAACACGGAACTGGAGAAATCGGCGAACGTATGGGCAAAGTGTCTGGTTTTGTATTGGAAGCTGACGAAGAACCTGTCTCCTATATCGCCGGGGATACCATCTGGTGTGAAGAACCCGCCGAAGCCATTCGTCAATATCGACCTGAGGTAATTGTGGTGAATGCTGGCGGTGCCCGCTTCCTGCAAGGAGATCCGATAACGATGGACGGGCCTGACGTAGCTGCCGTGAAACACCATGCGCCGGATGCTCATGTCATCGCTGTGCATATGGATGCCATTAACCATTGCATGATGTCCCGCGTGGACCTCGCAAGTTATCTGGCATCCGAACAATTGGATGGACAGGTGCTCATTCCACGCGACGGCGAGAGCTTTGTATTCGGACCGGATACTGAGTTGAAATAAAGTTCATTGATACGGTGAGTGGCTTTTAACAAACGGAGTATACTCTAGTAATTCTCTCCATGGAACACGAAAAAAGCTGGATGCGATTCGTTCGCATCCAGCTTTTATTTGCGTTTATAGTTGAGGAAAACAGCGATCCGAAGATAGTTGTGCCATCGGAGTGCTCTGTATCTCTGTGAAAGCCAGAATGATTCCCTCGTCTCATTTCACCTATTATTGAACTTTCAATCGGATTACATTCCACGATGCTTTGGCCAGGCTTGCCGTGATCAGTGTATCTGACACTTCTGCATCACCACGATTATGCGGAGCAACGCGATTCGGCTGTGCTGCGGTATTGGCTGCTTTTAGATCATCACTTTCCAGCACAATATGCTCAATCAAGCGGCACTTCCCAAAGCTGCGCAGATCCACTTCAAGCGGCAGTGATTCTTCCAGATGACGGTTTACGGCAAAAACAGTCACTTCACCCTGCTCTTCGTTATACACCGCAATGCCCTCCAGATAAGGAACATCCGTAATTTGTTTGGTGTCATACTTCGGAGACTGGATCAACGGTACAAGTGCAGTTCCACGTCCAAACACGGAAGCATGCATGAACGGATAGAAGATCGTCTGTCTCCATGCAGCACCACCATTATCCGTCATGATTGGAGCTATAACGTTGACGAGCTGCGCCAGACATGCCATTTTAACTCGGTCCGCATGTTTCAGCATGCTGATCAGCATACATCCCACAAGCAGTGCATCTTCATGGTTGTATACGTCCTCCAACTGTGGCGGAGCAATCTGCCACGGGTCCAGCTTCTTGTCACTTTCATTGGAGTGGTACCAGACATTCCATTCATCAAAGGACAGGAACATCGTCTTCTTGCTGCGCTTCTTCGCTTTGATATAATCACAGGTCGCTTTTACCGTCTCAATAAAACGATCCATCTCAAGGGAACGCGCAAGGAATGTTGGCGTATCCTGTTCAGCATTACCGTAATACTGGTGGAGCGACAGATATTCAACATGATCATACGTATGATCCAGCACCGTTGCTTCCCATTCCGGAAAGGATGGCATACCCAGGGATGAACTTCCGCAAGCGACCAGCTCAATCGTTGGATCTGTCCACTTCATCACTTTTGCCGCTTCAAGTGCAATCCGTCCATACTCTTCTGCTGTTTTGTGACCAATCTGCCACGGACCGTCCATTTCATTGCCAAGACACCAGGTTTTGATGGCATGAGGCTCTTTGTATCCATGTTTAATACGCAAATCACTATAGTAGGAACCTTCAGGATGATTGCTGTACTCCACGATGTTGCGGGCTGCGTCTACACCCCGTGTTCCCAAGTTGACGGCCATCATCACTTCCGAATTCGCCTGTTTGGACCAATCCACAAATTCGTTGAACCCGAATTCATTGGTCTCGATAGTTCTCCAGGCTAGTTCAAGTCTGCGTTTGCGTTCAGACACAGGCCCAACCGAATCCTCCCAATTGTAACCGGATACAAAATTTCCTCCAGGATACCGCACAACCGGAACCTGTAGCTCCTTAACCATCTCGAGCACATCTCCACGGAATCCCGCTTCATTCGCTGTAGGATGACCCGGCTCATATATTCCACCGTATACGGCACGTCCCAGATGTTCAATAAATGAACCGTATATGCGCTTATCAACTACGCCAATTGTGAAATCCTTGTCTACCGTCATTTTTGCTTTTTCCATCGTGAAGTTCAGCTCCCTAAGATTAATATAAAAATTAATTGATAATCTATGGATCAACGTTCATATTTATATTAAAATCGATTATGGCACCAATTTCAACCTGAATTTTGCAAAATGTTATTCTTTTGACTGGATTTATGTTTAACTTAATTCTATAAATCAAAAATGGAGGAACAGATGTGATCAGAGCAAATACCGATGCAGAATGGCTACCCCTATACGAGGCACTCGCGAGTGAAGTCCGTCTGCAGATTATCAGGCTTGTCGCGGAGACCCCAATGAACGTGAAGGACATTGCCGCATCCCTCGGCCTGAGCAGCGCAATTGTAACCATGCATGTTCGCAAGCTACAGGATGTGGGCATTATTCAGTCCAAAATGATTCGCAAGGATGGCGGCACGCACAAAATGAACAGCCTGGCAGTCGACTGGATTGGCATCTCTATGCCACAGGAAACGGGCACCATCCGCAAGCTTCATGAAGTGGCAATCCCTGTCGGGCATTACACCCATTTTGATGTGTATCCAACTTGTGGTCTGGCTACATCCAATCAGGTCATTGGACAGTATGATGATCCACGCTATTTTCTAGATCCCGAACGCATGCATGCCCATATTCTCTGGTTTGGACGCGGATTCGTGGAATACAAAATTCCAAACTATATCTTGTCAGGTCAACAGATCAGTGCCATTGAATTGTCACTTGAGATAGGTTCAGAAGCTCCTTCCGTCAACCCAAACTGGCCTTCGGATATTACCTTCATGCTCAACGGAATTCGACTCGGTGAATGGACAAGTCCTGGAGATTCCGGAAATGGACGAGGCATGTTCACCCCGGAATGGTGGAGCGACAGTGTCAATCAATACGGCATGCTCAAGGTGCTGCGGATCACCCATGAGGGCACATTTATTGATGGACAGCATATGTCCGAAATTACGCTTGCGGATATCCCCGTGGAACGCAATCAGTGGACATTGCGCCTCTCCGTGGAGGAAGATGTGCAGCATGTGGGTGGGCTAACGTTGTATGGTCAAGGATTCGGCAACTACGATCAGGATATTCTGTTCCGTCTGTACTACCAGGACTAATAAACAACAAAAAGAACCTTCCATCCCCCGTATAGAGCAGAGATGGAAGGTTCTATATATGGTCATTATTTAATAAGTATGCTGGAACTTAAAGTGCACTTCCACCAAACAAGAAACGGTACTCCCAATGTTTTCCGGAGATATCACTAATCGTTACACCGCCGCCAGCGTTGGAATAGGTGTGCAGTATTTTGCCGTCACCCAGATAAATTCCCGTGTGGGTAATCGTAGCAGTAGATTTGTTCACACTAGAATACGATGAAGCCGAGCTGCCTTTGTAGGACATAAAGTACATCAGGTCACCACGCTTCAGATTTTTCCAATTCGTCTGAACGGTACCATTGGCTTTCACATAAGCACCTTGTTTACGCGAATCGGATGGAAGCTTGATTCCGAGCGCATCAATAAATGCCTGGCGGACAAAGCTTGAACAATCGAACGTAGCCGTACTGTTACGACTTGCGCCAAACTCATAAGGCGTCCCCCAATATTTCATACCGGCAGCAATCACTTTCTCCACCGAAGCACTGCCTGTAACTGAACCAGACCCACTAGTACTGCCACTTCCTGTTGTCGTGTTGCCTTTCACAGCTTGTGTATATTTTGAAGAAGAAGATATGTATCCTGTCCGGTTACCGGAGTCCGTAACTTTATACCAGCCTGATCCGGATTTTTGCACTACCGTGACAGTCTCTCCTTTTGGCACCAAACGAACAATGCTTGCGGAAGAAGATGGCGATGTACGCAAATTAACTCCCCAGATGACTTTAACTTTTGAATTATCAACTGCCGCTGCTGATGCAGGTGTCGTTAATGCTCCTGTTGTCAGACTTCCCATCAGCATCGTTGCTGTTACACTTGCAGTAATGATCTTGCTTTTCCAGTTCATGATGTCGTGTTCCCCCTGATGTTACAGAATTTTAACCTGGCCTCATTCGCCGGGCTTGCCCCATTGTAAAACGGGCTGTCCATAACGATCATCAGTCCAAAGTCCTGTATTCGATCAGGCAGGCTTGAGCACTAAGAATCAGGGAAACCTCTCACACCAGTTGGCTAAAACTGCCGCAAATCTCTTCTTTTTCAAAGGTTAAATTATTGTAACTATTTGCTACGCTTCGTTTTACGCAGAAAAGAGGCCTAAACCGCGCATCACTTAGGACATGCGTCATATGACCTATATTTTAATATTTAAATTCTATATTTGGTAAACATTACTATGATTCATTTCCCGATTATGAGTACCTGTAATCCTAAAATCATCATACAAAAAGCCGGAGATCTCTCCCCGGCTGTACTCTGTCTCAATATGAATCGACTATGGCTCAATACCCCAAGCGTTGACTCCACTAATATAAGCGGTCACTTTGTTCCAGGCGCTAAAGGCCGTTTTGGAAGCATCAAAAGAATAGTCGTTGGTCTGATCAAAATTCGTCCAGTTGTTCTTCGAGAAGCGCCCCTGGATAATTCCCGTCTCTGCTCCGGCAGCCAGACTGCCTGCCCCGGACTTAAACCCAATCTCCAGATACGTATCCGCTGTCCCTTTAGCCGGATCTACCGTCACAAAGTGAGCTTCAACGTTGGCGCTGCCAATCTGAGCGTAATCACACCAGAAACTCAGATCTGATGCACTATCCTTCGTAAAGTAATACCGCACCTTCACCTGGCTCAGATCCACTGCTGTCGTGCCTGTGTTCTTGATATTGAACTGCGGGGTCACCGCATTGCCTGACGTCCCTGAACCACCATTGCGGTATTGTACTTCAAGTGCACCTGTTGTTACAGGAGGCGCTGTTGGTGTCACCGTCACTACGTTGGACAAGGTCTGCCCGCTTGCATTTACTGCCACCACTCGGTAATTGTATGCGGTACCGTTCACTGCCGTGGCATCCGTGTAAGTCAGCGCCGTCAGACCTGTAGCCAGATCGGCGTAGGTTCCACCTGCAACCGAGCGTTGTACCTTGTAACTTGCAGCTCCGGTCGATGCGGTCCATGTCAGCACAGCCTGATTATTGCCTGCCGTTCCCGTAAGGGTTAACACTCCCGGTATAGAGGTTCCCGCTTGCGGTGTTGCAGAGGCCTGAGCAGAAGGTGCAGATTCACCCGCCGTATTCACTGCGGTCACCACATAATAGTACGTTTTTCCATTGGTCAGTGCTGTATCTGTGAAGGTCGAACCGGTAACACCCGTTGCTACGGAAGTATACGGGCCACCGTTCACCTCTGCACGTTTTATCGTGTAAGAAGCGGCACCAGTGGATGCGGTCCAGTTCAGAGCAACCTGCTCACTGCCTGCTGCAGCTGTCAGACCCGCCGGAGCTGCTGGCACTTGGACCACTGGGCCTCCTGTGTTACCAAGGAGACGATCATATTCGCCATACGCGGTAGCCATATCCACCTGTGACCAGAAACGGTGATACGTAAAGGTTGGTGCGCCATTTTCCCATTTTTTCGTTGTTGGATTATAAGACGTTTTGTACAGATTATCCAGATAAGCCCATGCCGGATCTTGCTTGATGGCTGGACGCAGGTCAGAGTAACCAATGTATACGCCATTACCACCTTTGGCCGGGTCAGAAGGTATGCCGGCTGTACCCGGTATCGTGTTCCCCTGCCCGAAGGTTCCCGTCCAGTTTGCCGGAATATAGATCTCTTTGGCAAAGAAGCGGAAGTAGTCTTTACGGACTTCTTCGGTGACAATTCCCACACCATCATTGTAATCCCAGGCTGTATTCAGCAATTTCTCGGCCATATCTTTGGCTTCCTGTCCTTTGGCACTGAGTACGCCGCCTTCGGCTTGAGTCCCTGCAGCAAAGAACGTCAAGGCTTTGATATAACTCCCCAGTACGCCCGTATCCTGAGCAGGATCTTTGGTTACCACATGGAAATTCGGATTTTGCGTAAAGGCACTGAACCCATTCCATTTATCTGGTTGCCCCTGCCATTCCTGGCTTCCTGGAATCCAGAATTCTCCCGGTGCAGGTGTAGTGGCAACCTGTGCATTGGTACCTCCAAGTATCCGTTGACCTGCCGCATTCAGATAATATCCTTGTGCATCCGTCACCGGACGCTCATCGACGAATACATAATCCTTGGCCCAGTCGACCCACTTGGTAATGACTTTTTTGGCCATTTGGAAGTTCTCGGAGCTGAGGTCCCCGCTCTCGGCAAGAATGTAATACATCTCAGCTACACGCTCCAGCGACCAAGCCTGGAAACCAAACCACGTGTTGGAGTCGGGGTCCCGATATACAGGAGCTTCCTGATAAGCCATGTCATAGAACGTACTGGTTCCAGCAGGATAAGCTTTGTAGGAGCCATCAAAACTGTTCGTCGCTCCACCGCCAATTGCCCCTTCGTGAGACTGTAACCAGGTGTAGAACTCCAATTGGCGCTTCAGCGATGCATTCCAATCTGCCTTGGCAGTTGTCGATTTTGGAATCAGGCCACCTGCCGGATCAGACAAGGCATACGCTGCCACCGGATTCTGGTAAGCCTGGTGCGTATGACTGGCTCCAATCCGCCAAGCCCAGTTCCCACCCTCGCCAAGGCCGCCGCCCCATGAGGTATACCATGCCATCAGATACATATTAGAGTCTTTGCCTGTACCGGCAGTTGGTGTGCCGTTCTTGGCACTTCCGATCTTCTGGAAGTACTTGTCGTGCATCCCATAGCGCAGATAGTCGCCCATCTTCTTCGCTTTGTCCAGATACGTTGTATTGGTGTAGCCCATCTCCTTCGCCCAATATAGTACCTGCACCGCACGTGCGTCAGCATCCGTTGCGTTGGTATAACGCCACTGGGCAGCCGGTGTCTGAGTCTCCTTGGTAAACAGGCTCATGAAACCTTCGCCCGTTTTGCCAAACGTTTTATTGTCCTGGGATGGGTGTGGAATGGCTTCCCATACAGACTCCTGCTCTCCACGCTGGAATGTATTCACGTAAGCCGCTGTATGATTCGGATTCAGCAGGTTACCATACCCGTACCAGTTATCCACATCCAGCAGCCAGTGCATCAGGTACGTCTGATTGTTGCCGTAGGAAGATTTCAGTTCGGCATCAAGTGGGTCTTTTCCGGCCGCATATTGACCGTTAATGGCAGAAGGATATTGATCTGGAAAAGGTTTTTCCGCTGCATAGGTGGCCGGGCTGTTCGGATTGTAATAACTCATCGTAGGCTGCTCTTCCTTGCCGTCACCTTCATTGACAGGGATGATGTATTTCTCCATGCTGTCCCAAGCCGCTTCCAGTTTGGACCAATCTCCCGTATAGTGACCATACATCGTTTCCAGCCAGAGCCAGTAACTGTATGCCTCGGATGTCGTCATGTGCCCATAATCCGGTGCCTCGCTCATTAGCGTTTCAATGGAATGATAGGGAATGCCCTCTGGAGAAAAATAACCGTTCGCCGGATCTTTCAGCTGATCATACAATTGCAAAAATCGAGCTTCGTTTATTCCGTCCGCCTGAGCATCAATGGTCTGCTCTTCGGCATAAACCGTTTGGGGACCTGCCCACAAACCGGTGTACCCGGTCAGCATAACGGTCCCTGCTAGCATGGCAGACAAACTTTTTTTCGCAGCTGATTTCAACATGTATATACCTCCCTGGAATGGTGAAATTCAATTAGAATTACCGTGGGTCTGCCCATGCTGTTGAACTCCCTGTTAGGTTACGGCTCAATGCCCCAGACTTTCGTACCTCCCTGAAACCCAGTTACTTGATTCCATGCGGTAAAAGCAGTCTTGGTTGCATCATAGGAATAGTCGTTGCTCTGATCGAAATTGCTCCAATTGTTCTTGGAAAAGCGCCCCTGAATCACACCCGTCTCCGCTCCAGCAGCCAGGCTGCCAGTCCCGGATTTGAAGCTGATCTCCAGATACGTATCCGCTGTGCCCGTTGTCGGAGTCAGCGTGACAAATTTGCCTTCAATATTAGCCGTGCCGATCTGAGCATAATCACACCAGAAGGTCAGATCCCCTGCACCGTCCTTGGTAAAATAATACCGGAGCTTCACGGTACTCAGATCAATCGCCTGAGTGCCTGTGTTTTTTAGATTAAACTGCGGAGTCACCGCATTCCCGGAAGCACCTGACCCTCCATTACGATACTGCACCTCAAGCGTGCCCGTCGTTACCGGAGGCGCACTCGGTGTCACCGTCACGATATTGGACAACGTCTGTCCGCTCGCATTCACGGCTGCGATTCGATAACTGTACGCCGTTCCATTTACCGCTGTTGCATCGATGTAATTCAACCCTGCCAATCCAGTTGCCACATCGGCATATGCGCCGCCCACAACGGAGCGCTGTACCTTATAAGTCACTGCTCCCGTTGCTGCCGTCCAGGTCAGAATCGACTGGGCGTTGCCAGCCGTACCGCTTAACGTCAGTTCGCCAGGCAACGATGTTCCAGCTTGCGGCGTGGCAGAGGCTTGTGCAGACCCGGGCGATTCTCCGGCTGAATTAACAGCCGTCACCACATAATAATAGGTCTTTCCGTTCGTAAGCCCCGTATTCGTGTATGTCAATCCATGTACATCTGTCGCTACAGAAGTATATGGACCCCCATTCACCTCGGCACGCTTCACGGTGTACGATTCTGCCCCAGGTGATGCTACCCAGTTCAGGATGACCTGAGCATTCCCTGATATAGCCTGCACGCCAGAAGGTGCAACAGGAGTGACAACCGGTGTAACACCAGGTTCCTGACCGTATATCCTTATTCCCGCATCGTAGACTGGTAGATATACGCTCTTCGCCACATTACCTGTTCCCAAGCCCTGGAATGAATGATCATTATTCGCATTCCAGGCGCCTTGCGGGCCGGTAATGCGGAACTGGACCTCTTTGCGATAATGTCCTTCCCCGCCTGGATATATCTTGGTTCCAGTAAAGTCCGCCGTAACAGCATAGATTCGTTTCGCTGCATCAACCACAACCGGTTGGGATACGGTAGCACCCTCGGCGTATGCGGTTGTAACCTTGACATCAGATACGGTATATCCTGCAGCGTAAACTTCACTTAGATCCAGAAAATAGCGAAAAGATAACTTATCCCCCATCCGCGCAGGCCAGCCGGAACGATTATTTAGTTGAGCCTTGATTTCCGTGTAATTGGGACCGGATGCCTTCACGGCAGCTTCGACAAAGAACTCATCTGTCTTCACTTCCGGAGCCGGAAAATTCGCGATGGGCTGATCATTCTGGCCGAATAACAGATTCATCTTGGCTAACGCGCCTGTAAAGCCTGCATTGTAATCGGTTGCCACCTCATTGCTGACATAGTCGCCAATGGAATCGGTATAGGCATCCGTTGCATCCGGTCCACCAACCATCGCTCCGTACAACGTGTGACGGTGCTCTGAAGGTGTATTTTCATTGTTCGTCCATGAACTGTGAGAGGTCCGGTGATGAGGATGCTTAGGCGGATTCTGACCATAACCGACCACATAACTGCTCTGGCGAGGATTATCCCCCAGAATGTAGTTCATTTGAGAGACGGCAAAGTCCTGATACCTTGCTTTCTTCACCGGATCACTGACCCAGTCGGAGTATACAAAAGCAATAAAAGATGCATTTGCTGCATATCGGAGCGATCCCCATGTATCAAGCCAGGCAAGCCCGCCCGGTGTATACTTGATTCTTTGTCCATTCGTGCCTACAGACCAATAATCCAGATTGCGCTCTGTGGATTGAATGAACCGCGTCGCTTCTGGCATGTTCAGACTCGACGTAATGCGAGCCAGCAGAATCTGGGCTCCGTAGTGTTTGTCATCCCAGCCTTGGGTCCAAGTATAGGCCCAGTTCCCGTTCTGTCCATCTGCCTGCCACAGATTCGCTGTAGCAATCGCCTTGGACAAGTAAGCGCTATCATTTGTCGCCATATATAACCATGTTGCAGCCCAGGCGAGTTCATCATAGTAACCTGTCCATGAATTGTAGAACGATTGGGCATCTGTAATGCAATCCGAATATTTGCCTCGATACGTATCCGCGAAGCTGTACAGTTCCTTGGCATGTTGAAGTAGTTTGTTGGCATAAGCCGGGTCACTGTCCCGGAACACAATGGATGAAGAAGCGAGTGCCGCTGCAGTTTCTCCCGCAAGTTCACTTCCCGGACAGGATGCATCGATCTTATAAGCAGGACGGTTCATCTGCATCACTTCAGCCGGTCCCCACCAGGCATGGTCTGTATTGCCCGCTCCGACCTGTCCCCATAATTCATTTGGTTTCGTATGCGCTTTCACAAAATAGTCTGTGGCCCATCTCAAGTTATCCTTAATCTGCTCCAGTTGCCCTGCCTGCTCGTATCCCTCGCGGTATTCCACAACAGACCAAGCTAACATCGTAGCCGAATAGGCCATCGGCAGACCAAATTTCACATGATCTCCAGCATCGTACCACCCTCCGGTCAAATCAACCCCAACATCCGCTCCGTCATTTAATCCGGAATCACCACGCCATTCCACCCGATTGTCTTCGGGCAAATTCCCTGAACGCTGTGTTTCATAGAAATAAACCGCCTTTTGTAATGCCTCCGCATAGTTATGATTTCCGGCAGCCGCATCTGCCTTACCACTCCATGCCTGTATGGATGTACTTCCTGCCAGTAGCCCTACCGATAACGCGAGGATAGCGATTCGTCTCCACCAGCTTCCCTTCATCTTCAACCATTCATCTCCTTTTGCAATAGTCGTCTCGTAATTTTCCAATTACACTGATGTAATGACCCGCTCCTTTCTATGGTGTGACTCCATGTATTTCCACCATTAATTACCATTATATCCTTTTGCTCCAGTTGCAATATCAGCGCTGGTGACTTCTGAAATAACATTGTTGTGACATGTTTGGGTAGTGATATGACAAAAAAGACTGCCCCTCATATCGCTTGAACGCAATATGAGAAACAGTCCTGATATTTTGAATAACCCGTGCTACAGGTTGCATGATGATCCATGGTACTATCCAGTCTGAACACCCTACTTTTGGATCGTTTACACTCTGAATTTGTTGATTTGCTCCTGCAACTCTTCAGCCATTTTGGACAAAGAACCTGCGGAGGAAGCGATCTCTTCCATCGAAGCCAGCTGCTGCTGGGTTGCGGCAGATACATTATGTACCCCGCCTGCTGCTTCTCCCGCAATGTTAGAGATCTGATCCACATACCCTACAACTTCATTCGTACTTGCTGACATTTCCTCCGAACCTGCCGATACTTCCTGGATTTCACCAGCAACCTTGTTCACTACATTCGAAATTTGTTCAAAGGCTTGTCCAGCCGCTGTTACAATCTCAATTCCGGCTTCCGTTTCATTGCTGTTCACTTTCACAGCCTGCACGGCATGATCTGTATCCTTCTGAATCAATTGGACAAGATCCGTAATCCGTTGTGCGGATGTAGAAGACTCCTCTGCGAGCTTCCGTACTTCTCCGGCTACGACTGCGAAGCCACGTCCGTGCTCACCTGCACGTGCCGCTTCAATCGCTGCATTTAATGCAAGAAGGTTGGTTTGACGGGCAATATTGTTGATAACCTCGGTAATCGTACCTATCTCTGCGGAACGTTCTCCCAGCCCTGTAACCAGTTCTGTCAGTGATGCAATGGAATTGCGAACAGATCCCATCTGTTCAACAGCCTGCTGAATAATCATATTTCCTTCGGCAGACTGATTCGCTGCATCAACGGCAGATACGGATACACTTTGAGCAAGCTCAGCAATTTGTTCCGAACCAAGAGCCATCTCACTCATCGCCTGTGAAGAACGTTTCACCATATCTACTTGATCCGATGTACCTACAGCCAATTCCTCAACCGTCTCGGAAATCTGTTCCGACGCCTTGGTATTCTGCTCAGCACTCGCGAGAAGTTCTTCGGAGGAAGCGGCTACCTGTTCGGATGTCATCGACACGGATTGAATCATCTCCCGCAGGTTGCCTGTCATCACATTGAAGGAATCGGCCAGCGTTCCCAGCTCATCCTTGTTCTTGAGCACGATCTTCTCACTCGTCAGATCCCCACCTGCAATCAACATCGCTGCTGCATTCATCTTCTGAATTGGACGCGAGATGATGCTTGCAATGAAGAAGGCAATAAACATGGCCACCAGGAAAGCAACAATAGTGACTCCCAATATAATATTAAATGCTTGTTCAGCAGACTCAACCGATGTATTCGTTGCTGCATCCGACAGTGAGTTCCCCATCGTGATTAATTGGGCAATGGTATCATTCGCTGTATACCATAACGGATAGGCCTCTGAATGCAATCTGCTGGCTTCTTCGTAATTGTTAGCCATGCCCAATTTCATAAATTCCGGCATTTTCGCCAAATACGCCTCATAGTTCGTGCTAAATGTATTGTACATTGCCACTGCTTCGGTATTGTCTGAGATGAGTGAAACCAGTTCCTTGCGCTCAATCGCAATCTTGGCTTGGAGCTGTTCCAACACTTCATTCATCTTGGTGATTTCAGTTGGATTTGTTTCGACAATTACGGCAAGAGCAAGCCGCTCGACGTCCGAAATATCACCATTCATCATACCAAGCAGGCTCACACTGGGCATCCACATCTTATCGATTTCATCGGCCTTTTTGGACATATCATGAATTTGGGTTAACGCATAAATGCTTACAAAAGCCAGTAAAGCCACTACCATTAGAAATCCAGTCAGTAATTTCATTCGAATTGTTAATCTCAATTTCCCCTTCACGTTTCCCCGCGTATCTTTCATGTTCCCCACTCCTCAACTAGTACATATTTATAGTATATCGACACGTATCGTCATGAATTGTAGATATCGGAATTCGATTTTTGTAAATTTCAGTTAACTTCGAAATAAACACAAAAAAGCCTTAAGTCTTTGGCTCACCAAAAACTTAAGGCTCTCGTATCCGATACTTCTCTTCTGATCCCTATTATATTCAACTGTTTCTAACGGAAAATCCGCCGATGAATGTTAATGAAGAAATCGGGAATCGACTTGGTATAATTACGCGTAGCGATCAAGATCACACTGACCAGGCTACCTAGAATGAATCCGCCCAGAATATCTCCAGGATAATGTACACCTACATAGACACGCGACACTCCTGTCAGCACAGCAAGCAACAGCATCCACATACCGAAGCGACGCCCGATAAAAAACGAAGCTGCTGCGAGCGCGAATACAAAGGAAGCATGTTTACTTGGAAATGATGGATCTGGTACATGCGGAACCAGTTGATGCACCGTGCCTTCCACGAACGGCCTTGGATGACCTACCACAGGTGAAATTCCCCATTTTGCCAAAACAAGTGCTACGATCGAAGCTACACACGCATAAAACACAATTCGTTGCTTCGACGGATTGCCAAGAAACCACACAATCACAAGAAGCCCTATCATAACCCAAACCGCATATTCAGCTGATGTAATCATAAACCAGTCCAGAAACGGAATTCGGTCTGCAAACTGGTTGATCCAATTAAATACAGATTGATTCATAACAGTCGTTTAATACCTCCATTACACAAATCACGATTATTTTTTACATAATAAATATACACTAACTATTTGTCAAATATGTCGCCTAGTAACCGAACTTTCGAAATCAAAGAGGACATTTCTCTTACTTTTTGTTAAACTAGTTTGGGTTACATAATAGTTCATTCATAGAAAGGTGAAGATTATGCTTAAGAAATGGTTATGGGGGACATCCCTAACCCTGGCACTTGCTATAACCGGTGTCATTGTATATTACGGATACTCGATCGTTCATTTTGCCAATAGCATCTCAACCGCTTCCGAGACTTCCACTTCTGAAACAAACCAAAATACGGACAATCCAACCACCCCTGTTCCTAAATGGGAAGGGAAGGAACGAGTTAACATTTTGCTGCTTGGAGGTGACACCAGGGGGGATGATGCTGGCCGTTCAGATTCGGTCATGGTCGCTTCCATTGATCCGGTATCCAAGAAAGCCCATCTCTTCTCTGTTCTGCGTGATACATATGTTGATATTCCGGGACACGGAAAGAGCAGACTCAACGCGGCCTTCTCATACGGCGGAGCGGAATTAACCAAACAAACGGTCGGTGACTTGCTCGGCATCCCTATCCAGCACTATGTGTATACCGATTTTATCGGATTCATGGCGCTGGTTGATGCTGTAGACGGGATCGATATTGATGTAGAGAAAGACATGTATTATACCAGCAAAGCAGATAAACATATGTACGATATTGATCTAAAAAAAGGACTTCAGCATATGGACGGTAAGACCGCCCTCCAATATGTGCGATTCCGGCATGATGCCACATCAGACTTTACGCGTACCGAACGGCAGCGGATTTTCATGACTGAGCTGGCCAAGAAGATGCAAAGTACGACTTCACTCTTCAAGATTCCTGAAATATTGGAAGCTGTCGCTCCATATATCGAGACAGACCTCAGTCCAACACAGATGTTAAAATTGGCTTCGCTCGGATTCGATATTAACGTAAATGAAATCGATAAACAGCAGATCCCTCCTAACAAGTTGCTAACCAATGAACTTGCAGGTTCTGCCCAAGTACTCGGTGTGAATAAACCGAAACTTCAAGCATACATTCAGAATTTGTTTGAAGAAGATGCGAAATCCTCAGAGGATGAATCAACAAAAGTACCAGACTTAAACTAAATGGAATGGAAACAAAATGAGGCAGGTATCGCAATGATGCTCCGATTAAAAAGATGGCTGCCGCCATCTTTTTTTGTACCTATTTTCCCCATTTAATGCAGCCTTAATGTTCAACAGGTACCCTTAAATGATGAATTCCGGTTACACGAAGGAGGAATACACGTGAATAAACCGCGAATCGTGGAATGGACTCAGCTGCGCGGCCTTGCATTTCTCGCTATTGTGATGCAGCATAACATCGCGGAATATATATATCGCGCCGATATTGAACAACCCGATTCCATCATGCTGACCATGATTTATCATCTGACTCGTTTCGGTACGCCGACATTTGTCTTTCTGTCCGGTGTAATGCTGTTCTATCATCATAGTCACACCAAACCGGATTACCCCCGTTTTATCCGTAAGCGGTTTGGAGATATCTATGTGCCCTTTGTGGTATGGACATTCATCTATTGGTTGTTTGTCCGGATATTCACCCCTGAGTTCTGGCTTTCGGGTATGCCGGACTTCCGGAATTTTGTTCGTGAACTATTCCTCCCCCAGACGGGATATCATCTGTGGTTTGTGATTATGGTGTTTCAGTTCTATATTCTGTTTCCCCTGTTTCTTGCGGGAGCCAAGTTCATTCAGAAACGTATTGAAAAAGTTACACGCTTCACCCCGATGCAATCCGTCATCACGCTGATTCTCATTGGGATGGCATTATACACTTTACTTATGAAATGGTCCTACTACGATATGGGCGGGTGGACAGCTTCCTTACCCCAACCCTGGTCGGGTTTGCTGCAATATCGCTCTTATTCATGGTTTATGTACTGGTTTTACTTTTTGCTGGGGGCAGTCTGTGCCTGGTCAGTGGATAGTTGGAGAAGTTGGACTGCAAAGGTATTGCCCTGGATGGTCTGTCTGTTTATCGGCATGTACATCTGGCTTGGATATGATGTGCTGCGGGGATCAAGCGATGTCGTTAATCTGAATATCTCAACCTATCTGAAGCCCACGACATTCATCATCATCATGGCTCAGATGTTCATGTTCTATGGGTTCCTTGTACTGCTGCGAGGCAAAGATTCACCATTTCAGCGTCTCCTGACGTGGATTGGCCGATATTCCTTTGGTGGCTATCTGGTTCATGCATTGGTTATCTACTGCATTGCGTATATTACCCGGCCACTTACACTAACCGGATGGCATCTACCGATAACATTGCTTTCGTTTCTTGTTACCGTAGCAATGTCCCTTGCAATCAGTTGGGGACTTTCCCAACTTCCTGGTTCTCGCTTCACCATAGGATTACAACGGAAGAAACGCCTAAGTCCCCGTTTGCATGATACTATTTCTGCGAGCAGAACAAGTTCACCGGAGCGCAATCCGTCAGCTAGCGCAAACCGCAGTCCGGAAACCAGCTAATTCTAGTCGAATATAGAAAAAGCGTCTCCCTTCGTGGAAGACGCTCTTTGTCACTTCACTTCTGTTGAAGCGGATCGACCGGGTACAGGTTCGTGAGGACCAGGAGCTTGATGTGCATTGCCCTTCTGATTAACGAACCTTTTCAGGTCACCCGTCAACTGCTCCTTCAGCTTGTCTACCAGTTGCGTTTCACTGATGCCTTTTGCCCGAGCAATCTCAGCCAGTGATTTCCCGCTTTGAAGCTGCTGATGGAGCTGCTCCGGGGTGATGCCGATAAAGCGTGCAATAGCCCCCTTGTCCATCATCGGACGTCTGTTGCCGTGGTGAGCGAACTCACGTCTTAATTCCCGCAGTGGTGTGTTAATTACCTTCTTCAGCTTGGTATCCATTCCTGCTTTGGCTGCTGCTGCCTGCTCTTTCGTGAGACAGCCTTCTTCGGCTGCTTTATCCAATCGCTGAGAGAGCGAGGGCTTCAGCTTCTCCAACAATTGATTTTCACTAAGTCCCTTGCGCTCCTTGGCAATCTGAGTCAACGTTTTGCCAAGCTCCATCTGTTCCTTTAAATCACGGAGCCCAATACCGAGCAGGTCCGCGGTTTCTCCAATCATAAACAGGCCATGACCTGCTTGCATGCATGGCTTGGTCTGGTTTGAGGAGGAAGATGGTGTCGCCACATGATCCTCAACAGATCCATTTGGATCAGCGGATGCCGTATAGCCGGTTGATGCTGTTATAAATACGGCTGCCAGTCCGGCTGCCATCCATTTTTTCCATCTGTATTTCATTTCTCTTCTTCCTTTCATATGTCAAAATCCTGTGCTCTCTTAGTTTGAGCCTAACTTCCGCTTTTTTATGCCATAAAAATACAAAATGTCATTGTTTTTTTCACAATTCATCACAAAACCTCCTATTTTTTTCAATTCATTTCCGGTATACTGAAAGTAACTTCATGATCTAGTCGAATAGTCCTTATTACTTTATTTTGGGAAGGGCGTAACCAAACGATGCGGAGAGAATGGTTTGATCCGTTTAGATCCGATGTGGAGGTGGTGTTCGCTGCAGCAGAGCAGCTGGTACAGAAATATCCTGAACCAATGTCAGAACATGCACTAGAACAACTTCATTTGGTCAATCCTTTGTTACGAGATTCGGGTCACAGTTACATTGGCTACATTATTCCATTGTGGATGCAACTCTCGGATGGTCTACCTCCAGAGAAGGCACACAAACTGAGTACTGCTTGTCTCCTGCATATGCTATATTTTCTGAATCAGGATGAAGTTATGGACGAACAGCCAGAAGATGTGACACTGAAATTATCACTGGGTAATCTTTACTACGTGGATGCGATCTGTGCCTATTCAGAGCTATTCAGCCTTTCTTCCCCGTTCTGGACGTATTTCAGACAGTATGTGGAGGATTGGGCCATGAGCGTCACCGGTGAGAACTCCATCGATTATTTCAAGAGAAGCCCGCTATTAATCGCCCAAAAAGCAGCCCCACTTCTGCTTGGAGCTGCTGGCTCACTGCTTCTTTTGGAACAGGAGCATCGTATCACTCCGGTATGTTCTGCCGTCAACATTGCACTGATGACTCTCCAGATGACAGATGACTTCACAGACACCAAACAAGATGCTGTGCATGGAAATTACAACAGCTTCCTCTCCCACATATCCGCAGCACTGGAACACAATTACCCGGCTCATCCTGTAAGCGAACGTGTACATGATAATGTATACAATACTCAATTGATGAACTCCTATGTAGACATTGCTAAGCAATATAACATCAGACTAACATCTTCTAACTCGGGAATTTCGCATCTCGAAGCGTTTAATTCTTACTTATGCGGCATTCTGGGACAAACTGTTCAGGACATTGAACAACACAAAAAAGTGCTTTTTCAAGGCGGGTTTCATTACTGGATCAGCGAGAAACAACATTTGTCCTAATCACAAAAGAAGAGCTGGTACAGTTGAATTTTAAATATGAAGGGAATGTTGACGATGATGGTATCAGAGAAAACGTTGCACGAGGATATTATTGAAAAGGCCTGGACCGATGAGCACTTCAGACAACAACTGCACTCCAACCCGAAGCAAGCGCTTCGTGAAGCATTTGGCATTGATATTCCTGAACACATTCAAATCCGTACCGTTGAAGAACAACAGAACGACTACGTTCTCGTAATTCCTCCCAATCCAGCCAAAGTGGATTATGACGTAAATTGCGGACCATGGAGAAGCTAAACGGATTAGATTGAATATGTAATTGAACGGCACAAGGGGTAGCGAACAAAAAAGCCATTGTATACTTCTACCGCTCGTCATTCGACGAACGCGGCAAAAGATACAACGGCCTCTGTTCCTACCCCTTTTGTGCTTGTAAAGCTAATCTGCCCATGCATGGCTTCAACGATTCGGAAGGTCACCATCATGCCAAGGCCTGTTCCCTTAATTTTATTCGAGAAATAAGGTTCCCCAAGGCGGACCAGCGCTTCCTCATCCATGCCCTCACCGTTATCTCTTACATGTACCTTAATGATCCCATCCTGGGCATAGGCCCAAATATCAATCTGACCCTGTCCTTGCAGCGCTTCTATACTATTTTTAATAATATTAATAAAAGCCTGTTTGAACTTGGAAGAGTTCCCTCTAATCCATAGATCTGGCGGAATGTCAGTTGTTATTTTGCCGCCTTCCAGATTAGCCATCGGTACAAGAATGCCTTCAATATGATTAAATTCATCCGCGATATTCAGAGAGACAATATGATCGAACTCCGGTTTGGCAAACGTTAGGAAGTCGGTAATAATGCCGGAAGCCCGATCAAGCTCCTCCAGAGCAATCCGCACATATCCCTTGTTTTTGTTGTCTTCCTGCTCTGTCATGAGCTGAAGGAATCCTCGTGTCACCTGCAACGGATTACGAACCTCATGAGCAACCGACGCCGCCAGTTCACTAATGATTTCCATTTTCTCGGATCGCTGCAATTCATTATTGAACAATTCCAACTCTTTCGAGTATTCAAGCACTTTGGTATGTTTTTCAGCAAATCGGCTTCCCAGTATGGCAATAAGTGAGATAATAAAAGCAACCATGGACCATTTCCACCATATCAGATGATATGTTCCATTACGCTGGTAATACCACAGTAGTTCAGCAACACTGATTAAGGCAAATGTGCCGAATCCCGTAGCAAGCAAAAGAGCTTCCCGGCTCCGTTGAAGCGCTTTGGAGATGGTGCCGATCATTAAGATGCTCAACAGGATTACGAGAACGAATCCAATCACGTTCTGAACCAACAAACTATAGAGCATGTCCCATTGACCGCCTGAAATAAAATCAATCATCAGAGCAGCCACAGCAACTACAGAATAGATGAATTGGAATTTTCTTAGTTTGGTAAAGATGCCATAACGACCTGGTCCGATAATTTGTTCAAAAAAATAACAGAGTGCAGGCATGCCCATCAGCATAGCCAGGTCAAACAATACGGAATACAGATTACCGTAAACCTGGTAGAACGTATATAAAAACTGTGAATAGGTGATAATCATCGTTCCGATTGAACCCATCACGATACATAGCGAAATCCACAACCCTTTATGGAATTTGCCCAGGAAAAAAGTGCAACTCAGCATCGTTAGAGCCGTGAACACAAAGGTCGCTCCCAATATCACATCAAGCAGTCCATTGTGAATGTACTTTTCCTGTAATGTAGCATAAGGCCCAACCTGAACCGTTCCGTAGATGCCAAGTCTGCCTTTTTCATTCTCTGACCATACGTAAAGTTTTCCACCTGAATTCTCACTTGATAAGGGTAACAACACAGCGTTGTTATCATAATTGTAATGATAATTCTCATATACCCTACGATCGTCCAAGTAGATTACAATGTGGTTCCCTTTAATATTCTCAAAACGGATTGCTGAGCTATCTTCGTTTATTTTAGGAATGGTCACACGAGTCCACATGGAACCCGAAGGAGCTTCTACGCTGCTGTATTCCAGCTTTTCAGCACCTTGCTTCTCCCAGATCTCCTCCGTACCTTGAACCTCACTGATGAATCCCTGATCGTGTACGTTCCCCCATTTTACTTCCCATCCCGTAATGGATACAGGTTTGTCAACTTCTCCTGCAGTCGCTGAGACGAAATCATGCGGCAAGCAGAGAATATTCAACATACTTATCCATAAGATGATGATAGCTTTGGGCACATTTTTCATTCACAGCACCTCAAAGTTCTTATTTTCTCTATCCCCAAGTTCTCTCATTTATCATTCGCCACAGTTTGACGTGTCACCTTCTTGTAGGAAAATGAAAATTCACATTTTAGTAGATTTATAGTTTTATTTCCATTTATTTGATAGATTCCGAGTGTTTTCTCCATTATCCGCGCAGATCTTCGAACTGGTTCTCAATCATTTCGCGCTCTTTCTGTTCAATCTTCGTACGATATTCCAACCACTGCTCTGTTTCCTCATCGTCATAGATCGTCCATATATCCGAGAAAAGATAGTCCCGCAACTGGACAATCTGTCCTGACCATATCCCGCCTACCCAGAACAGCCCGTCCGGACGACGAATAACGGTACGGGAAAACCCGGGCGTAGACGCTTTTTGCCCGATTCGGATTTGAGTGATCATATTCCCCAGCGTAAACCAATCCAATTGGAATCCCTCCCTCATATATCCATGTTTCATCATATCATAGGCCAAAGATGAAAAGCTGTAAAACTGATCTCTGCGATTCAATCGTCCCTTCCGGGTGTAATGTTCCTCAAAGCAAACACTTACCAATGAGGAGTGATTCAAATGAATGAGCCACACAGAACGGTAGAGGTAGAACATAAGGATGTCCAACACAAATCGGATTCAAGTATGGTCGCTTCCACGTTTATCAAGTATGCGGCTTATATCATTATTTTCTTTGGATTTCTGTACTTTCTGGTCAAATATGTATTTCCTAAATTTTAAAGCATATACGTTGAATCTGTAATCCGTACATTATTCACTTTCAGCTTATATTTATATTTTGGGAACACAAGGGAATCATAATGGGTGCGAGATTACAACGTTAGCCCTTTGGGTAACTACGAAATAAGAACCTTTCTTTTCAAGATAACTGCACAATCAAAAAAAACAACCAATAAATATAATCCACTGAGAGGGAGTGCTACTTATGTCAGACAGACCGATTAGCAATGAAGAGAGTGAACGTTACTACGACCGTTATCAGAGGTCCCGTGATATTCCACTGGAAACCGAAGTTCCTGAAGGTGACATAGACACTTTTGATGAAGTTACGGGAAAACGTATCGATACTGATAATACAGTGAATCCGCCCCTTGTAGCGGCTACGGAAGAACCGGAATTGGAGTCACGGACAGCGGAGCCTGCACTCGAATCCGTACCTGATGCTGATCTTATTCAACCGAATAGTCCGGTTGATCCTGCGGCACCCGACCCCAACGCTCTTCACGGGACGGACCTGCTAAACGGCGCTGGGGCAGATGCGAAACCGGAGAACGATATTCCACCACGGCGCTAATCCTCTTGTCACAGCCTGAATTAGGAGGTGCAGACACGATGAAGGATAATCACAAGCGACAAGTATATGAGCCCGATAATCTGGTAACCGAGCGGGATATTGATCCGAATTTTGGATTGTTCACGGAAGATTCCTTTCCCGAAGCCCTAGCAGATGAGGATCAGCTTGATGCTGTTGAACATGCCATTCCGAAGGAGAACGTTGAAGGCGTTGAAGGTCCACGAAAAGATTCATCCTTGGATGAATAGGAACGCATTACAGATTCATTAAGAATATAGGAAGCCTCTTGCCCAAGAGGTTTCTTTTTGCTTTAATTTCGTAATAACAATGACTTTATCCTGAAAAAGAGATGGCTACCGTCTTCGTACGGTGCCATCCCTCTCTCTGCTATCCAATTAGCCATTTCATATTTTGGCGTTTTTAATTACTTCGCCAAAGGTTTGCCCGCTCCCGGCAGCTTCTGCTCCAGTCGGGACCATTTCGCCACAATGGCGGTAATCAGCAGCGCCACTCCATTGATGATAAAAATCCAACGAATCGGCAACCAGCCACCCAGAACACCACCGATTATCGGCCCCGCCATCGTACCGATCTGGGAAGCCGACTGATTCAGGCTGAATGCTCTTCCCCGGAAGCCAGGTTCTGTCACTTGCACAATCATTGCATTAATCGCCGGGAACACCGCAGCAAAGAACAATCCATACACAAAACGCAAGATGCCAAATCCAATATAACCTGTAGTGAAAAACTGCAGCAGGTTACCAATCGCCCCTCCAACGAGGCCAATGATCAGTACTTTCCCATATCCGATTCGCGAACCGATCTTACCCCAGCGCGGTGCCATAATAACCGTAGCCACACCAACCGCAGAGAAAATAATGCCCGAGCTGAGAGAAGCACGATCGGGCTGAATGCCCATTTCCATCACGTATACCGTCAATAACGGCTCCAGAATCATCACGGAGAAGGTACATATGCCCATCATGCCAAGCACCGTAATAAACAATTTATTGGCCCTGGCTTCACGGATGTCATCCATCACATGAGAACGTGCCTTGTTCCGGTTGAAGTTCTCTTCTTTGACCCAGAAGGTTGCGATTAACGCCGAGACCAATACTACGATGCTGGAAAATAGAAACGCATTCCGGTTACCATAATAGTGGCTCACCACCCCACCAATTAATGGGCCGATTATGCCTCCTGTTGCCCCGGCTGTTGACATGATACCAAGTGCATACCCTGTCTTCTCTTCTGGTGTGTTGGTACCAACCAGTGCAATCGCCGCCGGAACAAACCCCGCGAGCAATCCCTGAAACAAACGAACCACGATTAATGAATACGGGTCCTGCACAAAATAATTGATCAAATACAAAACCGCAAGGCTGTATCCCGACCGGATCAGCATTGGCTTGCGCCCGTATTTGTCAGCCAGTGATCCCCAGAAGGGAGACACCAGCGCACTTGCCAGAAACGTGATGCCAAAGGCAAGCCCTGACCAGAACTCCAGGTGATCACGAACGCCCAGATCGCCACTCAGAAACAAAGGCAGAAATGGGATGGAGATCGAATAAGCGGTGCTGCAAAAAAACACACCAATCCACAAAATCACCAGATTACGCTTCCACGAGAAGTCCATATACCCGCACGCCCTTTCCGTTACTGACGCCGGGACTGCCGTGTATTGGAGCGGACGGAACAGACCCGTACGTCCCTGACTGCGGAAGCATTTTCCTTATTTTACACCTCTGTAAGCATTTACACCATCCCTTATCGCCCATAATATCCTGCCTTGCATTGCCATCTTGTCCGCAAAAACGGTATGATAGTTGAGGGATTATCCGAAAATAATTCTGACTAAATATATTATGCAGAGATGCAAGGGGGAACGTTCTCATGTCTTTTCGGTGGAAAAAAACAACAGCTGTGTCGCTGGTTCTAGCGATGCTGCTTATCGTCATTAGTGGTTGTGGGCGCCCTGCAAGCAGCGCGACGGAAACACCAGTCCCAGCTGCACCCGAAGGGCCAAATCCAGTGGCCACAATTGAAATGCAAGACGGGCAGAAAATCGTCATTGAGCTATATCCCGAAATTGCGCCCAATACCGTGTACAATTTCATCTCACTCGCCAATAAAGGTTTTTATGACGGTTTGAACTTTCACCGTGTTATCCCAGGCTTTATGATTCAGGGTGGCGATCCAAACGGTGATGGTTCGGGCGGCCCAGGATATACCATTAAAGGTGAGTTTACATCTAATGGTCACAAAAACCATCTGAATCATACTCGTGGAGTGATTTCCATGGCGCGTAAATCCGATAATCTGGACTCCGCAGGCTCCCAGTTTTTCATCATGTTAGCTGATGCTGATTATCTGGATAATGCTTATGCTACCTTTGGCAAAGTGACAGAAGGCATGGACGTCGTTGACGGGATTGCGGCTCAACAAATAGGAGAAAAAGACAAACCGGTTACCGATCAGGTGATGAAAAAAGTCACTGTCGACACTCACGGTCTGGAATATCCTGAACCGGTAAAAATGCCTTAACCTTACCTTTGGAACGGATTTCAGTTATCCATCTTAACTCACAACCTGTAAGACAAACAAAAGCTCTGTCCTGCGTATTCACGCAAGGCAGAGCTTTATTTAATGTTAGCGTTTACATAAATGACTTTATAAAAAATGCCCTCTTCTGGCACAACTCTATATGCAGCAGCTCTGCAACCCGCTGATCTCAATACATCCATCCCATCAAACGCAACCAACCGATGATCGCAATCCATAGCGGACAGCTGAAAGCAACACCCCATGCAAGCCCTTTCAGTAAACTACGGTTTACTTCCACGAACAACGACTCCTTTCTCCAGGGAATAGTCGCAGTATCGGTAATAATATATGAATTTATACCCGTTTTCATTCGTCACGTAACCCCCTATTTCCTGCTTTTGTCCCGTAGTTTCATGGAATGGGTTTGGTGAACCTGATATAATATATTTACTGAACGATGATGGAAGCTGATTCATGTTTTTGAGAGGAGATTATTCTATGGCAAAATCCAAAAAACACACCCCTGCTCCCAAAGCAGCACAGGATAAACCGACCACACTAAAGGATCTGCTGAGCAGTGATGTGTTAGAGAAACTGAAAGCTCAGGCGGATGAAGCCAAGGCTGCCGAGGCAGACCGCAAAGAGCAGGAACGCCTGCAGGCGGAAGAAGCGCGTAAAGCGGAACAGAAGCGGAAAGATAATGATTTTGAGTACCTGTTGAACAACAGTTCGTTGGACTGGAAGAAACATAAGTAGCTTTTGCAGCAATCAGATCATCATGATATCTAAATGATAGAGACAGGGCCGTTGAACGGTCCTGTTTTTTTGTATCGTGCATATGATTCATCACTCTTTAGTCGGGTATGTAGAGATAGAGAGTTACTGATAATCCATACGATACGGAGGGATCAGGATGACTGAACAACGTTTGCAAGGGAAAGTTGCGATTGTAACCGGAGGTGGCTCAGGAATTGGTCAGGCAACCGCCATTCGTTTCGCTGAGCATGGGGCCAAAGTGTTCATGCTGGACCGGACCCCGGAGAATGCTGAGAAAACCAAACAGACGATTGAGAATGCAGGCGGAGAAGGCCACGTCATTGAATGTGATATATCCAAACCGGACAACGTACAAAAAGCAATCAATCAGGTGGCAGAGCAAGCTGGACAGCTCGATATTGTATTTGCCAATGCGGGCATCAACGGCACGATGGCTCCCATTGAAACGATGGAACCTGAGGACTGGGATCAGACGATGGGCATCAATATGCGCGGCACGTTCGCAACTGTGAAGTACGCCATACCCCATTTGAAAGACCGCGGAGGAAGCATTATTATTACGAGTTCCATCAACGGTAACCGTGTATTCTCTGGCATAGGGTTCTCTGCATACGCTTCCAGTAAAGCAGGTCAGACGGCTTTTACAAAGATGGCAGCATTGGAACTGGCTCGTTACAAGATTCGTGTCAACGCCGTCTGCCCAGGAGCCATAGACACGAACATCGATGACAACACCTATCCTTCGGACGATCTGAAAGAAGTACAGATCCCGGTTGAATTTCCCGAAGGTCATGAACATCCACTCAAAGGTGAACCCGGAACGTCGAAGCAAGTCGCCAATCTGGTGCTCTTCCTCGCTTCCGATGAATCTTCCCATGTGACGGGTACCCGAATCTACGTGGATGGAGCGGAATCTTTGCTCCGTGGATGATATTTAGTAACATGTTCCCTGTGGAGTTAACAGCCAAACATCCCGCTAACGATCTGGATATCCAGACCGCTGCGGGATGTTTAGTTTGAAATATATCTTTATAGAAGAACGAAGAACAGCTTCCGCTGCCTACCATCGGTATCGGATGACCTTTAACTAGAGCGCTGAACTCTTTCCTCTCTTCACTCGATTATTCAGCCGCTCCGGAATGGCAAAGAGCAGGACGTACATTAGGGAGAACATGACTAACGCCAATACCTCTTCCCCAAGAATGTACAAGGGATAGGGGCCCAACATGTCGAGCACTGAAGGCGTATTCGGTTTGTGTCTCAGGAACATATAATTGGCTTCAAGCAGGATATCCACACCATATACGACCAACGCAGCCACGTTCACGAATATCATCGAACCCAACACAGCTCTCCAGCTTGGTCGAAGCTGTTCCACCCAAGTCATATAGAGCAACGCCAGAATAATACAAGCGTGAGCAGTAAAAAATTGAATGAAACGAAAATGTGCAAAACCATAACCGAGATTAGGCGTTACAATTGCCATCAATGCCCCTGTTATTCCTGCGAATAACAATGCAGAATGCAGCAGTCGGCTGCGTGTCAATAATAGCAGCGCAGATAACAATAGGGACAGACTGCATAACTCCAGCGGCAATGAAGTCTGTAAACTCCACACATCCCCATATACATACCAGAGCTGAAGCACAATCTCACAGCCGAACATGACACATGCCAGAGTGATCCGAAAGGTACGGCGTGTGTTGGATGAAAATGAGCGCAGCCAATTCCGAAACAGGAACATCAATAGAACCAGTGCAGCAATCACACCGATCGCCCATAGGTGTGAAGTGGAAAACAGCATAAACGGTTTTGCATCATAAGGGTCTAGCCACTGAGGATAAGCCATGTTCCTCTTCTCTCCTTCTCATTACACAAACACATTATATCTCTTTAATGTTAACTTTTTCATTTTGTCATTGAATGAATACACTGTCCAGATGGAATTCTAAAATAGGATTGTATTTTAAATATCTTTATGTTAAGATAAATCCAACAACAAAACACACAAAAAGTTAGTAACTTTCTTAACGGGAATATTATAAAAAATAAATTAGCCACCAGGAGGAATTTATAATGCAAATTAAAGGACTTCACCATGTATCTGCACTGACCGCACACGCCGCTGAGAATTATCGGTTCTACACCAACGTCATGGGTTTGCGACTGATCAAAAAAACAGTCAATCAGGATGATGTTTCGGTCTATCACCTCTTCTATGGAGATGAAAAAGGAAATCCGGGTACCGAACTGACCTTCTTTGAAATTCCAATGGCCGGACAAACACGCGAAGGCGTGAATAGCATCTCAGCAACATCACTTCGTGTTCCTAGCGATGCAGCCCTGACGTACTGGCAACAGCGTTTTGATGAATTCGATGTCCCCCATGGAGAAATCACTGAACGCGGTGGGCGTGCCACTCTCTCGTTTACGGACTTTGAAGGACAACGTCTGATTCTGGTTTCTGATGAGCACAATACAGGTGTTGCAGGGGGCAAACCTTGGGAACAAAGCCCTGTACCTGTCGAGTATGGCATTGTCGGCTTAGGCCCAGTCCATCTTACCGTTAGAGACGCGTCCCTTACCGCTCCAGTTCTTACTGAACTGCTCGGCTTCCGTCAAAAAGGAACCTATCCTGCTTTTGTCGCAGGCCAACCCGATGTACTCGTCTTCGAATCCGGTGAAGGTGGAAATGGCTCTGAGGTGCATGTCGAAGAACGAAATGACCTTGCCCAAGAACGCCCTGGACGAGGCAGTGTGCACCATGTTGCCTTCCGCGTCGATAATGAAGAAGAACTGAAACAATGGGTAGAACGGGTTCATAATTTCCGATTCCCGAATTCCGGTTTCGTAGACCGTTTCTACTTCCGCTCCCTGTACTTCCGTGAAGCCAATGGCATTCTGTTCGAGCTAGCAACCGATGGTCCCGGCTTCGACACGGATGAAGAATTGGCTCATCTTGGAGAGTCCCTGGCATTGCCTCCATTCCTTGAAGGTCGCCGTGCAGAGATTGAAGCGAATCTCAAACCGCTCGATACAGCAATTCGCTAACCTGATCATACGTCCCAAAAGAACAAAAAAACGATTATCACTATGCCAATCCGGAACAACCATCCGGCTGATGCATAGGCGATAATCGTTTTTAATATCTCGTTTATTTTTTGGTTAAATATGAGGTCGTCAACGGAACAAACAGGGAGGCACCCGGGTCCTCATCAACAATTTCAACAAAGATGGCATCCGTGTCTGCAACATCCACGTCTACCCCAACCAATCCGTCTTCAGGAGCAAGCGATACCGTCTTGAGCGTTGTATTGTTTTCGTCCATAATCTCAAGCTTCTGTGAACCGCCAAGAACAGCCAAATCGAGATGAAGCTTGGCATACTTTTTCTGGGTCATAACTTGGAAGCTCTTGCCTTGCTTGGCTGTGTCGGTATGCAGGTAAACATCTTTGTAATCTTTGCCTTTGTACGCCGTTTCGGCCGGATCTTTGGTATGCCAGTCCGAGGTGCCCAAGGCTGCAGTTCCCAGCGAACTTAATGTCAGCTTGCCGGTTTGGGATGGCGGTGCAGATCCATTACTGCTGCCAATGTTAACGGATGATGTCGCGCTGTCATACGTAATTTCTGTACCGAGCAGTGTGCCGACTGCACGCACTGGCAAATAGGTCGTTCCGTTGTAAGTAATCGGCAATACCGTTTTCCCATTAGCATCTTTGGCTGTTACCGTCGTCCCGTTTAATTTCAGAGATATCTTGCTGTTCAAATATGCTTTGATCGGTTCCAGACCCGTTGCTGCGAGTGCGCCAGTGCCGATGCCGAGAGTTAGTGTACCCACCATTAAGCCCAATACAACCTTCTTCTTCATGATTGATCCCTCCTAAAGTATGAAATAGATGAGTTCCATCCTTTATACATTTAAACGACTAAAGTGTTTGTGTCAACCATTTCATGGTAAATCTCTGAAAAAAAATTCGATTTTGGATAGCACAAAGCGAGGCTAAAGGTACATCATTTTTTCAGCCTCACCCGTTTCCCTCTGTCATTTCAGACCGTGGGGACATATTTTTTTATCATTGTTCTCAGCTATTCTGCGCTTCTCTGATTACTTCCGTTCAATCAAAAGATTCATAGTACTCATCTTCATACTCTTCCGTGCTGTATTCCAAGTCCACAGCCTGCCACTCGCCATCTTTATAGTCATAGGCAAAGTTCAAGTCACCGTCATATAAACCCATACCGTATGCACCGGATGCCGACACAATCAACTTGCCATTCTCCACACTGTAATATACAACACCGCCGAACTTGAGCTCCTCGTTATACACTCCCTCGCTCGTGTCTTCCTCCATCAGGGAAGGTTCTGAATGAACACCATCAACGGTAACGTTGATCGTCACCTGACCTGGTGTAACACTGACTTTCGAATTTACATGCTGCTTCACAATCTCATCCAGTGATTGCATCTTCATCTCTTCCAGCGTTTCTGGATCGATAATATGTGCTTCACCCAGATAGATGCCTGTACCATGACCAGCTGTAAACAACACAACAATCTCCTTCTTGCCATCTCCATTCAGATCCAGTTCGTGCACTTCGGGTTTGTAGGATCCGCCTTCTCCTTGCCATTTGCTGAATTCACGTTTCTTGCCGTTCACTTCCAACACCATTCCGTTATATATATATCCTGAACCTTCGACTTTCATGGGGTATAGTCTTACATTCTCATTTTCTGGAGCAACCGAAACGTACTCTCCCTTTACAGGAATCGTTTCCTTCGTTGTAAACGCTGCTTCATTCATTGTTTCTATATTGGAAGCCACGACCGCTGAGGTCTGGCTGGATTGATCATCTATGTTAAGCTGTTTTTGCGATTCATTCATGGTTCGGGCAGACGAAGTTGTACTAATCGTAGCTACCGCCAAAATAATCATCAGCAGGATACCTGTCCAAGTTTTCAATATGCTGGGCTCCTTAATCTGTAGTGGAATACTACCATTATATCTTCATTTATCGCCCAAGCGTTGCGATTTTGTTAATGTTTCATAAAAAAATCTTTACATATTTCAGTTTCTACGAAAGAACGTTCGGCTTTAACCATAATAAGCAAAAAAACACCCCGGAAACAGCTTAAGGCTGCATCCGAAATGCTTTCGTTTTGTCCATTAATCGATCTGTTAACTGTCTCAGCTCTTCAGCCGAGGATGAAATCTCCTGCATAATTGCCGTCTCTTCATGTGCCGCATCCATAATCCGTCTTGCCTCATCCGAGAAAGATCCGGCTTTCCCTTGAATCTTTTTCACATGGCCGTGCGTTTGTTCTACGCGGCTGGTCTGTTCCCCAATTTTGGATCCGATTTCATGAGCGCCCTTCATAAACACTTCTACCGTACCTGTAAGCTCCTGCAACGTCTGATCAACAGAGATCGTGCGCTCGGACTCATTCACAACGAGGCCATGCTGTTCATGAATCAGTTGGGCTGTATCCTTGATACGCTGCTGAACACGGCTGATCAGCTCATTAATCCGATGCACCGATTGTTTGCTCTCATCTGCCAGCTTACGAATCTGCTGAGCAACGACAGCAAAGCCCGATCCCTCTTCTCCCGCACGTGCAGCCTCAATGGAAGCATTCAGGGCAAGCAGCCCTGTTTCCTCTGCAATGTTTTTGACAGATTGAGTAATGGCTTCAATATCCGAGGCTTCCTTCTCAAGCAGGACCATGATGTCCCGGGAACGGTTGTGTGACTCCGTCAGCTCGTCCATTCCTTTCATCAAAGAAGAGAAGGTCTGCTTCGTATGATCTACAGAACGTTCCATCTGGCCGGACATCTCTGTCATCCCGATCGACTGACTGTGCATACGCTGAAAATCGTTTAACATCTCATCCGCTGTAATCAAAGACTGATGTGATGTCGTCTTCTGCTCTTCCACACCCACAGCAATATGATCCACCGCATCAGACATCATCTCGATCTGCTCCGCTGCCTGGGCGATTGCTTCACTAAGTGACTGGGCGTTCTGTGAGGTTGTACGTGTACTATCTGTAATATCGTTTACAATACTTCTCAAATTAAAAACCATTACGCGAAAAGCATCATATAATACAGTAATTTCATCCTGTGTTCTCCGCTCTGGAATCTCGGCCGTCAAATCCCCCGATGAGACTTGTTGTGCCGCACGGGACAAATGCACAATTGGACGAGTCAACCAACGAGAGGCAAACCAGCCCAGAATCGCGTTCCAGCATACGCCCATGATGAGTACGATAGAGATATACAACCAGCTTGGCATGGAGAACGAGAGCCAATCCTGAAGGAAAAATATAAAAAAGCCGCTAGTTCCGTACGTAATCAGTGAAATCAGTACCAAACCTACGACGGTTTTTGCGCCTAAAGTCCATTTCATATCCACACCTCATAGTCCTTTTTTCCTATTTTACCAATAGATAACCATATTACATGTGATTTAGATCACTGAAAACGACAAATTAACCCCCATCTTATTCTTCATGCATGACTTCTCCTCTAAGTGGAGCATAATTGATAAGACGAGTTTTGACTGACTGAACCTTTAATCTGCCAAGGTGATATCCTTAATTTAAATTATTTATCGGCAAGAAGGGTGAAATGATTTAGCTTGGCATCCATTTTGCTTAAATGATATACTGAGTGCGCTTCGGCATTGCCGGAGCTGACCTATTTTTGGATGCCACTGGAGGCGAACGAAATGTCTACAATGTCCACAAGGACGGAGAAAGATTTTATTGGAGAAAAAGAAATTCCTGCTTATGCTTATTACGGAATACAGACGGTTCGGGCTGTAGAGAACTTCCCGATTACCGGCGTTCCTGTGCACCGGGAACTGATTACAGCTCTGGCTGCGGTGAAAAAGGCTGCGGCAATCACGAATATGGAGCTGAAGATGCTGCCACGCAAAATTGGCGATGTCATCGTCATGGCTGCTGAAGAAATGATGAAAGGCCATCATCTGGATCATTTTATTGTTGACTCCATTCAGGGCGGTGCAGGCACCTCCATGAATATGAATATGAACGAAATTCTGGCCAATCGTGGACTGGAACTGTTATTGCAGAACAAGGGTGACTATTTCCACTGTAACCCGAATAACCATGTGAACATGTCCCAATCCACCAATGACGTGATCCCAACTGCACTGCGCATTGCTGCGTATCGGTTGTCGGAAACGTTGCTTGATACGATGAAACGTTTGCAGGATGCGTTCCGCAAAAAAGAACAGGAATTTAACGATGTAGTCAAAGTAGGCCGGACACATCTTCAAGATGCTGTGCCTATTCGACTTGGACAAGAGTTCGGTGCCTATGCGCGTGTTATCGGACGTGATATTGAGCGTCTGGAGTTCGCAAATCGCCGCCTGCTCACCATTAACTTGGGTGCGACGGCTGTAGGTACAGGTCTCAACGCGAAACCCGAATACATCGTTAAAGTCACGGAGCATCTGTCCGATGTGACAGGATTGAATTTGCAAACGGCCGAGGATCTTGTGGATGCCACACAGAATACGGATGCCTATCTGGAATTGTCGGCTGCACTGAAAGTATGTGCTGTCAGTCTGTCCAAAATCTGTAACGATATTCGTATGATGGCTTCTGGGCCACGCGCAGGATTCAATGAGCTGCGTCTTCCACCGCGTCAGCCAGGTTCGTCCATTATGCCGGGCAAAGTGAATCCGGTTATGGCGGAAGTGATCAATCAGGTATCCTTCCAGGTTATGGGGAATGACCATACGATCTGCATGGCCTGTGAAGCTGGTCAATTCGAATTGAACGTCATGGGCCCTGTTATTGCGTTCAACTTACTGCAATCGCTGAAAATCATGAATAATGGTATCGACGTCTTTACTCGTTATGCCGTTGAAGAGATGGAAGCGAACCGTGAGCGTTGTGCATTGATTATGAAGCAGAGCTTTAGTGTAATTACAGCGCTTAATCCACATCTGGGCTATGATGTGGCAGCCTCCATTGTGAAGGAAGCGTTGAAGACCGGAAACACCTTGCAGGAGATCATTCTGGAACGGGGTCTACTGACACCGGAAGAACTGGAAGAAATTTTGCATCCGGAGCAGATGACTACTCCTGGTATTGCAGGTGAGCACTTCCTGCACAATATGGAACGGTAGTAAGCTGTTTAAGTTCCACTAATGAATATTTACATTGACACTCCGATGATAGAACAACCTTCCGATTGCTGTTAAATCGGAACGAATAACCCCCGCAGACCGTTACCACGGCTCGCGGGGGTTACTTGTTTAGGATATATAATGAAGGCAAACGTCATTCATGCCCAGCGCTTCCGTTCAAGTGAAGGCAAAATCTGAAGCTCTTCCCTGTATTTCGCAACCGTTCTGCGGGAGATAACGATGCCTTCATTCGCGAGTAATGCGGTGAGTTGGCTATCCGAGTATGGGCGTTCCGCCCGTTCAGAACGAATCAGCTCTTTCAGTCTGAGCTTCACCGCCGGCGCAGAGGCCATTTCTCCGTTCGTTGTTTCAAGACCTGATGCAAAAAAAGCCTTGAGTTCAAAGACACCATGCGGTGTCTGAACATATTTGCCATTGACCGCACGGCTCACCGTCGACTCATGCATGCCGATGGCCTCGGCAATAATCGCCAGATTGAGCGGCTTCAAACCGGCAGGTCCTTCACGCAGAAAAGATTCCTGTTCGCTCATGATTGCAGCTAGGACACGCATCAGAGTTCGGCGACGCATGCGTACACTGCGAATGATCGCTCTCGCCTCTGCTGCCCGGCCTGACCATACCTGATCTGCATCAATCTCCTTGATCCAGCGACAACAAGCTTCGTTCAGGGATACCCGCGGCACACCCGCTGAATTTAAACGTAGAGAAAGTTCATCATTCCTTATCTGCACAACGGCATCCGGAATAATATAATGTGGACGTTCCGTACAACCGATGGATTTGCAAGGTTTCGGGTCTAGACAAGCAATATAGTCATAGGCTGCCTGAGCCTGCTGTGAAGAAATCCCTAGTCTTGTTCCTGCTCTGCCTGGGTGGAAACGAACCAACTCCTCCAGACCTTTCGCCACCATGTACTCCGCATGCTGGTTAGCTAATGGATCACGCCTAATCTGAAGCAACAAGCATTCACGCAAGTTGCGCGCTCCCACACCTGCCGGGTCCAGCGACTGGAGAATGTCCAGGGCTGCTTCAGCCTCAGTCAACGATATTCCCCTTGCCGATGCAACCTCAGTCAATTCCATCGGTAGATAGCCATCATCGTTGACACAACCAGCCAAATATACAGCTGTTGTCTCCATTGCAGGTGTAAGATTCTGCAACCGAAGCTGAGATATCAATAAATGTTCAAGTGTAGGTTCGGCGCCTTTCATCTGTAACAGCGGATCATAAGAGGAGAACCTCTCCTGATTCAACCGTCGGGGAAGACGGGTGCGCAGGGTAGAGGGCTCTTCTAGCTCAAGCACCGGATTTTCATCCGCCGCCTCCTGCAAATAACGAGTCAGCTCCTGACCCGACAAGGTCAGCAGATGAATGGATTGCTTCATCTCCGGCGTAATGGATAATCGAATACGCCCCTCCTGCACCAACTGAAATCCTAACATCCGTCTCCCCCCTTAAGCGCTGCTCAAGCTACTCCAGTATACTGACGAACAAAGACTATTTCAGGAAATGATAGCATAAAAACCAAGCGATTACAGCGGGCCCAGACCCAATTTTCAACTAATATTTCTCGGATACCAACTTCGCTTGGGTGAACAGCAGCAAGTAGTCTCTTCCCCCTGCCTTGGAATCTGTTCCCGACATGTTAAATCCGCCAAATGGATGTGTACCCACGAGTGCACCTGTGCATTTACGGTTAAAGTAAAGATTCCCCGCAAAAAATTCCCGTCTGGCTTGTTCCAGATGTTCGCGATTGCGCGAGATCACCGCACCTGTCAGTCCATAATCGGTATTATTGGCAATATCCAGTGCATCCCCGAAGGATTCTGCCTTGATAAAGGCCAGAACCGGTCCAAAAATCTCTTCCTGTGAAATCCGTGCTTGTGGGTCCACATCGGCAATAATGGTCGGTTCAATGAAATAACCTGCCTCGTTCCCTGTACTACCACCGAGTACAAGGCGTCCTTCACCCTTGCCTATTTCAATATATTCTGTGATCTTGGAATACGCCTTGTCATCGATAACCGGGCCTACCTGATTTCCGACTTCAAGCGGACTGCCCATGCTCAGTTGCTTGGTTCGTTCAATCACTTTTTGCAGTACCTCGTCATATACATCTTTATGAATAATGGCACGGGAACACGCAGAGCACTTCTGTCCCGAGAAACCAAACGCGGAAGCCGTGATGGATTCCGCAGCCAATTCCAGATCACTGTCGCTATCTACAACAATTGAATCCTTGCCACCCATTTCAGCAATCACCCGTTTAATCCACTTCTGACCAGGTGCGGTGCGTGCTGCACGTTCATTGATCCGCAGACCGACATCTCTGGAACCTGTAAAGCTGATAAAGCGGGTGAGCGCATGGTCCACCAGATAATCGCCAACCTCACTGCCCGGTCCTGGCAAATAGTTCACTACGCCATCCGGCACACCCACTTCTGCAAGCAGCTCCATGAATTTGGCGGCAATAACCGGTGTTGTGCTAGCTGGCTTCAATACAACCGTGTTGCCCGATACCAATGCAGCAGAAGTCATGCCTGCCATAATCGCGAGTGGGAAGTTCCATGGTGGAATTACAACCCCCACACCAAGCGGTATATAACTCAATTCATTATCTTCGCCTGCAATTCGTGTGAGCGGCTGTGGTTCAGTCAGACGCTGCATCTCACGGGCATAAAATTCCATAAAATCAATAGCTTCGGCTGTGTCCGCATCCGCTTCTGGCCATGTTTTACCTGCTTCGTACACCATCCAAGCGGAGAATTCATGCTTACGACGCCGCATGAGCGCCGCCGCTTTGTACAAATAACGGGCACGTTCATTCGGGTCCGTATGCTTCCAGGTGCTGAATGTTTCCGCAGCCGTTTGGATGGCCTTCTCAGCAAGCTCTTGATCGGCCTGATAGATCTTTCCGACGATCTGATTTTTGTACGCAGGATTCACGGAGGATACCGTGCGGGCGCTTGTTATTTTTTGTCCACCAATAATAATGGAGTATTCCTGGCCAAGTTCAGTCTCCACCTTGCGAAGTGCGTTCTCAAAAGCTTCCCGGTTGGCCGGGACTGCAAAGGATGTGAATGGTTCGTTAACAAAAGGGATATTCATGAATGATTTCCTCCTTCAGATGTGGGGGTTCGTTGGCTGTTTGCCTGAGTTGCCATGCATTTTACTCATCACCCAATATATGTAGCAAGATCCGTGCCAACTCCGGTTGATGAAGGAATATTTTTTAAAAATAAATATTATCCTTCAAAATTACCGCCCATTTTCTTCTATGCAGAACAACCTTGGCATGATTATTGCTTGATATCTTTGTTATAAAGAAACATGATCCATAAGGAGGAACCCCGATGAGTATCGGAACCGAAATGTACCGTAAAACACTGCTGACCGTCGCAGGTAATAAAGCTGTGGAGAATCTCTCCATCAAATACGGCAAAAAGCTGGCTGGAAAGTTTATCGCAGGCAACACACTGGAAGAAGCTCTCGAAGAGATTCGGGTACTCAACAACAAAGGCATTATGGCTACACTGGATCATCTGGGCGAGGGCATTACCCATTTAAGAGAAGCCGCGTTGTATCGGGATGAGTATATACGTCTGGTGGAAGGCATTGCCCGTCAGGGTGCAGACTCCAATGTCTCGCTAAAACCTACCCAAATGGGACTCGCGCTGGACCCTGAGGAAGGTTATCGAAATATACGTGCGGTTGCCACCCAAGCTAAGCTGCATAATCTGTTCGTCCGGATCGATATGGAGGACAGCCCATTTACCCAAGCGACTTTGGATATTGTGCGCCGTTTACACTCGGAAGGACTGGATAATACAGGTACGGTACTGCAAGCCTACTTGCATCGTACCGTAGAAGATACACGTGATATGATTCGGGAAGGAATCCGGCTGCGTCTGGTGAAAGGTGCTTACAAGGAGCCTGCATCCGTAGCTTATCAGAACACTTCAGAAGTGATTGATCAATTCAAAACGATGATTCGCAATCATCTCGATCAGGGGGTATACACAGCAGTTGCATCACATGATGACCACATTATCTCCTGGACCAAGCAATATGCGAAGGATCGGGGAATTTCCCCAGATGCATTTGAATTTCAAATGTTGTACGGCTTGCGCATGGGCGAACAGGAACGCCTGGCCAGGGAAGGCTACCGCATTCGTTGTTACGTGCCCTATGGAACCATGTGGTACCCGTATTACACCCGCCGTCTGGCCGAGAAACCAGCAAATCTCTGGATGGTGGTCAAAAACATGTTCAGATAATTTCTCGACTGGACTCAGACATAAAAACACAAGCATAAAAAAACAAAAACCATGCTGCCACTTTCTTTCAGGGCACATGGTTTTTCTGTATACACAGCATTCCAGAGCATCCAACTTTTCTTCTCTCCGGCTTATCTCTTAATGTCTAAAAAATGAGCATCCCCAATTTAAAATGTCTATTTTTTTAGACACACCCAATTACTATTCACTGGTGCACTCTCATTAAGGATTTATCCCTATTCCCAATGGTCCGGAATTTACGGTAATTGTAGCTGTAACGGTATTGGTATTTCCATCAATAACCGAGATCGTACCACTCGTATTGTTCGCGACATAAACTCCATTAGTTAAAGCATCCACTCCTACACCGGATGGTGCAGATCCCACTGGAATGGTGGCAACGACGGTATTGGTATCTCCATCAATGACAGATACATTATTGCTGCCGTTATTTGCAACATAGACAAAGTTCGTGTTTGCGTTCAGTCCTGCTTCAAACGGCCCAGTCCCTACTGGAACGGCAGTTAGAACGGTATCGGAAAATCCGCTAATAACAGAGACCGTATCGTCCCCATTATTTTCCACATATATCCGGTTATTTGTTGGATTCACCGCTACTCCCAACGGCTGTGCTCCTACATTAATAGTATTTACGACGGTATTTGTATCTCCATTAATGATAGAAACTGTGTTGTCACCTAAATTAGCCACATAGATGAGGTTGGTGATCGGATTTACCCCTACACCAAACGGTTCAGTACCCACTGGAATGGTAGTCACAACTGTATTGTTATTTCCATTAATAACGGAAACGGTGTTGTCGCTGAAATTATTCACATAAATGAGGTTCGTGTTTAGATTCACAGCTATTCCCTCTGGCTGAACACCCACTGGAATGGTTGTGACGACGGTGTTGGTATTTCCATTAATAACAGAAACCGTATCATCCCCAAAATTAGTTACATAAATCAGGCTCGTGTTTGAATTTACTGCTATAAACTGGGGTTCGCTGCCCACGAGAATCGTGGTTACAACGGCATTGGTATTCCCGTTAATTACACTAACATTATTACTTCCAGAATTAGCTACATAAATTAAATTCACGGAAGTAGGTATACCAGTGGATCCTGTGACTCCAGTAACTCCAGTAGCTCCCGTTGCCCCTGTTGCACCTGTAACACCAGTAGCTCCCGTGATTCCTGTTCCTCCGGTAACTCCAGTAGCTCCCGTGACTCCTGTTGCACCTGTAACACCAGTGCTGCCCGTTACCCCTGTTGCTCCGGTAACCCCAGTATCGCCCGTTGCTCCTGTTGCACCTGTTGCACCTGTAACACCGGTAGCTCCCGTGACTCCTGTTCCTCCGGTAACTCCAGTGCTGCCCGTTGCCCCTGTTGCACCTGTAACACCGGTAGCTCCTGTTACTCCTGTTGCTCCAGTAACCCCAGTGTCTCCTGTTACTCCTGTTGCTCCAGTAACCCCAGTATCGCCCGTTGCTCCTGTTGCACCTGTAACACCGGTAGCTCCCGTTACCCCTGTTCCTCCAGTAACCCCAGTATCGCCCGTTGCTCCTGTTGTACCTGTAACACCGGTAGCTCCCGTTACCCCTGTTCCTCCAGTAACCCCAGTATCGCCCGTTGCTCCTGTTGTACCTGTAACACCGGTAGCTCCCGTGACTCCTGTTCCTCCGGTAACCCCAGTATCGCCCGTTGCTCCTGTTGCACCTGTAACACCGGTAGCTCCCGTGACTCCTGTTCCTCCGGTAACCCCAGTATCGCCCGTTGCTCCTGTTGCACCTGTAACACCGGTAGCTCCCGTGACTCCTGTTCCTCCGGTAACCCCAGTATCGCCCGTTGCTCCTGTTGCACCTGTAACACCGGTAGCTCCCGTGACTCCTGTTCCTCCGGTAACCCCAGTATCGCCCGTTGCTCCTGTTGCACCTGTAACACCGGTAGCTCCCGTGACTCCTGTTCCTCCGGTAACTCCAGTGCTGCCTGTTGCTCCCGTATTACCTGTTGCTCCTGTGGCTCCAGTAACACCTGTGATACCCAGCGATTCACCCAGCAACTCCTGTGACACCAATCGATGAGCCGTAACCAGCTCACCTTCGGCATCTTTGCCCCAGACAGAAATTTGCGCTTCCGGAGCAGCCGTGTCTGCGGTTGAAAATACAAACTCGAACCCATCAAAATTCGCCACATAGTCTTTGGTCACAACCTGATTAGGCAACACATTAAACAGTTCTTCCACATACAACGTTCTAACCCCATCCAAGAAGTACCCCAAAAGAAGTACATTATACACATCAGTCAAATTTCGGTTATCAATTTTAATTGTGACAAATTGAGTGGGACGTGTACCCGTTACACCTGAAATATTATTTTCAATGGGTCCAGTTGATAAAATGGTCATTCAATCACCCTCCTTTGTATCATGACTTAATTCCCCTCATGTTGCCTATCTATTTCATCCAGAGCCTAATTGTTCGGCAGATACTAATCGGTGCGCGTCTACCAGCTCACCCGATGATGTCTTTCCCCACACGGAAACCTCGGTCTCATTCACAGCTGGACCACTGATAGTGAATACGAACTCGTAAGCAACGAAGTTTGTACTATAATTCCTTGTGATTACCTGGTTAGGAAACACTTCGATCAACTCACTGACATACATCGTTCTCTCACCGTTCAAGATGTAACCGTAAATCTGAAGAGCTGAACTATTGACCAAATCCCTGTTCACAATCCTCACCGTTACAAAACTCGAAGGATTCACACCAAGAACTGGACTATTGTCAATGGGTCCGGTTGATAGAACAGTCATACAATCCCCTCCTTCAGGCAGCCTATTCCCCATTCTGCTTCAGAGCTCACAGCTTGAGTTAGCTGCTCAATTGTTGAATAAGAATAGACGCATTGGCATTGATCTGTGACCCACCTGCCAGAGTTTGCAAATCAACGGTCGATGCACTTGAATGATTTCGTAATGTCAACACATCACCGGGAGCGGCGGTGATAATAATCATTCCTGGATTCGGTTGAGTGCCGGCTCCTGAACCATAGACACTACCGCCTACAGGGGCTCCGTTTTGATAAAGGGTGAATTGGTTTGCCTGAACGCCTGCAACGATGAAGAATATCGCATAGTCCCCAGCATTACCAATAATAATTCCAGCCGTACCCGGTGTATGAGTAATGTTAGTAAGGTTTTCATTGCTATCGAAGGTTATATCCGTCTCGGTAGCTACAGACTGAGTTGAAGTATTAAAAATGTAGCCATAAGACGACAAACCTTGCCCTGTTGCACCTGTTGCTCCTGTTACTCCAGTGCTGCCTGTTGATCCCGTCACTCCAGTGCCGCCTGTTGATCCCGTAACCCCGGTATCGCCTGTCGCTCCTGTTACTCCAGTGCCACCCGTTGATCCCGTCACTCCGGTGCTGCCTGTTGATCCTGTCACTCCAGTGGCTCCTGTTGCTCCCGTAACACCGGTGGCGCCTGTCGCTCCTGTTACTCCTGTTGCTCCTGTTACTCCTGTTGCTCCTGTTGCTCCTGTCACTCCAGTGTCGCCCGTTGATCCCGTAACCCCGGTGGCGCCTGTCGCTCCTGTTACTCCAGTGCCGCCTGTTGCTCCTGTCACTCCAGTTTCGCCCGTTGATCCCGTCACTCCAGTGCTGCCTGTTGCTCCCGTAACTCCTGTTGCACCAGTTGCACCCGTAACCCCGGTGGCGCCCGTTGATCCCGTCACTCCGGTGCCACCCGTTGCTCCTGTCACTCCGGTGCCACCCGTTGCTCCTGTCACTCCGGTGGCGCCTGTTGCTCCCGTCACTCCAGTGACTCCTGTTGCTCCTGTCACTCCAGTGACTCCTGTTGCTCCCGTCACTCCAGTGACTCCTGTTGCTCCTGTCACTCCAGTGACTCCTGTTGCTCCCGTCACTCCAGTGACTCCTGTTGCTCCTGTCACTCCAGTGCTGCCTGTTGCTCCCGTCACTCCGGTGCCACCCGTTGATCCTGTCACTCCAGTGCTGCCTGTTGCTCCCGTCACTCCGGTGCCACCCGTTGATCCTGTCACTCCAGTGCTGCCTGTTAATCCCGTTACTCCAGTGCCGCCTGTTGCTCCTGTCGCTCCAGTTACACCTGTTATGCTCAGGGTTTCACCCAGCAACTCCTGTGATACCAAACGGTGAGCTGTGACCAGCTCACCTTCGGCATCTTTGCCCCATACGGAAATTTGCGCTTCCGGGGCAGCGAGGTCTGCTGTGGAAAACACAAACTCGAACCCATCAAAATTTGCACTATAGTCTTTGGTTATGACCTGATTGGGCAACACATTAAACAGTTCTTCCACATATAACGTTCTGACCCCATCGAGGTAATAACCCAAAACAAGAACGTTATATACGTCTGTTGAATCCCGATTATCAATTTTGACGGTGACGAATTGAGTAGGTCGAGTACCGGTTACACCTGAAATATTATTTTCAATGGGGCCGGTTGATAGAATGGCCATTTCATCAGCCTCCTTTTTATTTTTCTTCATGCAGATTGAGCCTTCTTATAGCATTATTCAGAAGTTTCTTAATGGTGTGGACAATTCATGTTCTATAGTAATAATCACTTAAACAGCCCGGTATCAGGTTGAGAGATAACAGTGCAGCTCACCATTCAAATGTCAGTTTTAATAACTCGTACCTCACTTAAAATCCTGATTCGTTCATATCAATTAACAATTATTCCTAAACAATAAAATTGTAAGCGCATAACAAAAATAAAAATCAATATCCCTCTCTTCTGCGCCGATAACATGTATGCTTCATGTCAAAAAATATATACACACTACATTTGGAAAGCTATAATATGGGTAACCATCATCCCCCCAATCATTTCATTTGGGGGCCACTTGTAAGTAGCTCGTGCAACACGTGTACTTTCCGAAAGTTATGCCCTAACTGAGGTGATATCGATGAAACATTTACTTCCAGAATTAATGACCTTATTACGTACAGATACGAGTATCCTGGATTCGGGCCTCCCCATGCCCACCATCCCTTCAACCACTGGACTGGCAGATGCCATCCCCCTTTTCAATACCAGTCCTTATCTGTTAGTCCAGGATGATGGACCTCCGTTGGGCTATATCGCTGTATCCGATGTTCTGCAAGAAATGATGCATGCCCATCGGCTTATGGAGGCTTATTTCGAGACAACACTGGAGACAGCAGGCTCAGCTCTGACGTTGATTAATGAAGAAGCAAAGGTAACCTACTGGACATCGGGTGCGGAGCATGTTTTTTCCATTCACAAAAAAGATATCATTGGGAAACCGGCAGCGGATTTCTTTCCCCCGGATCGCCTTCAATCGCTAAAAACGTTATATACAGGGGAAACCGTGTATCGAAAGCAGCACCAACCAAGACCCGACCTGTTCGCCCTGATTAATGCACGTCCAGTGCAACTCGATGGACGTATTGTAGGCGCGGTTGCCGCCGAAGTGGATATAACAACCGAAATTCGTCTGCATCAAGAGTTATTACATATGACATCCAAAGTCCAGCATCTGGAGAAAGCCGTTGCCCGTCTGCGGCCGGATTCTGATCCGTTTGCCAGAATCAAGGGTAGCAGTCCGGTAATCAACCATTGTCTGGAGACTATACGCAAGATCAGTACTACCTCAGCTACCGTGCTTATTCTTGGAGAAAGCGGAACGGGTAAGGAGCTATTCGCCAAAGCCATTCATGACCTGCGTGAACCGCAGACAGCTCCGTTTATTGCCATTAACTGCGGAGCTATTCCTGGTTCATTATTTGAAAGTGAGTTATTTGGCTACGAGAAGGGTGCATTTTCAGGGGCTGATCCCAAAGGAAAAAAAGGGAAAATTGAACTGGCCGAAGGCGGTACGCTCTTTTTGGATGAAATAGGTGAAATGCCGCTGGAGCTTCAGGTGAAGCTGTTGCGTGTATTGCAGGAGAAAAGTTACTTCCCTGTCGGTGGAACACGCATGAAACAGGCAAGCTGCCGGATTATCGCCGCAACCAATCAGAATCTACTGGGCATGATTGCCCGCAACCAATTCCGGGAGGATCTCTATTATCGACTGAATGTCATTAATCTCGTTATTCCTCCCCTGCGTAAGCGCAAGGAAGATATTTACGAGTTGACACAGACCTTCCTGCAAGAGTTTTCCTTGCTCTATAATCGTCATATTGAACTGGTCCCTCCCGAGGTGTTCAAGCTGTTATTCCAGTATGACTGGCCGGGTAACGTACGGGAATTAAGAAATGTGATTGAACGGATTACCATTCTCACCACGGATGGCGAGGTCAAGCCTGAATATCTCCCTGACACCTTTATTTCATCCATGGATGAGGCACAATCCATTTTGAACGAGACGGTACAGCTTCATCCACAGTCTGGCCTGGAATCAGGCTCGTCTCGTTTACCTGGCAGCTCGGACCCAGCTGTTTCAATACATGAAGGAGAACAAGACGAGTCGCAAGATACTTCCACCCTATCTTATCAGGAGCAGTTGGACACCTATGAGTCGGAACTGCTGCTGCAATATCTGAAAGCCGCCGGAGGCAACAAAAGAACGCTCGCCCGGCAGCTCGGCATCTCCAGAGCAACGCTCTATAACCGCATGAAGAGGCTCGGTCTATGACCAGCCTCTTCTTGTCGTTATAACGGTACTGACGGAACCCCATTGCCACCATCATCCAGATAGAAGAACTGGCCGACTGCTTAGTGGAAACGAATCGATAATACTTCAATTTCACTAACCTATCGACCTTACTTATATAACCCTGGATCTTATAGTCACTGATTGAGAATGATTCCATCAAAAAAACACGCAGGACCAGCTCTAAAGGCCGGTTACTGTGTGTTTTTTGGTTTATTCCAATGATATTAATTTCCGATAATGCTAATTTCCAATGAAATTATATTATGCTTTCTATCACCTATAGCACTCTTGCCAGTCGGACCAAAGCCGCTCGCAGATGCCGATAGAATGTCGCCCGACTCATGGAGCATGCTTGTGCTGCGGCAGTTGGATTGCCAGCATGTGTCCAATAGGCCGTGTATAACAGCATCTGATCCTGCTGGGAGATACCATGAACCCGGCCCTCCAGCAAATCCAGGATATGAGTCTGTAATTGAATTCCATCCGTCAGGCCATTCACTCGCGCTGCGTACCCATGCAATTCTCCGGGAGAGTGCAGATGAGTCAGCATTTTGCGTACATCCTGTTCGGACCAGGGAACCTGACTCACGCCAGATGTCCCCTGTTGTAACCCGCTGCTCTTTGTATCCGGACCCAAAAGGGACATCACCCAGTCACCGAATTGCCCGCTACGTAAATCCAGATCCAGCACAGATGCCTGATCTTCATACAGGTCACATAAACGAGTACGTGCTCTTTTACTCCGAAAACCAATGTTCTGCAAAAACAGCTTCAGATACGGATTGGTTGCGACCAATATGACCCTGGCCCCTTCTCCCAGTAGTGACAGCCGATCCAGCGACATATAACCCACAAGTTCTTCACGTTTGTAACCTGGCACATCATCCCTTGCTGCAGCGAGTACCGCAAAGTGAGTATCCGTCTGGTCCGGATCACAATCCAGCTCTTCTGGTGTGAAACATTCCTGCATTTCGGCCGGAAAATAGTTGCACAACATCCCGCTGCTCTCCCGGTGCACGAGCACCGTAATGAACATCGCGATCGGATCGCCCTCCTTGTCACGCATCAGTACAATTCCCTCAGGATAACGCTGTGCAAGTTCGTCTAAGAAAGCAGGATAAGACGGCGCCTGCCAGGGCTCTACACTATATTCACACCACTGTTGGAGCAATTTGTGCAACGCCGGCAAATCTTCCGCTCGCATCACTTCCATGGGAGAAAATAGTGAATCTGCCGATACATCAGCGTACTTCCGATGCTGTAGCATGGATTCCTGACACAAAAGGAGCATTTTCCTGGTAATCTGGCGTCTCTCATGCGGACCCGCTTGTTCATGGAGCGGCTTTAACAGCCCCGCTATTCGCACACGCATGGCTTGCAGACGCTGTGGTTCGCGTTGGCGAAAATCCCGAAGCAGATGTAATCTGGCCATATCATGCAGCGCCAGACCATTAGGACCGGAACGAATGAACGACATACGCCTCAGGACGTTATACTCCTCTAGCGTCACCTCTGTTTGCAGCACAGATGCCAACAATTCCTGATTCGCTGTTTCCAGCAGCGTTAATACCTCTACCATTGGATGCAGGCGGGGAAGCGTCAATTCAAGCAGCAGCCTGGCGCTGATCATTTGTGACAATTCGGTCCACTCGGAAAGAGGAATATTCCTGCGCTGATCCGCAGCCTCCACAGCAAGCGCCAGCCCCAGCGGATGTCCATCCGTCATACGCGCAATCGTCCCCGCTATGCTCCTGTTCAATGATCCTGCCACCGCAATGTATTCGGACACTTCTTCACCCGTAAAATGTTGAAGAGGCATCTGCACGAGGCGCTGCCGCAACCTTGGATGTGTCCGCCACGCTGAAGCAGGCTCCGGTCTTGAGGCTAGAATGATAAGCACTCCATATAACGGGAGCTTGGATACGAAGACTTCCATAAACCAGCTCTCCAGAAGAGCCAGCTCCTCATAATTATCCACAGCAAGGACCAGCCGCCTCTGAACTGAAGTTTCACTCAGCAGGCTTAATGGCCGCTTGTTACCATCACTCCCCATTGTCTCCAGTCCCAATGTAGAGGAGAGATACTCCAAAAAGACTGACGGTGTAGAGCCGCAGGATCTGCCATCCATCCATATGGCAGTTAATCCCTGGTCTCGAGCAACGGACAACATCTCGGACAGCAAGGATGATTTACCGATCCCCCCCATGCCCGTAACTGAAAAAATGGTTAAAGGTGCTTCCGGATTGCTGAGCCATCGGTCCAACAGCATCAGTTCCTTGGCTCGACCCACAAAACGTTTTCCATGACCATAATGGCTGTCGTATTGAATCTCACTACTGTTTTCCATCTGTGTCCTCCGTACTAGATACTGGTACTTTCCCTTAACCGTATTTTCTCACAAGTTGAGACTATATTGAGACGCACAGTTACATGTGAAGTGATAAAATCTAGATAAAAGCCAAATTATAGTAAAATACACAAAACAGCTGTATGCAAACGTTTAACACTGGGTACATACATCTTTCATGAGGATGTTCAACATATTCGCCATTCCGCTAATCGAGCACACCAATCTAGTGGGCATTTGATGTGATTCAGAACGCTGAAGTCCATAAGCAGCTACTTTTTTCAAACTTCATGCTTCCCTTTCAGAACCTATACAGCCCGATATTCCAGGAAAGGCGGATTTGTGTGAAAAAAAACCTCGATATCTGTAATCTGAGCGGACAACTAGGAATCAACCGTGAACGACTTGATGAATGGTTGCGTCAAACCAATGTTACATCCAAAAAAATGGAGACGGGAACTCTTCCGGAGCGCAGCTCTTCACCATATCGCTTGGCTGCTCCCACCTCATTATCCCTTGCACCTTCCTCTGGCCAACCGAGACTGTTTCGCGGCCGCCGTCCGGATTCTGGCAACCCTGTATTACCGAGAGCATTACGACAAGCTCGTCGCATCAGTAAAAATTGCTAGACTGTGCACATCTTTCAATAACGCACAGTCTAGACTGTCTTCCAGCCTGATCCATCAAGACGAAAAATCCTGTTCCTCCTCGATCATGGCATGAGCAAGCAGCGCCATCTCCAGGCAGATTCTTCTTTCCTGATCCATAAAATCAGGTCCCATTAATTCTTCTAACTTCTCCAATCTATTGTACAGAGTTTGCCGATGTATGAACAATTGAGCAGCTGCATCCCGCTTGGAACCGAAGTTTTGCAGAAAGGCATCCAAGGTCTCCACCAGCCTTAGATGATGTGTCCGATCATATTCAATCAGAACACCCAGATGGTCATTCACAAAAGGCTGCAGAAACGATTGGGGCAATGCTTTTAACATTTGATATATACCCATACGTTCGTAAAAATGAATATGTTCTAGCCGATCTACGGATCGTGAAACTTCGATGACCTGATACGCTTCCCGCAGACTGTCTGGCAATCCTGTTAAACGGTTACGCACCTTGCCAAATCCGGCATGGATCGTAACCTGCTTCAGGTTGCGACTCGCAAATCTCTTCACATCAACAATAATGCCTTCAAGTGACTTTACCAGTTGATTTCTTGTGGATGTCTTGCTCTCTTCCTTGGCACAGCATACATATACCTGATTATTTTTCAGCATGATGAGGCTGGCCAGATTGTTCTTTTTGAGTAACGAACGCAGCAGAACCAGAATATCCTGATGGTTGGTTTCCATTCGCTCACGGCCGATGCCTTTCAGACGGTGCTCCATCTCAATAACCCCGCCGGCAAACCAGTACTGTCCCTTTACCAGCAGACGGAGCCCCATTCGGGTCTGCGCCTGCTCTTCATGAAGAATGTTACCGTTCATCAGATCCTGGATCAGTTCATTCTGGTTGCGTACCATCTTCTCCTCCAGAAACTGCGACCGCAGAGTCAGTGCCGCCGCAGCCTTCGCTGTATAATCGAGCAATAGCTTAAGATACTCAACGGGTGCTGAAGGATGTACAACCATGCCTACCGCGGAAAAGACCTGCCCAAAACATACGACCGGGTGACACAGTAACACCTGTTCCTCATCCAGATGGAACCATAATTCGGTGTCTGAATCATTGAGATCCAGATGCTCAACCTCCTGTTCGTACCATGTGTAGATCGCTTGCTGTGTCTCGGTGGGTAGCTCCGGCACAAAACTGCCCGGTTCCATGGACGAGATATACACAACCGGTTTGGCCGCGTATTCATGCAGAAGATGAAGTACAGCCGACATGTCTGTACTCTGTAATGTTCGCTGCTGAAGCTGACGGGAATAGGTTTCCAGACTCTTCAGCAGTTGGTGTTGATGATTAATAAGCAAAGCGTGAATATCTTGCGTGATCTCAACAAAACGGACCGGTTGCTCAAACACGATAAGCGGGAATTGATGCCTGTCAGCCAGTTCAATCAATTCTTCGGGAATGCCATGAATGCTCGTACCAAATTCCACGCAGAGCCCCGCCGCTTCGCTCCGGATTAACTGGAGCAGATATTCTTCGCGCCCTTCTTCCGATTGAAGCCATAGTCCAGTGGATAAAATAAGATCATGGGGACTTACAAATGGAGAAACATTGGTAATCTCCAACACATGAACCCATCCAACCTGACGTAATGTTCCTTCTTCCCCCGCAGCAAGCCGGGCTTTGGCAAAGACGGGGCGAGCCAGAATATCCTTTATCGTAAACACGCGGTCATTTCTCAATATCGATCCCTCATAATGTCATTTTTTCTTACATTATAAGCGATGGGTAAATGTCCTGAATAGTCTTTTCTCGACATTATGTTGAATCAATTCTTCAAAACATAGACATGAGGTAAGGTGCAAAACGATGATCCAGGTCATAAACTTGTAGTATAAGCTAACAACCATTAAATGGACGAGGTGCATGGCGATGAGAATCGGAATTCCGAAAGAAATCAAAAACAATGAAAATCGTGTAGCAATGACCCCAGCTGGAGCTGCTGATTTTGTCAGAGCTGGACATCAGGTCATGATCGAACGTGGCGCAGGATTGGGCAGTGGATTCACAGACAACGAATATCAATCGGCTGGAGCGGAGCTTCGGGATACAGCTTCAACTGTGTGGGCTGAGGCAGATATGATCATCAAGGTCAAAGAACCCCTTGCCAGCGAATACGCCTATTTCCGTCCTGGCTTGATTCTCTTCACCTACCTGCACCTCGCAGCGGAGCCTGCACTGGCAAAGGCACTGATTGAAAGCCGGGTAACCGCCATTGCGTACGAGACACTGGAAGTTAACGGTACGCTGCCTCTGCTCACACCGATGAGTGAAGTTGCCGGACGGATGTCGGCTCAGATTGGAGCGCAGCTGCTGGAGAAAACGGAAGGTGGCAAAGGCATTCTGTTATCCGGCGTACCCGGCGTAAGCCGTGGCAAGGTCGTCGTTATTGGTGGCGGGACGGTGGGCACGAATGCCGCCAAAATCGCGATCGGTCTGGGTGCGGATGTGACCATCCTCGATTTGAATCTGAATCGTCTGCGCCAGCTGGATGATATTTTTGGCAATCAGATTCATACGCTGGTATCGAGTCCATCCAATATTGCGTCGGCTGTTGCGGCTGCCGACCTGCTGATCTGTGCGGTGCTGATTCCAGGCGCCAAAGCGCCAACTCTTGTCAGCGAGCAAATGGTTACCACCATGGCACCTGGTTCGGTCATCGTCGATGTGGCGATTGATCAGGGTGGAATTGTGGAGACCATTGATCATATCACGACTCACGATGAACCGACCTATGTGAAGCATGGTGTTGTGCATTACGCGGTAGCGAACATGCCAGGCGCGGTGCCGCGCACGTCTACGGTGGCGCTGACTAACGCCACCATGCCTTATGCGCTGCAGCTGGCGAACCACGGTGCAGCCGCCGCGATTCGCGGCAGTTCGTCCATTCGCAGCGCGGTAAACGTGCTGAATGGACATATCACGTATGAGGCGGTTGCCCGGGATCTCGGGCATGCCTATGTTCCCGCAGGACAGGCGCTGGAGAATACCGCCACGGTCCAGTAATCTTGATATGACCGTTCCACCTGGCGCCTTGCCGCCGGCCTGTGGAACGTAATAGAAGCGCCAGTCCGGGCAGATCCTGTCCAGGCTGGCGCTTCTTGTTTTATTTTTACATGAAATAGGAATGAGATCTGAAGTTGCTTCGGGTGGCGCTCTATACTACACGTTCGCTGCACACCTCACGGAAATTACAGTCCCGGCAAGCGCGGCGTGAAGGCATTGGCGTGAAATACGAGACATCCTTAGGACGGTTGTAATACTCATCATCCACACAGGAGCGCATCTCCGCAATATACCGCCCCACGTTCTCCTCCACCTTCAGAATATCCTCTTCCGTTGCCGTAAACTCTCGGTGTGTCCCAGTTAACAGGTACTCCACCCGCAGCTCAATCTGCTCCAGTGGAACCCGGTAATGCTCCCTCACATAGGATGCGTACAGCATCAACTGATCCGAGAAGTCATCCTCCTTGCCCGTTTTCCAGTCCACAATGACGATGTTGCCGTTGCTGCGACGATATAACAAGTCCATCTTCACATACACACGCGTATCGTGCAGCATCATCGTATCCCATTTCTCAATCTCCAAAATATCCGTACTCGCACGGGACAGGTCCTCCCACGTGAGCGTCTGGTACAGATTGCCGACACAGGCCGAGGCTCGTTCTTTGATCGTGGCAATCCGGTCATTTAACGTGTCATCCCCGTAATACATCTCAGACAACATCACCCGGTTCTTGGGGTCGAGCCGCCACTGATCCTGATCCATGGATTCCACATACGCCTGATTCAGCAGCTTGCGCATCGTCAGTTCCAGAAAGTGTTCACGCGGTTTATCCTTGCCTTCTTCCCTGCTACGTACCGCCGATTCACACATCCGATGCGCGAGGTCACCGAATACGAGGTAAAGATTACTGAGCTGCTTCAATCGATACAGACGTACCTGCATCTCATCAGCCGACTCTGCCTTCCAGCCGTTATGGGCTCCATAATAATGATAATAATATTTGCGCAGGCACTCATCGAACATACTCGCCCGCGACTGCGAATAAGACCACTGCGGGTATTGTGCCATAAGATATTCTGCCTTTCTGTATGCCGGATCTGCATGAGATCCCTTAATGCTCACAGTATATAGGAAAGGGCAAAAACGCCGCAAGCACCATTCCGTAATTTTCTTCTATCCGCAACCGTTTCCGATTCAATGCGTAACGTTTATATAGTAACATCACCAAAAGATGAAATTACAACGCAGAACACATACTATACTAAAAGAGTACAGGATTTTGCAGTTAGACAGATGAATTGTACAGGCATATCCTAAAAGGAGGCACCACCCATGAATCGACCGGATTGGTTCCAGGCGGAAGAAGCATTACAACAAATCCAAGTCATCGGAAGCGACCGGAATGAGCTCGTGAACATCATTGGCCATGTAGAAGGACTGAATTGTATTGGTACAGGAACGGATGCGGCGGTATTTACGTATGACGGCTTGCCACAGTATGCCTTCAAGATGTACTCAGATCATGCCCTGGACAAACTTGAAAATGAAAAACAGGTATATGAGCAGCTCAAAGGCCTGCCCTACTTCCCTACCTATTACGGCAGCGGCCGGAATGTTCTTGTGATTAGTTTTGAAGCGGGAGATACCTTGCTCGAATGTCTGGAAAAAGGAATCCCGGTCCCCGAGCAGGTCATGCTCGATGTGGACGAAGCTCGTGAGGCAGTACGCAGCCGTGGCCTGAATCCACGGGACATTCACCTGAAAAATGTAATTCTCCAGAATGGACGCGGGAAAGTCATCGACGTCTCGGAGTATATTCAGGACGGCAACGATAATCGCTGGGAGCATCTCGTCTGGGCCTATCACAACATTTATCCACGGATCAAAGGTACGCCCATCTCCCCACGCATGCTGCAAACGATCAAATGGGGATACAATCAACTGGATCAGGCCAATATCAAATTGGACGACCTCTCCAAGAAGGCCAACCGATTATTCTCGAAATTCATGAAATAAGCAATGTTTATAAAACAGATCAAATGTTTGTTCTGATATCTGATATTCATAAAATAATCCGGATTACTCGCGCATCTCTGGCGGTGATCCGGATTTTTGTTTGTACCCTGTTGACGCAAGGCCTTCCTATTTTAACCGCCCCTGCGAGGGTGTCATCCCTTTGTATTGTTTATACAGCTTCGTAAAATAGTTAGCATTATCACAGCCAACCTGGGCAGCGATCTCGGTAATGGTAAGGCTGCTCTCCTGCAGCAACTGTTCGGCTTTCGTCATTCGGCACCCATTCACATATTCTACAAAGGTGCGTCCAGTCAGTTTTTTGAACATTTTGCAAAAATGATACGTGTTCAGACCCACCTGACCGGCTGCCTCGGTAACGGATATTTTCCCTGTTGGCTCCGCTTCAATCTGCTCAATCAAATGTTTGAAACGTTCTCGATTGGGAAAATACGATCCCTTTGTTTTATCAGGAAGCTGGTGTGGCATAAATGTACGGGCAAGCAGTGTGAACAAGGCATGCAGCTTGGATTTCACAACCAGTTGGTAGGCAAGCGGCTGTGAGGCCATCTCCTCGATGGCTTCATCCAACAGGGAGTAATAGCCTTGGCAAGCTATGTCGAGCTCCGCCGGTTTTACCGGGAACCTTACCTTCCCCTCCAGATAGGGAGCAACATATTTCAAGTGAACGGGATCATGGGTAAAATCATGAAATAATGCACTGTTGAGCACAACCGAATCAAAATGGATATCCCCTTCCTCCAGAGCATACCCAACATGCAGCGCCCCTCCAGGAATGATAATAACCTCACCTGCTTGAGCTACATAAGGCCTGCTGTCGATATGAAACAGTGCACTACCCTTCCGCATAAAAATCAGTTCAAAGTGTTCATGCCAGTGCAAGTACAGAATACATTCTTCCATTTTCATTCCCCAGCAACGATTCTGGAACAGCTGAAATGGATGAGATTTATGGTCAATGCGGGTGTTTTCGTGAAGCGCTTTCAGATCCAACACGCTGTCTCCTCCTCTCCCCACAAGATCAGACTAATATTGCACAAGATTGTATAGAGCCATCCGGCAGATGCCCGGCTATAATGAGTGTGTCACGAAGTACTATAAGCCAATATTGGAGTGAAATACAACCATGAATAATCCGTTACGCATAGGCACACTTGTAGGTGGACATGACGCAGTCCGCGTCATTCCACAGATTATGAAACATGGCTTCGAATCATTCAATCTGACCTTCTGGCAAACGACTGGTGATCTGGACCTCGCCGAGACAGCCAAACGTGTCCGTGAAATCGTGGACGAACAGGGAATTGTCATCTCTGCAGTAAGCGTGTTCGGCAATCCGCTCACCGGAGCCGGGGATAACGCCGACACACTGGCCAGTTGGGAACGGGTGATTGACCATGCCCACCTCTTCGGTGCGGATATCGTCTCCGGGTTCACCGGACGACTGACCGATCAACCGATTGACCAATCGATTCCACGGTTCAAGGAAGTGTTTGGAGAACTGGCACGCCGGGCTGCAGACCGGGGTGTACGCATTGCTTTTGAAAACTGTGATATGGGCGGTACATGGAAGACGGGTGATTGGAACATTGCGCATAATCCAACGGCCTGGGAGATGATGTTCGATGCAGTTCCTGACGAAAACATCGGATTGGAATGGGAGCCATGCCATCAAATGTCCAGCCTGATTGACCCAATTCCGCAGCTACGCAAGTGGGCGCCTAAAGTGTTCCATGTGCACGGCAAAGATGCCACCATTGCCTGGGACATTGTCAAAGAATATGGCGTGCACGGCCCACGTGAATTCGTCTGGCACCGTACGCCCGGCTTCGGGGATACCAACTGGTCCGACATCATTACGATTCTGCGCCAAAACGGGTATCAGGGAACGATTGATATTGAAGGCTGGCATGATCCTGTCTACAAAGATGAACTCGAAATGACCGGACAGGTGCACGCTTTAAAATATTTGAAACAATGTCGTGGTGGAGATTTTGTTCCCAATCCGGTATAGAAACGGGATTAACATTGAGTGGCATGATGTCCATTACACGAACATAGAAAATGAAAAGTATAAGGAGATGATAGGATGAGTCATCCTTATCGGGTAGTTGTGGCAGGCTGTGGGGCCATGTCCAATACCTGGGTTGATTACGCCATGCAGAGACCGGACACGGAAATTGTAGGGCTTGTCGATCTGTATGAACAGACTGCCGTTGCACTCGCTGCACGACACGGTCTCTCCTGTCCCACGTTTACGGATATCAGTAAGGCCATTCGAGCAACTGATGCCAATATCGTATTTGATGTCACCATTCCATCGAGCCATCACGGCATTGCAATGACGGCGTTACAACAAGGATGCCATGTATTTGGCGAAAAACCTCTGGCGGAATCCTTCTCTGACTGTGAAGATATTGTTCAGACTGCACGCCGTACGGGCAATATTCAGGCTGTGATGCAAAATCGCCGTTTCGATCCACGTATTCGCGCCTATCGGCAGTTGATTTCCGACGGAACGATTGGCCAAGTCGGTTTTGCAGGGGCAGATTTCTTCCTGGGTCCACATTTTGGAGGATTCCGTGACCTGATGGATAGTCCATTGCTGCTGGATATGGCGATTCACACCTTCGACCAGGCACGTTATATTCTCGGTGCCAACCCGGTCTCGGTGTACTGCCACGAATTCAATCCTCCGGGGTCATGGTATCAAGGCAATGCGATGGCACTATGTATCTTCGAAATGTCCGACGGCTCCGTGTTTAACTATCGCGGGTCCTGGTGCGCAGAAGGTGTACCTACTTCATGGGAAGCATCCTGGCGCGTAACCGGAGAAAAAGGAACCGCCATCTGGGATGGCAATGATGACATTTATGCTGAAGTTGTCTCGGCGCAACATCTGGATGCGGAAGGCAAACCGTCCTTTTTCCAACCGTGTGAGCGGATTGAGGGATACCTGCCCGTCATGGAGAAAACCGGACATCACGGCTGCCTCGAAGACATGTTCGCAGCGCTGGAATCCGGGCGACTGCCTGAGACCGATTGCAGTGACAACCAGTTCAGTATGGCCATGGTTCTCGCATCCCTCGAAAGTGCCCGCACAGGGCAAAAGGTGCTCATCGCCGATCTGCTGAAAACCACATAGCGAAGCCGTGAGTCACATATCCTTCCTCATAAACCAAGCCCAAACTGCGAATCTTTAGCAGTTTGGGCTTTTTGTCTACTCACTCTTCTATTCTAGAAATGATGTAGCCGAAAAAATGTCATGCCAAATAGCAAACGCAGTGCAGGGAACGAAATCGATTCTGGAGAAACGAAGTGCTCGCCTTTATCACCGGATTTCCCCTTACAAAAAGGGAATCAAAAAATCCGGGGATAACAGCGATCGAAAGAACGATTCGTAACCGGAACGACTGCTTTGCAGGCAGTTATTTTTTTGAACTTACATCATTTTATAGAATTCCTTTTTTCATTGCCTTGTACACAAGCTGCGAGAAGAGGCTGTTCGACCAAGCAAACCAGGGCCTTGTGAACGTGTTTGGATCATCTGAATGAAAACCTTCATGCATGTACCCGGTACCTGCATCTGTGTTCTCCAGCAGATCTATCATCTCCAGCATTTCCTTATCATTGTCTGCGGTCAGACCTTGCATGGACAGCGCCATATGCCAGACGTAGCCGGGAGGAGTATGAGGGCTGCCGATGCCTTTGGCTGCTTGTCCTTCATAATAAAACGGATTTTCCTTGCTCAAAATAAAGCGCCGTGTATTCTGGTACACGATGTCCTCGGTGGAAGCATACTCCAAATACGGAATAGACATAAGTCCCGGGGTTCCTGCATCATCCATTAGGCAAAAGTTGCCGTAACCATCCGTCTCATAGGCATAAATCTGCCCATACTCGGGGTGACGGTAAGTACCGTATAAGGAAATACCGTGTCGTATTTCTTCTTCTAAATGAGCCATCTCGCTGACCAGCTTCTCATCCCTGAATACCCACCTCGCAATCTCCCCCATTTGACGCAAAGTCACCGCTGCAAACATATTTGCCGGGATATTATAATGAAAATCACATGCATCATCACTAGGACGGAAACCGGACCAGATCATCCCGGTATAGTTTACCGGCATCCCCAATCCTTCGTTACGGAGCGTATCATGGGCTGGACAATTCCGCCGCATGAATCGATATGGGGACTGCTCACCATGGCGCTGCTCTGTTTTCCATAGACTTACTATGCTCTCCATCACCCTCTTGAAACGCTCGTCAAATATATCCGTCAATTCCGTCTCACGCCAATACGCATAGGCGAGCCGCATAGAGAAACAAAGTGAATCCAGTTCAAACTTGCGTTCCCACACCCAAGGCGACATCTCTGTCTCATCATTTGCATCCCAATGCCATCCATTAGCCGTTTCGTTGAATGCATTGGCATAGATATCGATGTCCGCATAGAACGTATGCCGTTTGATCAGCCCTCCAATGATCCGCTGCAGCTGTTCGTCTTCCTTCGCCAGCGGAACGTAGTGCATCACCTGCTCCACTGAATCACGCAGCCACATGGCCGGGATATCCCCTGTAATAACAAAGGTTGTCCCATCATCCAATAGCTTTGTCGTCGTTTCCAACGTGTTGGGAAAACAGTTACGGAACTGTGCCAGCAATCTGGGTCTATGTTGCAGTCGTTCCTCGGCCTCGGTAAGAATGTTCTGCACAGCTTGCGGTAATTCCAGATGCGGCATGGGGATTTTCGGTAATCTGAACTGTTCCACGGATGTCGTCTCCTTTGAATTGAAGTTTCCATATTTGTTTGCATCGTTTCCTTCAATGATTTGTGTCACATTGTTATTTTCGTTATGATAAATTATAATAACATTATTATTTGTAAGTGTACTGTGCCGGAAGATGATCGTCAATTCATAACGGATGGTATATTAAAAAAATAAATTGGATCATATCTTGTAGATTGAAATGGCTCGTTGGTTTTATGCAAATTGTTTACATATGAAGGAGTAATGAAATGTCACGTAAAGTATCTATCCAGTCGCTGGCCGACCAGCTTGGATTATCCAAATATGCCGTCTCCCGTGCACTCAGTGGCAAGACTGGTGTCAGCGAAGCGACTCGCGTCCGTGTGCTGGAATTAGCCCGTGCCTTGGGATATCGCCAAAGCACCCCAGGAAGCAGCACTGTTCCAACTGCAATCCATACGGAACAATCCGAGCCCCCATTTGCTCTCATCTGCATGAATCAGCTCAACCGGGGTGAGCCCCACTATTGGCAGCGCGTCCTCTCCGGCATGATCTCTGCCTGTAATGAAAGAGGATGGCATCATGCCATTGTATCTCCCTCTCTGGGAGTCGCTGATGAACACACGCCTCCAGAACGGGCAATCGCTCCTCACTTGGATTGGGAACGTTGTGCAGGAGTCATCGCCATGGGCGCTTTCCCCCATGCAGTCCTGCAACGACTGAGCCAGACAGGCCGCCCCATTGTGCTCGTGGATCATCAGGAGCCACTGTTGAACTGTGATACCATCAGCCATGATAACCTGGAAGCAGGCATTACTGTGGCGAGATATTTAATGTCGATGCAGTGCCGCCGCATCGGTCTGATTACGGATGATGGCCGGGCTGCCAGCTTTGCGCAGCGGAAGATCGGCATCGAACTGGCTTTGAACCATTTCCACGCAGATAGCAGTCGGTTGACCACGTTCAGAGAATGGAATATTCCTTATGAGAACGGCGAATGGATCGACCAATTGGCTGCCACAATCAAAAACATGCCCGCCGACGAACGGCCTGATGCCTGGATTGGCGTCAATGATGATATCGCCTTGCAGTGGATGAATAAGTTGCAGGAAATGGGGTTCTCCACACCTGGGGATTGCCTTGTCATCGGTATCGATAATGTGCATGCCGCCGCTACATCGTCCCCGCCCCTGACCACAGTCAATCTGTGCAAAGAGGAGCTCGGTCAGCGTGCGATCGAAGCTTTGCAGCGCAGAATTGAACGTCCAGGTACACCGAAGGAAACAGTCATGTTATCCACATCCCTTATTCCACGGGAATCGGCGTAGCTCAATGTGCACAACTTTTTTAGCATCAGCACAACTTAACTTTATTGAATATAAAAAAGGCCCAGCATTTTATTATGCTGGGCCCTTCTATCTCTATCTTGTTATTCTTCCAAGCTTATTCCGTTCCGTTTCTTTATTTCTGCCAAGGCAGACTGGTATACGATGGAAGATCTACTTCCCAATTCACGTCCCGATACTCACGATTAACTACGGTTCGTTTTAAGGTTAATTTCGTTCCATCTTCTTTGTAAAAACCACGGATGACCAATTTCAGATTGTCTGCAACGTATTCTCCGTCATTATTAGGCTGGTCTGGATAACCGATTACTTGAACAGGATACTCTTTTCCTTCCGGATCTACAGCCACCCAGCGATCGCCCACGAAAGCATTTCGGAACGTACCACTTCCCTCCAGGACTAGTGAGTAGTTTTTGTCATAGGATTCCCACACCGGTTTGAAATTGAAATCAGAAAATAAAATTTCATCTCCATATTGTTCAAATTGCAGTACGTAGGTGTAAATTTCAGCATCCTTACGCATCTTTTCCAGATCCACTTCCACCGACTTCTCTCCCCACACTGGGATGGTGTAGCCTTCCAGGACAAAGCGAATCTTCTTCGCATCCACCGTAACAAAAGCAGGGTCCCATGTCTCCGATAACTTCAATGGACCACCATCCATTAATCCACTCAAATCTCGGAACCGGAACTTGGGTTGACGGGCATCTGGTCTGCTCCCGTTGAATATTCGATACTCACTCGTTTCAGGAATTTCGAGGTGGTACATCAAGTCCATATCATCTGCCCAATCTTCTCCGACTTTGGCACGCAGTTTATCATCCAGACTGATGTTCATATCAAGGCGGGTCCCATTTGGCGTACGTACAAGCTGTGTCATATCTAATTTCAAACCCTCAGGAGTGGTGTAGGTATTGTTCATGGGAGCCTCAACAGCCAGTGATTTGGCTTTGGTCATATCGATGTTGAATTGAAAGCTCCAGTCAACTGTTGCGCTAGATTCCACAAATTCCTCCTTTTCGGAATTATAATAACTGGGAATCTTTAAATGACTAAGTTCCCCTCGAACAACGACTTTATCCGGAATTTCGTCCTGCAACTGGTATACAAATCTTTGATATTTTGAACTGTACAGAGTCTGATCCCCAGGCGAAGACAATGATGCAATCGAATTTCCTTTCTCATCTGTAATATGAACTCTTCCCAAATCGGGATATACCGGATTAATCATACTGCCATCTGGTGCATTTTGCTGTAAGGTCATTACAATCTGAGAACGATCTACAAGTACATTTTCAATCTTAAGCGTGTAGCCCTGATCCTCAATGTTGATATTTGGATTAACTACTAGACCGAGTGGCTTCAAACGTTTGTAATCATCGGCATAATAGGAATACTTAAGTTCCTCTGGAACAGGTATGTTAGGTAATGGCGGGTTATTTACGGCATTCACCGTGGGTTGAGTCAATTTTTCTGTGTGATCAAAAGCAAACCAGACCCCTCCCACAAGGATCAAAACTGCCGCCGCTGCGATTCCCGTACGGCGCATCCAATGGGACTTGGAAGCCTTTTTCGTAAATGGATCCCCGTCTTCTGCACTCTCCATGGACACCCCTTCCAGCTTCCGCATGACCTCAAGCGTAAAGTCCGCATCCGGCTCCTCACAGAATAAATGCTGTTCCCACAATCGATTCTCATCATTTGGAATAGGCTTCATACGTCGATAAACCTCCTTTGCGCTCCATTTGTTTCTTCAACGTTTTCTTCCCTCGATAAAGTGCATTACGCACTTGAGCCGGACTCATGTCCGTGATATCTGCAATCTCTTCATAGCTCAGCTCATTCGTATATTTAAGCAGCAGCACAAGCCGATACGATTCCGGCAGTTGCTCCATCTGGCGATAGATTTCACGCTGCATTTCCTTATGCAGTACATGTTTCTCCGGCGTTTCACCACTGGTTTGTTCCAAGCCATTATGAACAGCGGTCATCACAGGTTTCTGTTGCCGCATAAAATCCCGCATCCGATTCACAGCGATGGTGTATACCCAAGATGAGAAACTACTTCCTTCCCTTCGTGTCGGAAGATAGCGGTACATCCGAAGAAACGTATCCTGAGCGAGATCCTGTGCATCCTGATGACTCGCACCCATTCCGCGCAAAATGCCGAAGACTTTATTTTTATATCGATCCACGAGCACAGCAAATAGCTGTTTGTCCCCCGCAATAATACGCTGAATGAGCTCCTCCTCTGGTATCTGTTGAGTCATGTAATCCCCCTTCTCTACAGCTTCCATGCATGGTTCTGTACTATATAGACGGAAACACTTCCTGAAACCTCTCACTTTATCCAAAAAAAAGAATTCGCGCCACCCGTGTTAAACCGGATAGCCGAACTCTGCAACCATTGAAGGTTCATTGTTACTGCTTCACTTGCTGCCATGTGGAGTTTCATTTTTGCTTCGTTTTTCAGTCCTCCCTGCTTTTCTCTGAGACAAAATCACTAAGCTGGGAATAGATCGCTACGATCTCGTCCATCGACATACGCACTAACCCACTGGATGACGGGGCTACAAATTCATGAATTTCCTTGACGACCGGGTCGTCCTGAAATCCCCATTCCGCTTTGGCACGCTGACTGTACTGGGTGTATACCCCTTTCCCAACAAAACAGGCGATGTCTGGTCGGTATTCCTCCAACTTTTGCCGTAAAATCTGCCGTCCCTCTGCATATTCTTCCTTTGTAATGTCGTCCATACCTCTTGTCGGTCGGGCCACAATATTCGTAAATCCGTACCCCAGCTTCAGCAACTCTCCATCCTCTTGTGCATCATATAAACGAGGGGTCAATCCGGAACGTTCAAGAATGCGCCAGAAACGGTTTCCTTTATAAGCGTAATGATGACCCGTCTCTCCAGAAGTGATGCTGGGATTGAATCCAATAAATAATATCGATAAACCATAATCCAGATGATCTGGAATCATAATGAAAAGCCCCCTCATCTTTTTTAGTCATTTACATCTTTCATCTGTGTATAAAATGATATAATGGTTGAAGTATTTTCGAAATCGGACTGAAATTTTCATGAAAAAGGAAGCTGAACTGATGATTGCAGACATCATGCTTGAAGTCGTCCTGCCCGTCTTTCTCCTGATTGCCGTCGGGTCCTGGATGCAAAAGGTGTTCAAGTTGGACTTGTACACCCTCGCCAAAATCAATTTCTATTGTATTACCCCCGCAGCCGTCTTTATGAGCATGTATCACTCCGATATGTCGGGGGAATTGCTCGGAACTGTCACGCTTTTTTACGCCTTATATGTACTTATTCTCTATATTGTGGGGTCTGTGTTCGCACGCTCGCTTCGCATGAACAAAGGCATGAAGGCCGCCTTCAACAACAGCATTATGCTGGACAACGCAGGCAATTATGGTCTGCCCATCAACTCCCTGGTATTTCGTGGCGATCCGCTGGCCTCTTCCATCCAGGCACTGGTCATGTCTTTACAGGCATTGCTGACATTTACCTATGGTGTGCTGTCCATTCAGGGTGCGAAGCTCAAAGGCAATTACCGTGCGGTAATCATTGGATTTCTAAAAATGCCCGTTCCTTATGCACTGTTGCTCGGCATTTTGTTTCATATGGGGAATATTCCATTGCCCACTTTCCTGTCTATGCCGCTGACTTACGCGCAGCAAAGTATGGTCGCTGTAGCATTGTTGACACTTGGCGCCCAAATTGTGAAATATCCAATCCGCCTGTATCGTCTTGATGTGTATATTAGCACATTTCTGCGTTTGCTGATTGGCCCGGCCATCGGGATTTCGATTGTATTGCTGCTCGGTTTGCAAGGTATCGCCGCTCAGGCTCTTATTATCGCATCCGGTATGCCTACTGGAGTCAATGCGTCCATTCTGGCCGAGGAATACGATAACGAGCCAGACTTTGCGGCCCAGACAGTTTTGATCTCGACGCTGCTTAACATCATTACAATTACTGCACTGATTTCCTTTGCGAAGACGTTCTGATACCATATTTTAAAAAATGTCCAGTTCACTTTCCTCCAAGGAGCAGTGAACTTTTTGGTTATGCGGATATGGATGATATAACAGCTCAACTAAAAAAAGTCCAACGCATCCATATTCCGGATGCACTTGGACCTCTTTTGTTATCTTCATATGCCATCTGATCAAGTCTGTTGTTCGACTTACCAGCCTTAAAAAACTAAGATTCACATGTCGTCCGTTCAGGGAACTTACCGCCTTCTCTGAACAAACATCGAACCAGTCGCTGTGCGGCCCGATTGAAATAAAAACTCGGACTGACACCCTCGACCTGAACAGGTTCCAGTTCTTTCACACTTTCCTTGACCTTATTCATTTCAATGAGTCCCATCTTCCGCTCATTCGGTCCGAATCGATAAATAACCTTTTCATCGTCTTCCGTCTGTTTCACCAACAGAATCATTGACGCCATACAGGTTACCCCCTATCGTTACGTTGTGAGATTCCAATGACCACTTGCTTACTATTAATTATTACCCAGAATGGATTGGAAACATATAGGGCTTTAGTTATTTATATTAACGTTAAAACTCCTAATTTTAATTATCTTGAATGAAATATTTTGACGAAAAATAAACAAAAACAGGCTTGGATATACCAAACCTGCCCTATTACCTTGCATCCAAAGGAATCAGAAGTCTCATGCTTCACCGATTCTATTACAAACGTGGGTCCACCGGTTCAGACTCCAAAGCCAATGTTGCGAGCACACATTCATGAACCCTTTCCACAGGCTCCATGCGCACAAAACGCTCGATTCCCTCCATACCCAAGGCACTTTCCATCAGAGCGTGGCGCTCTTTTTTGGACGTTTTGCGTTTGCTGAGCCGGGACAAATTGTCCGGTGCGAGGTAATCCATACCGTAAATGATGTGCAAATACGCACGACCTCGTACTTTAATCGCAGGTTGGATCCCACACCTCTTGCAGCGCAAAACGGAAGATCCGGTCCAATTCTTCAAATTGAATAATCTGCTCATTCTCCATCTGGCCGGCCAGTCGTTCAAAATGCTCGATCTTCTCCGCTAAGAAAGTCTGTATTGCTGGCAACTGCGGCTCCAGATCCAGTTCCTCGCCCGCCTTTTTCCGGCGTAGTAACTCATGAATCTCCGTATACAGCGGTGTAGTCGCAGGTACAAGTTCTTGCACCAGCTCTTCAAATGCCATCGGCGGCATCGCATCATAACGTTCGATCCAGCCACAGGCGAGCAGTGGGCGCAGCACATAGAAATACTTTTTGATCTTCACCTGTTCACCCTGCAAATAATCTCGGAAGTTTCCCTTCGCCATATTCAGATAATGGTACATACAGGACTTTGGCGAGAAGGTCAAAGGCGACAGTGCACGAATATGCTCTGCCACGCTGTACGGTTCGTCATACTGAATCGGGGATTGCAGCCACTCCAGCAGTGGTGGATTCGACTTGCGAAACAGCTTCAAGGCTTTGCGCAAATCCCAACCATTCATATCGAGCTGATCACTGATTGGGCGTTCGATAACATCCCTTTTATCCTCAATGGACAAGTACCATTCCAGCGGTCTCACATACAGAAAACGAACATCATAATCGCTGTCCTGTGAAGGAAATCCCCATGCCCGGCTGCCCGATTCACAGGCATAAACGATCCGTACCTGCTCCTCCTCTTCAATCTGCTTCAGTTGCTGTCTAATCGTATCTCTCATTTCTTCATGAACATGAGTCATCTCTGTGGCCTCCACATTTCCAATTTAAATCTCTATCTCTCTCACCCGGTTTGCAAGTGTATCATATCCCGCTATAGTCTCAGCAATATACGTCAGTACCGTTTCACTCCATCCATAGATATAAAAGGTTTTGCCATCCCGTGGCGGTACCATTGCCTGCTGATAAGGTGCAATATCCACAATAAATACTTTCAGGTCCGGATTCATCATCCGGCGATAACGTTCAAGCTCAACATATAACGGACTTCCTTCGTTCTGCTGTTCATCGGTAATCATAATGATCTGATCCACTTTTTCTCCGATATCCCGAAGCTCTCGTACAGGCCGTCCCGTGTCGGTTCCACCTTGTGCGCGAATCCGGTGAGCTTGGGAAAGGATGCTTTCATCCATCTTGGGACGAGCATCTTCAACCATATGGTCGAATAACCAGAACAGCGAGTTGCCTCGTGTTTGTTTATATAGCGCCAGTGCCAGCACCGAACCAATTCGCAAATAATCCCCTTGCATGGAACCGGAGCGATCCAGGAAAATGGCGGTTCTTCCCGGCAGCGATGGCAGGTTGCCAATCGATAGCTCCACCGCTTCCCGCAAAGCATAGCGCAGCTCTTCTCTTGCGATCATTTCATACGCACTGGCGAATCGAAAAGGTAAGATGCGCGATTTACGCAGGGCTTCCGCATCCGTTAGACGGCCCGTTACGTAATCAATATTTTTCGATTTCTCAAACACTCCCGCCCGATCCATTGCATTCAGATGACGTAACAATGCAAAGGTCGGCATCTGGGACATCAACGCCTCCCATACCGTACGTGTCGGCTGCATGATCGATGTGACCACGGTATACGGCAGTTTGCCTTTTTCAATCAGATGCATCCGACTTGCCGGGTTTGGAGTAGCTTTCAATTTTTCTAGTGCCTGCAACTGCGGCAGGTCTGTAAGATCCACTTCATGTCCTCGCAAATAACGGAACAGGGATTGTTGCTTCATATCTGTCGGCTTGGGGTGTGCTGTAGCGATCATATCGCCCAGACTGTATCCACGACCGCGCCCGTTGTATTTGATCGCCCAATACTCAGTGATACCGTTCAAAAATTGACTCACCTGGCGCTTCACCGCTCGACCGCCCTGTCCCCGACCCGTTCCTCTTAGAATCGTCAGAAAATCGGCCAAGTCAGCCGGTGTCTGTACAACCTTGGAGAATACCTTCGCAAACTGATCCGGGTCCACCTTAGACAGCAGTGCCAATCCGTATAGAGGCTGTAACCGCATCAAACCTTCATTACGAGCATAGACCAGCGCCCGCGCCATAAACCCTGCATCGACCTCAGCCATCTCCTGATGACTGACCATCGCATCATCCATCAGTTGCTGTGTATCTGCATAAAACGTATTGTTCAATGTATTGGTCATTAACATCTGTATATATTGTTCCTCCACCAATCGCTCATAGGCTCCGTAGCCCCCATGATTACGTGTCGTTGGCTGAGGTTGATTAAACAATTGTTTTGCTCTGCTCATCACTCATGACCTCCCGGTGTGAGTCTATTTACTGATATTCCATAATAAAATGTTCCGAGGAAAAAGGTGGGAAGGTATAATACCCGCTCTACCGCTGAGCTACACCGCCATGAACGGCGGCGATTGGATTCGAACCAACGACCTGGTCGATTAACAGTCGAAGTAACCCTCCCTGGCGCCTCGGAACCTTGATCCGCAGAGTTTGTTGCTGTCCCGCTTCACAACCTTATTATGCCTCACACGTCTGCACGCGAACATGGCGAAAGTATGGCGACCTCCATAAGTTTAAAATGAAACCAGCCACTCATCCTGATACAATGTAGGGATATAGTAAATGGGAAGATCACGAATGTTTCTATATATCGCAGAATTGTTCTGCCAACATAGTCATCCACTATATCCGCCTGACTCCAGGCCACCAAGGAGTGAATATTCATGGCTAAAGAAAGCTTTGACAAAGAAATTCAATTTCTGCGCATGTTGTCCCTGACAAGTGGTGCGTACAACCGTAAACAGTATGCCGAACGACTCGGCATCTCCGTACATACATTTGATAAAACCCAACGCAGATTAAAAGAAATCATGCAGACCGTCACTGACCAACGATCAGGCTCGGAACAAAACAAAGAAATGGCGGATCTCGTTCGCTTCCAATATGGGGAATCTGCAGAACCAATGCTGCTCTTCCTCTTTCGCGCCAAGTCGATGAAAGAGACTGAAGTTCAACGACTTTCCGTTCTTTTGCATACCCTGCATGATCAAGCTTTAACCGCAATGGAATTACTGGATGCCTGCTGCGCTGAACTTCCGGAGGAACTAGCGCTGCCTGACGAGAAGACCATTCGGTCAGATCTGAAGTATCTGGAAGAAGTGGGGGTGATCCGCAAGGAACCTGGCGGCAGGCCTTATCGTTACCTTTTGCAACAGGACGTACTTACGGGTCTAACCGTGGAAGAACAGCTGGAGCTGTATGATTTTGTGGATATTATGGCAAACACCCAGGTTCCGTCCGTACAAGGGTATATATTGCGGGATAGTCTCAAAAAAGCCATTGGCGCAAGTTATCCCCAGGAAGAAGCCACCGAGCCATTCATATACAAGTACCACTATTATTCACGCATTCTGGACGAAGCACATCTGTACACTCTGCTTAGTGCGATTCGCCAACGAAAACATATCCAGTTTCTATATTATTCACCCAAAAAACCGTCCAGCTACAGCTCGCAGAATACGAATCCACGCTTTGAACGGGAAGCAGGCGGAAGATCCAACCGGATCGTACCACTTGAAGTTGTCTATGACCATCAGTATGGCCGCTGGTATGTCATTGGATATCAGGGACGCCGTGGCTTTGTGAAATTCCGGATGGAAGGCATTACACAGCTGGAGGAACAGGATTCGATTGAAGAAGAATATATGCTCGAATTGAAGCAACAGTGGGCCGAAATCAGCCGCTACAGCTGGCTGGTGGATACGGGGAACACCGTAACGGTTCAAGCCCGATTTTTCCATCCTCAGGACGGCCAGCGTAACTTCATTTTGGATCGGGTTCGTTTGCAAGGCCAATGGGGAACGATTACGCCCGAAACGGAACATACCTTCCTGTATGAAATCCAGGTCAACGGTATCACCGAGATTAAGCCGTGGCTTCGGAGTTTTGGCTCAAGCTGTGAGGTGATCGCTCCACTGAGGCTGCGTCAGGAGATGATTAAGGAATGGAAGGAGATTGCGCAATATTATGAATCTGTTCGAGAAGATGTTCAACTACCAGATGATGACGAGATTGAATGAAACCGGACTGTTCACCTGGACATCCCAGGAACGGGCCTGGCTGCGCATGATGCTGAATCACCCTGCCGCACCAGAAGCACTGCATCCTGATACGTTGCACAAAATGCATGATATGCTGGATGCAGAGCAAGATCTGGACCTTCAGGATTACCTGACCGAAAAAGCCAAAAGTGAAGAAAACAGTGTCTTTCATCCGTTACTCAAACCATTACGGCAGATGATTTTGCATCATCAAGGGTTTCGCTTGACAGGGCGTGTACGCAATGGACGAATCGGCCAGGATCAGTTTGGATACCCCTACAAGCTCGAATATTCCATGGTCAAAAAAGAATGGTACGTACTCTGGTATGCTCCACTCTACAACAAACTGATGTCCACCAAGCTGCACAGCATCATTACCGCGGAAGCTCACCCGCTTCAACCGGAAACTGCTTCTCAATATGCTGCCAAAATCGCGATTTTAACGGAAAACCGGAAGACGACCGTAACGATCGAAGTGCTGCCGGAGTTCAATCAGGAGTTGTCGCGAATTCTGTATGCCTTTTCCTGCTTCGAGAAGCAGGTCGAATTTGTGGAAGCCCAACAGACGTACCGCATTGAACTGACCATTCCGCGTAATGAGATGGATTACGTACTGTCCAAAATGCGTTTTCTGGGCAAACGGGTACGGATTGCAAACAATGCTGCGCTTCGAGAGCGAATGTCCGAGACAGCCGCCAAAGTATTAGCACGCTATGCGGAAACCGAGCTTGAAGCAATGCCTGAACGGACTTCTGGAGGAGTACGGAGCCACCCCATTGAAAAGCCATTCGCCAATGCAGACGACAGTGATTCTGCATAGCTCATGTTAGTTGTGATTCGTTAAACGTCCGACTTATGCAAATGGGAACGAATAGAGCGTGTTCGTTTCATTAGAATAATATAATACAAAAAGGGCTGTCCCCCGTTATGCTAACGACCTAAGGGACAGCCTCTTTGTTCATATGTTTTCTCTACGCGCCACTACCGGCAGCCGAGTTCCTTCTTTTATTAATCGCATGCACACCCATCACAACCGCTATCAATTCATACGTATCCAGATGTTCTGATTGGTTGTCTAACACAAATGTGCCTGAACCGAACCAGCCACTTGTACGCCTGAAGCTTGCCACAACTTTACCGCCCATCCCGGTGATATCATATTCATTTGAAAACGCCGGAGCGGAGACATCATACACACCACGCGGTCCTGCATCGTACTCATACTTCTTACTGAAGAAACTGATCCTCGCCCGTAAGACACCCCATTCCCTTCCATCGGCTGAGGTTACATCCCAACGGTTACTTAACATGCGGAATTTACCACTGCAAATGAGTCCCGAGTTATCGAATACATCAAGCGATGAACCAAAGGCACTTTTCAAATCGAGATGACCTGCCTGTTCCTGTTCATGGTTCATAATCTCGGTGTACCCTGCATTAAAGAAATTATCTCTGAAATAGAGTTCCATGAAACCCCTCCCTTACAAGAAATAAACCTTCTCCTTTATTGTAAAACGACATATATCCCTATTTACGTATAAGAAATGGGAATTGCTTCAAATGAAAAATCTGCCAGCTAAACTGCAGCTGACAGAATTTTAACTTATACTTCTACTTTTTTATTATTCAGATACACGGCAACGCCAACCAAAATTACTGCCACAATAATTTCAAAAATGATACTTGCCCACGTTCCATCTGACCACATGATTCGATTGGACATAATGGAGAGCCCTGTACTTTTTTCCGTTACCTGAAATAATTCATCCGGGTTAAAGCGCCCCGAGAAGATGGTATTCTCCAGCCAGCTAATGACATTGATTAGTACGAAAAATGCGACGATACTAATCCACGGTCCTGTTTTAAAGCGGAAGCTGCCTCCAATCGAAATGGAGAGGAAGATGATTATGATACAGAACAAAGCTACCCACCAGAAAAACAATAGCAACGAAACAATCTCCGAAAGATGAATGCCCGAATCGTTCATGTAGCTGGTAAAGTTAATCCCTGTGTGTGTTGCATTGTAAATAAAATAGTGAATGGTGGCAACAGCCAGTAAACCCAGCCCACAGAGTGTTCCGAATATGATAGGAGACAAGACGTGAGACAATCCCGTTACCGGCACAAGACGGCGATTATACGAACGGATGTTGGACCAATACGTTTTGATCATTTTCACATAAATGGACACGCCTACTCCCACATATGCAATAAAACCTATAACACTTCCTGTTATATCTGACACGAAAATTGCTAGCCCAATTTGAACGATAATTAATACGGCTAGCCAAGCCAATAATGTATCCCAATTCCTTCTAAAGTCATACTTCAGCAGTGTCATCATTCCGCATAGACCTCCTTGAACATCTCATCCACACTTTTACCGTACTTGAGACGCAGTGTCTCCACTTCTTCCCGCATCACCAGCTCACCTTCACGGATGAAGATCACTTCATCAAAAATTCGTTCGATATCCGTTACGAGATGTGTAGAGATGATCAGACTGCTGTCTTCGTCATAGAACTTCACAATCGCATCCAGAATTTTGCCCCGAGCAACCGGATCTACCCCGCCAATCGGTTCATCGAGCAGATAGAGACGAGCCTTACGGGAAAGAGACAGTGTTAGTTGCAGTCGTTCATTCATACCTTTCGACAAATGTCTTACCTTCTCTCCCTCTTCAAGCTTCATGAAATCAAGCATCTCTCTCGCTTTGGCTTCATCAAAATCAGCGTAGAAATCGCGGTAATACGCAATCGCGTCCCGTACCTTCATCCAACTCTCGGTTAATGGGCGGTCCGGCATAAAGGATACCAGCGACTTCGTTTCCAAACCTACCGCTTTTCCCGTAACACGAACATCTCCACTGCTGGGGTGCAGAAGCCCTGCAACTAGCTTCATCAAAGTGCTTTTACCGCTACCGTTACTGCCCAGCAGACCTACAATTCGGCCTGGTGCGATATCAAGCGTGATGTCATGAAGAGCTTTCTTGCCGCCATACGTTTTGCTTACATGGTTCATCTCAAGAATATTACTCATTCACTGTTCCTCCTATTCCATCGCGATGCAGTGATTGCTTTCCTTCCGCAACGGCATCAGCGACGATATTTACGATATCCTGTTCTTCGATGCCCAGCTCCTGCATTCCTGTCAGAAAACGCTCCAGCAATTCACCAGCCATCTCTTTTTTGATCGTCATAATTTTCGACTCCTCACTTGTCACGTATCGACCCAGACCTCGCTTGGTTTCAACCACTTCTTCCCGCTCCAACTCCTGAAATGTTCGCTGTACTGTATTAGGATTGATCTGTAATTCGGCCGCGAGCTCACGAACCGAAGGAATTTTATCGCCTGCCTTAAGTGTCCCGGTCACAATCTGTCTTTTGATGTACTGCATAATCTGCAGGTAGATTGGCAAGTTGTTGTCAAATTCGATGCTCACAATGTCCTCGCTCCTCTCTGTATCTGTGTGTTAGTTACATAGTACACTAGTGATTTGTTGTTGTAAAGCCCATTTATTTAAAATGGCTCCAAATGCAAACAAAAGAACAGATCCTCAGATCTGCTCTTATTACTCTTGATTCTTCCAATTACGGTCATTGTATGATGTAATCGGTCTTACAAGAAGTTACTATACGATATCCAAAGGCACTTTACCCTTAGGTGCAGGGAATGCCTCATTCAACCGAACAACTTCATCTTGAGTCAAAATAACGTCCATCGCCGCAGCATTTTCTACAACATGATTCAGCTGTACAGCTTTCGGGATCGCCAGTATGTCTCCATCCCTGATAACCCAGGATAACGCAATTTGCGAAGGACTGACTCCTCGATCCTTGGCAATCTCACGGATGACTGAATGCTCCAACAATTCTTTACGAAGCCTGCCACCTTGGGCCAGCGGACAATAGGCCATAACAGGAATACGGCGTTCCCTCAACCAGGGAAGAAGCTCGTATTCAATACCACGAGAAGCTGCATGATACAGCACCTGATTCACTGCACAATGCTGACCAGCTGGAATGTTCCATAGCTCCTGCATGTCCTCTGTATCCAGATTCGAAACACCCCAGCGCAGAATCTTGCCTGATTGTTTCAGCTGTTCCAGAGCTTCAACCGTCTCTTCCAACGGCACACCTCCACGCCAGTGCAGCAGGTACAGATCCAAGCGATCTGTACCCAGACGCGAAAGGCTGCGCTCACATGCGGTAATCATCTGCTTCCGATCCGAATGATGAGGATACACCTTGGATACCAGGAATACATCATCACGACAGTCTTTTATCGCCTCACCAGTGACCTCTTCCGCCCCGCCTTCAGCATACATCTCAGCCGTATCTATTACTGTCATTCCACGTTCAATACCATAACGCAGTGCCTGAACTTCTTCTCTCCGACTGGATTGCTTCTCACCCATATACCATGTTCCCTGTCCGATTGCAGGCAGTGTTGTCCCATCGGGTAGCTGAATCGTACGCGTCTGATTTCCTTGTTGCATCTGTACTCCTCCAATCTGACAATATTCCTCATTATCTATTCATTATTAAATAGATCAAAGCTACTTCCTTCACTCGCCCTTTCAATCGATTGCTTCCAACGCTCCACCATCATGATATACAACTGGTCCAGTGGTAATGAGAGGCTGTTCTGGGCAATGCTTACCGTAGCATCGACCATGCTGCTGTTTACCGTCATTAATTTGCGCTTCATCCCATTCTGACGATCCAGAAACGCTTTCTCGTCCCACAATTTAACCCCAATCATCTTCTGTCCCATAAATTCATACATAAAAATATTCTCAACATCTTTCCAGGCAATTAACCCTCCTGATGTGTAAGAAGATGAATCCACAAACCCATGTTCATCGACAACAAAGGAAGGTTCCTTCTTAATCATCTTCACCAGGCTGTAGCAGAGACAAAGCCCAAAAAATATAATGGAGAACAAGCCTATAACGGAAGAAATGGCAGATCCCTTGGCTGAAGAACCATCAAACATCAAAAAAAATCCGGCTGCTACAAAAAGTGCCGCCCCCACTGTAAGCCATGCCATTCGCTTCCGGCTCGGGTATTCCACGTGCTGTTGATCATAGGATGTGGACAAAGTGATGCTCCTCCTTCATGGTGACTGAGACAAGAATGATCTATATAAACGGGGTACAGCTCATTAAATGAGCTGGATTACCAAATATACCTAAATAGCATTGTTCATTAAACAGATTCAACTGACATTAAACATCATTTTCAGACAGCTTTTCGTCCATTTCATGACTATTCAACATTAGGATTCGTCATGCTTCTAATAATTCCTTTCGAGCACAGGCGATATTGTTAAGAAATAGGAGTACGTTCGTTCAGAATCGTGTTGTCCTGCCTCATGCTTTCCGTTAATATAAATGGAAAGGTTAGGAAATTAAAACAATCTGATCGTGGTGGGAGGACAAACAATGAAGAGTCTGCGCGGCATAACATCGGAAGATCTTTTTCAGATTACATGGGTTAATGATCCAACTCCGTCTCCTCAGGGCGGACAACTGGTATATGTAAGTCGGAAAACAAACGAAGCACGAGACGGTTATTCTTCTCACCTGAGACTCCTTAACCTGGAGAACCAGAAGGACAGAGCTTTCACATCCGGAGATAAGGATCACGCTCCTGCTTGGTCGCCGGATGGTTCACAGCTTGCTTTTTTACGAGAACATGAAGGCAAAATACAAGTGTGGCTGATCGCTTCAGATGGTGGAGAAGCACAGCAAGTCAGCCATTTGAAGCACGGCGTTAGCTCCCTGCTCTGGTCACCGGATGGGCTCACTTTGCTTGTTAAATCATCTGTGGACATGAGCGAAAAAGACGAAGATGAAACTGAAGACATAGATAAAAAACTGCTGAAAGAACTTGTCGTGGATCGAATTCGAATGAAATCTGACAGCGGTGGATTGTTTAACGGTCGACGAACCCATCTCTTCCGTGTTCCAACTGAAGGCGGAGAAGCGATCCCTGTAATCACAGGCCATTATGACGTCGGGGACTATGTGTGGTCGCCGGATGGGGAGTCCATTGCCTGGATCGCTCAGTTTCCGGAAGAAGGCGAGCAGCATAACGATTACACCCTGACAAACCATGTGTATCGTGCCAAGGCTGACGGATCTGACGTGCAGCAGTTGACTCCGGAAGGATACTCTTTCGGCCGGCTGACGTACGCACCTGATGGACAATCCCTTGCACTGCTTGCCAGCGACCGTTCCTATGGAAATGCTACGTTGGTCAAGCTCTATACCCTTCCGATCTCAGGCGGCCAACCCGTATGTCTGAGCAAGGATTGGGATGTACAGATCAATCATAGCCTCGTTGGTGATATGCGCTCACACTTAACTAATACGGGCCCGGCATTCAGTCGTGATGGTTCATCCATTCTCTGTCTTGCTACTATCGAAGGCAGTGTCCGGATTGCCCGATTCGCACGAGATGGCAGTCATGCCGAATACATCTTGCCGGACGAGAAAGAGTTCTATCAGTTTGCTGAGCTGGAAAATGGACAGATTGTGGCAGGCGTAGCAGACGTACTTCGTCCTGGTGATCTCTTTCTATATACTCAACCTGATGAAGTTGGGGCCGTGCCTATACAATTGACCCATAGCAATCCTCAACTGGATGAAGAAATCCAACTTAGCACACCCGAGACCTTCTGGTTCGATTCCTCTGATGGCCTGCGACTGCAAGGCTGGATGCTGAAACCGGCTGGTATGGTGGAAGGAGTCAAAGTCCCAACCATCCTTGAAATTCACGGCGGTCCACATATGATGTATGGCTTTACGTTTATGCATGAGTTCCAAATCCTCGCAGCACAGGGCTATGCTGTTGTATATATTAATCCAAGAGGTGGGCTCGGATACGGGCAGCAATTCGTGAATGCCTGCCGGGGTGACTATGGCGGTGGGGATTATCGTGATCTGATGGAAGCCATGGATTATGCGGTTTCCCGATATCCGTTTATCGACGAGTCCCGTCTGGGCGTCACTGGCGGCAGCTATGGTGGCTTCATGACTAACTGGATTGTTGGACATACTGACCGTTTCAAGGCAGCCGTCACTCAGCGTTCCATCTCTAACTGGCTCTCGTTCTACGGAGTCAGTGATATTGGATTCTTTTTCACGGAAGACCAGATTGGCGGTAATGCATGGGATGACACCGAGAAGTTATGGAAACATTCTCCGCTTGCATATGTGGGTAATGTCAGCACGCCGCTGCTGATTTTGCATGGTGAGCAGGATCTGCGTTGTCCGATTGAACAAGCTGAACAACTATATGTTGCCTTGAAGCGACGCAAACAGACCACTCGGTTCGTTCGTTTCCCGGGAGCCAATCACGAGTTGTCCCGCGGAGGTCACCCGCACTTAAGGGTACGTCGTCTGGAGCATATTGCTGGATGGTTCAATGAGCACCTGTAACGCCATCATAAGATCATATTTATGAAATAAAAGATAAATATTCTTCCTCTTGCTACCTATGTCTGCCTGAGCGGGAAGAATTCAGGATTAGCAAAAACCACCAGTAGAAGCGGTCATATCATGACCTTCTCTGGTGGTTTTTTGCTGTTTGGACATATGGAAATGGGAAGGTTATTGCGTTACTATCCGTGCACAACCTCGAATCATTGTTATTACATGAATAAAATCCTGGATACAGCCCCATACAAAATGGAATCCATCCGCTGTTACAAGTTGCGAAATCACCAAATTTATTAGATAATAATCTGTCGATTGTAGTCGAAGGAACGGATTTCAAGGGGGATTTAAGCAATGAGCAAGAACAATAATCATACATTTGACGAGCCGATTAGTCGGCTCTCCACGGGATCAGAGAAATGGGATGCGCTTGAGGAGATCTTTGGCGTTGCGGATGCACTCCCCATGTGGGTTGCTGATATGGATTTCGCCGCTCCACCATCGGTCATTCAGGCGTTGAAGACTCGAATGGAACATGGGATTTTTGGCTATACGGTGCGAACAGATGCGTATCATGCAGCGCTATCGGGATGGATGGAGCGACGTCACAACTGGAGCATTAATGATGAATGGATCGTATTCACCCCAGGTATTGTGCCTGCACTCAGCATTGCTGTACAACGGTTCACCAAACCGGGAGATGCAGTAGTAATTCAGACTCCGGTATATGCACCCTTCTATGATGTGGTACGTGGTCAAGGCAGAGAACTGATGACCAATCCATTGGTGGAGAACGATGGACATTACTCCATGGATCTGGAGCATCTGGAATCCTGCCTGAAGACGGGTGGCGTCAAAATGTTAATTCTGTGCAGTCCTCACAACCCGGTTGGACGGGTATGGACTCGTGAAGAACTTCAAAGCCTTGCTGCACTATGCGTGCAATATAATGTACTCATCGTCTCGGATGAGATTCATGCCGATCTGGTCCACCAACGCGGTGCGCATACACCAATGGCCCTTATTTCTGATGCTGTCGCTGATCTCAGCATCATCTGTACAGCACCAAGCAAAACGTTCAACATTCCAGGTCTCTGCACCTCCAATATCATCATTCCAAATGCCAAGCTACGGGAATCATTCATGCAAGGTGTGAAAACGATGGGACTTGCCAACATCAGCACGTTGGGAGCAGTGGCAGCAGAAGCGGCCTACAACGGTGCTGAAGAATGGCTGGATGACTGTCTTGCCTATATCCGCGGAAATATGGAATACGTGCAGGAGTATGTCACGGAACATATGCCGCAAATCGGAATCCGGCTTCCAGAAGCGACTTACCTGCTGTGGATGGATTTCCGAAAGTTGAATATTCCGCATGCGCAACTGTGTACGATGCTGCTCAAGGAAGCAGGACTCGCCTTCAATGATGGAAGTATCTTCGGAGCGGAAGGTACAGGATTCATGCGCATGAATGTGGCCTGCCCACGTTCAACAGTGGAAGAAGCCATGCGCAGATTGTCTTTGCTGGTGAGCAGGCTGTCGGACGATAAGTTGAATTACGTTTAAAGTAAATTAAAGACGCTAACGAATCGGGCATAAGGAGTCTACGATTCGTTCCAACAACGAAACTAGAATTTCGTCTAATAACTCGCGCTCGTTTCATTAAAGCGCTGAGTTCGGTAAAATTGCAAAAGGGGCTGTCCCTGTAGTCAAATCCATGATTCATGTTCATGATGGACTACTCGGACACCCCTTTTATATTGGAAAACGGTTTATACCCCGTAAGTTATGAAGTTGGCATCTGCACAATCCGATCACATAACCTGTCCAGTAACTCCCGATCATGGCTGATGATCAACAGTCCCAGGTTACGCTGACGCGCGATATTCATCACGGTATGCCAGATCTGCGCCTGTGTGATCGCATCCAGCATGGTGGTCATCTCATCAGCGATCACGTAACGAGTTGCTGTGCCGAGTGCACGTGCAACGCAGAATCGTTGCAATTCTCCGCCTGACAACTCACCGGGCCTGCGATCCAGCCAATTCATCTGGATACCCAAGTCACTGAGAAGCTCCTGATCCTCGATCATAGCTTCCTTCAAGACACGGCGCATCCGCCAGCGTGGATTCACCGCTTTCTCCGGATGCTGGAATACAAGCTGTACCGGACAGGCTCCGGCTTTGGGAAGCGGCTTCCCATCCAGCAGCACTTGACCTGCCAACGCTTCCACATACCCTGCAAGGATACGCCCAAGACTTGTTTTGCCACAGCCACTGGGACCCCACAAGCCAACGACTTCCCCCTGCTGTACTTCCATACTTATATTCTGAAATAACCAAGCGCCTTTGCCATAACGATACCCTGCATCACTAACCTCAAGTGGCATGGATGCACCTCACTTCCCCGCCTCGGACCTTGCGCAGCTCAGGACGTTCGTTCGTGCAAGCCATGGTCGCTCCAATGCAGCGTGGTGCAAATGAGCATCCTTCTATCTGCTGCCGACCTGCTGCAGGCTGGGTACCAGACAGAGGTTGAAATTCATTTTGCGGCAACGCATTCCAGAGCGCCTTCGTGTATGGATGTCTTAATCTTTCGCCCTTTCCCGTAAAGTCACAAACCTGTGCCGTCTCCACATTGGAGCCTGCGTAAAATACGGATATGCGGTCTGCTGCCGTCAAAGCAGTCGTAATATCATGGGTAATCCAAAGGATGCCGACGCCTTCATTGGCCAGTTGACGAAAATGCTTCATCGTTTCAGCCAGCACTTCGGGATGGATGCCAGGTGTTGGCTCATCTGCAATAATGAGTTTTGGAGCACCGGAGGTGGCCGTTGCCATCAACACCCGCCGAGCCATACCACCTGACAGCTCAAACGGATATTTGCCCGACGTGCCCTGAGGCAATCCATAACGTCCCGTCAGTTCCTGCTCTGCCTTTTGCATCGTGGATCGGAGCGTCGATCGGTGCTTACGCCCTGTCTTTTGGCTTACAGGTTGAACCTGCCTGCCCACCTTCAACAACGGATCCAAATAACTGACCGATTGCGGAATGTACACCATTTTATCTCCACGCAGATGAAGCTTCCGGTCCATGGTCAAGGGTTCGCCTGCATAGCTAATCCGGCCTTCTATCGTCGCATTGGCAGGAAGAATGCCCATGATTGCCTGCGCCAACACACTTTTGCCTGATCCACTTGCCCCTACGACAGCGACAATCTCCCCTTCATTGACAGACAGATTCAGATCCTGAATAACTTGGGTCTCCTCGTGCCCAAACCATCCCCGAGCACGCCGGAACGAAACCGATACGTCCTCCACTTCAAGAAGCGCCATGTCTACACCACCTCCCTTGAACTGCCGGTTCCCGTTAATGTCTTCAGACTACCGCCCAACACATCAAACGCACGAACAACCAACAACAATGCGAGACCTGGGAAAAAGGCCAACCACCACATCCCTGCGGACAAATATCTCATCGACTCTGATAAAATAATACCGATCGCTGGCTGCTGCGGTGACAGCCCCAGCCCCAGAAACGTAATCGCTGCCTCATGCAGAATGGCATGAGGGAAGATCAGCAGCACTCCCACGAATAGCTGCGGGATCAGATGAGGCAGCATGTGTTGCACCGCAATACGAATTCGCGAATGACCCAATCTGCGTGAGATATGAATATACTCTGCTGATCTCAGCTGAATCATCTCTGCCCTTACAATCCGGGCCAGATTCGGCCAATGAGTCAGGGCAATGGCTAACGTCACCCCAGGCAACCCTCCACCGAACACAAATGCTAGCATCACCAGCGATACCAGGTGGGGAACACTCAGAAAGAGGTCAATGACCCATGAAATGACCCGGTCCGCAGCTTTCCCTGAAGCAGCAGCAAGACCCAGCAAAAGTGCGATAAGTCCGCCGCCACAAGCCGCGAGTAACCCCACCTGAATGCTCGTTGCCAATCCTTTCAATGTGCGCAAGAACATATCTCGTCCCAGCCAATCTGTACCGAAAGGATGTGCCCAGGCCGGAGCCAGATTCCGATCCATCAAGGAGGTCAGCGTCGATTCTGCAGGCAGCAGTCTGCCTGTCAGCCACACGATGGCAATCCAAATCACACCTAGGCCACCCCAGATCATCGCCCATTTGCGCGGATTACGGAAACGAGGATTACTGCCACCTGAATAACCTTTCCCACCATGAGTACGTGGATGTACTGACCTCCAATTTCTCTTGTTCCCCGCCTCACTTTCGGGAGAGTTAACTTTCGGATGCTGTGCAGTCTGAGCCGCAGGCCGGGAGGGACGTTCCAATGTCTGTTTCATCCTATAGCCTCCTCCTTCATGCGCGGATCAATAATACGGTATAGAATGTCGGCAATCATATTGCCTGTAAACACAAAGATCGCACTGCACAACACAAGTCCAAGCAGCAGCGGCACATCACCGCGCAATCCCGCCTGGACCGTTGCTTGACCCAATCCGGGATAGGAAAATACTTGCTCTGCGAGCACAGCTCCACCGAACAATTCACTAAATGAAGCAAATTGCAGCGTCAAAGCTGGCAGTACCACATGTCTGAACCCATGACGACGAAACAGTTGAACACCTCGCTCACCTCGTGCCCTCGCAAAAAGAATATAATCCGAGTCCAGCACATCCACGAGCTTCTGCCGGGTGTGTAAGGCAATAGCAGCTACGCCCGTCAGACTCAACGTCAGCGCAGGCAGAATCATGTGCATGGCCCGATCTCCCCATGTCACTTGATCTGCTGCCATGCCCGCAGGTACACCAAGTCCGATTGGCAGCCAGCCAAGCCATACACCGAATACCATGAGTAATAACAGCGCGATCCAGAATACCGGCGTGGAAGCCAGTGTGTAACAGTACCAACAGATCAGACGATCCAGCCGTGAATCCCTTTTCATGGCAGCAACGACGCCCAGACCGAATCCAATCAGACCGGATAACACCCATGCCACCGCCATAAGAGCGACAGAATTCATGAATCGTTCCTGGATGATGTCCGCAACCGGCTGCCTATAGATCATCGATGTTCCCAGATCACCCTGAACTAGTGCCTGTCCCCAAGTAAACAGGCGTTCTACGGGTGAATCATTGAGCCCCCAACGTTCTTCAATAAGACTGCGCTGCTCTGCGCTCACCCTGATCATATCTCCACCAATGTAAGCCTCCACCGGGTCCACTGGAGAGAACTGCATTAATATAAAAGACACCACGCTGACTCCTGCCAGCAAAGATAACAGCCGCAGCATTTTAAATCCGACAAATTTGGCCCATCCCATCCTGTCCTCCATCCAATCTCTCCCCAAATCAGGCTAAAGCTAACACAGCGTTTCTATTTCGAATCTTCATCCCAGGACCATTCTTCCAGGTTGAATGTCACCGGCCACCCATGACCATGTGGATGGATCTGCTGTTCACCAATATTTAGACCATTCTTCACCAGATACAGATGATCAATGTTCACCAGCCATGCCCATGGCGCATCCCCTTGGTAACTAAATCCTGTCGATCCATCCCACTCCGCTTTCTGCCAGAAGGGCAGTGCTTCTTCTTCCGTTGTCGCTTGGAGAGCTTGTTGCATCCAGTTGTCCACAATTGGGTTACTGTACAATCCAGTGTTGTAGTAACCTTCGCCTTTATGGGTACTACTGTAGAGGTTGTATGTCTCAAGCGGATCATGACTGCCCCACCCAAATAATACGGCATTAGTATAAGCCAGCTTTTTCGTCTCTTCCCTGCTCTTTCCCTCTACATTGACCTTGATCCCTGCCTGGGCCACCATATCCGCAGCAGCCAGCGCTAAAGATTGTCTCGTTAGATCCCCTGCAAAATAAATCAGATTAAACTCGGCCTTTGTGCCGTTCTTTTCCACAATTCCATCACCATCTGTATCCGCCCAGCCGCCATCAGCCAGAATCTGCTTCGCTTCATCGGGATTCGCATCTGCAAATACAGAATCCGGATTGCTCCACGGCAGGTCGTCGCTGACCGAGTAAGCTGGACGACCTTGCCCCTCCAGTACACCCTCCACCAATGCAGTGCGATCAATTGCGAGATTTACCGCTTTACGAATGGAGATGTCGGATGTAACATCATTGCCTGCGGGCAGGCCGTCACCAGACTTCGCGCCTGCGGGTTGCATCGGGAACATGATGCCTCGGTTATCGACTGTTTTCACTGATTCCAGCTTCATTCCGTTCACCTGCTGCTTGCTGAATGCCGCAGGGATAGCTGCGATATCGACTGTTCCGGCTTGCGCCGCCGCAAATGCCGCATCTTCATCCAGATAGAGGAACGTCAGTTTATGGAATGTAGACTTTTTCCCGTAATATTGTTCGTTAGCCTCGACGATCGCCTGCTGACCCTTATCCCACTGCACCAGCTTGTATGGACCAGACCCAACCGGATGCTCGGCATAATCAGGACCATAGGCGTGCTCAGGCACAATACCGAGTGTAGTCAGAAGACTGATAAACGTGGACTGCGGCGACTTTAATGTAAAGACGACAGTTGTCGCATCCGGTGCTTCCACATTAGCCATATTGGTCAGATCGATGACCGAACCACTCTTGGCAGCCGTTTCAAATGTAAACCTGACATCTTCGGCCGTCAGTGGCTCACCATCGGAGAACTTTACATGATCCCGCAGTGTGACGGTCCAAGTCAGCCCATCTTTACTGACGGAATGATCTGTCGCCAGATCATTGACCAGTTGGAGCTTGGCATCCCTTTTCAGCAAGGTGCTCTGAAAGAGCGGCGAACCGTACTGTCCCCAACCTGTAGTGGGATCAAATCCACCTTCCGGTTCCGTGCCAACGGCCAGCACTAATTCTTCTTTGGGAAGAGAAGTCGCCGCCTGATGGACGCTCTCTGTTGAGGATGTCCCCTGTGTACATCCCGACAGCCCAACTGTGCATATCAGTAAAATGCCTACTCCCGCTCTAACTGATCGTTTCCCCCATGAAAATCCACGCATTTACGTTGTTCCCCCCTCTAATTTTTACGATTCAATCCAATTCCGTGTTACTTTTTTTGAAAATTGTAGCACAAAATAGATTTATTGTGTCAACAAACTTAACTTCAAAATCCATTTATTTTCATTTACAGGGAATTTAAACGAGATTAACAGAGGGTTCCGTAGATGGTACAGTGTTTCGAGTTAGGTATTATAACAAAACAAAAAGAACAACAGATTATCGGTAATGGACCAATACTCTGTTGTTCTATATACGTGCTATGGACAAAGTCGGCTAAAGCCAATGAATCGGTTATTGAATTTTTAAAAGTTAATCCGTTGAGGAATCAGGATGATGGTGATGATTATTAATTTTGGCTGTGATCATGATTGTGAGGACTGTGGTGGCTTGCCATTTTGTTGAGTTCATCCACATACGTTACGGACAGCTCTGCATACAGTACTCCTTTTTGAACCTGGATCTGCTGATGCAGATGACGCAATCGTCCTAGGTTGCCCCGTACCGCAATGACCTCCAGACACTGATTATGGTTCAGGTGCACATGCATATTGGAGATGATGTCATGGTGTGCCTCGTGCTGCAGCTCCATTAACCGAATAGGAAGATCACTGATATGGTGGTCATACACCATCACAATAGTTCCAGCTACATCCTGCTCGGAATGCAATGCAGAGGGCTCCAGCAATGTTTTACGGACCAAATCACGAAAAGCTTCCGAACGGTTCTTGTATCCCTGCTCTTCAATATAGCTGTCAAACTGTTCGATCAGAGGCGTGGGAAATGCCACACCGAACCGGGTCAAATCTTCTTTGTCTGCCATTCATATCCTCCTGCCGCCTCGTTTGCTTCGAGTGTACCACAGTCCTGTCTTCTCATCGACTATACTGTTGTTTCTCGGTAGTGGCAAAAAGGATAATGTAGCTCGCTTTTATTTAGGTCTCTTGGTCAGTTCCTGTCTGACTTTGGCATAGGTAGCACTTACCTTCTGTTCCAGTGTATAGATATGTTGTTTGGAGCCTGCCCATTTCTCCACTGCTGCGGATAAGGAGTTCAACGAGCTTAATACGCGTGATGACTGGCCTAGTTTTGCACTCTGTTTGAATTGCTGCAACGCGTTTGAATATCGCTCTTTCGATAGGCTCGCCTGTTTTTTGCCCGTTTGAATCTGCTTCTTCACGGGATCAGCTCCAGCCAGTAAAGTACGCAACCGTTTCACTTCTGTGCTCTTTCGTTTGCGGGCTTCGGCAAGCTCCTTTTTCTTGAAACGAATGTCTTGTCGGGCAAGCTGAACAACTGGTTTCAACGTATCGGCTTGAGTGCGAATAGCCGCACTCCATTCCTTGTTTTTGATCGCTTTTGCAGCATCGAGCTGCCTATTCACTGAACTGTACAAGGCAAACAAAGACTCATACCGTGCCTCGGTTTGTTTTACCTTTTCGATTAAACCAGCGATCTTTGCATCATCGATTTGCCTTATACTCACACGTAATTGTTCCAGCTCCTTGGTATTGGCGGCATGAATGGTTTTTGTCTTTTGTTCCCAAGCTTGTTCCTGCGTCGTCCAGTTGCCAACGTTCTCGTACGCTCGTTGCAGGGACAACTTGGTCTGCGAATCTGCCTTGCTCAGCACGGTCTCCCACGCCTTCTGGGCTGTTACGCCAAGCTCAGGACCCGCCGCTTCAGCAGCGGAGGAATAGTAAATCACACTGATACTGAAGATGATGATGAGTCCCAGACTCATACGCGTCCATACGTTAGCACAAAGGTTAGGGCGTGCCCCGTATCGGTTGCTCATGTTGCTCATGAAACTGGGATTCTTCATGCTCCTCATAGAGGATTGACTCATAGTCTTTTGCTTGTCACCATTTCCCTCAATTATGCGGCTTTCCCTGGCTTGCACTGAACATGAACAAAGACCCACCTGATGACTTGCATTTTCCTCCAAAATTCCAGTTTGCATTCTCTTCTTCTCCCCTCAATATGAATTGATAGTTAGAACCTGCTGGAGTATCTGTGCGGTGACTCGATTACGATCCCTGATATACAAACTGGCAAAAAAACAAAAAAAGCACCCGCAAGTCAGGCGTATTGCCTGCTCTTACGGGTGCTTCCCTCATAAGCCGTTCCATATGGGATTCGCCGAAATGGTCATCATCTCGAATCGAATCATTACCTTTTTCTAATATATTCCATACTTGTATTCTGGTCAAGTCAGATCGAGAAATCAGCATATTTACCGGGAGAACCCTTCCCGCTTGCAGATTAACTTACTGTCCGGCCAGGATGGCTTTCATTTCTTCCGTCAGGTCCTCTTCCGTCAGTATCATATAGATGTTCTCCCCGCGGGTGACATTCAATTTGATCTGATAGAGCGTATCTCTCTCTGTTTGATAACCGGACCTTTGACGTTGAAGCAATTCGCTGATAATTTTTTTATTTTTGGTAGCGATCTGTTTGTTGCCACTTAAATTCCCGTCCACATATTCTGACTGAGGGTACACCATCTGAGGATTTCCGGGACTGTTAATCTCCTGCTTTACAAATTGTGCGGAAGCCACCTCATCTACTGGAAATTCCAGTTGCTCGTATAATTTGTTCTCTTTGAGCCAGTGCAGTACCCTGTCATAGCTTGGTTTGATCTCAAAGTTCCACATCTCCTTGGGTTGAGAAGGGTCATTCGATGAGGAATCCTGATTCATTTCAGCGTATGCAAAAGACTGCCACGGAGAACGTTGTTCCTCGTAAGTCTGGTCCATAATGTCCTGTTTAAGCAATTCCTTGAATTCACGAACTTGATTCGGATTGCTAATATATACTTTTCGGTATGAACTAACCGTTGAGCGAATGCCAATACTTAGCGCGTCCTCATCCAGCTTATACGTATCAAATGCAAATTTTTTGTAAGCCTGAGACTGCTTCAGCGCCATCAATTCCTGACGAAATTCAGGTTCGGGAATGTAATATTTGCGTTTCATCACCTTGCCGTTATCCAGCTTGTAATTAATAAACACATACTCGTCATTACGCATACCAGGATTGATGGGATCATCCAGCAAAGACAGATCAGAATCCACGATCTTCTGATGAAGAGCAATAACGGCTTTCATATATTCAGAATCACTTGAATAGAAAGGGCCATCATCCAACTTCGATGAAACACCGTTAGTATAAGTGTATCTCTCTCCACCAAGCTTGATATTGTTGACCTTGTTCAACTCAGGCACTCGTGCAGCATATCCATTCCAACTGGCAACAGGCACGTACAGAATCAATCCGGCAACAATACCATATAAAACCATCTTGGGCAGCAGCTTGCTGCTCCAGATCAACCACGTCTTGCGAATAATCATCTCGGCAACAATATAACCGACAACTCCACCGAGGATATATCCGAAGATTCCCCACCCCGATGATCCTCTTGGAGCAATAATGGTGAAGTAGGCTCCACTAATTAAAACCAGCGTAAACATTAAACCAAATCGGAATATGGGTTTAACAAGCGTAAACGTCACCGCTTGGGTAGCAGATTCCACCTGTCTCTTCGCATAGAATACGTAAGACAACGGGATGAATAACAGTGTCAATATCGAATAAATAATGAGTTCCCAACCGATCACAGGAGTTCCACTAATCGAAGCCATGCGAAGAACTAAAGATATTTTTTCTGCATTTCGCCCAACCTCATCGTACGGATATCCAAGCAGGTAATGCTGGAGATGCAAGGAAAAAATGAACCATACAACAACAGGCAACAATAGAAGCGCATACACGGTGAGTCCCTGCAACACGGACTGTCCAATGCACATACCAACCACCACGGTCAGCATGAACATAAACAACGAGTAGATGCTCATACTGAGGCCCCACATCCAGATTGAACTACCTTCGAATATAAATGCGGGCTGATCCAGTGCTGCCCATACCCAGCCTGTAATGGCAGTCGTTATCCAGATCGGAAGCAGGATCATTATAAATCCTGTCAACAAATTAACGGTTAACAGATGCTTTCGGCGCAGCGGCAAACTGTGGAACAGATCTGAAGGTGCACCGGATTGCACATACCGGAACAGAAAAATGCCCGCAGCTACCGGGAACGTGATGGCAAACAGAATTTGCACTTCTCCATTCGCCTGAAACAAACTTGTAATCTGCTGTGGTAAATCCCGATACTCTGTACCGATATGGAGCGGTAGCGAAAACAACAACGTGATCAGGTACAAGATGCCGATCCATCCATGCTGCCTGAAATTTTGGAACAGGATGCCCCGGTTACAGAACAATCGGTTGAATATCATATCCTGCATCCTCCATTTCATAGATAAATATTTCTTCCAGCGTCAGCGGCAGCACATCCAGCAGATAGGGATCAAATGCACGGAACCGTTCCGTCACAGCCTCGCGATTGCCTTTCACAATAAACAGGGATACACTTCCACGCTGCTCTTCATGCAAAATATTCACCTGTTCGTCCATAGCCTTGGCATGATCAGGATGGCGGAAAGCGACCTGGATTTTATGTGTATCAGCCTTCAGATCATCCAGATCTTTCTCTACGATAATCCGCCCTTTGTGCATGATGGCAACATGGTCGCATAGGTCTTCAATCTCGCGCAAATTGTGAGACGAGATCAGAATCGTCACCTGACGCTCCGCTGCTTCCTGGAACAGCAGGTTCTTGATCTGCTGCCGCATGACCGGATCAAGCCCATCAATTGGCTCATCCATGAGCAGCACTTCAGGCATGCAGCTAAGTCCAAGCCATACGGCTGCCTGACGGCGCATGCCTTTGGACATGCGATGCAGTTTACGTTTCACATCCAGTTTAAATACACTGCCGAGCTGTACAAAACGCTCTTCATTCCAGCGCGGATATACCGAACGATAGAAGGCAGCCATCTGATGGATGGACGATTGCGGGAAAAAGTATGGCGCGTCTGCCATAAAAATGGTACGTCCCTTGAGGTCCATATTTTCATATATTTCTTGTCCATCAATGTGAACCGTGCCGCTATCCTGACGATAGATGCCTGCCAGTATTTTGAGCAGCGATGTTTTGCCTGCCCCGTTGGAACCGAGCAAACCGTAGATCGACCCCTTATGTACTTGCATCGTGACGCCATCAACGGCTTTTTCCTGTTCAAATGCCTTAATGACCTGATTCAGCTCAATCATGAGGCTCCCCCTTCTCTATACGGGCCATCGCTTCCTCAAATAAAAGCGTCATATCGGCTTTGCTTAGACCGGAATATGAAGCTTCCGCAATCAGCTTCACCAGAGCGGCTCTGATTTCATCTCTCATGGCTGCATTCGGATGTTCCACGGACGATGATACGAAGCTCCCTTTTCCCTGCAATGAATAGATATAACCTTCACGTTCAAGTTCCCGGTACGCCTTCTGAATCGTATTCGGATTAACCGTGAGTTGCCCGGACAGTGTGCGAACGGAAGGCAGCTGCTCATCGGGTTGGAGAACACCGTACACGATCATTTCTTTGATTTTGTCTACTAGTTGCTCATAGATCGCCTTACGGCTGCGTACATCCAATTCGAACATCCCGCACCTCCTCTCTATAAAAGTTGTAATACCCTATTGATGAACGATGACTGTATTTTGAAGTGTATATATCCAATCCTAAGGTGTATTAACTGTATTACTATTATTAGTACAGTTAATACAGATTGTCAACCATTTACTTTGACTTCTCGTATGATTCGCGTTAGGTTTATATATATGATTAAAGTGACATATAGGCAAATAAAATAGATCACTCCCGTATTTAAAAGGCGTGATTTTGGGTTCAGTTTGGTTGGTTCGGGCGGGTTGCTACTGTTCGTTAAATCGCTTATCTCGCTAAATACGTTCAAAGCTTGTTCTGATCTTTCCCCTTCCGTTATGATGGAGAAGAACGTTGTGCTCATTCACTGGTTCACGTGCTCGCTTCGCTCGTTGTCAGTACAGTTTTCACTCCGTCTGGCCTATGCGTACATATTTTATAGATGGCTTTATAAAAACCTCATGAGGGAGAATTCGGGATGAATGAACAGAAACAGAATGATTCTATAGAACGTAATCGCCCAGAAACTGCAAGCTTGTCAAGTAGCTTTGAAACAAATTCGACATCCACAGCATCGACAAAGCGTGTATTAATCGTAACCGCCGTTGATGCGGAAAAAGGGGCTGTACTACGCGGCCTGGGTGACCAAGCTGCGTACTTTGATGTGATTGCTGCTGGTGTTGGCCCTGCCTCGGCCGCAGCAGGAACTGCTGCCGCGCTGGCCTTTGCCTCAGCAGCGGCTGGCGCAAATGCGCTGGCGCAAGGCTCCGCCGCGCCAAGCGAACCCGATGCGGCACAAGCATCTGCCGCATCCTCAAGGCCGGGGCCCCTTGCCGGGACCGGACTGACCCCAGCGTACACGCTGGTGGTCAGTGCCGGCATCGGCGGCGGGTTCCCCGGCCGAGCGGACGTCGGCTCCCTCGTGGTAGCCGACGCCATGGTTGCCGCCGATCTGGGCTCGCAGACGCCAGACGGCTTCCTCAGCGTGGACGAGCTCGGTTTCGGCTCGTCCCGTGTGGCGGCGGACGCGGTGCTTGCCGCGCGCCTGCGCCATGAGCTGCAGCGGGCAGGGCTCGCTGTCAGCGGAGGCACGGCGGTCACCGTATCCACGGCGACCGGAACTGCCGAGACGGCCGCGGAGCTGCTGCGTCGCGTGCCGGATGCCGCCGCCGAAGGCATGGAAGGCTTCGGCGTAGCAACTGCAGCCCAGCAGTTCGGCGTGCCAGCACTCGAACTGCGGGCTATATCCAACGCGGTCGGTCCACGCGACCGCGACGCTTGGCGCATCAAGGACGCCCTGGATGCGCTCCAGGCTGCAAGTTCCATTTTACGGGAGGTACTTACATCATGAAAATTGCATTTTCCCCTTGTCCTAACGATACATTTATCTTTCACGCATGGGTGCATGGACTGATTCCAGGTGCACCTGAGCTTGATGTCCGTTATGCGGACATTGATATTACCAACGGCCTTGCGGCAAATCCGGATGGACCAGATACACCTGAAGTTATGAAAATATCCTATGCAGCACTGCCTTATGTGCTGAATGATTATGCGCTCTTGCCTGCGGGCGGCGCACTTGGCAGAGGATGTGGTCCACTGGTTCTGACCGCTAACGGTACAACCGATCCAGCCTATCTCTCAGGACGCCGAGTTGCCGTGCCGAGCGAACGTTCAACAGCCTACCTGTTATTCCGTCTCTGGGCAGCACAAAATGTTCCCAGCGGTGTAGGCGAGATTGTCGTTATGCCATTCGACCAGATTATGCCTGCTGTACGGGACGGCAAGATCGATGCAGGTTTGGTTATCCATGAAGCACGTTTCACGTACCAGAATTATGATCTCAAACTTATGACAGATCTCGGTAACTGGTGGGAAAGCGACACTGGCCTGCCAATCCCGCTGGGTGCAATCATCGCCCGTCGTAACCTGGATGCTCATGCTCTTGCAGGTTGGGCACGTGCCTCGGTGGAATACGCTTGGGCGCATCCAGATGAGTCCAAAGCATACGTTATGGAACATGCACAAGAGATGGACCCTGATGTAACTGCGCAGCATATCGGCCTGTACGTTAATGAGTTCAGCGCCAACCTGGGCGATGACGGTTACGGTGCAATTACAGCATTGCTTGGACGAGCGATGAAAGAAGGACTTGTTCCCGAGTTCGATCTAGATTTGTTGCGGATCTAATTCGCACGGTATCAATACAAAATAGGAGGCTGTACCCAATTTCGTTTTCCTATTTTCTGTTGGGCACGATCTCAGTGCTATGCTATTGACCTGCGTGTCCAAGGTGCTAACGAATCGTTAACACCTTATTAAAAGTGACTCTAATTCGTTAGATAATACAAAGGGCTGTCCTATAAAGTCATATTCATGACAATAGGACAGCCCTTCTTAATCTATTCCAACAACAAACCGAACCTATACAAAATGTTGATCCAAACTCAATTACTCCGCCACTACCGTGCGAATCATAACCCGCAGAGCATCCGTCATCATGGGAATGGGCAGCGACGACACGGAAGGCTGAAGCACAGCCATCTCCGTTGAAGCCGGAAAATGTACAAATCCGGCACGAATCGAAAGCTGTTTCAATCGGATATGATCCAGCACCCGGTACATCGTATTGTTGCAAATATACGTGCCTGCCGTATTGGACACCGCAGCCGGGATGCCTGCCGCCCCCATGTTATTCACCATCACACGAATCGGCAATGTAGAGAACAGACCATCTGGGCTTCCTTCCACTATGAGCTCGTCCACGGGATTCTGCCCTTGGTTGTCCGCATAGGAGCCAGGAGGAATATCTTTGACATTAACAGCAATCCGTTCAGGTGTAATGGCCGTCCTGCCTTTGGCTAAACCACAGGCGATGACAACATCCGGTTGATAGGATTCCATCTCTGCGATTAGCAGATCCGCACATTCATCGAAATGCACAGGCAGCAGCACTGTTTTCAGCTCCGCTCCATCTATCACTTCATGTGCAAGTGCCTCCATCAGTTCTCCCGTCGGATTCACAGCATCCCCGCCAAAAGGTTCAAATCCGGAGATTAGAATTTTCACCATCGCTTTTCCACTCCTGTCTATTTACTCGGATTTGTACCGCAGGCCCCACTGCCCACGAATCGTGTCCATCAGCTTCATGATTTCCAGGGATTCGTCCAGTTGGATCGTTCTGCTCTCCGTACGTCCTTCCAGGATGCAGCGACCTGCTTCCTCCGCTTCAAACGCATATCCAATACACGTCCGGTCATCCGTAAATTTCTCTGGCTCGTCCTGACCGTTCACATGCAGATAAGCTTCTTTGCCTGCCAGGAAAAGTGGTAAACGAATGTACCCTTCCGTACCATATATGATTGCTTCGTTACTCAGGTTAAGACGAATGGCCCCGTTCAGCGATGCAGAACGACCTTCCGAATAAGACAACAGTACGGAGAACTGTTCATCCACACCCGTCTGTCCAATGTTCGCCGTACTCCACACATGCTGAGGCTGCTCGCCAAAAATCATGGACGCGAAGGAGATCGGATATACGCCTGCATCAAGCAAAGCACCTCCACCCAGATCCGGGTTAAGCAACCTGCCTTCCGGCTCCCAGCCTACGCGGAAACCAAAGTCTGCTTTGACCAAACGTACCTCGCCGATTCTACCTTCCGCAATCCAGGCTCTGGCTTGGGTAATCGGTGGCAGAAAGCGTGTCCACATGCCTTCCATGAGAAAAAGATTGCGCTCACGCGCCTTCTCCACCAATTGCTCCAGCTGACGGGCATTCATCGTAAACGGTTTCTCACAGAGTACTGCTTTGCCCGCTTCCAGACAAGCAAGCACATTTTCCTTATGTAACGGATGAGGTGTTGCCACATAAATAATATCCACTTCAGGGTCCTGCAGCATCTCATCATATGAACCGTAAGCGCGTGCAAAACCATATTCAGCTGCAAATTTCTCTGCGCTTCCAGATGTTCGTGAACCCACCGCCGCTTTTACGGCGTTTCCGGCATGCTCCAGATCTCGTGCGAACTGGGATGCAATCCATCCCGTACCCATAATGCCCCAATTCACCTTGTCCCGTCCAACAACTTTCGTCATCGTAAAGCCTCCCCTGATATCAACATATTTTAAAAAGATCACGATCTCGATTAGGCCAACACGGAGTCTTCTTTATTTTACCAAAAAGAACCGCTTGCGTCAGACCCGTTTCATCTCTTACATTCCATGCTCTAAGTTCAATGATCTAATTGAGATTCACTCTCATTTCAATTTTTTCGTATTTTTGCTAAGATGATTGCAGATCACGGATGAAAGGACGACCCGACTTTGTCCACACTTTTAACCATTGATAAACTAGTAAAACGTATCGGTTTAACCGAGCAGCGTATTTTATTTGAACATGTGAACGCAGAAGTGGATCAGGGAGAACGTATTGCCATACTCGGTGCATCCGGCCAAGGGAAGAGCACATTGCTCCGCATTCTCGCCCTGCTGGATATTCCTGATGAAGGAGACCTGATCTGGAAAGGAATTTCTTATCGGGATTCGGACCCTCGTATCTGGCGCACACGAATGACTTATGTCGCACAGCAAGCTGTCATGCTGGCAGGCAGTGTGGAAGATAACCTGAAAACAGTGCATCTACTTCACAGGCAGCCATACGATCAGGATCTCGCCCGACGCCTGCTTGCAGGGATGGGACTGGAGAATCTTGATATTCATAAGCGGGCCATTGACCTCTCCGGTGGGGAGAAACAGCGCATAGCTCTTATTCGTTCCATGATGCTGCGTCCTGAGGTCCTGCTTCTGGATGAAGTGACTGCTTCCCTGGATCGGACCAACGCACGCCTAGTGGAGGAGCAATTGACCCGCTGGAGCCAGCAGGAAGGTACTTCGCTCGTCTGGGTTACCCATGATCAGGAACAGGCACAATCATTCAGTACAACCACCTGGTTTATGGGCAATCAGACATTGTTGGAGCGCCAGCCGACAGCTCATTTTTTTGACAATCCGGCCACGGACCTGGCCAGACAATTCATTATGCACCCTGCCCCTGCGGCAGAATAAGGAGAAATCATGTCACTCATCGCTTTGAGTTTTACCATTATATTTGTGATGGTCACCATGCTCATCTCTGTCTGGCAGAAGCTTGATCTGGAAAAGGATATTGCTATAGGCACCGTTCGTTCCGCTGTACAGCTGTTGCTTGTCGGATATGTACTTCAATTTATTTTTAACTCGGATCACCCCGTTCTTATCATTGCCATTGTCGGATTCATGATTATCGTAGCCTCTATTAATGCTGGCAAACGCGGCAAAGGACTTCGCTGGATTTCCTTATATATTGCGGCTGCAATTACGGTCACGGAGCTGCTCATGATGGGGCTGTTGTTAGGTCTGGGTATTGTAGAGCCTACTCCGCAATACATTATTCCATTGAGCGGGATGACCATCGGTAATGCCATGGTGGTGTCCGGGCTGTTCCTGAATCAGATGAAACGCGAGGTCGAATCCTCCAAAGGAGAGATTGAGTCCCTGCTTGCACTTGGCGCAACGCCAAGACGTGCTTTTCAGGACGTATTGAAACGTTCTGTAAAATCCAGCATGATCCCCACGATCGATGGCATGAAAACGGTAGGACTCGTACAGCTTCCTGGCATGATGACAGGCATGATTATTGCGGGTGCTGATCCGGTTGAGGCCGTGCGTTACCAGATTCTGATCGTGTTTGCTTTTACCAGCTCAGCCGCCATTACCAGCATTCTGCTCAGCATGATGACGTACCGACAGTGGTTCACATCGGATATGCGGCTGCGCTCGCTATGATATATCAACCTCGCGAGGAAAGGAGGTCACACCATGTTAACCCATCCAAGCACCAATAATAACGGCAATACCTCCAACACGTTGACCCAACCGGATCACCCGAAACGCACTGATGAATCCATGACACGAACGGAAATGGATGCTTTTCTTAACGATGCGCTGCTCGAATTGCGTCTGGCAGAGCTGGTTACCGTGAATACGCATTGGCAATGGAGTCAGACTGAGCTCCCTCACCATACCTTTGTCTACATGCATAAATTCACAGGCAAGCTGGTAGTGAACGGTATCGAATCCCTTGTCACACGTAAGTCCGCCTTCTTGTCTACACCAGGAACTTCTTTGGAGCTTTTCTCGGATGCGGACCATGAGATTGAATTGTATATCATTCATTTCGATCTGTTTCGGGTTGCTGAGAAAACGAAAGAACGGCGAATATATGAGCGAGAGCTTGGGTCACCTGTAACTGGGTGGATTCAGGGCCCTTACTATGGGATACAGCGAATTGCCGCACAATTAACAACAGAAGCTTCACAGACCAGCCTGAAAGTGCAGCTGCTTCTGACCGATCTGCTTCATACGCTCTGGCCGCAAGAAGGTCAGGAGCATGCGGAAGCACAGGACGAGCCTGAACACTGGCTAAGATCCACCTTGCAGTATATGCGGGAAAACTATATGAACGAAATCAAGCTGGAGAAGCTGGCCGAACTGGCAGGTATGCATCCGTCGTATTATTCACAGCTGTTTAAGAGCCGGATGCAGAAAAATCCTATCGAATATATCACTCATTTACGAATGAATCGGGCCAAGGAATTGCTCATGACTTCAGATCTGCGTATTCGTGATGTAGCCCGCCAGGTAGGCTATCGGGACGAATTCTATTTCAGCCGCCGCTTCAGGAACCATGCCGGTTATGCGCCAACTTCCTATGCCAAGCAGGTACATCGAAATATCGTCTCACTCTCCTATCCATATACCGATCACCTGATGACGCTTGGCATCACACCATGCGCAGCGCAGATTCAGGGCCACCTGCCTCATGTTCCCAAATCGTTGACGTTGCCATTCCATGCCTATGAACCGTGGGAACAAGGACGCCAGGCATTCCTTGATGTGAATCCCGACTTAATTCTGACTAAGGATAACGCAGCTGCTAAAGCGATGGAACATATCGGAGATGTCGCTCCAATCATCACCATCCCTTGGAATCAGACAGACATGTTTGGTCATTTGCAGAAAATCGCCTCTATCGTGGATCGTACTCAAGCGGCAAGGGAGTGGCTGGATCGGCATGAGCGTAAGGCGGAGCGGGCTCGCAAAAAGATCAGGGAGACGACAGGTCAAATCACCGTCGCGATCTGTACCTTAACTGCAAAAGGACCGCGCATGTACAGTAATCGCAACTTCGGTCATGTATTTTACCGAAGCCTGCAACTGTCCGCTCCTGATCGAATTCAGAAAGAACTAACAGGCAAACCTGCCGGTGTGGGATTCAACTGGATGTCTTTCACGCCTGGAGAATGGGATGGTCTCGAAGCGGATGTGCTGCTGATTGCGGTTACGTCCATGCACGAACGTACCACTCTGTTGCAGCAGATTACGGCTGATCCGTTGTGGAAAAACTATCCTGCGGTAAAAGCTGGACGTGTTCATGTCATAGACTGGAATTCATGGGTGGTATACGCTCCTTATTCCATCAACATCCAGCTCGATGAAGCGCTCTCTATGTTGACGAACAAACCAGCATTTCTGTAATCTAAAAAATGTCCATCTCTATAATCTTAATTTATGCCATGTACGGGCCTGAATTAAGATTTTATAATGTTCACTAATTGATAATGATAATCAATAACAACAGCAATGCGTTGTTGGTACCAAAGGAGTGACCCGCATTCAACATCCGGGACTGTCACAACGTCCGTCCAAATCACGAAAATCCGCAGTGACGGTTGGGCTGATGTTTTTGGCGGCCATTGCCGCACTGCTGCTTAGTATGTTTGTCGCCATTTCTCTTGGTGCCAAGGGGCTGACACTGGAAACCGTATGGACTGCCATATTTCAGTACAACCCGGCTTTGACGCCGCATCAGATTATTCACGAGCTACGGCTGCCACGTGTCATTGCTGCTGCTGTCATTGGCGCAGCCTTTGCTGTGGCCGGAGCGCTCATGCAGGGAATCACACGTAATCCGCTGGCAGACACCGGCATTCTGGGGATCAATGCAGGCGCTACTTTTGTCGTGGCGCTCAGCTTCGCCTTCTGGCCAGGATTGCCTTATGGCTGGATTATGTTCCTGTCATTTGTAGGGGCTGTGCTTGGCACGCTGCTCATTTTCCTGCTGGGCATGGCGGCACCCGGAGGACTGACGTCCATCAGGCTTACCGTTGCGGGTGCCGTTATTGCAGCCATGCTGAGTTCGCTTAGCACCGGTGTCGCCATATATTTTGACTTGAGCCAGGATTTGGCCTTCTGGTATGCGGGTGGTTTCGGGGGAATTGAATGGCGGCATCTGAAGCTGATTCTGCCTGTTCTGCTCGTTACTCTGGTGCTCACTTTGCCTATGGCCCGTCGGATATCTCTCATGTCGCTTGGAGAAGAAGTTGCGATTAATCTCGGAATCAACCTCCGCTGGACCAGACTGTTTGCCTTGACGGCGGTTGTTGTGCTGGCTGGCGTATCCGTTTCTGCTGTAGGCTCGATCGGCTTTGTTGGACTGGTCATACCACATATTTCTCGCAAATTGGTTGGCGTGGATTATCGACTCATCATTCCGATGTCCTCCCTGCTCGGAGCCGTCTTGCTGGTGCTCGCCGATCTGGGATCACGCATTGTGAACCCGCCTCAAGAACTGGCTGTAGGCATTATGGTTGCCTTTGTCGGTGTACCTTTCTTCCTCTATCTGGCCCGTAAAGAAAGGAGGGCCCTATAGCGATGAACATCAATACACCTTCACGAGGCAAACGTTCCATAGCGGTCAGTGTTGCGCTGCTCTGTATCGCCTGTGCCGTTATCGTTATCAGCCTCAACTCGGGAACAATTCGCCTGTCTCCAATAGCCGTGCTTCACACCCTGCTTGGCTATGGCACGCCGGATGATCAGATTGTATTGTTCGACTATCGACTGCCACGCATTCTGGTTACTGTACTCGCTGGAGCGGGACTCGGTGTTGCCGGTGCTGCGCTGCAAGGCATTACACGCAATCCATTGGCCGATCCGGGCATCCTCGGCTTGCATGCAGGAGCGGCTTTTGGATTGATGGTATTCGTAAGCTTCTCCCATTCCATGAATGGTTCGGTGGCCTTGCTGATTCCGTTGTTTGCTTTTGCAGGCAGTGTTGCCGCGGCGTTGATTATCATGTTGCTATCCTATGACCGACATAACGGAGTATCCCCCATTAAGCTTATTCTGGTGGGCATTGCCGTAGCAGCCGGGTTCCATGCCCTGACGCTCTATCTGTCCCTGCGTTTGGATGAAGACACCTATTCCTTCGCCGCCCGCTGGCTGGCAGGTAGCGTCTGGGGCAGAGACTGGGTACATGTCCAGGCGCTGCTTCCATGGATTGTGCTGTGCATCTCGTACATATGGAGCCGCTCCAAAACGCTGGATGCCTTCAATCTGGGAGATGCTGCCGCGACCAGTATTGGTACACCCGTCAGATCCCAACGTGTTATTTTGCTATTGTGCACAGTAGCATTGTCTGCCGTCAGTGTGTCCATGGCTGGCGGGATCGGATTCATTGGTCTGGCGGCGCCGCATTTGGCCCGCAGACTGGTTGGCCCGATGCATCGCCATCTGATCCCAGCCGCCGGAATCATCGGCATGGTGATCCTGGTTGCTGCCGATACGGTCGGGCGAACAATATTTCAGCCCAATTCCATTCCGGCAGGTGTTGTGGTCGCGGCGATAGGCGCACCTTACTTTTTATATCTGCTGGTACGAACCAAGTAATAACTTTATCGGAACAATCCGAATAATTTCACCGGTACACCCAACATAAAAACAACATCCATGAGATGTTCAAGGAGATTGAGATTACCCATGTTAAAGAAAAACCTTATGCTCTTCATGAGCATCTGTCTGGTGCTTGTACTCGCAGCCTGCGGGAACGCCAATAATTCATCCTCTGCGTCGGAAGGTTCTACTACGGACACTTCGAACGCTACGCAGGATACCAATTCCGCTTCCGGGGATCAACGCATCGCATCCATGTCGATCCATCTGACCAATGACCTGCTGTCTCTCGGTATTACACCGGTTGGTTCGGTGATCGGCGGGGAAGCCAAAGCCTTCCTGTCCCATGTTGCTGATCGTCTTCAAAATACAACGCCGCTCGGTCCCGTTAAGGACCCGGACATGGAAGCCTTGCTTGCCCTGAAACCAGATGTCATCTATCTGGACGAAGAATTCTCCGGTGATGATATTGCCAAATTCGAGAAAATCGCCCCTGTACACGTCTTCAATCTGGATGATGGCACTTGGCGCGACCACCTGAAAGACATTGGTAAACTAGTCAACCGCGAGAAAGAAGCAGAGCAATACATTCAGGATTATGCAACTGAAACGGAAGAAGTGAAATCCCTGATTCACGATACTATCGGTGACGGCACCGTAATGGCTATCCGTGTTACCGCCAAAGAATTGCGTGTATTCAGTACACGCCGTCCAATGGGCCCGATTTTGTATGAAGATCTGGGGTTAACTCCAGCTAAAGGCATTGAGGAATTCGATTCGTCCAAACCGTATCAAGTTGTTTCACGTGAAATACTGCCGGACTTTGATGCAGATGCAATCTTCGTTGTCGTGAACTCGGATGATGAAGCTCAGAACATGTTCAAAGAACTGCAAAATAATCCGATCTGGCAAGGACTGAAGGCTGTCAAAGCAGGTCATGTCTACCCGATCGGTGCTCAACCTTGGCTGGACTATTCTTCAATCGGCAATAAAATGGCCATGGATGAAGCCAAAGAAATGTTCTCTAAGAAATAAAATAATCCTTACGCACAACATATAAAAAACACCAAAAAACCTCTCTTTGTAGATAGGAACAGAGTCAGCTAATATGCTCTCTGGCTCCATACACTCAAAGCAGAGGTTTTTTTGTATCCATTTTAAAAAATCAAAATCACTTGACGATATATCAAATGAAACTTATCATTTAGTTAGTCGACTAATTAAAAGGATGGAAGTGCTTATGAAATCAGATCGAAATGAACGGTTAATGGGACAGTTATCAGAACTCGTCAAGCTACAGCGTTACAAGATTCATGAGAAGCTTGTCAACCACCCTGAGCTATATCCTGGACAACCGCCGTTGCTATTCCAGCTCGAACGGGAAGATGGTCAGACCCAGAAACAACTGGCCGAACAGCTTCGCCGCGCCCCTGCAACGGTAACGGTAATGCTGAAACGTATGGAAAGCTCGGGTTTTATACGGCGTGAAGCTGACCCGAAGGATCTGCGCAGTCTGCGTGTCTATCTGACCGATCAAGGCCGTGCTGCGCTTAAGGAACTGAGAGAAGTATTCCAAGAGCTTGATCGCCAAGCCCAGAAAGATTTTACACCTGAAGAATCGCAGCTGATGTCAGCGCTCGCCCAGCGTATGGTTCAGAATCTGCGAGAATATTAAGTGAGATTCATCTGTCTGCATAAATTTTTGCAACATGATTATTCATATCGAATGAGGTGATTTTTCCCATTGTGGACGTTAAAACGATTTCTTACCCCGTATAAGTCAGCGGCCATTCTTGCTCCGCTGCTCATGGTCCTTGAGGTTGCTATGGACCTGCTTCAACCCAAGCTGATGTCCAGCATTGTGGATGATGGTGTTCTTGCAGGGAACCTGTCCCACATTATGACTACAGGTTTGTTTATGCTTCTTTTTGCGTTAATCGGATGGGTTGGCGGTGCAGGATGTACGCTGTTTTCAAGCAAAGCTGCCGTTGGATACGGAACCGATCTGCGCCAAGAATTGTTTGATCATATCCAGAAGTTCTCGTTCCGTAATCTGGATACCTTCCAGGAAGGCTCGCTTATTACTCGCCTGACGAGTGATATCACCCAGATGCAGACCTTTGTACAGATGCTTCTGCGTATGTTTATCCGTTCGCCGATGCTGATCATCGGCAGTATTATTATGGCGTTTACGATCAGTGTCAAATTGGCGCTCATTCTCATTTTGTCCGTGCCGATTCTGTTTATCATCTTATATATCCTGATATCCGCTTCCTATCCGCTGTTCGCCAGCGTTCAGAACAAACTCGACAAGGTGAACGCGGTTCTTCAAGAGAATCTGGCCGGCATTCGTGTCGTCAAAGCTTTTGCACGCGCACGTCAGGAGAAGAAGCGTTTCCAGCAAGCCAATGAAGACTATACCCATACGGCAGTGAAAGCTTGGCGCATCGTATCGCTGAATGCACCGGTATTAAGCCTGATGCTGAATGCGACCATTGTAGCGGTGCTGTGGTTTGGGGGCTTTCAGGTGGTAGGAGGCGATATTGCCGCCGGGGATTTGATTGCTTTTATCAACTACGTAACGGTTGTACTCTCGTCGCTCACTTCAATCGGCATGATGATGATGAGCTTCTCCCGCGCCAAGGTATCTGCAACACGCATCAACGAGGTGCTTCACACCCAGCCTGATATTCAATCGGGAGATGATATGTCTCGTAAAGGAGCAGGTCAGGTGGAATTCAAGGACGTATATTTCCGCTATGATGGAGAACATACCCTCTCCGGAATTACACTGACGGCTCGGCCGGGAGAAAAAGTGGCCCTGCTCGGATCTACAGGATCAGGCAAAACCTCACTTGTACAGCTGATCCCCCGCTTGTATGATGCCTCACAGGGTGAAGTGCTCGTGAATGGAGTGAACGTGCGTAACTGGGATCTCCAGGATCTTCGCAGCCGTGTGTCCATTGTATTACAGGAATCCATCCTGTTCAGTGGCAGCATCCGGGATAACATCTGCTTCGGCAGACCTGATGCAACGGAAGCTGAACTACGTGCCGCATCTCAAGCGGCGGCGGCTGATGATTTTATTATGAATCTGAAAGATGGATATGACACGGAGTTGGGCCAGCGCGGGGTCAATCTCTCAGGTGGGCAGAAACAGCGTATTTCTATCGCCCGTGCCCTACTTATGCAACCGGAGGTTCTAATTCTGGACGACAGCACCAGTGCCGTCGATCTGCGTACCGAAGCAAGTATTCAGAAGGCGCTGCATTCACTAATGAGAAATAGTACCACCTTCTTGATTGCACAACGGATCTCTTCTGTAAAGGATGCAGACTGTATTTACGTGCTTGATGAAGGAGAAATCGTGGCAAGTGGTACACATACACATCTCATGGCCCATTCATCACATTACCAATCCATCTATTATTCGCAGCAACGGAAGGAGGATGTTCAATTTGGCTAAAAACGCTTCTTCCTCCATCCATCAGACCGTTGTCCCACCGATGATCGGAAGACCTGGGCCACCCGGCCGAGGTCCGGTTCCCAAAGTAAGAGCCAAGAACGCACGGCACGCGATCATCCGAGTATGGTCATACATGGGACGTCATCGAAAAGGGGTTATCACTGCTCTGGTACTGACGGCTCTTGGAACGTTACTTAATCTGGCAGGACCTTATCTGCTCGGCCGTGCGGTCAATGAACATATCGTTCCCAAAATTACGGACGGTCTGCTGAAAGACTGCATGTTATTGCTGACCGTATACGTCCTCGGCTCGTTCATGATGTGGGCTCAATCCTATGTCATGATCGGTGTTTCCCAACTGACCGTAAAAGATCTGCGCCATGCTCTGTTTTCACGGCTGCAACAGCTGCCGATCAGCTTTTTTGACAAAAATCAGAGCGGTGATCTGATGAGCCGGGCTACCAATGATATCGATAACGTGTCCACGACGCTGAATCAAAGTGTAACCCAACTGATGTCCAGCGCCATCTTGCTGGTTGGCTCCCTGTCGATTATGCTAGCCCTGGATGTCCGACTGACACTGCTCAGTCTGGTGACGGTTCCACTGATTACGATCGCCACTCGGCTGATCGCTTCAAGAACACGCAAACATTTTACCGCCCAGCAAAAGTTGCTTGGTGAGCTTAATGGCTACGCTCAGGAAACCATTGCTGGACAAAAGGTGGTTGCAGCCTATAATCGTCAGGAGCAGGCACAAAAACATTTTCAGAATTTGAACGAAAAGCTTCGCACTTCCAGTACCCAAGCTCAGAGCGTATCGGGTCTGGTCGGGCCAACGATGAATGTCATGAACAATATCGGCTTTGCCATACTGGCAGCCGTAGGTGGATGGATGTCTTATCATGATCTGACGTCCATCGGGCTGATTGTAAGTTTCCTTGCTTACTCCCGCCAGATTGAGCGGCCCATCAATGATTTGGCGAACCAGTACAACCTGATTCAGGCAGCTATTGCAGGTGCCGAGCGCGTATTCCACATTATTGATACACCAAGTGAATACGTGGAAGAACAGAAGAAACAACTGCAGCAGATTCAGGGGAAAGTTGTATTTGAAGATGTATCCTTTGGGTATAACTCCGAGAGGGAAATCCTGAAAAAGGTCAGCTTCACCGCCAAGCCAGGCGAGATGATTGCACTTGTCGGACCGACTGGAGCGGGTAAAACGACCATTATCAACCTGCTGCCCCGTTTTTACGAGATTACGGGCGGCCGGATTACCATTGATGGCTGTGACATCTCCGAACTGGAGAAAGACCAGCTAAGGCGCGAACTTGGCATTGTGTTACAAGACGCCTATCTATTCTCCGGCACCATTCGTGACAATATTGCCTACGGCAAACCGGATGCAACGGACGAACAGATCCAGCAAGCGGCGAAGTTGGCAAATGCCCACTCCTTCATCCGCAAATTATCGCAGGGTTACGATACCCCGATCATTTCCGGTGGCAGCAATCTGAGTCAGGGACAGCGACAACTGTTAACCATCGCTCGTGCCATTCTCGCTGATCCTGCGATTCTTATTCTGGATGAAGCGACCAGCAGCATCGATACACGCACCGAAATGCAGATTCAGGAAGCGATGCGCACCTTGATGAAGGATCGCACCAGCTTTGTCATTGCCCACAGGTTAAGCACGATTCGTGAGGCCGATCAGATTCTCGTCATTGATGACGGCAAAATTGCCGAACGAGGCAGCCATGATGAGTTGATGCAACAGCAAGGTTTCTATTATCAGTTACATCAGGGACAGCTTACCTGATTGGGTTCGTGTTTATTGATAATTAAAACAAAGAAACACAAACAAAAACGCCGCTTTAGGTTCCGCTTCATTCCGGACCTTTGCGGCGTTTTCCATTTTATCGCTTCATTCGTACAATTCCGCGTGTAGATTTATATAGAAAATTCAATGTGTGTTCTTTAAATTCAGAAGGAGGTAAGTTGTTTATTTCTTCAATAGATTGATCAAGAGTTCGCTTTTGGCGAAATAAAATGGTATTAATCTTTTTTATCGTGCTTATTTCTTCATTTGAAAATCCATTTCTTCTTAGACCAACGGTATTGATTCCATGTATGTACGAACGCGGACCATCTGCTAAAGAATATGGAACGATATCTTGTGAAACTTTACTTCCCGCTCCAATCATTGCAAACCTTCCTATGTTACATGATTGGTGTACACCTGAACCACAACCAAAAGTGATATAGTCTTCAATATTAACATGTCCGCCAATCTGCACATTATTGACGATGACGTTGTGATCTCCCATCAATACATCATGTGCGATATGAGCATAATTCATAATAAAGTTGTTACTTCCTACTCTCGTGAAACAATCTCCTTTTGATGTGCCTTTACATATGGTGACATACTCTCTCACGGTATTATTATCTCCAATAATGAGATACGATTCTTCGCCTTGATAACTTTTATCTTGTGGATCTGAACCGATAATGGCACCATGTGAAATATAGTTATCCCCCCCCAATATCGTGTTAGCCCCTATGATAACGTGACTTCCAATCCTACACCCGCTACCTATTTTTGAATTTTCTTCAATAATACTGAAGGGTCCGACTTCGACATTTTCTCCAATTACTGCTGTAGGATGAATAATGGCTGACTGATGTATCATTTAGCACCTTCCTTTGTTTTGGAAAGTTGATCAAGTTTTTCATTTAGTTTTTTTATCGTTTGGGGGAGTCTGGAAAGTGCAGCGGATTCTCGTAGTTGTCTCTTATGTGAACGAGCCGTATACCCCGACACCATTGAGTTCGCGGGCATGTTTTTAGTAACCATGGTTTTAGCTAAAACAACGCAGCTATCTCCAATAGTAATATTATTAATTACCGCACTCCCGCCAGCCATTATGACACGATTACCTATTTTTGATGAGCCCCCAATTGCACTTGTACCTGCGATAATGCAGTGCTCACCAATTTGAACATTATGGCCAATTTGAATAAGGTTGTCCATTTTGGTCCCTTTACCAATGGTTGTTGAATCAATCGTTCCGCGATCAATAGTGGTGTTTGCGCCAATTTCAACATCATCAAAAATAATGACATTTCCGATATGCGGTATTTTAACTTGTTTTTGACCATCCCATTCAAAACCAAAGCCGTCAGCGCCAATCACTGCGCCTGAGTGAATAATGACATTATCTCCGATGAAAGTATCCTGTAGAACAGTGACATTAGGGTGGATCAAGCAATTCGTTCCAATGGTCACGTTTTTTCCAATAAATGAATGCGCAGAAATGACAGAATGATCCCCAATAGACACATCTTCTTTGATTACCGCGAATTCGTCGATCTGCACATTGTAGCCTAACGTTACCGAAGGCTGAATTGCTTCTGATGATACTACACCATTACTTTTGATTTTCTCACTAAACATTTCAATTAAACAAATAAAATCGAGTCTGGGATTTTTCACCTTAATAACAGGTACTTTAAATTCTATTATTGTCGTTTCTGGCACAATGAACGCTGAAGCATTACATTTATCTAATTTATTTAGATTTTTATCCGTTACAAAAGCAATTTCTCCCTCTTTAGCAGCATGAATTGAACCTACGCCTGTTATAACGACATTGCCATCACCTATTAGAATCCCATTTAACTGTTCAGAAATTTCATTTAAATTACATGGCATGATATCGTCTCCTTTTGTATTTAGATTAGATTATTTAATAATTCTCTAGCAAAAAGAGTGTTCAAATAATGAGAGGTTCCCGATCCTATGATTTTTGCATGAAAAGGAGGATTCAAAGCTAAATCGCCAATAAGATCCAGCAGCTTATGACGAGATAATTCATCATGAAAACGTAAATTGGGATAAATTTTCTTTTCACCAATAACTATTCCATGCTCTAAAGAAGCTCCTTGAATTAAACCTTTGCTTTTTAAGTACATTATTTCTTCTTCAAAACAAAATGTTCTAGCTGGTGCAATATCCGTTAAGTAATTGTTTTCTATAATATTAAAATTGGAAGTTTGATCTGAGAGGTAGGCAATTTTGTGTTCATTTTTAAAACACACGCAATAGGAGATCATTGAAGAGGGATGAGCTTCAAGAAAAGAATTACCGTGCTCAACTCTAATTTTTTTTTTGTAAATGAAGATATGTTTTTTTAATTTTTTGCTGCAGATGGCCAACTTCTGAAATCTTTGCTGCAATACCGGTAGAGCTGCCATCAAAAATGGGTAATTCTTCACCATTAACATCAATAATCACGTTATCGATACCCATCCCTCGAACAGCAGACAGCGTATGTTCAACCATAGATACAGCGTATCCATGGTTGTTTTTAAGCTGTGTGCAACGTTCCGTATTGGATACATTACCGATTTTAGCTTCAATAATTTCATATGGATCTATATCCACTCTTCTAAAAATAATACCCGTGTTTGGTTGTGCAGAATGCAGAGTAATCTCTGACAAATTCCCATTATGTATAGCAATACCGTCTAATGTAAAACTATTACGAATCGTTTTTTGGTACATAGCATCGCCCCCTTTGACATAATTCTCACATTCGGATCCTATTTACATGTATTATATCGATTATGATTATCTGATGTTGTCGATATTTGGAGGCTCGTCAAATTCACACGGATATGTAGCTGAGAATAAAATGATCCGCAAGTACGCTGAAAAAAGCGTCACCGCGCAGAGTAGCATAAAAGAAACCTTAGCACGTTATCCGAGCTAAGGTTTCTAACCGAACCATTTTTTTAACTGTCTACTTGACGGGGAGTAGTTCAGCGTTTTTGTTTATTGGAATTATGCCCCCATAGGTAAATGAAGGGTGAATGTAGAGCCAATCCCCATTTCACTATGAACGGTAATTTTGCCATGATGATCCTGAGCGATTTTCTGACAAAGAGCCAGTCCAAGTCCGGTACCTTCTTCCTTGGTCGTATAAAACGGATTAAAGATCGTCGCCAGAGAGTTCTCTGGAATGCCGCTGCCCGTGTCGGTAATCGAGATAAGTGCTTTATCTCCATCATGTAACAGATCAATATGCACCTCACCAGGGTCTTCCATAGCTTCAAAAGCATTACGGATCAGGTTGATTAGAACCTGTACGATCTTGTCCCGATCCATAATAACCACGACTGGCTCCCCAGTCATTTCAAGTGTAATTCGGTGGCCCCGTGATGCTGCATCCGACTCGGTTAACGACATGACACGTTCGAGACAATGCCCTACTCGTTCAGGTTTCATGTGATTGGTGTGTGGTTTGGAAAATTGTAAAAACTCAGCCGTTAGCTCTGTTACACGCGTGATCTCCCCCATGATGACTTCATACCATGGTGCGATATTGAAGGCCTGCCCCCGTGAAAGCTGCAGGAAACCTCGAATCGCAGTCAGGGGGTTGCGAATTTCATGAGCCATGCCCGCGGCCAGTTCACCAACAGCCCGAAGTCTTTCGGAACGAAAGACCTCCTCTTCGTTTTTCAACCATTTATTGCGCTGCTGCTGGAATAACCTGTCCTCCGCCACCGTAATAAAGTGCTGCAACGTCTCAGACATTCCCGGATACAGGGAAATGCTGTAGTTCACCTGCAACCCCCGTAACTCCCCTGACAGCAGTGACGACATGCGTTCTTCAATATTTTGTATTTCAGGCAAAATGACGGCATAGCGATCTCCTGCATAGCGGGATATACCGTATGCATCCGAAAACTGTGTCGTAATAATTTCGCCTGTATTTCCTATTACGCTGCACCAGTTGTCTTCGACCTCTTTGTCAAACCCGTTGAAATTCTGAATATTCAGGATAATCAGTAGAAAGGAGCGGTGCTCCTCCACCGTTTTATTAAGAGCATCCATGTACCCTTCATAATTCAGCAACCCCGTGAGTGGGTCATGGAGGGTGAGGAATTGAATTTTCTCCCGTAGCCTGCGCTTCTCTGCCTCGCTGTTAATCAAGGTATGATATAAAAATATAATGACAATCACAGTTAACATGTCAAACAGGGATACCAGCAAAGCATATGTATCAATCGGTACATAGGAAAGCCGAATCACTGTATATTCGAGCACAATTAGCATCGAAATGGGTAACGTCTGGGTAACACGTTGTTTATCTTGAATCATCGACATGATGAGCAGGTAATACAGTATATTGCACCAGTTCAGTTCACTGAAATAGTGGAATATACCAAGAAAGAGCCAATGGATATTACGCAGTGCAGGATAACGTTTCTCCCCATATATACTTGCTACAAATAACACACCAGCACATATCATTAACGCGAGATGGGGAGTAAGCCCTAGAAAATAAGAGGACAGGATAACAAGCAGACATCCCAGCGGGAAAATAAGCATTTTCATCGTGTAACTTAGCAAAAGGCCTCGCCCCCTTTGACATTTTACTCACATCAATACCTCAATTACATGTATTATATCGATTATGTTTAGCTAATGTTGTCGATTAGTGGAAGCTTGTCAAATTCACATGAATGTATAAATTTATAATTAAAATAGGACAAACGGTTTATAGGAAAACGGAGATTGCGAAACTATCATACATCACATTGATCAATACTGTGTTACAATACATTAATGGATTTATTTAGGATAAAACCTTGGTTATGGAGGGATAAGCATGATACAACAAAGAAAACCTTTGGGCATCGGGACACTTTCTTTGCTGGTGCTCGCAATGGGGTTGGCCTTTAATTTTTCATGGGGCACAGAAAAGGTACAGATTAGCCACTATTTGTTTAATCTACTGAACTTGCCTATCTATAGTAATGGAGACCAGGGACTTCACCTTCCCTTCGTGGCGGCGGCAATCTTCTGGATACCTGCTGTAATTATCGCTAGCAAGTATCGTTCGCACTATGGTACAAAGGTAGCCTTTAACGTAGCCGCGTTTATGCTGCTTCTATGCATCGTTGGTCCTGTGGTTAATATGGTGGACAGGTTTGTAAATTCATAAAATAAAGAAGCCAGCACTCTTGTCATTCCAGAGTGCTGGCTTCTTTGATTCAATACTACACTTCTATTTTTTCGCCATATATTTGCGGATATCAAATGCCACAGCAGCCACAATAATCAACCCTTTAATAATCAGCTGCCAGTAAGGACTTACACCGATAAAGGTCAGACCATAGTTGATGACTCCAAAGATCAGCACCCCTGCCATTACACCGGGCACCGTACCAATACCACCCGCTGTGGAGACGCCCCCCACTACACAGGCCGCAATAGCATCCAACTCATACATATTGCCGTAATTGTTCGTTGCCCCGCCCGTACGGGCGGCTTCCAGTACACCGCCCAGTCCATACAGTGCACCTGCAATGGCATACAACGCAATCAGGTTGCGTGCCACATGAATGCCGGACACATGCGCAGCCTGAATATTGCCACCGATGGCATACATATTCTTCCCAAGGCGGGTCTTGTTGAAGACGACCCAACAGATCAGCGCAACCGCTACAGCAATCAATACGATATACGGAATGGAATAACCACCACCAAGATCAATGTAACCAGATCCAATAACGGTAAAATCAGATCTCAATCCACCAATCGGTTGTGACTGATTGGGCTCTGTATCAAAGTAAATCGAGTTCAGACCATATACCGCAACCATCGTACCCAGTGTCGCGATAAAGGGTGGAACATGTAATTTGGCTACTATGATACCATTCACCAGTCCTACTGCCAGTCCGGCAATAATCCCGAAGACCATGGGCGCCCACACCCATAAATGTGGCAGATCGGGAAAGAACCGATTGGCATATTCGTCGATTTGCAGCATCGATGCGGATACAACAGCCGTTAGACCAACGACCCGTCCTGCCGACAAATCGACCCCGCCCGTTACCAGGATAAACGCCGCCCCCAGCGCAATGATGGCCCGTGTGGAGGACTGTTGTAATATATCCCGCAGTGTAGAGAAAGCAAGAAAGTGCGGATCGGCAATGGCAATGCCAATGACGAGCAGGATCAGCACAATAAAGATCGCGCGCTGCGCCACATACTGCTTCACCTGATTGATAACTTGTGTATTCATGTATTTCCCTCCTGACTAAGCCATCCGCTGCTGTGCGGCCAGCCTCATGATATCCTGCTCTGTTGCCTCAGCACCGTCGACGATTCCGGTAAGCCGCCCTTCGCTCATGACCATGATTCGATCCGACATGCCCAGCAGTTCGGGCATCTCCGAGCTGATCATAATAATGCTTTTGCCCTGGCGGGCCAGTTCCGTAATAATGGTGTAGATTTCAAATTTCGCGCCCACATCAATCCCACGTGTCGGTTCATCGAGCAGTAGAATTTCAGGGTCAGTCAACAGCCATCTAGCCAGAAGTACCTTCTGTTGATTACCACCAGACAGGTTGCGAATTAGCGTGTTAACTGAAGGCGTTTTAGTTCTAAACTTCAGAGTCTGCTCACGTGCCTCATCTCGGCCTTTCTTCTCATCCAGCAGACCAATCCGATTCCGGTAACGTCCGAGACTCGCGATAATCGTATTTTCATACACAGACAACACTGGAAAAATTCCTGTGACTCTTCGCTCCTCGGTCAGCAGGGCAATGTTATGACGCTTTGCTGCGGCAGGTGACTTGATCTTCACCTTGCGCCCATGAATGGAGATCGTCCCTGAAGCAAGCCCGCGTAAGCCAAAAAGTGACTCAATCAATTCCGTCCGCTGTGCCCCAACAAGGCCGCCAATTCCAAGAACTTCGCCTTTCCTCAATTCAAACGTCACATCACGGAACGAATTCGGCTGGCTGGAGGTTAAGCCTTCTGCCTTCAAAATCACTTCTCCAGGTACGTTCGTCCGTTCCGGGAACCGTTCATCCAGATCACGTCCAACCATGCGGGTAATGATCAGATCGGTCGTTAAATCAGCAGCATCCCAGGTACCCACTACAAAACCATCCCGCATAATCGTGACCTCATCCGAGATCGTCAGAATTTCCTCCATCTTGTGCGAAATGTAGATAATAGACACCCCGCGACTGCGCAGCTGATTAATAATGGCGAAGAGCTGGTCTACTTCCTTGCCCGTGAGCGAGGAAGTTGGCTCATCCATCACGATAACTTTAGATTGGAAAGAGACCGCTTTGGCAATTTCCATCGACTGTATTTTGGAAACGGATAAAGTTACCGCCTGAGCCTTGGGATCAATGTCCAGATTCAGGTCCTTGAACAAGGCTAGTGTATCAGCGTACATTCGTTTCTCATCCACCAACAACCCCCTCATCGGAAACCGCCCCAGCCAGATGTTCTCCATCACCGGACGGTATGGCACCGGGTTCAGTTCCTGATGAATCATCGATATGCCATGTTGAAGCGCCGCTTTCGAACTCGGAATTTCCACCTGATTGCCGTCCATCCGAATCGTTCCTTCATCCGGGCGATACATACCGAATAGACATTTCATCAGCGTGGATTTGCCCGCACCATTCTCTCCCATCAGCGCATGAACCGTACCCGGCTTTACCTTCAATGTGACCTGGCTTAGTGCCTGCACACCCGGAAATGCTTTGGATATTCCGTCCATCTCAAGCAGGTAAGGTGATTCCATCTTTCATCCTCCCCTTCCGTAAACCCGGCAAAAAAAGGACGCCATCTCATGACGGACGTCCCTGTTTGCTGCTGTTATTGGGCGTCGGCAATGTTGTCTTTCGTAATTTTTTTGTAGGCAATCCAGACGTATTTGCCATCCGTAATGTCATAACCCGTGTTTTCCTTCGTTGGCGTCTCACCCTTCGCAAGTACGGAAGCCAGTGCAACCGTAGCTGCGCCCTGGTTCTTGGCATCGTTCAACACCGTGCCCAGCATCGTTCCGTCCTGAAGGGCCTGAATGGCCGGAGCCGTTGCATCGACGCCGACAACCGGCATCGTTTTGCCGTCTTTGAAGTATCCCGCTGCTTTCAACGCTTCAATGGCTCCAAGTGCCATGTCATCATTGTTAGCCAATACCGCTTCAATTTTGTCTCCGTGGGAGGCAAGGAACGCCTGCATTTTCTCCTGTCCTTTGACCCGATCCCACATCGCGGTGTCTTCCGCCAATGCTTCCACTTCAATTCCGGCATCCTGGATGGCCTGAACTGAATATTTGGTACGCAGCTCAGCATCCTGGTGGCCTGGCTCGCCTTTCAGCATGACGTACTGCAGTTTACCATCACCGTTTTTATCTGCTTCCGGGTGGGCCTTCCAGTAGTCCACAATGAGCTGACCGGAGATCGTGCCGGACTCTTCCGCCTTGGCTCCAACGTAATACACTTTATCCCACTTGTTCATGTCTTCAGCAACCGGCTCACGGTTCAGAAAGACAACTGGAATGCTGGCCGCTTTGGCTTTGTCAATAATGACACCTGCTGCGGTCCGGTCAACCGGATTCACAGCCATTGCGTTGTATTTCTTGGATACAAACAGATCGACTTTCTCATTCTGGGTCGGCTGTGCGTTCTGGCTATCCACGATATCGAGTGTGGCTTTGCCTTCCGCTGCTGCGGTCATTGCATTCCGCACACCCGTCATGAACGTGTCATCGAACTTATAGATCGCCACGCCAATCTTAGGCGTTTCCGTCCCTGCCGCCGTCTTGCCTCCTGTATCTGTTCCTGTACTTCCGCCTGCGCTGTCTCCGCCACTGCTGCACCCCGCCGCCGCAACCATACACGCTGTAAGCAACAATGTCATCCACGTTTTCTTCATATCCTAATGACCTCCCCCAAGTTCATTCGGCTTTACCGATGTCTTTATTATGAAAGGGTTTACAATAAATTCGAATACAATATCTTCCTCTGTTTTATCGAAATCTTCCTCAATTGAGCCTTTACTGTACAAAAGGAAACAACAACTTCTGATTATCCATCCAGAACATATTGTCCGTACTGACCAGCTTCGTTTCTAGCGTTACCCTGGCTTGCACCTGTTGATTGTTCAACCGTGCAACGGCCTGATTCACACCAAGATAACCTGCACTGAATCCATTTTGCACGATCAAGTGTTGAATTCTCCCTTCCTGTAACTGCTCTAACTGCTGCTGTTCGCTGCCAAATCCCACAATCCTCACCTTGTTCCCCTTGTTCTCGGACGTACGTCGATTCGATTCATCCGCTGCCCCCAAAGAAGCAGGTTCCTGAAGAGCAATCAATCCGTCCACCTGCTGCTGGTCAAGCAGTTGCTTCGCCGCCTGCCAGCAAGCATCCCGCGTGCTGCATACGGATTGGGTCTCCACATGAATGTCCGGGTATTGAGCCAGTGATTCCTCTATCCCTAGCTCCCGGTTAATCAGAACAGGATTTACAGGATCAGGACCAAGCAAGGCTATACGTCCTCGTCCACCGAGAAGCACAGCCATGGCCTGACCCGCCTGCCGTCCAGCCTCAACGTTATCTATCGAGATAACACTTGTTATACCTTTTACAGGAAACTCGTCATTCAACAAAATGACGGGGATAATCACTCCGTTGGCATCCTTAGTCTGTACCTTCTGGATGATGTCGCTGAGTGTCTTCTCACTCAAGGGATCGATCAACAGGGCCGATGCTCCCTGCTCCAGTGCCAGTGATACTGCATCCACCTGGGCTTGTTCACGCTCGCTCAGTGAATAAGTCCCATTTTGCAAATGCTCTTGCTTTACCTTTCCCTGTCCTGCTGTGAAGTCGGGGTTAGATGGCGCGTAAGTTAACCCCTCTGAGGGAAAAGCCTCCACCGTAATGAGCTCCGCTCCCGCTTCTTTGGCAGCCGCTTCGGCCCCAAGACGTATCGCTTCTGCAAGTTCTCCGGTTCCCGCTGGCGTAATCAGTGCAATACGCGGCTGTGATCCCGCCGGATCAGCATTGGACATACCGCACGCCATACATAACAACAGGCAGAAGATTGCTGCTGACATGCCCATATAACGAAGGATGGAGACTCTCATCCGTATGACTTCCACGCGATTGCAGATTTTTATTTTCAAAACCCAATTCGAGATCCCATCCGTTCTATCGATGTTATTCACCTTGCTGGTTCCCTTGGCGCACGTGCTATTCCCTTTATTGTTCATCATGCGCATCGTCCTCCTCTCGTTCCGATTGGATCGGAATCCGAATCCAGACGGTTGTGCCTTCTTCCAGCTCACTTTCGAATTCAAGACCGTAAGCTTCGCCATAATAAAGCTGAATCCGATCATGTACATTGCGTACAGCTACACCTGATCCTGCACCACTTTTCACAATAGGACTGCCCATTAGAAGTTTCGACATCTGCTCTTCCGTCATGCCGACCCCATTATCCGTAATGCGAAATACCAGCTTGTCGTCCTCCCGGTATACACGAATCTCAATACATCCCTCGTCCATATGATATTCAATGCCATGCACGATCGCATTTTCAATGAGTGGCTGAAGCACCAGCTTAAGTGTCAGGCAGTCCAGCGTATCCTCATCTGCCTTCATGCTAAAATTAAATTTGCGCTTGAACCGCATCTGCTGAATCGTCAGGTAATGGTGGGCGTGCTCCAGTTCTTCCCTGACCGTAATAATCGTTTTGCCTTGACTGAGACTGATGCGAAACAATCGGGATAACGAAGTGATCATCGTAATGACTTCCTCATTCCGGCTCATGCCCACCATACGTACTACTGAATTCAACGTGTTGTATAGGAAATGTGGATTGATCTGAGCCTGCAAAGCTTCCAGTTCGAGCCGACGCTTCTGTTCCTGTTCATGAATGATTTCATTCATCAAGGTCCGGATTTTATAGACCATCAGGTTAAAACGGCGGGATAAACGTTCCACTTCCAGCGGCCCTTCGATAGGAAGCTCCACGTTAAAATCCCCTCGCTCCACGGCTTTCATCTTTCGTTCCATCCGCCGGATCGGACGTGTCAGGCTGGAAGAGAGGAATAGCGAGACGAGGATGACCAGTACCAGCACAACCAGCAGTACTCGAATCAGATATCCATTGACCTCCTGGCGGGATGTCATGATCTCATCCAGATAGGCCACACCTACGATTTTCCATCCGATATTGGCGACAGACTTGACTGCATTCAACCTTTTCTGACCATCCGCCTCATCTTCATAACTGCCGGTTGCAACCAGTGCCTGTTCGATATTTTCACTTTTGAGCCCCATGTACATTAATTGCTGCTGCGGATGGTAGACGATATTGCCCGCACTTTCGTCGATAATGTAGACGTATCCCCGCTGCCCCAGACTGACCCGGCGGCTCAGTTCGTCCATTTGTTTGAAGTTGATATCCACCAGCAGAATGACCTGACGATCCTGACCATTTTGGCGTACAGTAATGCCTTTGCTCATGGAAACGACCCATTTGTATGGGCCTGTGTACATGTTCTGGATATGAGGCAGTGAGAAACTAAGGTGATCCGGCACTCGGAGTGCAGATTGAAACCACCCTTGCTGTGTTACATGCGCACTCGGTTTTAATTCAGCTGAAGGTCTATTCTTGAACAAATGCCCTGTTGAATCCAACAAAGTAATGGAGATGATATCTTCGCGGCTGCTAAGCAGCGTATCCAGCTGTTTATCTACCTGATCCCCTTCCCACGTGCCATCCCGCAGCATATGTTCTTCGATGGCTCGATACAGATGCGACATGCTGCGAACATAATCCTCCAGATTGTAACTGACCTGATCCACGATCTGCCTCGTCGTCAGCTCCGCACTTCGCTCCGCGGCCTGCGTGAATTTGTCATGCAGCAGCATCGCCATGATGGTCAGCACCAATACAATGAAGACAGAGAAGGACCACGTAATAATAAAGCGGATACTACTGACTCTGGATGAACGCAACCTGGACCGAAGCTTGAGCCAAAGGGATCTTATCCATCCGGCAAACGTTCTCATCGACTTGTGCCTTCACTAGCTGTTAGTGCAGTCTGTTTGCGATATTCTTTGGGCGAGACGCCGATATGTTTTTTGAAGCAAAAACTGAAATAATTCGGTTCCGCGAAACCTACCTGACCAGCAATCTCAAACGACTTCATCTCCGTGGATCGAAGCAACTCCTTGGCCGCCTCCATACGGATTTGCATCAGATATTGCAGGAAGGTAAGCTGTACTTCTTTTTTGAAAATGCCACAAAAATAACCCGAACTGATATGCAGATGCCCACATACTTTCTGAATGGACAGATCCGGATCGGCGTAGTGTTCTTTGGTAAACGACAATGCCTGTTCCACAATATCCTTGTATACATGCTGCCTTCCGCTGGCAATGCGATGTTGAACGAGCAGACAAACCTCGCTCACCTTACCTTGTGCCTCAGACAACCCAGGCAAACGGAACAAATCGGCATACAACTGGAACCCTGCCCCAAAAATATCCTCCATGGCCTCGCCCGATGCCTGAGCTGCCTTCCAAACGTTTGTTAAAACTTCAATCAGATACAGTTGAATGTCACTTCGCCCATGCTCCACCGTAATTTCCCGGAAAATGATCTCTAGCGCGTCCTCCAGCTCCGCCTGCGTACCCGCTTTCAGACAACGTGTCAGCGTTTGCTGCTTCAACTCGTCAAAACGCAATTTGCCCGCCGTCTGCCGCTCCACATCTGCAATATAGATAAGGGGATCGGTCCCCGGTACAAGTCGATAATCCAGTGCCAGTAGTGCATCCTCATAGGCATGCTTCACACCTGCCAGTGTGTTCACGATTGAGCCCGATCCAACAGTGGCAGGAATACGCAAATAATGATTGATGCTGCGCATTACATTTTCCAGCGCCTGCTGCTGTCGTTTCTCTCCATCTTCTCCACCCCACCGATCTACATAGAGCAGCACAATCGTCTCCTGATGCATAAAAGCATGTCCGGCCCCGTGTTCCGTCCATACCTCTGCGGCAATGTTTAGCGCAGCGAACTGTTTCAACTCCGCATCCGCAGATTGGTCTCCGTCCATATGCAGGGTCAATACGGATACACCATAGCGTTCACCGTGCAGATCCAGTCCGCATTGCTTTGCTTTGCCATGGATATATTCCGGTGATTTTTGCCGATGCAGCAAAGTGGCCATCAGGTCCGCCTGTAACAGGGGCAGGCTTGTATAATAATGGTCGCGCAGCTGCTGTACATCCTCTCGTTCGGCCACTTCAGCCGCCATCTGCGCACGCAACCTTGTAAGCAGTTCTGTCAGATGCCCCGCCGAGAATGGCTTCAGTAAGTATTCATCCACACTCAGCGAGACCGCTTGTCGGGCGTAGTCGAATTCATCATATCCAGTCAAAATCACCACTTTCACAAGCGGATTGCGCTCCCGCAACCTTCGAGCAAGTTCAAGTCCATCCATAAATGGCATGCTGATATCCGTTACCACAATATCCGGCTCCACTCGTTCTGCCATCTCCAGTGCTTCACGTCCATTCTCCGCCAGACCAACTATGCGCAGATCGAGCGCTTCCCAATCTACCTCTACAACCAACCCTTCGCGTACATCCTCTTCATCATCCACCAGCAATACCCGGTACACGTCAGATTCCTCCTTTATTTAAGGGGCCATAAGCCCAAGCAATAATGTATATGTCGATATGATCCAAGGTTGCCATCATAATATACAATATAAATTTAATTAATGTAATCGCTTACTTTTAAGATGATAAGATTGATATAATGTGCGCTCACAAACGAAATATATGGTAAATTATTGAAAGGAGTTAATTAAAAAATAGAACCAACCTCAAGAACTTCAAGAGAAATTAACAAAATCATGGAGGGGAGGAATAAAGGCGATACGTACCACGCTGAATGAGAATAGTGAGAAGGAGAATATAACTGAATGGAAACTGTTTTACATCTTGGAGGATTCATTAAACACCCTTCCCCGTGAAGAGCACTCTTCCTTCATCGCTGCCTATTATAGTAACGAACGAAGAACCATGCTGGAAAACGGAGATGTCATGCCTGCCTTGCTTTTACATCCCGATCATACAAAGGCGATACTTTTTTGGGAAAAGCTTGATGGAACCTATGCCATGATTACATTAGAATCGCAAATTAATGCAAACAACAAGCCTGAATGGGATGTAAGTCATTCTTGGATAACCAAACAACCCTCATCCACTTGAAGTGGGTCAGGGCATCATTGATCCTATATCCATTCGTAATGCCTCATAAAGAGTACTGCATGTACTTTAATGCGGTTCCGTTTCTCCATCTTCTTCTGCTGACAAAGATAAATTGGCATTTAACCCCTTCACATAAATCATCGTGGTATCCGGATTGATATGCCCCATCATTTCTGCCAAGCGATGCAGTGGTGTATGCTCGGCCATAGCGTATCCGAACCGATGACGCAGATCATGGGAACTTAGCCCTTCCAGACCGGCTGTAGTCATCACCTTTTTGATCAAATGGCGCAGCGCCCTCTCCGTTAAGCGATCACTGGTTTTCTCGGAAGGAAACAGGTAAGGACTATCCCGTGCGAGGCCAACCATGTACATCTTCAACAAAGCAATACATGTCATGTTCAGCGGAATTTTCCGTTGACCGTTTCGTTTATCAGCCCGCACGGTGAGTTGCCCGCTTCGTTTGCCCAATTCAATATCACCGGGAGCGAGGTTGCATATCTCCATTGTTCGTATACCGGTATGAAACATGAGGGTAAGGATAGTCTGATCCCGAAGCGAGTTACCGTCTTCGACGGCAGATATGAATGATTGTTCTTCCTTGGTGGTCATTCGGCGGGGGCTAACCTTGTCTTCCGGAATGAATTTCAAAGGTTTGGAAGGATTACTCTTGATCCTGGCTTCCGATGAAGCCCACTTAAAAAAACGCTTCAATGTAATTAGTCTACGATTAATGGTAGATGGCTTCAATTGCATTACCTTTTGTGAATCTTCCCGATAACGGACCAAAGTCGATGTATGCACGTCTTCGATTCGAAATGAAATCTCTTCACTCCAAGAATCGTTCCCTATATACCATTCGGTAAAATGCTTCAAATCACTCGCATATTCCTTCAAGGTTTTGGGAGTCAATTCTCCCTGGTTCGTAAGCATATGTATGAATTCCTGAACAACCATTTCCCCTTGTACCGAAGTACCAGAACCCTTATCCATTAGAAAAAACCTCCAAATCTTGACTTATATTAGCGGACATGGTATTATCATATTAATCGATACATTAGCGGACATCAAGTCTGTGGGTTGAATATACCTGATTAGCGTTGATTTTTAAAATTAACCTTTTCAAAATGGTCGTTTAAAAACTTATTTTTTGGAGGAACTACATGCAAACAGGTACAGTGAAATGGTTTAACGCGGACAAAGGATTTGGCTTTATCGAAACTGAAGAAGGAACAGACGTATTCGTTCATTTCAGTGCAATTCAAGGCGACGGTTTCAAAACATTGGATGAAGGACAACGCGTCCAATTCGAAGTAACTCAAGGTAACCGTGGTCCACAGGCTGAGAACGTTACTAAAGTTTAATTATATTAAAGCTGCCTTGTACAAGGCAGCTTTTTGTTTTATTACATGAGCATTTTGCATAGATTCAAAGAGCGTCTTTCAAAATGCTGACTTCATAAACTTATCATCCAAAAACGAAAAGTGAGGTATGACAAATGGATAAAGAACAATTGATCACAGAAGTAGCCAAAAACGGCGGATTCTCCAAAAAGAACGCTGAAAAGGCCGTAACGGTTGTACTGGATTCGATTTTGGAAGCTTTAAAAGAAGGTAAAGAGGTTCAACTGGTTGGATTCGGCAAATTCGAAGTGCGTAATCGTGAAGCACGTATGGGTAAAAGCCGTCGAACTGGTAAGGAAATTCAACTTCCAGCAGGTAAAGTTCCTGTATTCACAGCAGGATTAACAATGAAAGAAGCTCTAAACTAAACAGCAACAACAAGATCGGAAAAGAGGTTTTTATTCAAACACACAACGAACATTTTGATGTAAATGTCGTGTTTTCTACGGTTGATGATATCATTAACTTTTATTCGGGCAAGCAGACAGACCAGAATAACGCGGAAGATCACACCCATTCAACACCCCCATCAACAGAGTCTGCACAGACACCACAACTACCCACTCGCTAAAACGAACCTTTCATCTTGGACAATAAGAAGCCCTGTTCCGCTCAAAACGGTCCAGGGCTTGATTTGTGTTAATCGAGCACCCAGGGAGAATGAATTTTGGGTACGTCATTGATTAATTGTTTGGTATAGGGATGCTCCGCATGGTGAATAACTTCCTCCGCTCTCCCCGCCTCCACCATTCGTCCATGCTCCATAATACAGATCGTGTCGCTCACATAATAAGCCAGACCCACGTCGTGCGTAATAAACACAATCGTCATGCGGTTCTCATCGCGCAGCTTGAGCAGCATATCCAGAATCGTTGAACGCGAGCATGCGTCCACCATGGACGTTGGTTCATCGGCGATCAACACCTTAGGATGCAGCATGAAAATGCGGGCAATCATGAGCCGTTGCATCTGTCCACCGGACAGCTCAAACGGATATTTGTTGTATAACTCTTCGAACTTCAAGTTGACGAAAGAACAGGCTTCCTTCATTTTGGCATATTCCTCGTCCTTGTTCAGCTTCAGCCCCTGAAGTTTGATACAGTCCACCAGCAGCTTTTCCACCCGGTGAAATACGTTGAACGAAGAGAACGGGTCCTGGAAAATGGCCTGTATATCCTTCCAATAGGCTTTACGCTCACGGTACCGCTTCATTTGTCTGGGCTTGCCATCGTATTCAATCGCTCCACCCGTTTCCTTGAGCAAGCCCATGATCATTTTCGCGAGTGTCGTCTTGCCACTGCCACTCTCTCCGACAATGGAGATAATCTCCCCTTCATGAAAATCAAAGCTCACATCGTCCACGGCTGCCTTTTTGCGATTGCCTGTACCGTACACCTTGGTCAGATGGCGGCCGCTGATCAGCACCTTGCCCATCGCCATACTACCTCACTCCTTTCGGGGAGCCTTGATCCGAGCCCATTACGCAGAAAGAATCATTTCATTGGTCTGCGATATCGTCTGTGTCAGATTGAACATCTCGGACATCTTCTTTATTTGAGTCATTCTCCTCCTGAGTTTCTTCCCTCTCCTGGGGCTCTTCGTTCATGCTCTCCTGCTGTAAGTGACTGTCCTGCTCCTGCTCCCTGATCTGCTCCAGCATTTCTGGTGTCAGGAGACAGCGATATAGGCGCCCATCGACATGAATGTTCTCGATTTTGCCCTGGCGGCACTCGTCGGTCACCAGTGTACAGCGCTCTGCAAAGCGGCAGCCTTCCGGCACATTCTTCAGATTTGGTGGTGCACCAGGAATGGCAGCCAGTTTGTGCTCCTTCATGCCCTCTTCCGGCACAATGATGGAGCCCATCAGTTTGCGAGTGTACGGATGCAGCGGATTGAAAATCATCTGCTCTGCCGTGCCTCGTTCCACAATCTCACCGGCATACATCACCATAATTTCATCCGTGACATGGTACAGTAGCGGCAGCTCATGCGTGATGAACACCAGTGATTTGATTACTTTGCGCTTCAACAAATCCTTCAATAGACGAATGACCGCCTTCTGGGAGGTTACATCCAGTGCCGAAGTAGGTTCATCCGCAATGAGCACGTTGGGATTCAGAATTGTTGAGATGGCGATAACCGTTCGCTGCTTCATGCCGCCGGATAATTCATTTGGATACATATCCAGCACATCCGGCGACAAGTTCAGTGATTGGAAGCGCTCCGTAGCCATCTTCCGCACATCCGACCGTTTCATCTCCGGACGATGCTCCTTCATGATATCTTCAATAAACCTGATAATACGCAGCGTTGGGTTCAGTGCATTCATGGCAGCCTGCGGAATATAAGCAATTTCCTTGCCCAGAATGCGCGAACGAAGCTGCTCTTTGTTCAGCTGCATAATATCGGTACCATTAATCCGGATCGAACCACTGCCATAATGAAGCGGCGGGAAATAAAAGCCCATCAGGCTGAGCGCCAGCGTCGATTTTCCACAGCCCGATTCACCTGCAATGCCCAGCGTCTGCCCTTCTTTCAGTCCGAACTCGACCCCGTCGACGGCAAATACATTCTCCTTGAGCCGGGTACGGTAATAGGTTTTCAGACCGCTGACCTGAAGTATAGGTTGGTTCATGGTCTTAGCTCCTTATTTTCGGATTAAAAATTTCGTCCATGCCCGTATTCATCAGATAAAGCGAGAAGGTAATGACGGCAATCGCCAGCGCCGCAGGAATGAACGCCCACCACGCCCCTGCTACTGGCGCTTCAAACACCAGTGCCCAGTTCATCAGGATGCCGAGCGAGATCGTATTATACGGCCCCAGTCCCAGCATGGAGATGGATGCTTCGGACAGAATGCCCGATGCCGTCTGGAGCACAAAAGCCATCACCACATAAGACGCGATATAGGGCAAAATCTCATGGATAATGATACGCGGCGTACTGTGTCCCGAAATTTTTGCAATATGCACATGATCCCGGCTACGCAGAGATGTCGTCTGGGCTCGCACAGCCCGGGCCGTCCAAGGCCAGCTAGTTATACCGATAATGATCGCCGTCACCAGGGAACTGCGTGAATCAATGCTGACCGAGATCAAGATCAGGATGATGAACGAAGGAATAACAATGAAAATATTGGTGATCGCCGTCAGAAAGTTATCCAGCATTCCCCCGATATATCCCGACACCAGGCCCATAACCAGACCGATAACGGTTGCAAACACACCTGCAATCAGCCCCACACGTACGGATGTCTGGATGCCATACATCAATTCAAGGAAAATATCCCGTCCAAAATTGTCCGATCCTAATAGCAGGCCATCGCCAGGTGGCTGGAACGCCATCGCAATCATCTCAAGGGGATCACTGCGATTAATGAGCGGATAGATCGTAACCAAGAGCAGCATGCCGACAAAAGTCACCGCGCCGATCATGAATTTGGGTGACTTCAGCAAAATAGAGATCGAATGCTTCATATCACTGTTCCTCCATTTGAGCGGCCTTGATGCGCGGGTCAATGAAACCGTAGATGACATCAATAGTGAAATTTGCAAGCAATACAGCAATGGCAATCAGCAGCGTACACCCCGAGATTAGTGGGTAATCCAGTTGCCTTATGGCCGTGAACAACCATGTGCCGATGCCTGGATAACTGAAGACAATCTCACAGATGAGTGACCCACCGACCATCGTACCGATGGAGAGCGCAAGTCCCGTAATTTGCGGCAGCATAGCGTTACGGAACACATAACGCGCAATTCGGCCGTCGCGAATACCCAGCAGTTTACTGTATAACACATAGTCTGAATTGAGCTCATAGATGGACATCTCCCGCATGCCAATGGCCTGACCACCAATGGTCACAAGCACGATGGAGAGGAACGGCAAGGTATGGTGGCGAACCACGGACATGATAAAGTCGAAGCTCAGCTGCGGTACCATCTGGAAGTCATATCCGCCCGATAAAGGGAACCATTTCAGTGATAACGCAAAGACATACAGCATAATAATAGCCAGAGTAAAAAAAGGAATGGAATTGATAAATAAAGCTACCGGAAACAGTACTTTATCAAAAACACCTTTCCGGTACGCTGCAATCGCACCGAGCAAATTACCAATGATCCAGCCGACCAGGATGGCCGGAAGTTGAAGCCCCACCGTCCAAGGGACGGCGGAGGCCAGAATGTCCGTCACAGGCTTCGGATACAGTCCAAAGGACGTGCCCAGATTGCCTGTGAACAGATTTTTCAAATAGATGCCGAATTGGGTCCATAGTGGCTGATCAATGCCGAATTCAACCGTAAACGTCTCATACACCCGCTTGATGGAATCCGAGTCAGTCATCCCTGACGTCATTTTGGAAGCGATCATGCTCACCGGGTTACCTTCAATCAGTCTAGGCAAAATAAAATTCAGTCCGATGGCAATGACCAGGGTCAGGCCGTACCAGAATACTTTTTTGGCGACATATCTGGAATAGGCATTCATAGGATTTAGCACCCCCGAGTTTAGCGGATAAGGGCCTTATGTCTGAAGTGGCGTGTCACTTCATCGTGTCCTGATTCAATATGAGTTCCTTAATTGTGGATCTGATACAATGCCTTAATACCTGCGCCGTCCATCGAGATTTGCGGCGGAATGTTGGTGCCATCTCCTTCGGTCGGGAAACCTTTCCAAACCGATTCGTTCACGGTGTCAAACACCCATGGTCTGTACATTAGCGGAATAGAAGGGATATCTTTCAGCCAGATGGTATTCAGTTCAGTGTACAGTGACTTCAGCTTCGCCTCGTCAGACACGGATGGAATCTCTTCAATAATGGCGTCTGCACGGTCATTCTGGTACCGTCCCCAGTTCCAGAAAGCCATCTCACCCATTGGAGCAACCCCTTTGGAGTACATGATCGTCATCGCACGGTTCCACGGCTGGCTTGGGCTGACCCCGCCTGCAGGCGTATTCATGATAATATCGAATTTGCCGGTTTGCAGATCATTGGTCCATACCGGGGATTCCGGGAATTTGGTGCGAATCTCAATCCCTATGGCCTTGGCGCTCTGCGCTACGATCTCCAGGGCAGCGTTCCAGTCAGACCAGCCGTAAGGACATTCAACCTCGAAAGGTCCAAGGCGTTTGCCGTTAAGAACACGGATGCCGTCTTTACCTTTGGTTGCTCCAATCTTGTCTAGCAGAGCATTGGCTCCTTCAATATCCATCGTCCATTGCAACGACTTGATGGCATCTTGGTCAATATATTTGGACTCGGCGTCCGAGTTCAAGGTCAGGGAAGGCTGCATCGGTGCGGAATATCCGCTCATGGCCAGCTCCGAGATTTTGTCATAGTTGATGCTCATGGCTATCGCACGGCGAACGTCAGCATTATCGAGTCCGGCTTTGGACAGATTGAAGAAAATGCTTGGCATGGAACCGGGCAGATAATACGGCGCATCCTTCAGATACGTTTTTACAGCAGCCCCGCCTTCCCACATCTTCCACACTTGAGGGATAAACTGCTGGGAGACGTCCACTTGCCCACTCTTGAACGCCAGATCACCTGCGGCATTATCCTTGTAGATCACGTGAGTGATGTACTTCGGTGCGGGCAATTTGCCGAACAATTTCTGCCCCCAGTAGTTATCGTCACGGACAATCGTAATTTTCTGGTCGTTGTAAAAATGAAGCTTATAGGCTCCGGTTCCCACTGGATTATCATTAACCTCTTTACGAATCGCGGTCAGATCATTATTGTTCTTCTTCTCGATCTCTTCCCAGATATGCTTCGGCAGCATCGGGATCAGTTCAATGCTGTCCAGTACGGTAAGCTTGTTAGGGTTTTCAGGGTTCAGCTTAATTTCCACGGCCTGCGCTCCATCTGCTTTCACTTCACTGATGTAGGCCCAGAAGCTGCTCCAGTTAATATCGTATTTTTTGCCCAGTTCATAGGTGTATACAACATCATCTGCTGTAAAAGCCGTTCCGTCGCTCCACTTCGCATCCGCATTCAACTCAATGCGCAGAGTCGTTTCATCCGTCCATTCATACGAATTGCCCAAGAGAGGTTCAAGGCCACCGTCCAGCTGGTTTACCATAAACAGGGTTTCGTACACCAGTTCCCTGGAGTTGCCGTAATTCACTGGAAATGCGGGATTTCCGCTCAACAGATTGAAGTTGGTTGGTGGCCCCCATTGCAGTCCATTGATATACAAGGTCTCATTACGTGGTGTCTCCTTGTTGGTCTGAGGTGCAGGTTCGTTCTGGGTTGTCGTGGTCGGTGTATCCACCGTCCCTTGTGGTTCACTTACTGATGGCGGCTGAACACTTTGGCATCCGGCAAACAATGTGACCGACATGAACAGAGCGACGAGCGGTGTGGCAGCTCTCTTAAATCGCATTCTGAACCCCTCCGTGAATTCATATTGATGTTATTGGAAGCGCTTACTTAAAGTTATTCTATGACTTATCTCACACAACATTCCATCTCTTTTCTCAATTTTGAGACATTGTTTTTGAGGTCATACAAAATAACCAGCTCCGCATGGGGCAGCTGGTTATTTGCTGAATTTGGATCACTACTCCACAGAAGATCAAGAACGGTTTACTTGACGAATCCATTACGAATTGCAAAGACGACCGCCTGTGTGCGGTCTTCCACCTGAATCTTTTGCAAAATGCGATGTACATGAGTCTTGACCGTACTCTCACCGATAAAAAGCTTGCGAGCAATCTCCTCATTCCGTAATCCATATGCCATCTGCTGCAAAACCTCCAATTCCCGTCCCGTAAACGGTTCCGGCAATGGTTTGTTTGCTACCGTCTCCTTCACTGAATCCGAATGACTCGGAGTTGAACGAATAGCAAGACCGATCACCTTGGCTGCCACCGCCGTGCGGTAGATCGCCTCCCCCCGGTATGCAGCACGAACCGCATCAACGAGTTCGTCCGGCGCCGCATCCTTGAGCAGATAACCAACAGCTCCGGCACGTATTCCTTTGTACACATAGTCCTCATGATCGAATGTGGTCAGGATGACCACTTTGCAGTCAGGCAGTATCTTCATCAGCTCCGCTGTCGCTTCCAGTCCGTCTCCTGCTTCCATCTGCACATCCATCAATACGACATGTGGACGAACCTCTGCTGCCAGAAGGACTGCTTCATGTCCCCCGCCCGCTTCGCCTACCACTTCCATATCCTGCTGTGCATTAATAATAAAACGTAAACCATGCCGGACCAGATGCTGGTCATCCACGAGGAGTACACGTATGTCCTGTATGTCTTGCTCCATTATTGTTCATCACCTCTCCTTCACATCTTGAGGAATGGTAAGGGTTAACCTCATTCCATGTGGATCGACTGCATCAATGGATAAGGAACCGCCTGCCCTTTCACATCTTGCTCTCATACTCGACAGTCCGAAACCGGGAGAGATCGGATTCTCTTTGCGATACATTCCGTTGTCCTCCACAATCATATGTAGCTGATGCTCCTTCTCCAAGATGTCCACCTTCACTTGCGAAGCCTGGGCATGACGAATGATATTCGTTAACGCTTCCTGAAGTACACGATACAATAATTCGGACGTTTCTGGCGTCCAATGACTCGTCTGCTCTTGGGGGGTCAGTTTGATCGTGAAACCTGCCATCTCCCGTATCTCATTCACCAGACTCGTCAAGGCGACCAGCCCGAGGCCTGCTTCATTGCTGCCCATCTGATGAGCAACAGTCCGAACCTCCTGGAGACATTGTCGGACTACTTCAAGCACCGTACCCATCGCTTTGTCGGCTTCCGCTGCATCCATCTTCATCATATATGGCAATGCCTGAAGCTGAACAATAATGGATGTCAATCGGTTACCAACACTGTCGTGCAAATCCATTGAGATTCGGCTTCGTTCTTCAAGTACGGCATACTGCATCAATCGCACGGTAGCCTGCTCCAACTCCTGATGTGTATCCTGAAGCTCCTGATGGGCATGTGTCAGTTCAGCGTGCACCTTCTGCAATTCCTCATAATGTCGTTTGCTGTCCTGTCTGCTTTCCCGCCTGATTCTCGCAGCCCAGCATAGAATATAGGTTACAGCGTGAGCCATCGAATACACCAGAATCTGATTGGGTTCGTATTCATCCATATAGAGCAGCGCCGCATTCCCAATGATGATAACGAAGCCAAGCAACGAAGAACGATGGATGGGCAATTTTAGCGCAGTATATCCGATGAGATAAAAGGTTAATTCAAATATACGATACTCGGCCTGGAAGAACTGGGCATAGAGCAGCGTCACCAACCAAATCACCAATATCCCTAACGTTCGCATCCGCTCATTTCGAAGTGACTGTGGAACCCAAACCAACATAAGGTAGGGCAGTCTAACGACCAGTCCTGCACCCAAATCGACCCACGCCAATTCTTTGGAGGGCTCGATCAGACTGGAGAGCAGCAGCAACGTTAAAATAAGATCTGCTGTATGATCCAGTACCACCTTTCGAATCTGCATCCATTTCGAATCGTTCTGCATAGCTATCCTTTCCAATCCTAAAGTTTGAAATGATTATACACCTCTGCCTTGAAAGCGCTGGACTTTGGCATACAGAAAATAACGCCGGGCAGCAATACTTCCCAGAGGTAGAAACAAAAGAGCATTGCTCAGTGAAACCACCGTATGATGCACATCCCATTGGCTGGCGAGCTGTCTTAACACCATAACCGCGATCAGAAGCAAGCTACTGGCCAGCGATCCCTTAGACATCATTTTACCTGTAGTTGGATGGATTCGAAGCTGTTCCAGATGTACCCGCCACGCACCAATCCCGCAACCTATGATGAGAAAAACAATATATAACAGAATGTTGCCCACCGTTAATGGTGTATTTACTACGCTCGAAAGCACCCAATACGCAATAATCGCTGGAAAGACCCATAAACGGGATGTCTTCACTTCCTTCTCCCTTAGCGATAACAATAGAACAATGACAGCTACAATAACAATATTCATCATGTTTTTTTCCTCACCTTCTCCACGTGTTCTCTGATCTACATTTAGTGTAGCCGAATTCAACGGGAGTTAAGTCCACCTATAGATGGATTGGTTCTGGCTTATTGTGGATATGCAAGGTTCCATGAAGTGTGATGATGATGAGCATATGGAGTGCAAAATAAAAAAACTGGCTCCATAAGGAACCAGCGATAGTCTCGTTTTTTTTGCAAATCAGTTCACGTACACCAACCTACTTACTCTTCAGAAGCTCACGCAATGTCTGCGGATCGTATGTAGAGACCAGTCGTTCCAAATGTGTGTCCAACCACGCCTCATCTTGATCCCACCATTTCAGTTCTAGAAGTAAAGCAATGATCTCGTCGTCGAAACGCTTTTTGATTGGTTTGGCCGGATTGCCACCCACAATGGTGTAAGGCTCGATGTCCTTGGTGACTGTCGCATTGGAAGCAACGATGGCACCGTCTCCAATCGCGACACCCGGCATGATAGTTACATTTTGCCCAATCCAGACGTCATTGCCCAATACAGTGTCTCCCTTAAAAGGCAGTTGATCCAGCGTAGGAGTTACTCTCTCCCAACCACCACCAAAAATATTGAACGGATAGGTTGTCATGCCCTCCATCCGATGATTAGCACCATTCATAATGAATGTCACACCTTCGGCAATTGCACAAAACTTACCGATCACCAGACGATCGCCTAGGAAATCATAATGATGCTGAATGCGGTCATAAAACTGCTCGGGTGGACGACTGTTGTCACTATAATACGTATAATCACCGATCAGCACATTAGAGCGCGGCGGCAAATTTTGAATGTAACAAACGGTACGAATATTATCGTTAGGGAAAAGTTTTGTTTTATCGGGAGCCATATGTGTTCCCTCCTTTTCCCTCATTGTACCAGAAAGGGATTCGATCTGATCATCGAATCCCTTTTCTTGTTCTCCGTAGTACAACATTACTAACTATACCTGAGAGATTTTCTTATTTGGATGTAAGTGTTACTTGTGCAGCCGTTTGATTCCAATCCACGGTCAGTCCCAGTCCTTCAGAGATGAAGCGTACCGGCACAAGCGTGCGACTGTTTTTGATAATGGCTGGTGCATCAATTTCGAGCGTTTCACCATTCACCGTTGCCGTGCTACTTCCGATCTGGAGCACAAGCGTCTGATCATTCAGAACGGCTGTTACCGTTTTCGCTGTTTTGTCCCACGTTACTTCTGCACCCAAAGCTTCTAGGATGGCGTTCACGGGTACCATAACCCGGCCACTTTGCTCTAGCGGGTCCTGATCCGGGAACGTAATCGCTTTGCCATCGAGAGTTACCGTAATCGCTTTGTCCGTCGTTCCTGTTCCGTTATCCGTGCCTGTATCTTCTGAAGTCTCTGGCAAAGGCGTTACTTCACGTCCAAGTTGCTCTTGCAGATTGGCAAGTCGGTTCAGGGCAAACGTCGTCAGCGACCCCGCTGCCATGGAGCCCATGCCTCCACCTCCGCCAAAGTTACCGCCCGGACGTGTTTGGGTATTGCCTGTGCTGTCTGTTGTTCCTGTTCCCGTTGTGCCATCCGGCGGTGTTGTACCATCGGGAGGTGTCATGCCTTCAAAACCTTCTGGAGGCGTCATACCTTCCGTGCCCTCTGGTGGTGTCATGCCTTCGAATCCTTCTGGTGGTGTACCACCCATGCCACCTGTTGCATCAGCGTTGGCAGAGTATGCAATGTTGGATTCAAACTGCTCTGTTGTGTAGAACTTCGTTGGATCTGCTTCAACATATGGACGAATGATGTCAGCCAGACCTGTGATGCGGTCCTGGATGCCTTCCATATAATCCGTCAACTCATTGACGTAGCTCAAGTATTTTTCCTTATACTCAGGCACTGCCAACAGGTTGTTGATCATCGGTACATTTTCCATGCTAATGCCCAGTACTGGCTCGTCCACGGATACGTTCGTTGCATTGGTGTTGGTCGTGGTTGAACCAGTTGTTGTTGTACCACGTCCGCCTCCACCCGAGTATCCATTAAAGGACATGTTAAAGTCCCAAGGTACAACGGTGAATTTGCCAGCCGCATCTCCGTAAAGCATGTAGTTATGCCCTTTGTCGCCGCTATAGCTGTCATAGTTACCAAAGACCATGTTGCCCGCGATATATTTCAGTGCCGAATCCACATCCAGCACACTCTCGATATCACCTTTTTCACCTTCAGGCATGTCGTTCAGCGTTTTGATGAAGTTTTTGAGTTTGGTTTTATTCTCGTCCGTACCCAAATCTTCGGTGATGGTGCTGTAGTCACTGCCTTCTGAATATTGCAGGTAACTCTTCTCATCCGTATCGTAGAGGACACCGTCCTCATAATCTTCACCGTAATTGCGTTCCAGGTAGCTGTCATCTACTGCTTCAACCCCGGTATAGAAACCAACCAGTTCGCCGTTGATATACAGATTAATGTAGTTCGTCATCGGTACATCCATGCCAATGCTGCGCAGCGCTTCATAATGAAGAACTTCACGCATGTACGATGGATCGGAATAATTGTTGTTCAGGACCATTTTATCCAGACCGAGCAAGGTTTGTGTTTTGTCGTATTTATCGAACTTCAGTCTGAAGCTGTAACGGTCCGAATCTTGCATGGAGGCTACGGATTTCAAAGTCAGATTACCCTTGGTGGAGAAACCAACGTTATCTAGCTTGTTGCCGTCCACTTCCACACTTACCTTCTTATAATCCTTATCCAGCGGGCTTTCGAGCATGCTCTTCCAGTCTGCATCATCAATCGTAACATTCACATCAATGACGTTGTCCGTTTGGAACAACGATTCATAGGCTTGCGTGACGCCTGTGCTAGTGCTTGTATCCTCTGCGGCAAACGCAGCGTTCGGGCTTCCTACCAGGGCAAAAGATGAAGTTACCATCGTCACGGACAAGGCCGTTACTGCAACTTTACGTAGTAAACTATTCAAATGATGAATCCTCCTTCTTGGTTTCTGTTAAGCAACTTAGGCTTATGAAACCATGGTAGAGGACAAACCTTTAATGAATCTTAAATCAATGATTCACAACAAAAAGTAGCCCATCAGGCTACATAAGTTGAACTATAAATGGTACACCTGATCACTCCGATTGCAGTATGGTGTAAAATTGAGCTTCAACTTATATAGACGCCTGCTAGGCTACTTGCTCTGATCCTTTACAGCTCGGTAACTGTAACACCTGCTGCTTTGTAATAGTCCTCATTCACATTGTTTAGAATGTTGGCCTTCAGCAGAATACCGACTCCGGCAAAGAGTCCGATTCCGTTTGTATTACCTTCGATTCGGTTATTTTCAATTAACACATTCTCGGGGTTTCCTTCGCCAATATTGCCGGCTCCGGCATCACCTTTGTCGCGCTCAAGACGCACGCCCCAGTAACCGCTAGCGGTATTGTTACGGATCACATTGCCTCGAATTACCGTGCCCGGTCCATTCAGCACTTTGATTCCTGCCGTATCTGTAATCGTGGTTGTATTCTCGATCAGATTATCCTCGATTAGAGTATCCGGGGTGCCCATGGTTACCGAAATGCCGATTTGGCTGTTCCTGATCGTGTTGTCATGAATGTAGTTTCCTTTGCCCGACTTGCTGTGATTGCTGGGTGCTGAACCCCCTGTATTGCCAAGTCCAATCCCTGCGCCTGTCAGCACATCCGTAATGACATTGCCCGAGATTTCATTCAAATACTCCAGTTCACCATGAAGATCAATAGCATCCAACTTCGTTCCGTTAAATGTATTGCCACGCAGCACGTTGTTATGGGCGACAAACTGGATCAACGCTCCATGTCTGAGATGAGGGCCCTCAAACGTACTATCCTCCACCACATTCCATAACGTATCATTGTCAAAGCCGAGCCGATCGGTCTTGGCCGTTCCCTGAATGGAAATTCCGTAGCCTGAACCCCCAGGGCCCAGATCTGTTGCATTGCGGAATGTTGCATGCTTCACAACGACATCTCGGCTGTGTTCGATGCGGATAGCCATTCGTTTAAATTTCTCCACAATTACACCGTCGATCGTAATGTCATACGATGGTTCCTCACCATAGTTAGTGATGTGGATCATGCTATCCGGCCCCCCTGCGGAGGGATTGTTGGATTTGTGATCGGTCGTGTAGCTGCCAGACCAGGATGAAGTTAGGGTCATATTGGATACGAGAATGCTGTGCTGAGCCGATGCTTTCAGGACGGCGCTGCCCGTCACCTGATCCAACGATGTCTTGAGCACGGTTCCTCCACTGCTCTCTCCTCTCAGGTTCACCCCGGATTTGAGCATCAGGTTGGTAGTTCCATCCGGCCCGGACAACAAATTGTACACTCCATCAGGCAAAAACACTTCATCACCAACGCTGGCCTCATCAATGGCAGCCTGTATTGCAGGTCGGTCATCACTCGTATGATCAGCCAGATCTGCTCCGTAATCCCGTACATCAATCGTACGTCCGGTTACAGTATGAGGAGGATGGACTGCATGTGGTGTTCCATCTGTCTCCGTCAGACCTGGAGCGATAAAGGGCTCTGTTCCCTCCGGTGATTGAGGCTCAATGTATGGAATCAGGGCAACAGGCGTCCCTCCCCCTACAAAAGGAGCATACAAATGCACATCGGTCAGACTTGTATAAATACTTGAATCAGAATTGCCATGTCCGGTGATCCGTACATAACGTGCAGAAGTATCCGGGATATCAAATGCCTGCATTTCTGTTGTATCCCCGCTGCTTTCGCCGCCATATACCTGGGTCCAATGATCACCGTCAACAGACGTTTCTATTTCAAAAAAGGTCTTCCTGACATCCCCTTTGTAAAAACCAATCCCAACATAGCCCACTTGCTGTGCCTGCCCCAGATCAAATGTGATCCATTGCCCCTCTCCGGCAACAGACCAGCGTGTATAACTGTTATTGTCGATGGTATTAGTCGCCAGGTTGCCGTCGCTACCGCTTGCCGAGACGGAGGCAACAGGCAGGGACGATACCGGAACGGTAAGGGTGGTCAAATCGGATGATAGGGCACTGCTGACGTTGCCAGCTTCATCAATCGCCCTCACTTGAAACGTGTACGATGTTCCGGCTGCAAGTCCGCTGTCACGAAATGACTGCTTACCTTGTTCAGCCAGCAAAACTCCATCCCGATATATCCGGTAGGCAGATACAGCCGTATCATCGCTGGCCGCTGGCCATCTCAGTTCCGCAAAATCCGTTCCCCAGTTGCGAATCTCAAGTATAGCTCCCTGTTCCCATTCTGGTGACTGCGCGTCACTGCCTTCTTCGATTAAAGCAATGACCGATAACTGTGGACGCGGATTGCTCGTTCCGTTGGCTTCCTTGGTGTATACGTTCACGGAAATACCTGTTGATTCCGCATCTGCGAGCAAAAATGCAACCTCCCCCGCATCTGGACGACTCTTCACATAATCGGTTACATCCACTTCATAGACGGCCGGGCTTCCACTACGATCTGCCGTGACCTGGAATTTGCCAAGCAGCGAACTTTCGCTGAGACTTTGGACCGGAGCATTCGACCAGGTTAACGATGATTCGCTCCAGTCTGTTTCATTCAAACCATATAGAGACAACTCTGTATCGATATTCGATGTGCCTTTCTTGGCGGCAATCCGTAGTCGATACCGATCTCCTTCGGGCTCATTTCCGGCCATATCAAACTTGAAATACACATATTTCTTGGTCGACGAAGTGGAAGAGATGCTTAGTAATCCAGTGCTGGAGCCCGTGGCCTGATTGAAATTCAGATCAGGCTTGCTGCTGTCAATCGCCGCATCGTCACTTGGCAGCTTGCTGGCGATGACCTTTTCAATCAACGGTTTTTCCTCTTCCTCTTCTTCGGCTCCAGGCGAAGTGTGTTCGGGATTGCTTTTGAACATAATGGGCTCCGTAACGATCCGGTTCTTCACATGTTCATCAAGAAAGGCCCATGCCTCCGCATTGGCAACCTCGGAAGCCGTCCCTGTAAATCCATGGCCCTGACCAGGTACGACTTTCATATCCACAATCGGGACACCCGCAGATTGAAGCTGTCCCGCGAAAGTAACACTGTCTGTGTAAGGAATGGTGGCATCAGCATCACCGTGTCGAATCCAGAACGGTGGATCATCCGGTGAAGCATACGTGCCCGGCATGGCAAGTCTGGCCTGCTCCGGAACATCAAACGCACGTTGCCCACCAAGCAGAGCCGTGACCGAGCTATAGTTATTGGCAAATGTCGTTGTAAAATCAGCGGGTCCGTACCAGTCGGCAACGGCCTGCACTTTGTCGGAATACTCAGGCCATCCGCCAGAACCTTCAAGATCAGGTGCATCTACCGTCACTCCTGTATCGAGCATTACAGTGTCACCAGCCACAATGTCCCCTGTTGTACCGAGCAATGCAGCCAGATGGCCGCCCGCAGATGATCCCCAGACGCCTATACGACTCGGGTCCAGGTTGTACTGCGCCGCATTTGCCCGCAAATATCGGATAGCAAGCTTTACATCCTGAATCTGGGCAGGGAAAGGCGCCTCAGGCGTCAGCCGGTAGTCCAGAGATACACCGATGTAACCGCGTTTGAGTACATAATTGCAAATGGAGTTCAATGCCTGCTTTCGGTCCCCGTGATTCCATCCACCTCCATGGATATAGACCATGACCGGCATCGGTTCAGCTGCCGCTGTCTCAGGAACAGCAATGGATGAATAGATTGCTCGCCCACCAGCCGTGCCAATCTCCACATCCTCGTATAAAGTCACTCCTTGTGGTGGCGTAAATTCAGTATTCTCCTCTCCAGGCGGAACTGGCGATGGGGCAGGCGTTATACCGGGAATAGCCTGACCATAAATGGCAACATTGTCGATATACATGTTGGCCTGCATGGCATCTCCTGTCCGAAAACGAATTTTCACCGTGCTGTTATTGTTCGCTTCCGAACCCAGCGTCCAGCTTTTTAGCGTATTCCCTTCCTTGTTCTTCACATCTGGAGTGCCTGGGGGAAGTTCAAATGTCTCCAGCGTTGCCCAGGAACTGCCTCCATCCTTCGACCATTCGATAATGATGCTTCCGCTTATATAGGACGACGCACGTGTGTAGTAGCTCAGCCGAATATTTCCGTATCCAGTCAGATCAAGTGGCAGCGCGAGTGCATCGGTTCCGTCAATCTTGATCATGTTGGGCAGCGAGGGTGCAGTTGTGGAAGATGATGTTTTGGCCTTGCTTCCACCTACTCCTTCCTGCAGCCAGGGAGCTCTCAGTGCAATTCCGCCTGTAGAGCCAAAATTGTCCGGGTCATCAAAGTTTTCCGCGTAAATCTCCAGCTCCGGACCCTCCGGATCTGGGATATTTTCTTCCTGCGTAGTATTTAAAATAGAATGAGGATCAGCGTCTTCCATCGCCCGGACTTCATGCACGGGAATGGTAATACCGCTAATGAGTATGACAGACATGGCAACAAGTACAACCCGCTTCTTCCACGTTTTGAACACGTCATTCACTTGTATCCCCTCCGTATTCAGCTGACTCACTACACTGGTTCCATCCTTCTTAGTTAGCGACGAGGTGCGGACACGCCTTCACCTTTTTTAAATTTCTCCGTGGCTTCTTCGATTGCCTGATCGCCGCCCTTGGATTTCCATTCCTCTACCACTTTCGGCCAATCGGAAATTGGCTCCTTACCATAAACCATCTTGATCATGTGTGTGAGCAATACCTGAGGAGGTGTATCCGAATTGGGAGCAATATCGGGATTCTGTACAAAAGCTTCCAAACGCGGATCAAAGTTGATGCCATCCCTACCTTCTTTGGCTAAGATGGTATCGTAAATATTCATCAGCTTTCTGCCTTCTTCTGTCAGCGATAACGAGCCTTTATTGTACGTCGTGTCCTGTACGAACCATAAGAACGACTGACGGTAACGCTCTTCGTCCACGCCAGCAGAGTCTGTTGGAGCTGTATATGAAATCACTCCATTATCCTCTGTATAGGTCTCTCCTTCTGTACCGTACGTGAAGAACTTCTCCGCTTCGTCAGACACCATCCAGTTAAAGAAACGGATAATGGAAGCCGGATCAGCCGCATCCTTATTAATAAAGTAGGCACGTGTCACCGGACCGTACAAATAATAACCGCCCTTTCCGTCCGGGCCGACAGGGGAAGGGATAATCTCGATTTTGGCATCGGGAACCGACGCTTTAATCTGCTTCTCCCATTGGATCAGTTCGTTGGCATTCATGGACCACATGCCCGCCTTGCCTGAGAGAATTGTATTTTTGAATACGGTGGAATTGATGGTCGCGAACTCTTTGTTGATCAGCCCTTCCTCGTACATCGTCTTATAGACAGTTAGGGCTTGCTGCATATTCTCATTATCCATGAACTTCGGAACAACCTGGTCGCCCTGCTGCTCCATCATGGACAGGAACTGCTGTACGTCATAGGCACCGAAAAAGGTATCTGCATATTTGAAATCCTCACGTCCCATATAGGGATTCTCCACGCCGAGCTTCTTAAAGGCGCGCAAAACGTCCATCGTTTCCTCAACTGTAGTTGGTACCGGTAGTCCCGTTTGATCCAGCAGATCTTTGCGAATCCAGGTTGCCCGGCGGGATGGATTGGATAAATATTCAGGGATGGCATAGATATGACCGTCATGAGTTACCTGGTCCCAGGCTTCCTTCGGCACGGCTTTGAGCAAATCTTGCCCGTACTGCTGCAACAGTTCATCCAGGGGCTGAAATACCCCGGCTTCGACCGATCCGGCCATCTCTTTGCCGTTGACGCCGCCGTCACCCTGCACCACGTCAGGAATATCATTGGTGGCAAACATCTGGACCATTTTCTGTTCATATTCCTTATGGGGCACCAGGACAATTTTCAGATCGGTATTGGTCAGATCCTCCAGTTTCTTCACCCATTGATCCTTGTTAATGTCCGGTGACTTCTCCACATAGGTATACGCCAGCGTCCGTAGTGAAATGGAGAATTTTGTTTTGCCGTCTCCCCCTCCCTCACCGGATGCCGCTCCGCTCCCTTTGTTGCACCCCGTCATAACAGCTGCCGCCAGCAATAGCGCCATGCCTGAGACCATCCACTTTTTCATGCTACCCCTCTTTTCATCCTAATTTAGATTTAGGTACCACTCGTTGGTGAAGCGCTTTCAAATAGATGTTAAAACATCCCCACCGCCTGCAACAATGGGGATGTTTTAGATGAGATTGCGTTTTCTTTAGGTCAGCACTCCCTAGTACGTCTTGGATACCTCGATCTTCTTCGTTACACCGTTGTCGGTAAAATAGAGATGAATACCGTGATCCTGGTCATCAATGAAATAAGGGATATACTTCGGCTCCTCGATCTTATATGGCACAAGCAGCGTTACAATTCTATGGCTTGAGGCAGGCCGCGTTTCTGCGCTCAGATGATAATGTCTTTCCAACCCTTCGTACTCTGCCGGGTCCACCTCTGCGAATTGATCCGTCTGGCTGAGCGACAACTCACCGGAGGAAGCATATACAAACGTGCCTTCAAGCCCCGCCTTATTACCGTTCAGACGGAAGCTCTGCCCTTTCAGCTGTAGCGGGTGCAGTGCATGGAACAGCCATTGAACGCTGTCCGGCTTCTCCAGATCAATGTGGTCCACAATGACGAAATAGGAGGATTGCAGAAAATGAATCTCCCGTACAACACGCTTCACATGGGGTACGGTGCTGGCATAGGCATCGGTCGCTACCGCGCGCACATAGCCATCGCCATCCCGCCAATAGGCCTCCTCGATCTGCCCAGTTGCGGCCATATTCAGCACCTTGTTGTTCTCAGCATACTGACCTGTTCCACCAATCAGCAGGTTGTTTTTGGAGCGTGTCTGCCTGCGCCATTCCCGGTGAAAGGAGCTGCCGTGCGCGATATAATAGCCCGTATCCGCCGCAAGCGGCTCACCAAATGCATGCAGGGTAAAGCTGTTCTGATCCGCATGACTGTGGCTGATGGAGCCATAACGGCTCGATTTGAGCAGCAGCATAACATGCTCATCCGGATCGTCCATCCGGTGATGCATGGCTACCCACCCCACATCACGGAACCACTTAAGCGGCTCAATGTCCACAGGCGACTCTTCCTCCACCTGTGGATAATCGTGGCGGTATACCAAGTCGTCAAAGTTAAAGTCCCACCAACCGTAATTATAAAAAGCTCCCTCTGTCCCCGGATCGGATTGGCGGACACGCTCAAAGTACCACTGGTACCAGCGGTTGCCTGTAACACCCGCCAGTTGGCGGACAAGATAGCCTGTTTTCAAGTTTACCGGGTCACCCAGCGTAGACTGATCTCCAAAGCTGGCACGCCGAGCGTCGGGCGGGTACACGTAGAGTGGAAAATCTCCGGTACGCTGGAAGAACGGCCGACGAAAGAAATCGATGCCCGCATAATTTCGCAACAAATTCATTGCTTCAGTCACATAGGCCATGCCTGTTGTCCAGTACATTGGACCTTCGGCCCATCCCCCATCACTGCCACCCCAAGGGGAGTACAGACAGGCATAATAATCGATCGCATAATCCAGCCACTCTGCAGCCTGCTGCTCCTCATGCAACAAGGCCATACAGCAGGGCACAAGCACGGAAGACAATGAACGCACAGCATGGCTGTCATAAGGCACATGATGGATCTTCGAACGGACCATCACATGCTGGGCTACCTGTTCTGTCCGCCGCAGCAAACTGCGTCTTACCACCTCTTGCTCTTCACTGTTCAACTCATCATGCAGCCAATCATAGCCCCAAGCGAGTGCAGCTGCGACCCGAAAGGCCGCCTCATCGTTATAATCACGGGATGTCGTTCCCTCCGTATCCCAAGCCGCCACATGCAACAGCCAGGTTTTGGCTGCTTCAAGCAACCGTTCGTCACGTAGCACCCGCCCCGCGATGCTGAGATGCCGAATCGCATATAACGTTTCCTGACAGTCAATGTACATTTGCCTCCAGAGCGGGGCGACACGTTTGTTCTCCGGGTAAGGCAGCGGTTCACAGATCAGTTCGCGATTGGCCCACGTCTCCACGGATTTTGCCATAAACACATCCCAGCCGCAATATGTAGCATCTGACGCAATGCCATCCGCAAGTGCCCTTAGCCCACTCTCTCCGAGCCATAACCGGGGGTGAGACGTGTCCGTGGCAACATACCGCTGGGCCCGAGAAGGTATCGGTGTGTCGGGTAATCCCGCTGGTACCGTAAATCGCCTCACCTCACTCCATGCCGACATTTCCTGTTGCTTACCCAGCACAGCGTCCGCTTTGGCTTCGCTATCTTGCTGCACTGGATGATCTACAAGCAGCGCATATCTCCAATAATATTCCCCAGGTTCAAACACCCGGTCAGGCGTGAAAAAGTTATACGGGAGCGGCACAAAGGTCATCGTCCCTTCTTCCTGAAAAGAAGGCCCCACCGACACCTGCAGCAGATAGGCATTCTCATCCTCCTGCTGTGCCGCCATCCAGGTAAACCTTGGCGGATTTTCTGTCAGAACAGTATGTTCGTCAGGTGCATAGTCCACATGGAACGGCCCGCTGATTGGTTGGTACAACGGTCTTTCTGCAAGCTTCCGCTTCACTTCCATCGTATCGTCCCCTCCTTATCGCAATGGTGTAGCATCAACGCATGTACATTCCGCCATTGATTTCAATCGTTTCTCCGGTTATAAAAGAACCCAGCTCGGAACACAGGTACAGCGCCGCTCCTGCGACATCATCGGGTGTCCCTTCCCGTCCAAGCGGAATGCTGCTTACCGCAGAAGTTCGGCCTTCCGCCGAGGTGAACGTAGCATGGAATGCCGTTTGCCCGATGAAGCCCGGTGAAAGGGCATTGACTGTAATCCCGCCAGGAGCCAGTTCTTTGGCTAGTCCTTTGGTTAACGCAATGACAGCTGCCTTGGAGGCTGCGTAAATAGCTGCACCCGGACCGCCCCCGTTATGAGCCGCTACCGAGGTCAGATTAATTATTCGGCCGCCTCCAGCCGCCTTCATGCCTGGAATGACCGCTTTGGATACAAATACGGCGCTCTTCAGATTGACATCCATAATCTGGCTGTAAAGCTCCTCGCTCATCGTTTCAATGGGGCTCCGCTCCACCAGATGCCCTGCATTATTAATTAACAGATCAATCGGACCGCCAAAGCGGAGCGTAATATCCCCAACCATCGATTCTATGGCATTCGTATCGGTCACATCTGCCTGAAATGCAGCTGCTTCACCGCCAGCATCCCGGATGGCGGCCACGACCTCCTCCGCCCGATCCATATTATGCAGGCCATTCACAGCCACCTTTGCTCCACAACGTGCCAAAGCCCCAGCAATGGCAGCACCAATTCCTCCGCTGGATCCGGTAACCAGCGCAATTTTGTTCTGCAAGTTAATATTCATTTTGATCTTCCTCCCTGTATAGGTTCAATTAAATCCGTTTGCTATGCTGATCTGCAGGAAGCGCCATCGTAATGGTCGTTCCCAAACCTCGCTCACTCTCAATCATCAAGCCATACGTTTCTCCAAATACAAGCTGAATCCGCCGATGGACATTCATGAGTCCGATACCTCCGCGATGGTAGACATCATCGGAATCTTCGCCTGCCAGACGATTCAATTCCAGACGATCACGCAGCTTCTCTAGGCGCTCCTCGCTCATGCCCATGCCGTTATCCTGGACGATGACAAGAAAGCGATCTTCCAGGCGCCGAGCATCGATACGGATAAAGTGACCGGGCTCCATGCCTCGCGGAAATGCGTGTTGTAACACATTTTCCACCAGTGGCTGAAGGGTGAGTCGAACCATTTTTTCCAACAACAGATCCGGCGCAATGATAACCTCAACTTCAAGCTCTCGATCCATGCGATGTTTCATGATGGAAAGGTAGGCCAGCACATGCTTTAACTCATTAGCAACCGTAATTTCCTCCAGATTGGTCTGAATGGAATAACGGAGCATATGAGCCATGGATTCCACCATCTGTGCAATTTCTTCGGAGTCCTGTACGACGGCATAACATTTGATCGTTTCCAGGGTGTTGTAGAGAAAATGCGGATTGATCTGCAACTGAAGCGCCTGAAATTCCGCACGGTGCCGTTCCAGCGCCTCCTGCTGAAGCTCGATTTCCGACTTCTGGCGGCGCAGCTCCGACTCGTATACACTCTCAATCATGTCCGACAAGCGGCTGACCATCAGATTATAGCTGCGGATCAGCACACCAATTTCATCGCGCCTTTCCTTCATCTCCACCTTGTTCCAGATTCCCTTCTCCGTCTGTCTCATTCCGTTCATCAGCACACGAATAGGTTCCACTTGAGATGCTCCGATCCGGTAGGCCACGACAAGCGCGGCGAGCAAGGTCCCTGCACCAACCCATAATGTGGCTGAACGGATCGTTGCAATCGGTCTTTGCAGCTCCGACAGCGGCACGGAAGCGACAAAACGCCAACCCGAATATGCAGAAAGCTCCGATATGAGCAGCCGTTTGGTGCCATCCGTGTTCTGTTCCAGTGATCCTGCCTCCATGTGCATAAGCCTGTTCACAGTGTTGGACGGCATCGCTGTCTGCGCCTCTTCGTCCCCGGGTGTGTAGATTACAGTTCCGTTCTGATCCATCACATACTGATACCCACCTTGACCGAGGTCGAGTTCTCCCCATATTTTGTCAAGCTCCAGCACATTTACTTCCATCGCCAGTACTCCGTTTGGCGTATAGGAGGATACCCCTCTAATCCGGCGAGCGATCGTAATCACATTGGCGCTCTGTCCACTGCGAATACTGCGGGTAAGCAACGTCGATTCTCCATTTGCAGGGGTTGCAGCCAGCAACTCCTTATATTGCTGTGCCGCGTCGATATCCGGTATGCCAGCTGAATTCTGGTTGTCATCAATCACAACACGCCCGTTATCCCCGATAACATACAGGAACTTGATCTGTGGGTATAACATAAAAACAGGCGGGAACACGTTCGTCTTAATCTGACGGCTGTACTCGTAATAGGCATAACTGTCCTCCGAATTCATATCGAGGAAATGCTTCACACTTCCGTTCGAGAGAATGGAGTAGGTTGCACGATCATAATTTTGCAAATACAGATCGGTCTGGTACGCCGTATTGCGCATCGTTTGGGCGATGTTGTCCGCAAGCTGGTCGTTCATTTCAGTCGAGGCATAGGTATAGGTGAACAGGCCGATGGCGGACAGTGACAACGTAATCACGACGGCAAAATGAAAGAACAGACGGATGGACAGGCTGCGCTTCATCATTCAATGCCCAACTTGCTGCGATATTCGGACGGGGTCAGTCCGGTAATTTTCTTAAATGTCTTCGTAAAATGGGGATGATCCGCATACCCCACTTCGTAGGATATATCCGTAATCCGGTTGCCCGGCTGTTCCAGCATGCGTTTGGCCAGTTCCATTTTGCTGCGTATCCGGTATTGGATAAAGGTCTGCCCTGTCGTCTGCTTAAATAGTTGACTAAAGTAGGACGGGTTAAGGCCCAGCTTGGCGGCAATCTCGTCCAGTGACACTTCGCGGCGCAAGTGCTTCTCTAGATAGGCTTTTGCTTCTTCCACTGGATGCTTGCGCTTGCCACTGCGCTTTTCCTTGATCGTCTTCATTAACGTGTGGATTTCGTTGCCCAAAGCCTCGAAGCACTCTTTTGAGGAAGCGCTTTCATTTATCTCGCAGGATGTACTCATCGTTCCGTTGCCACGTGCGTTCATGCGGGCCACAATCAATTCCAGCAATTCCTGAAAAAGCTCCGCTGTCTGCTCAGGCATCAAGGAATATGACGGGTAACGACCAGACCATGCTGCGAGCAGCTCCGTGACATCTGATTGTCTCAGCTCCCATATGGCCTCTTCCAGACGCATCGCCCAATCATTCAGCTCCCTCACGGGTACAAGAGAAGCCGTAGGTTTATCCTCTTCGGTGGCCAGCAATTTGAGCAGCAGTTCATGCAGCTCCTGTCGTCCCACAGGCTTCAGCAGATATCGCTTTACTCCATAATCCATACAGGCTCTTGCATATTCAAAGTCCGAATAACCGGAAACCACAATAATGCGCATCGTACTGCCTTGCTCGGATAAACGTCGGCACAGCTCAATACCATCCATCGTCGGCATGCGGATATCCGTAAACAGGATGTGTGGCCGAAAGGCCTCTACCACCTGGAGGGCCTCTTCCCCATGCGCTGCCTGACGTATCTCACAGTCGAACAGTCCCGCTTGTTTGATCATCTTCGCCAGACCCATCCGAATCATCGGCTCATCGTCCGTAATCAAGATTCTGAACATCGCCATTCCCCCGTTTCCGTCAGATCTGTATGCTTCTTGTACTTAAGATTTGACGGAGCCGACCATGATTCCTTTTACAAAATGCTTTTGCAGGAAAGGGTAAATGATAATAATCGGCAGGGTGGCGATGATGATGGTTGCCATTTTGATGCCTTCCGGCGATGTATGTGCAAGGGTGCTATAGACGGCTGAACCTGGATCGACGGAAATATCGTCACTCTCAAACAGCTTCTTGAGTGTTACCTGGATCGGCCACCAGGCCGGATCATTCAGATAATAAAGCGCGGTGGAATAGGCGTTCCAGTGGCCTACCGCATAGAAAATGCCGAGTGATGCCATAGCCGGTTTGGACAATGGAATGACGATACGCCAGATGATACCGAATTCCCCACAGCCATCAATACGGGCAGCGTCGATCAGTTCGCCCGGAAGCTGTGCGAAGAACGAGCGCATGACGAAAAAGTTAAAGGCATTAATCGCTCCTGGCACAATCAGAACCAGCGGATTGTTGACCAGATGCAGTTCCTTCATCAGGATAAAGTTCGGAATGAGCGGCGCCGAGAATACAACGGTCACCAAGACAAACATGACGACCAGGGAGCGCCCCTTGTACTCTGGACGGGAAACGGGATACGCCAGCGATGCCGTTGCAGCGAGATTGACCAGCGTACCAAACAGCGTCACACCAACGGATACCGCAAAGGCCCGCCAGAACGAAGCATCGCCGAATACATATTCATAATTGATCCAGGTAAAAGCGACAGGCCAGAAGCTAACCTTTCCGCCCATGATCGCTTCCGAGCTGCTAAGAGATTGAGCCAGCACATTAATGAAAGGCAGAATCATCGTCAACGAGAGCAGCGTAAGAAAAACGAGATTTCCAATGCGGAATATACGGTAACGGACACTGGGGGTACGCATCTATCTCGCCTCCTAATACAGGCTTTCGCCGGTTGTTTTTTTGCTGAAGAAATTACCGAGTAGAACAAGCATCAAACCCACGACCGACTTGAACAATCCGATAGCCGTTGTATAGCTGTATTGCTGTGAGAGCAGGCCAGCTTTGTAAATATACGTATCGAGAATTTCTCCAGATTCCAGATTGAGCGGATTCAGGAATACGAACACACGCTCAAAGCCCAGATCAAGGAACTTTCCGATGTGCAGCAGTAGCAGGATCATAATCGTCGGCAGTAAGGATGGCAGGGTAATCGACCATATTTGCTTCAAACGTCCGGCTCCATCCACCTCTGCCGCCTCATACAGATCGGGATTAATTCCCGCAATGGCAGCCAGGAAAATAATCGTTCCGTAACCGGAGTCGCGCCAGATCCCAGAACCGATCAGAATGGAACGAATGTACGAGTCTTCTCCAAGAAAGTAGATCGGCTGCATGCCCAGAAATCCAAGTGCCTTGTTCACCACCCCGGCATCCATCGAGAAAATACCCATGAAGATACCACTAATGACGACCCAGGACAGAAAGTGTGGCATGTAAACAATCGTTTGCAACAAACGCTTAAACACAATCATCCGTACTTCATTCAGCAGAATTGCCAGTAAGATCGGTACCGGGAATGCAATCACCAGATCATATATTCCGAGCAGAAGTGTGTTATTGAGAATTCGCAAAAAGTCATAATGGCTGAACATCTTCTGGAAATGCTCCAGGCCTACCCAATCACTTCCGGTGATGCCTTTGAAAATGTTGTAGTTCTGAAAAGCAATGATCGAGCCGAACAGAGGTACATATTTGAAAAGGAAAAAATACAGAATGCCCGGTACGGAGAGCAGATATAGTATCCGGTATCGCCACAGATAACGTCCCGCATCTCCGAGCCGAGTGCCCAGACCAGACGAGTTAAGTCTGGCTGTTCCTCGGCTTGGCGGCGCAATGTCCGCCGGCTTCACGTCTTCTCCCCTCCTTGCTTCTGTGATTGCATGGCTTTCAAATTATCAGGAACGTTCTCGTCCCATGGGATTTCATTGAATTCAACGGAAATATAATCCGGCTCACGGTCGATAATACGAGATAGCTCGCGTGTGAACACCTCCACGATCTCCTGCTTTTGCTCATCCGTCCTGCCTTCATACAGCCTGATCGTAATTTCTGGCATCCGAGTTAAGCTCCCTTCACCATATAATGTAAACGCTTCAACAACTTCATCTTAGCGTTCCTGTGAGAGAGCAACAATGGACTGTCTTTTCGTTCACTTGTGTTTTCTTTAGGTGGGAGCCCTTGCTTCCATCGTTTTTCTCGCTTAAAAAACATCTGTTTTTCTATGTAAATTCAGCCTATAGTGTTTTTCTACACTACAGGCTGAAAATTATTGATATTATGTTTTTTTACTCCACCTGAATCCCGTTCTACTGATAAGTTCTCTTGGATTGAATTTATTTTCCTACATACTCATCCATAAAGCCATCTACTCTCTCGAAATATTCAGTAGGGTAGTGGTTGATTGCATCGATATGCTCCGTATTTTTCGGATACCATACTTCTGCGTTTGGGTTATCCTTCAAGGACTCGTAAATGATTTCTGTGTTTTTATAACTAATTTGCTGATCTCCAGTACCATGAATCAGCATAACGGGCTTGTCTTGCATTTTTTTCACCGCGTCCATAGGAGATATGGAATCAAGATCAACTTTATAGACCCAATTGGCCATCCAAGTGGATGTATAACTGAATGGAAATGCAGGTAAACCTGAAAAGAAAGGTAAACCCTCTCTCAGAAATAGACCCGCATTACGAAATGGACTATCCGCAATTACAGCTTTGATGTCGTCACTTTCACTTGTAGCTAGCAAAGAAGTAGCGGCACCCATTGAAAAGCCGATCACTCCAATATTATCACCCGTATGGTTTCTGGATTTTAAATAGTCTACTGCTGCCAGCAAATCGTATTTTTCATTGAGGCCCAGTGTAATCAAATCACCATCGGATTTCCCTTGCGAGCTGAGGTCAAATGCCAATACATTGTAACCTTTTGGAACGAAATGCTCTGCTATCTTTTGGGTCCGCCCTTTGACTAAACGATTGCTCGTATACCCATGGACGACAATAATTGTCTTATCGCTTGAGTTACCACTAACATTTGCAGAAAAGAAGGTACCTCTAATCGTATTATCATTTTTCAAACTCTTGAACTCGACCTCTTCGTAGGGCGTTTTATCGATATTCAATTCGTAGCTGACATTCGTGTCTCTCGGATGGTGCAACAAGGTGTCTACTACTTTATACGATATAAAAAACACAAGAACTATCACAAGCAAAAGCACAATTCCTACGCTCCATAAAATTTTGTTCCGTTTTTTCATACGAACGTTAGGATTGGGTTGTAAGGATGGTTGATTCATTCAGGCTCCTCCAGTTTTTCTATAGGTGGTACGGGGGCGAACAAATAAAAGGCATGCCGCTTCAGATTCTCCCACTCGGGATGATGAGTAATACTTTCTCCAAGCGTTAAGGCCACTCCATTTAAGAAAGAGATATAGGCACGAGAGATCATGGCTGGCGAAAAGCTTTTGTTGAATTCTCCCCTTAACTGTCCTTTGGCATAGACATCTTCGATTGCATCCGTCATTACCTTTATACTTTCAAGGACCTTCTGTGTAAGTTCAGGGAACCTTATTCGTTGTCCTAAGACAGATTGAGCTAGCCGTAACTCATTGGTATAGAAATAGATATGGTTGAATTGTTCTTCCACCATGTTCTTAATCAATCCGCCCGGCGTCCCCTCTTGTTGTAGACAAGCAAGCGATTTGACCTGAATTTCAGCAAGCGGTTCAAGGACAGCTGCGTAGAATAAAGCTTCTTTGCTAGGAAAATATTGAAAAATGGTTCCAGGAGTCACTCCCACATTCTTCGCAATGATAGCCGTTGTGGTATTTGAATATCCGCTTTCTGCGAACAGAACAACTGCTTCTTTTAGGATCCGTTTACGACGCTCCAACCTTTTTTCTTCATTGATAGGTCTTGCCAAATGTATTCCCCTCTCTTCAAACTAAACTTTAATTAATTAAATGATCAATTAATTAATTAATAATATATCTTTAATTATGGATGATTGCAAGAGCTAATTTAGCTTACTTTAGAGCAGGATGAATCTCTACAAATACAAACAAGCCGGAGTGCGGCCCAACATGCGCCTCCGGCTTATTTGTATCAGGTTACTTTGGATGATGAGTTACGTTCCACCTTCCTTTAATGTGGAGATAGTTGAACAATAACTCCTGTTGTCGTAGAAATGGATTTCACTAGAAAAGTTGTTGCAGCAGATCTGCAAGAGCTTCTACATTAATTGATTTACGCAAACATCTTACTAATGACAAGTTGGCTTTTTCTTGAACCAGGTTTAGTATCTCTATGTGAAAAGTACACGTTTACATAAACATCTAGTGTACACTTCAATATGTAAACTGAAACATTTGATCGTTCATAAAAAATCATTATTTCAATCCACGCACTCCATACGGAGTGCAACCGGGATCTACGAAAGCGTCAAGGACAAGGGTGTAACCAAGCCTGCCATTGTGCGCCCCCGCGAAGATGGCGGGTATGAAATCGAATCCGGCCACCGCCGCCAGAAAGCCAGCGAATTAGCCGAATTTGCGGAGATGCACTGTATTATCCGCAACATGACGGACCAGCAGGCCATCACGCAGATGGTAGAGGACAACACCAACCAGCGTGAAAATATCCTGCCCAGTGAACGGGCCAAAGCCTTGCAAATGCAGTTGGAAGCCATCAAACAGCAGGGCATGCGCACCGGCAACGGGTGATAAAAACGGTTATCACGAATTTTCACTTCTCGGCTCACGCTGTTTCACGCCCCCCAAGCCTCTTTCGTGATAACAGTTTAGTGCAGGTGCCGTTTCGGTTGGCTATTATAATTCGTTTTCCAGCAAGCCCACATCTTCTCCTTGCTGTTGTCGCATTTTAATATTATCGCTGCCCCAGGAACACATTACATCAATAATTTTGTTAGCCGTGATTCCATATTCCGTTACATAATATTCAACTTTCGGAGGCATTTCATTATATACATGCCTTCCTACAATACCATCTCTTTCAAGCTCACGAAGCTGCTGTATGAGAACCTTTTGAGAAACATCTGGAATAAGACGCTGCAATTCTCCTGTCCTCTTAGTTCCAGACATAAGTAAACATACGATTAAGGCTTTCCACTTCCCGCCGAGTATTTCAAGTGTTGCCTCGATACCTAAATTATATTGTTTCATAATCCTACCTCACATATGTTAAAAACCTACGGTTTTCGTCGGATGATTTTATTATCACATTTATTTTCTGCTAAGTCTAATACATACCTAGAAGTAAGTATTTAAGTTACTTTATTGTGTGTATTTACAAATATTAAGGTGTGTACAACAATAAAGGTGTGAAATAAATGTATAAAAAGTAAAGGATAGAAAAGGAGAGAGTTAACCATGTCTACAATCGATAAACCGCTTATCGCAATTGTCGGTGCAACCAGCAAACAAGGTCGGAGCGTTGCCACGACGCTTCTCCAGAGCCAGCGTTTCCGCGTGCGCGCGCTGACCCGAAATCAGCACTCGCCGGAGGCTCGAAGCCTAGAGAAGCTTGGCGCTGAACTCGTAACGGTCCCACCCGGACTCGGCCACCAAATGGACCTCGTTGCCGCATTCAAGGGTGCGGATGGTGCATTTCTGATGACACCGCCCATCGCTCCGCCGGAGACAATTGAATTCTCTCTAGGTTGCGAACTGGCGGATGCCGCCGTTGAGGCCGGCGTCGGGTATGTTGTTTTCAGCACCCTTGAGAATGTCGACAAGATTTCAGGACGAAGGAAGTATGCCCCGCACTTCACCGACAAAGCCCGCGTCGCCGACTACATCCGCAGCCTGCCGATCTCCCATTCCTTCGTAATGCTGTCGTTCTTCTACACAAACATACTTGAGTATTATGTGCCGCGTATGGAGGGTGACACTCTCTTGCTACCAATCTATCTGCCCGAAGATTTCCACGCACCTTTTGTTGATCCGCTGACGGCGACCGGACCGGTTGTCCTCGAAATCTTCTCGAACCCCGAGCTTTATAATGGAAGAACGGTTCCAATCGTCGGCGACATCCTCTCACCGCGTGAGATGGTCGAAACCTTTCAGCGCGTGACCGGCATCAAGGCCGAATATCGCAATGCTTACACCAAGGATGGCCTGCTGCGATATTTTCCAGACTTCGCCGCCAACGATCTTCTTGTCCAAGAAATTTTGGGGATGGTTGAGTATGCAGTCGAATACGGCTATTTCGGCAAGGAGCATGATGTCGAATGGAGCCGTCGCCTGAATCCCGATACGCTCAGTTGGGAGCAGTTCCTGCGTTCCACAGGGTGGCGCGGCGATAAGAAGTCGTTCTCTTAATCGTAAACCTCCGTTTCTCTAGCTTCTTTAACCTTTCCGCTGTGGCTTCCATGACAACGCACCCTTTCATAGAAAATGTCGCTTATACCGACCCTTTATGATTGAGAGTTAATATTGTTGATTGAGTTGTAACTGTTAGCATAATTTTTTTTAACGATGCTATCGGCCGATAGAAAAATTATAAAAGTTTACTGCCAAGTTTCAAAGATTGGTAGGTAACTAAATGCGCGCTTTTAAGGGCCTTCCAATGGCAGTAATGCGATTGGAGGGCCTTTAATGCGAAAAAGACCTGCTTATTTGCCGATGGAGGTGCCATCACATTACTGTGCCAAAAGGCAATCAATACCCCTTTTCGACAAAATCTGAGGTCGAATCCCTCAGGGTTTTCATGTGAGCATCACATTCGCACCTGCCTGAGTCACATACTGATTCCCTGAATAACCTTCTCACTCCCCCATGTACATTATGAAAAAGATCACATCCATCAACCCTGCCCGAATGCTACAGTTATAAACGACCAGTTGACCGAATTTGTAATCCGGTCAACCATAGACACACCTTTTACTCATTCAGAAAACAAGGAGGTGGATATGCCATGAAAACCATCGATCGAAGGCAGCAGGTCATTGACTCTGCTGAGAAATCGTTCGCGCTGTTTGGATACAAAGCCACCACAATGGAGCAAGTTGCGAGACTGGCCAATGTGGGCAAAGGTACGATCTATACTTTTTTCGAGAATAAGGAAGAACTGTTCGGAGAGATCCTCCACTCGATCATTGCTGATATGAAGCGGATTACGGAACAAACTGTGCAGGACGACAAACCATTTCTTGAGAACGTACACCAGAGCATGGACGCTTTGCTGGAGTATAGAGAGGAACATGAGCTGTTGATCAAGCTGTTTCAGGAAGTAAACAAATTCGGCACGCCTCAGGCGAAGGAAGGTTTGCAGAAAGTAGAGACCGCGATTCTCGAATATTTGGAACGCCAAGTTCTGCGAGCCATGGAACTAGAGCAGATTCGTGAAGACGATCCCAGACTGGTCTCTTTTGTCCTGCTGAAGCTGTATGTCACCTTAACTTCCGATTGGAACAAAGCGCATCCTTCGCTGCACAAGGATCAGATCAAGGATTTCGTGGGCCTCTTTCTCAAAAGTGGATTATCCCCTACATAAAGAAAGATGTGAATATGAATCCTTTATCAATTAGAGATAGATATAGCAACAGAGTAGCGTAATGATGGGGAGAGAACATGATGAAATCATTCACTGTATTTGGGCAGGATTTGAAATCTGCCTTCAAGAAACCAAAAGTATTTATTCCGATTCTCGTGGTGCTGTTCATTCCGGTACTGTATAGCGGTCTGTTCCTCAATGCGTTCTGGGACCCTTACGGCAAAATGAATGAACTGCCTGTTGCCGTGGTCAACACGGATCAGGGGGCAACCTACAATGACAAATCGCTGGAAGTCGGACAGAATCTGGTCGATGAATTGAAAAAAAGTGACGACTTCAACTGGCAATTTGTGACCCGAGAAGCAGCCGAGCAAGGCATGGAAGACAACACATTTTACATGACGATTGTTATTCCAGAGGATTTTTCCAAGAAAGCAACCACTCTGATGGATGACCATCCACAACCGGCAGAGCTGATCTATGAACCCAATGAAGGATACAACTTCCTTGCGGGTCAGATTGGCGGGACAGCGGTCAAACAGATCAAATCCAAAGTCTCTGCGAAAGTGACGGAATCATATACGGAAACCTTGCTGGATCAGGTAGAGAAAATCTCTAGCGGTTTGGCAGATGCCGGAAACGGCGCAGGTCAGATCAACGAGGGTGCGGTTAAGCTGGATGAAGGTGCCTCCAAGCTGAAAGAGAACCTATCCAAACTGGCCGATGGAACCAACAAACTCGAAACAGGCATTACCCCGTTAAAAGAAGGCACGAACACCTTAGCTCAGGGTATTGATGAGCTTCATACAGGAGCCAGCTCCCTTTCCAATGGTTTGTCACAATTGGCGGAAGCAGGTACGAAGCTTGGTGACGGAGCAGCACAGGCTGAAGCTGGCGGCAAAAAGTTACAGGCTGGGATTCAATCTGCTCAGGAAGGAGTCGCAAAATTGGATGCTGGACTGGTAGCAACCGAGGATGGCAGTGCCAAGCTGACCGCTGGATTGCAGACTTCAGTCGGAGGCAGTGGCAAAGTAAGTGAAGGTGCCAAGGCCGTTGCGCAAGGTCTTGCCCAATTAGCTGAAGCTAGTCCAGAGTTAGCTGCTAACCCGGCTGTACAGCAACTCCTGGCAGCAAGCCAGGCTGTTGCCGCTGGTAGCGAACAGGTATATCAAGGTGGACAGCAATTGCTCGAAGGCAGCCAAAACCTGCAAGCTGCTCAACAGCAACTGCACCAAGGCAGCAGCCAGTTAGTGCAGGGTGAGCAGCAGCTTCTAGAAGGAGCAACGCAATTGTCCGCTGGACAGGTACAGCTTGCGACTGGCCTCCAGCAGTTCAACGCCAAGTTGTCTGAGGCTACCGCTGGCGGAGCCAAACTTTCAGAGGGTTCGAGTCAATTAAACGCAGGTGCAGGAAAACTGGTTGATGGATTGGACCAACTTTCAGACGGAATCACCACCATTGCCGATGGTTCCCGCAAGCTGGATGATGGCGCTGGAGATTTAAAAGAAGGTACCTCCAAATTGACCGACGGCTCTGGTGAGCTTGCCACCAAACTGAATGATGCCGCCGATCAAACGGGTAGTGTGAAAAAGACGGATGAACTCGTATCGATGTACGCAGAGCCCGTTCAGGTGGATGAACATAAACATAATGAAGTGCCCAACTATGGTACAGGATTCTCACCATACTTCCTGTCATTGGGACTATTTGTCGGAGCGTTGATTGCAACGCTGGTTGTACCAACACGTAGCAGCTCGGTTACCGATGCGAGTGGCTGGAATCGTTTTGTGAGCAGAACGCTGGCTTTCACGATCATGAGTGCCGTGCAATCCCTGCTCGCTTCCTGGCTTGTCTTGTCCGGCTTGGGCCTGGAAGTTCAAAGCGTGCCTTTGTTCCTTTTATTCAGTTTCGTTACCAGCCTGACCTTCATGTACATCATTCAGGCTCTGGTTACTTGGTTAGAGAATCCCGGCCGCTTCCTGGCGATTCTCATGTTAATCTTCCAACTGACTACTAGTGCAGGTACGTTCCCGTTGGAGCTCATTCCGAATTGGCTGAAAGGTTTCAACCCATGGCTGCCGATGACTTATTCGGTAACCGGGTATAAAGCTGTTATTTCGAGTGGACAGTTCGGTGTGGCATGGGATCAGATCGGAATTCTGTGCATCTTTGCGGTGATTGGTCTGGCAGCTACCTTTGCCTATTTCATGATGCATCGCACGAATGAGGTTGAAGAAGTAAATAGTGAGGCAGTGCTTCACGTGTAGGATGGAAAATAAAAAGCAAGGCGTGTTATAAGCAACGGCCTCACCTCAATAACGGCGGGTGTTTGCTTATACACGGCCTTGCTTTTTTTGATCATGAAGAAAAAGAGGTAGGAAACTGCTCAAACACTTAGTATGTAGAAGTAACATTGGTACTTACCACAACAGTAAATAGCAGGACAAGTATAATGAGAATAGCATAGAGGGCCGTCCCAATTATCCCACAGACGAGACCCGCAATGGCCAACCCTTTCCCTTGTTCCATACGAATTCTGAGTTCTTTCAGTGCCAGCGACGAAAATATGATAGCTACGATACCAATAAAAAATCCCAAGTATGGTATGGTGAGCGACAAAATCCCCAAAACAAGAGCTGCAATAGACTTGCTATTGGTTTTTGGTACTACATAAGGTGGTGGCGGAAGCGGATCGCTATAATAACGGTCCACATCATTGTGACGTTGATCCAAAGGTAAATCCTCCCTGTTTAATAAGTAGTCTTATTATACTTGATTAACTGGAAAAATATGCTCCATTATTTGTAAATATTCCGATTTTATTAAAAAAATCCGGATCCATCGTCGACTTTCGTCGAACCAATGAATTCGGATCCCGTTTACATTCATATCTTAACTCGTCTGAACCTCTACCCTTCCACTTCCACGCGCTGCAAAAACGTGCGTGTGCGCTCCAGCTTGGCATTACCGAAGATCTGCTCCGGCGGTCCCGCTTCGGCGATTTCGCCGTTATCCATGAAGAAGACGCGGTCAGCGACATCGCGGGCAAAGCTCATCTCATGGGTGACGATCATCATCGTCATATTCTCCTGTGCCAGCTGCTTGATGACACGCAGCACTTCTCCGGTCAGCTCGGGATCGAGTGCCGAGGTCGGCTCGTCGAACAGCAGAATGTCGGGTTGCATCATCAGTGCGCGTGCAATCGCTACGCGCTGTTTCTGTCCACCGGACAGGTTAGCGGGATAAGCATCCGCCTTGTCAGACAGCCCTACTTTACCGAGCAATTCCAAACTGCGCTGCCGGATGATCGCTGAGCTTTCTTTTTTCAACGTCTTCGGTGCCAGTTCCAGATTCGCCTGTACCGTCAAATGCGGAAACAGGTTGAAATGCTGAAAGACCATGCCCATGCGATCCGTAATCTTCCGAATATCCGCGGCACCTGCATACGATCCGTTCTCAGCCAGCGCCTGGCCTTGGATACGAATGGTGCCACCCGAAATATCCTCAAGATGAATCAGGCTGCGCAGCATCGTACTTTTACCCGAACCCGAAGGCCCGATTACGGCAATAACCTCACCTGGCTCCACGTTGAACGATACCTGCTTCAGCACATCAAGTGTACCGAATGATTTTCTTAATTGATTTACTTCTATAATATGTGTCATATGCAGACAGTCCTTTAATTGATGAGATTAGATAACTTTATATACTTCTGTTCCGTGCGCGTTTACTCAAATGTATAACGTTTCTCCAGTGCCTTGAAGAACAAGGTAAGTACCATGGTCATCAGCAAATACATAATAGCTGCAATCAGGAATGGTGTCAGACGGAAATCCCGGTTTACTGCGGCCTGTGCGTAATGAAGCAGCTCAGGTACAGCAACAGCGTACAACAATGCCGTATCTTTAATAAGGCTTATGGATTCATTTGCAGTGGCAGGTAATGCTACCCGAAACATCTGCGGGATGATGACTTTCGTCATCGTTTGCCATTTGCTTAGGCCCAGTACCTGTGCAGCTTCATGTTGTCCTTTATCAATCGAGAGCAATCCACCTCTGAAAATCTCGGCAAAGTACGCACCATAATTCAAAATAAAAGCCAACGTTGCCGCCGTAAAGCGGTCAAATACAAGATACTCTCCTACGCCTGGAAGCAACGGCAGACCGAAGCAAAAGAACAACAGCTGAAGCATCAGCGGCGTTCCCCGCATCACATATACGTACGTATGAGCGATCCATGCCAACGGCTTGAATCGGCTTTTCATCAATAAGGTTACTCCAAATCCAAGTGGTACAGACACTATAATGGCCAGCAAAAATAAAAAGATCGTGGTCTGTGCACCTTCAAGCATGGGCTTCATGACGCCCAATAAATACTCCCAGCTCATCGCAATCGGCTCCTCTAATCTGTTAACCCCGCATTCCGCAGGAGACTTGCTCCTTTTTGGAATCCGGGGTCATGTTGTTTACTACATATGTCAGGCAAGTGGCCTGATCCTATTTCAAAACTTCATCTTCACCAAACCATTTGGTGGAAATCTCGGCTGCTGTGCCATCGGCATTCAGCTCATCCAATGCTTTTTGCAGCTGATTCAGTAGTTCTTCATTGCCTTTTTTCACACCAATGCCGTATTGTTCCGGAGCAAGGGATTCATCCAGCAGTTTGAACGTTCCCTCTTCCTTGGACATGTAATATCTCGCGACCACTTCGTCGATGATGACAGCATCCAAACGTTTCGTCTTGAGATCGGTTAGCGCCAGTACGTTGTCCGGGAATTCGGAAGCATTCACTTTATCCTTGAGAGGACTTGCCGCGAGTGCATCTGCCGCAGAGGACAGCGCCTGCAATCCTACATTTTTGCCATCCAGTTCATCCAACTTCGTAATCGGTGAGTCCGCGAGTGTAACTGCAACCTGGCTGTTCTCTAGATACGGCTTCGTGAACAGCACTTTATCTTTCCGTTCATCCGTAATCGTGTACCCGTTCCAGATCAGGTCGATTCGGCCGCTGTTCAGCTCCGATTCTTTGGAAGACCAATCAATGGGTTGGAACGTAATTCCTTTCCCCATTTTCTCCCCTGCCGCTCTGGCATAATCAATATCAAAACCAACAATTTCATTCTTGTCATCCCGGAAGCCCATTGGAGCAAATTTATCATCTATCCCCACAATAATGGCATGTTCATCTTTGCTTCCCGAGCTGGAACACCCCGCAACAACAATCATGCATATGCTGATCAATAATAGAAATATCGCTTGTTTTCTCATCTCTCTAACCCCTCCATGTCTATAACCAAACCCAAACGCTTTAGTTCGTTACCACGTTATCAGAGTCTTATAATAACATAGCATAGGAGAAGAGTCGAGCCTCTTACCTTTTCCTTATCTTTGAACCAACTTAATTGTCAACAATTTGTGAAAAAGCTTCTTTCACTTTCGCGGGTTCCACCAGCTTCTTACGCACCGCTGCATCCCACTCCTTCGGTTCATGAAGGGTCTTCAATTCCGTTCCAGCCCATTGCTGAGCAGCCTCACGGCTCAAAGTATATTGAACATCCTCAAATGAATAAAGCACATGCTCCAAATTCTCAATCCATACAAAATTGGCAGCAGCGTTATATACAAGTATTCGTTCCAACTCTTCGGACTTCATCTCGCTGGTATTTATCCTGTAATTGATCTGAGCCGTAAATGTCTCTGGAACCAACTGATACCCATTCAATTGGCCGTTTAGAGGCAAGGCTTGATTCAAATGGCTGAGATTAGAGAAGTCGCCCATATAAGGACTGCGATATTTCGCCAATGCCGCAAAATCATGGGTCAATGGATCTTGCTGCTCTGCTTCATACTGCGACTGCTTCGCCTCTATTCTCGGATTAACGACGCCCTCAACCACAATAACACCAAAGATACCGAGCATGACCAATGCAATAATCCATTTATTCTTTCCCGTCATATGACATCGCCTGCCTCATACTTGCTCACGATCCGATACGCCCTCTGCACGATCAAAGGAATAATAATACTTAATAAAGGTATGGCAAAAGCAATTGCGATTACCGTAAATTGATAGGGTCCCTCTACCTGAATCGGTCGACTATACCAGATGTTGCTTCCAAATCGCAGCGCCGCCTGTGTACCCCATAACACAACGATGAGCCCTGCCCATAACCACCACACTCTGCGCGTCCATTGTAAGAACACAGGTGTACGAATAACGGCAGTGTCCTCTGGATCAGTCGAAGTATTTTTATTTTTCATCATGTAAAATACATACGCTCCACCAACGATCACACTCATGATCATAAGCAAATTGTTAATGGTTGCGCCCTGGACCATGACTCTCATTGGAATGGTAATGATCCAGGCGATAAGACTATAGATCAAGGCAGACTGCAACACCGCAGTCCAATAAGGAACGCGATGCACCCTGCGATGATCACTCATGATCTGCTCCATGCCAGCCACATGTTGTATGGCAGTCTGAAAAGCCTGCTCCTCGTCCATACCCTGCTCCATATAATCTTCAATTCGTGCAGCGAGATTACTGTGAATCTCTTCTTTTAACTCCTGATTGGCCAATGTATCCTGCGCATCATTGAACAGACGATTCACATAGCGGGTAATGCGAGCTTCCAATGTCATATCCCTTCATCTCCCTTTTCCCCGGAAATAATCATGCAGTCAATCAATGTTTTGGCTGCGTGCCAAGCGTGAACTTGCTGGGTATAAGCTTCCTGCCCCTGCGTTGTAATTCGGTAATATTTGCGTCGTCCTCCCTGGCTCTCTTCCCCCCAGTAGGATTCCACATATCCGCTCTTCTCCAGCCTTTTCAGACTGGAATAGAGTGTCGGTTCCTTTAATTCAAACCGGTCTCCACTCTTGCGATAAATTTCCTTAATAATGCTATAGCCGTAGTTATCCTTCGGTATAAGTACACTCAGAATAATGGGGTCAATGTTGCCTCGAATGAGGTCACTGTTAATCGCTTGTTCATCCATCTGCCAGATTCACCGACTTTCTTCAATCCTGGGTATACTATAAGACATATTACTATGTCTGTAAAGGTAATATGTATCGCATGGTACATATGCGTCGCAATGAGCAACATTCTTCTCTTTTTCTTCGTCTGGAAGATATTAGGGAGGTGGCTAAAATAAATTTTTTCATTACTATAAGAACATTGGCTTCACTCGTGTTCCTTACAACTTTGCTGATATTATCCGGCTGTAATCCTACTCCAAGTAACGGCACAAACGAACCTCCCTCTCTCCCATCGCCAGATACAAAGGAAGCTGAATTGGGTTCACTAGAGGAGAACGCTAAGGAATCTGGACCCAACTTACCCCAGGAACTGCCTACGCCAACTATCCAGAGCGAAAGCGGCATCTCTATTCCAGCTGTACAGGGCAGTTATTGCTGGGGGGGTATGTGTGCTGACTATGCAGGTGATGTGGAATTGCTGGAAGGTAAAGCACCTGTCTCGGTTTTGGTAGGCGAGAACATATCTATTAACTTGAGTACGGATGTACCACCTAACGAGTTCACTCTGGTTGAATATGTGAACGGGGAGGCACGTCCCATCTCTTTCCGAGAAGGATCATTCCAGTTTGCACAGGAAAAAGGTACTCATTATTATGGAGCCTTTATCGGCTGGTCTTCCCCAAAAAATTCGCAGGTTTCCTTGGGTGATACCTCTTTTGCCTTTGTAATCCGTGGTGTCGAAAAAAAATAGAACCAAACAAGGCCCCTCCAATTTTGGAGAGGCCCTACTCATTTTTATCTATTGCTGCACTTTCTCCCGATCTTTCCCTTTATCCGATTCACCCGCATTTTTGTTGGCGGCGTCGCGATCCTGCTGCATCTCCTCAACGGTTTTCACTTTGAGACGTGCAGCACCTTCATATTCCTTCGTAGGAATCAGGTTGCCTGCAGCAAGTCTTGCTTCTGCCGCAGCAATGGCGTCACCATATTGAGGCAACCATTCGGCTTGAGCGACCAGCATCTCGTCAACCATTTGCCAGATTTCTTTTGGATTACATACCGCACCTACGAGTGGGTCCATCATGAACGCTTGACGCAATAGTTTGTCGTCACCATGTACCGCAGCTTCAACCGCAAGCCGTTGTACGGAAATGCTTACGTTACACACGGCAGCCGGGCCGAGTGGCAGGTCGCCTACATACGGCATCGAAATGCCGTTGCGATCCACATATCCCGGTGCTTCAATGATCGCATCATCAGGTAGATTGGAGATCACACCGTTATTGACGGTATTGAAGTGTCCGCGGTATACGCGTCCCGTCTCCAATCCTTCTATAATGTAGGAACCATGTTCTCCGCCTCGTTTTTCCGGGGCAAATTGCATCGGCTCATCCTTCATCCAGTTCGGGAAATCAGTCTCAAACCAATTTCTGCCCTCTGTACACACACGCAAATACCCACCTGTCTCGCCGTTAATCCAGTTGCCCAGATCAATCCATTCCTTGATCTCTTCCGGACGTTTGCGGTACCAAGGCACATATTCGCTAAGGTGACCATTCGATTCCGTGCTGTAATAACCAAATCGGCGCAACATATCAATCCGCACTTTCTCGGTACGGCTATACTCTGGATGTTTCTCGAAGGCTTCGAGCAAATCACCCGTAAGGTCTTTACCTTCATGGGATGCCTTGATGTACCAGGTCTGATGATTAATTCCGGCGCATACGATATCCACTTCATTCATTTTCAATCCAAATGCTTCTGCAATCTGGTGATGCCCATGCTGTACCCCGTGACATAGTCCAATCGTGCGAACACCGCCATACTTGTTGCAGGCCCATGTCAGCATAGCCATCGGGTTGGAATAATTGAGGAGCAGCACATCCGGTGTGCTTTGTTCACGAATATCTTTACAGATGTCGAGCATTTCGGCAATTCCACGCTGTCCGTACATAATCCCACCTGCACACAATGTATCGCCGACACATTGATCTACCCCATATTTGAGCGGAATATCTACATCGGTTGCAAAAGCTTCCAACCCTCCCACACGGATTGTACACAGCACATACTTCGCATCCTTGAGCGCTTCTCTCCGGTCTGTTGTCGGCTGAATCTGAATATTCAGTCCATTCTCGCGAATATCGCGCTGACACAGCTCGGTAACCATGTCCAGATTGTGCTGATTGATATCACAGAACGCAATCTCTATATTGTTGAATTCCGGTACCGCGAGCAAATCCCGCAGCAACCCCCGCGTAAATCCGATACTGCCCGCCCCGATAAATGCCACTTTAAACGACATGCACAGTTCCTCCCGTAATCCGAAACGATTGGCTTCGGTTAATGACTTCATTCAGTAACACTTGCAATTGAATTGAAGTTGCCTGATGAAATCATTGTAACAACGGTACATAAGGAAGCGTTATCAAAATCATGACCAGTTCACGAAGTAGCTGTCAAAAATCCTCACTTTTGTGTCCGAAGATCATCAACCCTATCCTGCTCAGATAAAAACAGAGTATCTATCCCCCCTATTATTCCAGTGGATAATGACTGACATGTCGCTCCATCGAGGAACGGAATTCAACCGGAGTTCGACCTGTATATTTCTTGAATAACATATGAAAATATTGTCTGCTCCCCACGCCCACGTAATCGGAAATTTCGGAGATTGGAATATCGGTCTGTTGCAGCAGCATCTTCGCCTTTTCCATTCGCACCATCGTGAGATAATCGGTAGGCGTGCGATCCGTGTGCTGGCGAAAAATACGGTGCAAATAGCCTGGATGTAGATTCACCGCTGCCGCGATATCCTTCATTTGAATATTGCGATCCATATTGTGATGCATGAATTCAATCGTACGTTTCACGTACAGCTCCGTCTGATCCAGCGTACTTCGGTTGATTTCCCCGCGAAGTCGTGCGACCCGCACCAGCAGTTGGATAAACAACGTGCGTACCAGCGTACCTTGCTCAGGCGACTTCAGATCACGGGCTTCGCGATGATGCGAGCGTTCTTCCGACGGGATGATCGGCATAGGTGCAGAAGACCGTCCCTGCTCCATCAGTCCACGCTGATCCAGCTCCAGCACCAGGCTTTTCATAATGTGGTACACCTCTTCCGGGTCAGGCAAAACCAGATAAGGCGTGGCTTGTGCTAGAAAAGCATGGACTTCCTCCTCTTCCAGTGCGAGCTGGCGAATGGAAGGCTGGCCTGGCTGCGATCTGGAAACTCCAAATTCCACATTGAGCATGCGGCACGGGACGCCATCCTCCACCAGCAAACGGTGTGGAACCCCCGCGTCCAGCAGAATGAACTGCCCTTTTTTTAATACTGCCTGTTCCGAGCTGCCATCCGCCATCTGTACATCGACCCGGCACATTCCCGAAATAATATACATGATCTCCGTGGAATCATGATCGTGATAGGACATCTGGTAGTTGTCCCATTGCTTGTAATAATACGCGTAGAAACGTGGTCCATAATCCTCCATGCGCAGTTTCTCCTGAAACAGACTGCCTGTCCAATGTTTTGCTTCCAATGCCTGCACCTCCGTTGCTGCAACGATCCTCACTTTTCTCCATTGTAGCAAGTCTCGGCGATGTATTTCACCATGTAATTGAAAAATCATTGCGATTATAAATTAGATAAACATATAATTAGTTATAAATCTAATCAATTTTATTTTATCTAATCTAATCTATAACGAGGAGGTAGTGAGACTATGAAAACTACATTTTTTCTGGTGAGGCATGCATTAAAAGAAAAGCGCATCGGTGATGTTCCCATCACATCCGAGGGAGTTGTACAAGCTAAGTCGACAGCACTTCGTTTAGCTAACGTATCTGTCACCAAGATCATTGCAAGCCCACTTCAAAGAGCGATCGACACTGCGGCGCATATTGCTCACCAAACAAACGTTACAGTGATGGAAGACCCGCGTCTGCGGGAACGCGCCAACTGGGGTGACCTGCCTGAACAAACCTTTGAAGAATTCATCGCGATGTGGGACAGATGTACAATTGAACCAGACTACCTCCCACCCGTGGGTGATTCCTCTAAGCAGGCTGGCGAACGTCTGGCCTCTTTCCTAGCGGAATTGACGACTGTAGAGCCACCAGATAGCCATATCGTTATCGTTACTCATGGCGGGTTAATTACGGATTTTCTAGTAAACACATTCCCAGAGCTTGAACTTAACGTCTGGCATCCTAATTTTATCGCCATGCAAAGTCAACTGATTCCCGAATGCTCCATCACCACATTGATTCATGAAAACGGAAAGTACACCATTCAAGATTTTGCATCCGTAGCACATTTGAAATGATGATGCCGTCTGTTGCTTCGTTTAGCCATATCAAAAAACTCCGGGTAACCTCCCGTACGCCTAAACGCACTGAGGCTACTCCAGAGCTTCACTTTAATACAATAGTAAACACTTCCTATAAAGAAATAATACTTTTGAAAACCTATCGCCTATTACTTCTCACTTTTCACCCTTACCCGACTTGGGCGTGTGGAACTTGGGCAGCGTAACTTTCGACCAATCGATATCCGATGCCATGTAGAAGGATGGGTAGGACGGCTGATTGTATCCACTGTTCTGTCCAGCAATGCCGACACGATACATGGCGTCATGCATCAGCGTGTATAGTCTGCGATCGGTCTTCTCGGTGCTCAGGTAGATGCGGATCGCCGAGCTGTCCTCGGTTCTCACCAGCATCTCTTCCCGCCAGTCACCGAAGATATCGGCTACGAGAGATGGCGTACCCTTGGTATAATTGTTGGTCAACGTGCCGTTCGCGGTCAGCAGCGTGCCCCGATTCCAATCCTTAATCGTAGGCGTGACATTAATGGCACCATCCACGATTTGAGTTGTCATATCAGCGGCCCAGCGAATATTCATATTCGTGCCGGGAGCCTTATCGCTTATTTTCTCACCGCTGGCCGTCCACAGTCCCACAGCCCATGTCTCCAATCCGCGGCGGGTCGGGTCCACATCACCGATCATGCCACGTCCGGTATCTTTGCCCGTGTACCCGCCATAGATCACTTCCCCAGTCTTCGCATCCCGCAGGGAATATCCGTATGGTGCCCAAGGGCCACCCTCATGCACCATGAAGATCTCCAGCCCCGGACGATCCGGATCAATATCCGCTACATGAAGCGCATCCCCATGCCCCAGACGTGCAATCGTTCCCGGAGCAGCACTCTCCGCTGGCATCAGGTCCTTGGAGCTGTACAACACACTGCCATCATGATCAATCGTGGCTGAGCCGTACACAATCTCCTGTTTACCGTCTCCATCCACATCAGCGACACTGAAATAGTGCGCGCCTTGTGTTGTAATTGAGCCATACACCGGATCTGTACCGTCCACTCCATGCGGACCGTCATTGAACGGGTTCTTCATTGGCGTCCAGCCACTGTCCACTTTCCATTCACGCTTGAGCTTTTTACCATCCCAGTTGTAGGCGACCATGGTCGAACGTGTGTAGTACCCGCGTGCAAAGACCGCAGACGGTTTCTTCCCATCAAGATATGCCACGCCTGCCAAGAAACGATCTACCCGGTTCGCCGGTTCAATACGCGCCATTGCGTAATCGCCCCACATCAACCCATCGTCCTGCCGTCCAGGCTCATAAGGAATGGTCTCCAGCTCTTTGCCCGACTCTCCTTCGAACACCGTTACATACTCAGGTCCATCGACGATAAAACCTTCGAACTTGCGCAGCTCATTCTTGTCACTGCGGCTTGGTGCATACACATCAATGAAGTAATCGGCCAAGCTCTCAGCATCCTTCTGAGACAATGGATAACTATACTTTTTCTCAATCCCAAAAGCTTCCTCCAACGTAGCAGGCCAGTTGCCCTTCACAACCTCTTCATGTTTATGCCAGTTTTTGAACATATCCACGACATGATCATAGTAGCCATCTGCACTTAAACGGTAATCATCTTCGTTGGAGTATCCTGCCTTACGATCCTGCTTCGGAAGGGTGATGTATTTTTCGGAAGTGACCTTTCCTTTTTTGTTATATTGGATGATCTTGGTTCCTGGTGCAGTCTTGAACATCATCTCGGCCTTGCCATCCCCGTCAAAATCATAAACGAGCATCTGTGTATAATGAGCACCCGAACGGATGTTAACCCCGAGATCGATCCGGTACAACAATTGTCCGTCCAGCGTGTAACAATCCACGTACGTTTTACCGGTGTAGCCTTTTTGCGAGACATCCTTGGAGTTAGAAGGGTCCCATTTTACAAAAAACTCATACTGACCGTCCCCGTCCACATCGCCCACACTCATGTCATTCGCAGAATACGAGTAGGCTTCTCCCACTGGCGTCACACCATCGGCCGGTTTTTGCAAAGGAATATCGACGTAGCCGTTCGCCCAAGGTTTGACGGATGCACTGTGTTTACTCTCCTTGCCCTTCTTGCTTACCGCTGCCACTTCATAACGGGACGACGATTTGCCTGCGGCATCAAGATAGTTGGTGCTGTCGGTGACCGTAGCAATCTTCTTGCCATCCCGATATACATTGAAATCCGTGCCTGTCAGACCTTTATCGCTATAACCTGTGGCCTCGTCACCAAGCAACCTCCAACTGAGAAAAACACCCTCGGAAGTAGACGCCGCAACCAGACCGCGATCAAGATACTCAAGCTGAATTTCTTTCAAAGAACTCCCTCCCTTGTGTGACTGCACGCTGGCCTCTGCCGCGCTGTTCTCACTGGAAGCTGCTGCTCCGCTCGCACCCGCTGTTCCCGCAACGAGCAAAGCAACGCTTAGTGCCGAAGACAGCATTTTGGCTGCAAATGGCATACGCACCTTCCTGCGATTGGAGTGCATACCTGAAACCGATCCCTTATGTATCGGCGCTGTTATTTTGGATTTCATCGACCTTCACTCTCCTTGAGACAGAATGGGTGATGCTTATGGCTGTGCTTGGATCGTTGCGACATCCGTCAATCCATACAGACGTTCATATCCTTCAAATTTTACTGAATGCGCTTACAAAAATATAAATGAATAGCTCTCCTGAACAGACTTCTTTGACTCCGTCCCCCTTCCATTCCCTCTCCATTAGAGCAGCTTCATCCTGCCCATCGGGTATTATTATAGACATCCCACCTGCTGTGACATAGGCAAATATCCGTCCAAAACGATCAATATTCAGTGTTGTTCAGGTCTCTAACGATACGAGCACACCTTATTCAGAAGATTAACGGGCTATAGAAAGTCTAACGAACTCCAGTAACGTTATCTGGTAAAAACCATCGAAACAGAGTGAACACAGGGTGAAAACCTGGTAATAACGTGTATACGATTCGTTAAAACACTGCACCAGCTCCATTACACGAAATAAGACGCACTCCATTCGTTAAAATTGAAAAAAGGGACGTTCCCCAGTCATGTTCATGACTGGGAAACGCCCCTGTTTTGTATTCGCTCCTTTTAAGGCTCAATGCCCCAGACCAGGGTACCGCCTTTGTAGAGGGTCACCTTGTTCCAGTCCTGATAGGATGTTTTGGTTGGATCGTAGGAATAATCATTGGTTTCATCTAAGTTGCTCCAGTCCGTTTTGTACATGCGGAGCTGGATATCCCCCGACTGTCCACCTGCCTGGATCGCACCTGCTCCAGAAGTGAAGCTCAGCTCCACATAGGAATCGGTGAACGTGCGCTGGATGTTGGCTCCGCCAACTTGAGCGTAATCGACAGCAGAGTCCATGGCTGCGGTACCTTCTTTGGAGAAGTAATAACGGATTTTCAGATCACTCAGATTTACAGCCGTGTTACCTACGTTTTTGATGTTGAAGTACGGTTTGATTTGGTTATCTGCCGCGTTCGTATCTCCCGCACGATATTGCAGAACCAGATCACTGGTTGGAACAACTACACTTTGCGGTGTTGCAGAAGCTGCGGCAGAATTGACACTTTCCCCGGCAGCGTTCACGGCACTAACCACATAATGATAGGTCGTTCCATTGGTCAGACCCGTATTGGTGTAGGATGTGCCGCTCACATTGGCAGCAACCGTAGTGAATGGACCCGATGCACTCAACGCCCGTTTCACGTTATAACCTGTCGCTCCTGCCGAAGCCGCCCAGGTCAAGCTGATTTGAGCATTGCCTGCCGTAGCTGTCAGCGCTGTTGGTGCAGCAGGGGCAGTCACACCTGCTACTGGTACCGCACTTTTTACAGCCGAATTCACACTCTCACCCGCAGCATTCACGGCACTAACCACATAATAGTAGGTTGTACCATTGATCAGACCTGTGTTGGCATACGATGTGCCTGTCACGCCCGCAGCAACCGTAGTGAATGGACCCGACGCACTCAACGCCCGTTTCACGTTATAACTGGTCGCACCTGTGGAGGCTGTCCAGCTCAGGGAAACCTGTGCGTTGCCTGCTGTCGCAGACAGTGTTGCCGGAGCTGCTGGAGCTGTCGTTCCACCCCCTCCACCAGTGCTGGCTGGAAGAACAGGGAATGAGTTTTGCACCAGCATGACGAATTGGTCATGGAACCAGTGACCCGACACTGGTGCGTTAGGCAGTGCACCCGTCAATACACCATCACGAGTTGTAAAGGTTGGATCACACATCCGGTCGAAGCCTTTTCCTTCGTTGTTCGGAATTTCCGAGCTGGAGCCATCAGACTCCCCTGGAGGTTTGACCCATACATAGGCATCCAGATGGGCTGGTCCTGGTGCAGCTTTAGGTGCTTCACCTATGCCTGCTCCACTGTTATTACACCAGTTCCCCCGGTGATCGCGCTTATCCACACGCCCGGAGTTCACGTACGTGTTAATATCACTGCCTGTGGCAGACGTTGGACGATTCACCCCGCCCCATCCATTACGGCTGGTATCAATGAGGAAGCCCGTGCTGGCCGGCCAGCCAGCTTGTACAAATCCGCTATACAGTGCCGCAGTGAAATCGGTTTCGTCAAAGTAAGGGTTCCACTCATAAAACTTGGAAGACTTGATCGGTTGTCCGCCAATATTCAGATCCGGAATAGGCAGATTCGGTTCATTCAGCGGTGTGCTGTTCGCTGTGTTCGTAATGAAGCCATCGGCGCTATTCAGACCTGCTGCTGTTCCTTGGACAACGCTGGTATACAGCGAGATTGCGCCTGTACGGTTGTTATCCCAACCAAGCCAGCCGGAGTGACCAATATCCAGGTAGTTATACACATTCGGAATGGCATGCAGCTTTTCCAATGCGTATTTCACGCCAGCTTCATAGATGCCTGTTGAACTCGCCTGGGCACAAGCTGGTGTACTGAGATTGGTTACCAGATTGGGCAGACTGTCCGGCTCGATGATAGCGATGATGCGAATGTCCTGATACTTGGGCTTTGCAAAAATATCGGCAATTACATTGATATAATCATTTTTATAAGTCTGCAGTGCCGCCTGTGTTAGTGGAAGTTCACCATTGGATGCAAGGGCATGACAATCCCGCCCAGGTAAGTTGTAAATAACGAATGAAGCGGTAATTGGAGTACCTGACTTCTTTTGTGCCAAGGCGGCATCCAGATGCTGCTCCACACTTTTGCGTCCGGCATTGTCTGTTCCACCATTAATGGCAGCAATACGGTCGATCCAGACTGCCGTTGGATAGGATTTCACCGTTTCCATCTTGGCTTTTAACGCTGCATCACTGGTGAGAGCAATGGACGTATCCACGAGAGCGGAATAATCCTGGTTTAAATACGACGTAGCTCCGACAAACGGATTATCCACATGCGCTTCAGCCGCCTGACTCACTCCTGGAGCCATGCCCGGGAAAATGCCCGCCGCGAGCAGCGTTGCTGCCAGCATTTGTTTTACACTTCTGCGAAGCACCTTTCCGCCTTTCGATAAGGTTTTCGATTTAGTCATTAGGGTTCCACCTTTCCTGTACTTGGATTGGGTATATACTCATGTCTGATCCTCTGTGTCGGCAAGATGCTATGCACGGTAGAGAACGTATGGATGAGCTGTAGGGACTTCACCTCCATGAATGTAGTTCAATTGGGACAAGCCAGGTCAACAACAATAAGGTGTGAAACAAGAAACAGAAATGGTGTCTTACACTGAGGTTAAGGGACAAAGCAAGGGGGATAACATCTGTAGGTGTGTGCGGGTAATCTTTGGTGAACGGATTTCAAGGCATTGCTCTGACTTAATTAAAGTAAGCGCTTACTTTTAGAGGTTTTAAAAAAAGGCTTACCCTCGATACAAACCTCACATCGCGTGTCCACCTCCTTATGAATCGATTATACTCCATGTAAATATTACTGTAAATTGAATTTATTAAATTTTATTATATTTAATTCCATAAAGCGGGCAGGAATTCTGAGATGTGCCTCCCCAAGCCATAAACAAGGCTCATCACGGGCTTAACCCCCCCGTAATGAGCTAATTGACATAGCATATTCTCATGCTATTTTTTTATGGAAGCACAACAATATCTCCTGGTTTCAAGCCGTTCAATACTTCAGTCTTGTCATCTGTCTCGATGCCTGTTTGAATCGTCTGCTGTACATATTGCCCGTTGCCCTGATCCAGCATCACATATGCCGTATCCTGATCTCGCATGACCGCCAGCGTGGGAACGACCGTCGCTTTCTCCTTGCGCAGCGTTTCAATCTTGCCCTCTAGACTTAATCCACCGATCAGCTTGGCGTTTGGCTTCAGATCAATGACAATATCGAATTGGGAAGGCTGCTTCAGATCTGTTTCCGTTCCCTTTTTGGCAAACTTGGAGATTTTGCTGACCTTTCCGGTTAACGGAACCTCCTTATTTCCCGTCATATGTACACTTACAGGCATGCCTGTTTGGATTTTGAATAGCTCCTGCTCGCTAATGGCCGCCACAAATTGTAATTTGCCTGTGTCCACAATGGTACCCACATACTGACCTTCGCTCACCATACGTGTCTTGGTCTCCGTATCGTTCATCAGAAACACACCGGATACCGGCGCGTACACGGTGGATAAACCCATGACCGCTTTCTTGGCCTGAACCTCCTGCTCCTTCACAGCGATGGATTCCTTGTTCATTTCGTTGGTCAGTCGTTTTGTTTCCCGCTCGGCGAAGGCTTTCTTCCGTTCTTCTTCAGTAACCCCCAATTGCTCGGGACCCTCTCCCTGAGTAAGACCAATCTCATTCAATTGAGCTTCCAGCCTCGATTTCTCAATATCGGTCTCCAACTGCTGCACTTCCGTCTGCAATGCTTTCGAATCAAGCGAGAACATGACGGCTCCCTTGTGAATGGGCTCCCCATTCTCCACATTCCACTGCTTTATCTTCGAGGCAAAAGGAGCGTACACATCCGTCTGTTTGGCATAAGCCGACTTGCCTTTGACCTGAATTTCCTGCGTGATCGTCTCCTGTGTGACTCCAAATGTAATGGGCTGCGGAGCCTCGATGGGCGCTTCGGGTACCGGTTTATATTGCTGGTACAGAAAATATCCAGCGCCTGCGAGCAGTCCGATCATGATGATTCTCTTTATCCATTTGCCTATTGCCGAATTCTTCATTGCCGTATGTCCCTTCATTGAATCTGTCTGGTGATTTCCGTCTGTTAAATCCTTAAATCCCTAAACTGTGCTTTCCTGTATCTCTGCTTTATATTTATGCCGATTTAATTACCTGCAACGCATTTGTACGCGAGGCGCTAATCGCCGGATAGATTCCCGAGAGTACTCCGGTCAACACCGCAAACGCTATACCAGCAGGCAGGGCCGACGTCTCAATAACTACTTGGAGAGGTGTGCTTGCCTCCATCGAGATTTGTCCTTGGAGTAGTCCATTTACCCCCTGAATGGCTCCGTAAGCGATGAAGACACCAACAATGCCGCCCAACACTCCAAGTACAGCAGCTTCAGTAATGAACATCTGCCTGATCTGCCACAGATTGGCTCCCAGCACCTTCATGACGCCAATCTGTTTGCGGCGCTGATGTGTGGACATGATCATCGCAACGATAATGGATAGAGAAGCTAGCAGCATAACGAATATCCCTATGCCCATAGCGGCCTTCTGGTACATGCCAAGCTGTTCCTTCATCGCCTGCTCCTGATACAGATTGCTGTCTGTCATCAGCGTCAGCTTCTGAATCTGCTCCTGCACCTGTGCCACATACTTCTTGTCCTCTACCTTCACGAGCGCCGAGTTCAACCGTCCTGCTGCCGCGGCCTGTGCTTGACTGCTCTGGAACTGTTCAGCGAGCATTCGGGCGGTTTCGAGGGAAACATAGACCTTTTTGTCATACATGGCATTGTTCTCACTCATGCCGCCAGGCACCTTCAGTACACCCGTCACTCGCAAAGGGGAGCTTGTTTTGGCTTTGGACAAATCATTCATGTCCTGATATTTCAGGTTAAACTGTGCCTGAAACAGCTCGGTTTGGGTAGACATCAACGCCATGTATTGCTGTAGAAACTCGTCATTAAACGAATCCTCCATGAGCTTGTTGTTCAGTTCGCGGATCACCTCGGCGTCCACAAGTCCGAAGGTTGCACCGTAATTCACAATAGCGGCTCCGCTGATCCCCGATGCCCCGCCTTTGTCAAAACGGTAGCCGAAACGGCTCAATGATCCAAGCTCTGTACCGATAACTTCCACATTGGAGCTTTTGCCATCCAATGTAGCCATCTCCAGCATATCCAGCTTCAGCATCGGAGCAACGGCGACGACATGCGGAAGGCTGGAAATAATATCGATTTTCCGAGCCGTCAGCGCTCCTCGTTCGAAGGTGGACGTCTGCCCATTGCTTCCGCCCGAACCGATTCCCTCATTGGGGGATACTGTAATCTCATCCATTTTGTAATTCTCGTTTAACGTTTTCTCACCATAGACCTGTACCGACTGCCCCACGCTTAACGCGATAATCATGGCCGCACAGCCGATGGACAGGCCAATCATGCACAGAAGAGTAACCACCTTTCTGCGCACAATCTGTCCCCATGACATTCGCAACACATCCAGAACTCTCACAACCGCTCTCCTTGCTCTACTGCCTTGGACTGGCCGCTCTCCACCAAGCATCCGTCCTGCAATGTAATGACAACCTGCATCTGCTCCGCCACTTCAGCCTCATGCGTGACAATAACGAATGTTGTATGCATCTCCCGATTCAGCTGTTGCAAAATGGAAATAATCTCTTCCTCCGTTCGGGTATCCAGGTTCCCGGTAGGCTCGTCCGCGAATATGACGGACGGCTCCGTAATCAGTGAACGCGCAATGCTGACGCGCTGCTGCTGCCCTCCTGATAGCTGGGAAGGGAATAATTCGGACTTGCCGACAAGGCCAACCTGTTCCAGCAGGTGCATCGCCTTTTGCTTACGCCGTGATGGGCGAATGCCCTGAAATACGAGCGGCAGCTCCACATTTTCCCGAATTGTCAGGTTCGCCAGCAGCTCATACGCCTGAAAAATAAAGCCAATATGTGTCCGGCGGAATTCCGCCAGTCGGTTCTCACTCATACGCACAATATCCTGATCTGCAATAAGGATCTTGCCTGTGTCCGGCTTCATCAGACCTGCCATCAGATGCAATAACGTCGATTTGCCTGAACCGGAGCTTCCCAGCAGTGCAACCATCTCACCCTTACCCACGGATATGTTAATGTCCTGCAATACGGGAACAATCCCTTGTGCATTGCGGAACGTGTGTGATACCTGTTCAACTCGCAGCATGAATCCGGCTTCCTCTCATCGATGTAATAGAGGTAATTATAGCCATCAGATGTATCGGTCCAATCTGGACTTGTATCCAATTTGTAAAATCAGCCTTTAGCTGCATTGGATTGAAAGGCCTTCTTTGGATTTATGCAACATGTTCAAATCACAAAAAGACCCTATGGGTTCAGTCCTTAACATAGCGACTTCATTCCATAGGGCCTAATTTCTGAGCATTCCATATTCACATCTTTACCAAGCTCGGAAGCTAAACCGATATAACTCGCTTTTTTCCATAGAGCTCCCGACAACAAAGAGATTGCTGTCATTCCATTTCAACTTGATAAAGTAATCAATATTCCGGTAGATAACCGTATCGGACCCCAGCTTCCGGTCATTCAGATAGGCAATGTGCACCTCATTCTTCTGTCCTTCGAGTGTCAAAAAATAGGCAATGCGGGACTCCTCCTCATCCAGATCGAAGCTCCAGATGGGCCCTTTGACCAGCAGCTCAAACTTCTTGGTATCCGCTCGATATCTGTACAATCCCTGTTCGTTGTTGATCATGCCCTGAATCAGCATGTCCCCATTCTTCAAAACCTTAAACTGCTGTATATCCTGGGCAGGGGTGTATGCAGTGATATCATTTTTGTCGTTCAGAGAGAAGCTATAGACCGCGTAATTTTCTTTCAGTTTAACCAGCACATACACCCGTGATAAATCCCGGCTAATCTCATATGAATCCAGCATAATCAGGGTATCATCCGGACTGGAAATGTTGCTCGTCTGTGCGACCTTGGCAACTAACTCATCATAACTGTACAATTCATGTTTCTTTCCTGACTTTAGCTCCACCATGTTGAACACCAGGTCATCATATCCGATGTAGGATTCATTACCTACAAAGACGCGTGAATAGGAGTTGTCATTCTTCAGCTTGAGATGTTCTCCTGTTTTCAAATCATATTCATAGGTTGTCTTCTGCGCCTGAGTCGATCGGTATTGGGAATAAATCAGCTTGCTCTGATCCGGACTCAAAGTAATCCCATACTCTGTATTCGTGGCGATGTCCTTCAAGAGATTATCATCCATATGCAGCTGTGACAGCTTGATCCCGGTATAGGAACGGTCCGGCCGATTCAATATGACCGTGTTGGGATCAGCTACCTCAAAATCATAAATGGCAAAGTCATTGGGCAGCTTGGTAGCCGACTCAATCTGAATGGTGCTGCTTGGCGGCGGGGCGAGGCGGCTGTTGAACTGTTTATCCGGCAGAATGACGGTTCTGGGCTTCCCATGTCCAATGCTGAACAGACTACCAATGCCAAAGATACCTCCGACAAATACAATCAGCAAACCGGATAACATAAGCATATCACGATATCTGCTCCAAAATCCTCGTTTCTTCATACGTCCGATTCTCCAGGCAGACTGATATTCACCTGTGTTCCCTTGTTCAATATACTCTTCATTTCCACCGTTCCCCCATGCTGCTCCACCGTGTTTTTCACAATTGACAAGCCCAGCCCGGCGCTTCCCTTCTCTGTCCTGTTCATCCCGTTATCCCGGTAAAAGGGTTCAAATACATGCTTAAGCGCTTCCTCCGGAATGCCTTCTCCTTCATCACGAATCAGTATGGCTACCGAATCCCCCAGCCGAAACGATTGGACCTGAATGATGGAATTCACATTCCCGTATTTGACCGAGTTATCCAGCACATTCAAAAAAACTTCCTTGAGCTTATTCCAGTCCCCCTGGACATACAGCAATTCTTCCAGCTCATAGCGAATGCCAATATTGTACTTGCCCGCCTTGATGGACATGTCTTCGCAGGCTTCCCGAATAATATTCGATACATTCACCCGCTCAAAACGGAAGGTCTGAATCGGTGTGGACGATACGGTCACTTCCAGGATATCCGCAACCATGACGTTGAGGCGTTGGCTCTCGTTGATAATATATTTCAACCCTTTGTCGAAGAACACTTGATCCGTAAATCCATTATCCCGCAAAATCTGGGCATACCCCAGTATCGTGGTCAGTGGTGTCTTTAATTCATGCGTCACATTGTCAAAAAAAACCTTGTTGCGTGCCTGTAAATGCTTGACCTCATCCCGTTCTCTCTCAATCACGTCAATCTGCTCCTTTACCCGAGCAATCATGACCGTAAAGCTGGAAGCCAGCTCTCCAATCTCATCCTTCGTGGAGATCTGGATGTCTGCATTCAGGCTGCCTTGTGCAACTTCGGCTGAACGTTTTGTCAGCACACGAATCGGCTTCGTAATCTGGCGTGAAATAAAGACAGATCCAATGAAAACAAACACAAAAATGACGGCTGCAAAGCCCTTGATGGTGTTCTGAAATCGCAGATGCCGTTTGAACAGATCCGTATAATCCCTTTCCAGCTGGATAATGCCAAGGATGCTCCCCTCCAACAGCACAGGAAAGGACAGATTCCCTGTTACTCTGCCTTTGTCCACCACGGTTGTATAGGCGATCTTTGATTTCATGGCAGCCTGTAGATCAGAGGTTTGAGCAGCAGCCAGCTTCGCCTCCGCACCCACGTTGCTAAACGGAGTGCCATCAGACCGATAGACTATGACCTTGCCGCCTACTGCGGAGCCGATCTGTTCTGCGAGGTCCCGATTCCCTGTTCCCAGGGAGTCCTCACTAATCCGTTTATTATGAATCAGGAAGTATTGATTGAGCGCGATATCCAGATTTTTTTTGGATTGCACCATGTCCTCCTGCACTTCCCTGTACATGTTCTCCTCACCCACTTTATTCGAAATAATGAGCAAGGCCGAAAAACCAATAAATACGATGACCGAGAAAAGAACGACCATTTTGAACTGGATCGTCCACTTCATGTATGCACCTGAATATTCAGTTTGTAACCCACGCCGAAGACCGTCTCAATAAGTGAAATCCCCTGCTCCCCGCTATCCAGCTTCTTGCGGATACGCTGAATATGAATGTCTACCGTCCGGGTATCTCCGGGAAAATCAAATCCCCACACTTTATCCAGCAACTCGGACCTTGTATGTACTTTGCGGTGATGGTTGACCAAATATAAGAGCAGATCATACTCCTTATTGGTCAGTCCGGCGCGTTCCCCATCTTTCCAGACTTCACGCTCATCCTTGCGGATCTCAATATGTCTGCCAAGCCGTACCACTTCATAAGACTGATTCTCCAGCGTCTCGCTGATTAGATCAATCCGGCGGAAAATGGCCCGAATGCGCACAACTACCTCACGAATGTCGAATGGCTTGGTAATATAATCGTCCGCCCCCAGCTCCATGCCGAGCACCTTGTCCAGCATATCGGACTTCGCCGTAATCATAATTACAGGAATCTTCGAATTCACGGAAAGTTGTCTGCATACATCGAACCCGCTCATGTCCGGCAGCATCAGGTCGAGCAGGATCAAGTCTGGTCTGGACTCCCTGAGCAGATCCAAGCCCTCTCTGCCTGTTGCTGCTTCGGTCATCTCAAATCCTTCCTTACGCAAAGAATAGGATAGGATGTCGCGAATGGACTCTTCGTCTTCAATAATCAAAATCTGTTTCGGTCTCATGATGAATCTTAATCTCCCTGCTCTATGAATTTCATCTGCCTTATATTCTGTATCTCTGCTCTAGGATTGAACAGAGGTTCACCGGAAATGTTACAACTCGGATACAAGTCTGGCGTCTTTGGAAACATCATCCCGATATACTTGGAACACAGAGAACAAACCAGACCGGACAAAGCCAGATCGGTATCCAAAGGGGAAAACATCACGTGAACAAAACAACCATTCATGATGCTTATGTAAACTATAAATCAGAAGTGACACGGTATCTATCTCAGATCGTCAAAAATCAACAGGATGCAGAGGATCTCACGCAGGAGTGTTTCATTCGAATGATGAATGTATCGGCAGACATTCCGGAAGAACGACTTCTCTACTACCTCAAAAGAATTGCCCGTAACCTCGCCATGGATACATTCCGCAAGCGGACCCGTACACTGAAGCGGGACAGTAAGTTGGAGATGCAAACGTATCACTGTGATACATCCGAATTGGAGATCTCTGAAGGTGTTAACGACCTTGTGTCGATCATTAACAATACAGAGCATCGCAAAATTCTTGAATTACGCGTGATTCACGGGTACAGCATCAAAGAAACCGCCCAGCTCGTTAACCGTAGTGAAGGCATGATCAAATCCTCGGTATTCCATGCCGTCAATCGCATTCGGGCCAAAGTCATCTCATAAGAGATGGCTTTTTTTCATGAGCAGAAATGACGTGAAATCAACATCTGATGTTAGAAAGTATCAAAATTTGTTAGATGGAGCATGACAAAGGACTCATTTTTACAAAAGTCGAGTTCGTTTTTACAAATTGTTATGACTATGTGAGATTTTGGTGTGTTAGAATATGGACGAACTCATGTTTCAACTAATATTTGGGAGGGATTTGGTTGGGTAAATTGACACGTATGCGAGGAGTATGGGTAAAATCACTCCTGGCATTGTCCATGGCATTGCCGCTTCAGATTGGATTGTGGAATGGAGATGCATCGGTTCAGGCCGAATGGGCAACAGACCCTGCACCGTTCATTCAGGCAAAGGTTGTTAACGGAAATGCAGGCAAGAAAGTATTGTTCGACAATACTCATGCACAGACAGCTGGAGCAGCTGACTGGGTCATTGACGGAGGCTTCTCAGACTTCGGCAATGCACTCGCGAATGATGGATATTATGTAAAGGAACTGCGCAAGACGTCTCCTTTTACCTATGACGATCTGAAAGAATATAACGTGTTTGTCATTGCTGAACCCAATGTTCCCTTCAAAACGACAGAACAGGCAGCCTTGAAAGAGTATGTAGAAAAAGGCGGCAGCATATTCTTCATTGGAGATCACTACAATGCTGACCGTAACAAAAACCGCTGGGACGGTTCTGAAGCGATTAACGGCTATCGTCGTGGCGCATTCGAAGATCCAGCCAAAGGCATGAGCACAGAGGAGCGTAACTCTGAGGCTATGCAAAATGTAACCAGCACGGACTGGCTGTCCGATAATTTCGGAGTACGCTTCCGTTACAACGCATTAGGCGATATTAATGCTACTAACATTGTGCCTGCTGGACAGGCATTTGGCATTACAGAAGGTGTATCTGCGGTAGCCATGCACGCAGGGTCCACTCTTGCGATCACCGATCCAACAAAGGCTAAAGGTATTGTGTACCTGCCGAAAACGAATGACGCTTGGCCGAACGCTGTTGACCAGGGCGTATACAATGGCGGTGGAGTTGAGGAAGGTCCTTACGTAGCCGTGTCCAAGCTGGGTGCAGGTAAAGCAGCGTTTATCGGAGATTCCTCTCTGGTTGAAGATGCTTCACCGAAGTATCTTCGCGAAGAGACTGGCGCTCGCAAAACAACGTATGACGGCTTCAAAGAAGTTGATGACGGCAAATTGCTGGTCAATACCGTTAACTGGCTTGCTAATCAAGAAAATTACACTAGCTTGACTCAAGTGAACGGACTTCAACTGGATAATGCAACAGCATTGCTTCCGTTCGAACAACCTGCTGCTTCCACAGAACCACAGGCTGAACCTTGGGCTGCACCAGCTGCAGGATACAAGTGGTATGATCGTTCCACGTTCAAAGCAGGTTCTTATGGTGGACCAGCTTCAAGCGCGAACGCTTCCTACAGCATCGTGAAGCAGGAAACCCTGCCTAATGCGGAGGATTTCCAGATCCGTGTGGTTGTAGAGAACATGCCTGCTAACACAACCGTTTCCGGTTACAGTGCAGGAATTTACCTGACTGGCGGAACACAGGTCGCCATGATTCAGAATGAAGGTGGTACATGGCCGACTTCGTACGGTTATAGCTCCAACTTTAGCGTAACTTCCGACAGCAAAGGTCGCGCAATCAAAGACCTGAATGTCCGCATTAAATCAGGTACAACGGGCGCTGCCAGCCTGCGTCTGCGTCTGAACGGCAGCAACCTGATCACGACTGCAGTTACCGTCGGCAATGTTCCGGCTGAGCAGCTTCCGGAAGAAGAAGGACCAATCCCGGCAACGATCAGCATTGCTGATGCACGCACCAAAGCAGCTGGTTCAACGGTTACAGTTGAGGGTGTAGTTACTACAGAGCCAGGTGCTTTTGGTGGACAATCCTTCTATCTTCAAGACACCACCGGTGGCCTTTATGTTTTCCAAAGTACTGCCGGCTTCCACGCTGGAGATGTGGTTAAAGTAACCGCAGCAACGGCGCTGTACAATAGTGAATTTGAGCTTACGGATATCGTAGCGATCGAGAAAACGGGTACAGCCTCCATCCCTGCTGCCATTGATGTGCCAGCAGTTACGGCTGCAAACCAGGGTCAACTCGTTCAATTGAAAGAAGTAACTGTTCAGAACATCATCAGTGCAACACCGGTAGGTTCGTTTGAATTCGATGCGGTTGCAGCGGACGGAACAAGCACGCATGTACGTGTGGATACACGCACAGGTGTAACGCAAACGACCTTCCCTTATGCAGCAGGCGATAAAATCAGCGTGACAGGTGTTGCCGCTATTTTCAAAGATGTATTTCAACTGAAGCCTAGAAGCTTGAACGATTTCGTAGCCGTTGAAGAAGGCGGCGAAGAAGGACCTTCGACGCCAGCTGTTGGCGCACCAGGTAAGCCGGCGCTTACATCCAACAATGGTTACAGCAACGGTCTCTCTGAAGGGTCTTATACCGTTACTATGAACCTCTGGTGGGGTGACAATGGCACGAGCTATAAGCTGTATGAAGATGGCGTGCTGATTGACACACAAAAGCTGACAGACGCTACACCAGCGGCGCAATCGGCCCAAACAACGATCAATGGTAAAGCTAACGGTACTTATACCTACGTAGCTGAGCTGACGAATTCCAAGGGTACAACTCGCAGTGAAGTACTCACGGTGCAAGTTGCGAATGCTGCCCCTGGCAAAGCAGTTCTCTCCCAAGACAATTGGGATGGGGATGGCAACTACAAAGTGACGATGAATCTGTGGTGGGGAACAAACGCATCAGAATACCGTCTCTATGAGAATGGTCAACTGATCGATACCAAAGCACTGAACGCAGTAACACCTAATGCACAAAGCGCTGTGACAGATGTATCCGGTCACGCGAATGGAACGTACACGTATCGCGCCGAGCTGATCAATGCAGCGGGTGTGACAAGCACTGAAACGATTACGGTACAAGTAACGAAATCCGCTGTATCTCTGCCAGCAGCAAGCTAGGCCTCACTAAGGAATGCCTAACGTTTAACCAAGCATTGAAAAACCGAAGCAAGTTTGCCGGAACTCTGGTATTATCCCCTCAAGGTAGACAGTGAAAAAAGAGGTCATGTTAAAATGAACTCAACACTGAAAACCGGAGGGGATTTTTGCTATGCCAGCTAAAAAAGGCCAAACCTTTAATCAATATAGTGAAGAAACGAAGAAAGAGGCTGTTCGTCTGCGATTGGAAGAAGGTTGGACATACAGTCGGATCATGGAGAAGTTTGGTATTAAGAGTGAGAGCCAGATTATTACTTGGGTACGGAAAAGCCATAATGGAGAGAGTTTTGAGGATTATCGAGGACGTTGGACGAAGAAACATTTTAGCACTGCAGAAGAAGAAAATGCTTATCTGAAAGCGCAGGTAGAATATCTAAAAAAGCTCAATCCGAATTTGCACGGAGAGGGAAGCTGGATTTCGAAACCCGGTGCCAGTCCGTTCGAGAAATAAGCAAGTGGGCACCTGTGGTTTGGTTGTGTAAAATTGCTGAAATTTCTCGCGCAGGTTACTACAAATGGAAGAAGAATATCGTCCTCAGAGAGAAACGAGCAGATCGGGATGCGGATCTAAAAGCACATATTTTAGGCATTCACCGGCTTCGTCCTTATTTTGGCTACAAACGTATGCGAACCGCGTTAGGAAAGGAAGGCCTCGTGGTGAATCACAAAAAGGTACGCCGCTTAATGAGAGAACTTCAGATTCGTTCCGTGATTCGCAAGAAACGTCCATTTGCTGGCCGGAAACCGTCCGTTCTTTTCCGTAATGTCTTAAATAGAGAATTCTCGGCGGCAGCTCCTCTGCAGAAGCTCGTGACGGATATTACGTATGTCCGGATTGGGCATGATTTTGCTTATTTCTCGGTTGTGATGGATCTATACAACAACGAGATTGTAGCTTGGGAACTATCCGAGCGAAATGACTTAAAACTCGTTATGGACACGGTGAAGAAACTAAAATGTGGACCTACCTTGCTCCATTCCGACCAGGGGTTCCAGTATACAACACAGAGCTATGCCAAGTTGCTTGAAGAGAAGAAGCTAACAGGAAGCCATTCTCGGCGTGGGAACTGCTATGACAATGCATGTATTGAGTCGTTCTTCTCCCACTTAAAGACAGAGAAGTTGTATTTGGAGAAGCCTCAGAATCTGGAGCAAGCAAGGAACCGAATTACAGAGTATATTTTGTTTTACAACAAGGAACGTTTCCAAAACAAACTCGGCGACCTCTCCCCGATTGAATTCAGGGAAAAAGTCGCCGCTTAATGGAATTTCTCTTTTTTTATTGTCTACTTGACGGGGCTATGACCAACTCCAGGCACTCGCTTCGGTTTTTTTTCGGTTATTTTTCTGATAAGATCAGTTTCTCTTCAAAATTGTTACCATTCATATCTGTCCACTCAATGACAATAGTTTGGTCTTCATTCCTACTAACCATTGAACCTTTTGTACTCGTTATAGGGAACTCTATAGATTTCGAAGTTAAATCGCTCTCCTTTCTAATTATTCTTCCTTCATTAATGTTAATTTTATATTCTTTAATATCTTCCAAATTATCTTTTTTATAAAATATAGTATATTCTCCATTTTCCGCTCTTTCATTTGTTACTGTCGTATCTAGCTCGCCTCTCCAATGTTCACTCTCTCCCATGAGATTAATTCTTGTTTGCATTTTGGAACAACCAGTGAGAGACATGGCGACTATTAAAATAAGTATAGAAATAGACACCCATAATACATTATTGTTTTTTCTCACAATTTACCTCCATTACTAAATTTATAACTATACAGTATCATAGTATGAGTCTACTTCTAAAACAGTAATTTCATATAGGGCTCAACATTTTGCTGATATTAACTTCCTATAAAATACAAAAAGCAGCACCTGCTATTGCATGGGCTGCTCTTCCGATAGATCAATAATGGATTGAAACTTATCCATCATGTTCTTTATTTTATTCGTCTTTAGCAAACTTTACCTTTACTTCTCTATACCAGCTTCTTGCGAATGTAGCCAGAGATCAGATCAATGATCGTGATCATTACGATAATACCCAGCAAGATAATCCCTACTCGCGGCCAGTTCCGAGTACTGAGTGCAAAGATTAGCGGTGTACCGATCCCTCCTGCCCCGATAACCCCCAGAATGGTTGCGGAACGCACATTAATCTCGAACCGATACAACGTGTAGTTAAGGAATCCAGGCAAAACCTGTGGCAGTACAGCAAACCACAGCTGCTGCATGCGAGTCGCCCCAGAAGCGAGCAACGCTTCAGAAGGACCATAATCAATATTTTCCACTTCATCAGCGAACAGTTTACCAAGCATCCCGATGGAATGCAGCCCAAGGGCGAGTACACCCGCGAAGGAACCCGGACCCACCGCCTTGATGAACAGCAAAGCCATAATAATCTCCGGGAACGTACGGATAAAGCTGAGCACCATTTTGCCCGTACCCGATACAGGACGGAAGCTGCTCATATTTCGGGCAGACCAGAACGCAAACGGGATACACAGTACAGCGGAAATGACGGTACCCAGCACCGAGATCGCCAGTGTATCCAGCAATCCTCGCAGCAAATCTTCACCCTCAGGCAGATAAACAAAGTCCCAATCCGGGGAGAAAATCCCGGCGACAATTGCCTTCATGATCTGACCAGCCGTTTCCTTCAAACCGGTAAACGGTACACCGGCAAGTGCCCAAGCGTACACAAGTATAAGCAAGATTACAATGACCCAGCGAAGCGGGTTCTTCCGTGGTTTGCGCCGGATTACGCTTGTTTCATTTTTCATCATAACAATTTCTCCCGCAGCTTAGTACTTACATAATCAATGATCAGAACAATGACAAGGGTAAACAGAATGATTACACTCGTTTTGTCATATTCCAGGAATCCAAGTGTTGCTTCATAATACAGTCCGATGCCCCCAGCTCCAACCAATCCGAGAATCGCAGCGGCACGTACATTAATCTCAAAGGCATACAGTACATAGGAAGTAAACTGGGCGGCCAGTTGTGGCACCACGCCATAAACAATCAATTGAATCCGGTTCATGCCGACAGCTGTCATCGCTTCGAGCGGTCCCTGATCAATCGTTTCCAGCGTTTCGTAGGTCAGCTTGGCAATCAGTCCCACCGAGAAGACAGCGAGTGCCAATATACCAGGAATCGGTCCCAGTCCAAACACAGCAACAAACAGCGCCGCAAGTAGCAGGTCAGGCACGGTACGGATCAGGTTCAGTACAAAGCGGGCTGGATAGTAGATCCAACGGCTAGGCATTAAGTTGCCTGCACAGATAATCGAGACCGGAATTGCGATGATCGCACCGATCGTTGTACCGATCAGAGCCATACGGATCGTCTCCAGCATGCCCTGAACGATGTTGTCAAAGTAAGTCCACCGCGGCGGGAACATCTCACGCAGCAGATCCAGCATGTTGGGTAAACCTTCAAACAGCTCACTGAAGCTGGCATCGGTCTGTCTGGCACTTGCCCACAAAAGCAGCAGAATGATCACTAGCGTGAGCAGATGTTTGGTACGCCCTGGTGGTTTGGGACGGTGGACAGCCGAGCCTGAACCTGTTCCAGGACGCTTTCCCTTTCCTGATTCGTTCTGCAATGATCCATCTATCGATACGTTTACGGGTTGCTTCATACCAGAACTTCTCCCCGCTGTTCCTGTACAGCCTGTTTATCCAGCAGCTCGTCTGCCAGAATAGGTCTGCCATATATTTCTGCAAAACGCTCATCCGTTGCTTCGGATACCGGACCATCAAACACCACTTCGCCGGCACGCAATCCAACAATACGGGTCGCATACTCTCTGGCTAGGTCGATAAAGTGAAGGTTCACGATCGTTGTAATGCCAAGATCCTGGTTGATGCGTTTCAGATCATCCATTACCTGCTTCGTTGTTAGTGGATCGAGTGAAGCGACAGGCTCGTCTGCCAGAATGATTTTGGCTTCCTGTGCAAGTACTCGCGCTATGGCCACACGTTGCTGTTGCCCACCGGACAGCTGATCAGCACGGGAATAGGCTTTTTCTGCGATATTTACCCGTTCCAGTGCTCCAAATGCGAGTTCTGTATCTTCTTTGGGAAAACGGCCCAGAATGGTACGCATCGTGGAATGATATCCCACGCGTCCAGCAAGCACGTTACGAAGCACACTGGAACGTTTCACAAGATTGAAGCTCTGGAAGATCATACCGATATCCCGGCGAATCATGCGAAGTGACTTGCCATGAGCTTTCGTGATCGACTTGCCATTGATCAAAATCTCACCGTCACTGATATCATGAAGTCGGTTAATGGAACGCAGAAGCGTCGATTTTCCCGCACCAGACAAACCAACTACGGCAATGAATTCCCCTTGTTTAAATTTCAGATTAATATTATTCAGGCCCTTGGTGCCGTTAGCATATGTTTTCGTTACGTTGTGAAGCTCAATCATGGCTGTAATCCTTCTTTCATTAATATGGTATTTCGCAGGGTCACGCTGTAATGGGACAAGCCAGCGCAGCGTGTATCACGCTGAACTGGCCTGCCCGCTGAACCGATGAAGTTATCCAATGAAAAGATAATCAATGCACTACAATGCGATCAATCCATCACGATATTTCTTGAACAGAGAACTACTCGGTTTTTACTTTCTCCCCGTACTCACGAACGATATCAAACTTGCTGTCATCAGACTCTACATAACCTTCGTGTGTGTAAATTTCTTTGATAATTTCGTGACCTTGTGGATCTTTACCGATGTCGATGAATGCTTGTTTGATCTTCGCTGTCCAATCTGCATTCATGTCTGTACGTACTGTGATGGTATCGTTAGGAATCGGCTCAGTGAACGCCAGTACACGCGTATCTTCAAATACAGTCGGGTAGTCTTTCACTACAGTGTTACGAGCATCCTGGAAAATCGCTGCGGCATCAACGTCGCCGTTCAGCACTGCCAGCACACCTTGGTCATGGCCTTTAACCGTGATTGCCTGTACATCTTTCAAAGGATTAATGCCTCTGTCGAGCAACAGGGCTGCCGGCCATACATAACCTGCAGAAGAAGTTACGTTCTGGTAAGCGATTTTTTTGCCTTTCAGATCCTCAACGGATTGGATCGGCGAGTCTTTTTTCACAATAATCATGGATTTATACGAATCTGCCAGTTCCTCAGTTGGAGCGCCAGTCTCATCATTTACACCAAAACGTTGTGCCTGAAGAATAACTTCAGCTGCGCCTTTTTCTTTGGCAAGTACATAAGCCGTCGGAGGCAGGAAACCTACGTCCACTTTATTGGAAGCCATTGCTTCAATAATTGTGTTGTAGTCTGTGGATACGCTGACCTTCACCGGGATACCCAATTTGTCACCCAGCAGCTTCTCGAGCGGTTTTGCTTTGGCTTCGAGTGTATCTGCATTTTGTGATGGAACAAATTGTACAGTCAGCTCAGTCGGCACATAACCTTCAGCGGCTTTGTCTGTCTCTGCCGTGTCAGTACTGGATGAATTCGAGCTCGTATCAGCCCCGTTAGCCGAACCTGTTGTACTACTGTTAGACCCACAAGCACTTAGAAACAGAACCAAAATCAACAATGGTAAAAATAAAGCAGACTTCTTCAAGCGAACACCCTCCAAAGAGTTTCTATTTTTCATTACTTGTCTACTATAGTCGTCAATTATTTGCGCGATGTGAAACGAAATTTGGAGTTTTGTAAAGTTTCCTGTCAGGCTGTCAGAGCGGCTTTGATCTGTTAGAATAGCCTCATTACAGTTGATAATACAAGTAGAAATGGTGAATCCCCTTGTACTCTGCCGCTTGAATGACCTGTGATTTGATATGTTTAAACTTATATATTTAGAGGAGATTGTAAAATGACATCCATAACAACTACGGCAAACTTCGACATCATGGTAACCAGTGACCTTCATGGGGCCATTCGCCCCATACATTACAACACCAATGCCTATCGTCCAGCCGGACTTGCTTTGCTTGCTTCGCTGATTCGGCGTGAACGGGATCGTTCACCCGAATTGCTGCTCGTGGATAACGGTGATCTGTTGCAAGGCTCTCCTTTGGCCTCATATGCTGCTTCCTTTGTTTCGAATCACGAAGTGCATCCCTTCATTAATGTTCTGAATGAACTGGGCTATGATGCTGCCGTAATGGGCAATCATGAATTCAACTACGGCCAGGACTTGCTGCGTAAAGCAGTGCAAGACTCCCATTTTCCTTGGCTATCTGCAAATATTGTTAATGAAGGAAAGCCTGACGAAGAGGTACTACACACTGCACCTACTGGAGCAGCCATTCCCGCCTTCGGTCCTCCCTATCTGATCAAAACCTTGTCTTCAGGCGTTAAAATTGCTTTGCTGGGCGCAACGACGCACTATATTCCGAATTGGGAGCATCCGAAAAACATAGAAGGTTTACAGTTCCTTGATGCTATGGAGACTATTCGTGCATGGGTTGGCTATATTCGTGAACATGAACAGCCGGATGTGCTCGTGGTCAGTTACCATGGTGGTTTTGAGAGTGATCTGGAGACAGGCGAACCTGCTGAGCGGTTAACCGGGGAAAATCAGGCGTACGCGATCTGCCGTGACATTGAAGGGATTGACGTTCTGCTTACCGGACATCAACACCGTCAGCTTACCGCTGAAATACATGGTGTGACCGTGGTTCAGCCTGGATTTAGTGGGAACGGTGTAGGTCATGTATCCACCCAGTTGGACCGGTTATCGAATGGAAAGTGGCAGATTGCCGGAAAACAGGCTCGCTTGTTGCTCTTGGATGAAGATAGTGATGTACAGCCCGATGCGGCTGTTATGAAACTGACGGATGAGTTGGAAGCAAAAGCACAGGCATGGCTGGACCAGCCGATTGGCGAGGTGGCCGGAGACTTATCCATCACCGATCCTGCCGCATTGCGGCTTGCGGCGCATCCCTTTATTGCCTTTGTACATCAGGTGCAGATGGAAGCAACGGGAGCACAAATATCGAATACCGCATTACTCAGTGAAGAGGCCCGCGGTTTCGGTTCCCTCATTACCGTTCGGGATGTGCTGTCTAACTTTATCTATCCCAATACACTGACGGTGCTGGAGCTTCGTGGTCAGGACATTCGGGATGCATTAGAACAAACGGCGCGTTACTTTGAAGTGGAGACATCAGGCGAAGTTGTCGTTAATCCTGCTTACATGCAGCCGAAACCACAGCATTATAATTACGACATGTGGGCGGGCGTCGAATATGAGCTGGATATCTCCAAACCTGTGGGAAGTCGTGTGGTGAAGCTGGAACGTGAGGGCATACCTGTTGCTATGGACGCGACGTACTCTGTAGTGATGAACAGTTATCGCGCAGCAGGTGGCGGTGATTATGCGATGTATCCAGGCAAAAAGGTACTTCATGAAGGCGCCACGGATATGGCGGCACTGGTGGAGGATTATATTCGCAGACATCAACCACTAACAGTGGAGCAGGCGAATAACTGGCGGGTTGTTGGATAGTACGGAGTAATTACTGTAATTGAAGAAGTGTAATCATTACCACAAGATCATAAAATTAATTTTCTCATCGTACGCCTCCCAAATTATGTATAATTATAGTTAATCAACAGAAATTCGGGAGGTGTACGAATGAGCTTTATATGGTCTGCAACTATAATTCAATTCGTTTTTATTATAGGCATTATATCTCTGGTTTACTTTTTGATTACTATGAATAATAAGATCAAGAGAATTAATAGTAGACTTGCCGAAATTGAACGCGCAATGAATAACGAAAGTTTAAAAGAATATAAATAAATTCATAAATCCTCTCTTTTCAAAGACCGTACTACTTCAGAAATGCAAAGAGCAGAACCTGAATCACAGGTTCTGCTCTTTCTATTATAATGAAACCAATGCCCCCCGCTCATCCGCCGAGCGCATCTCCGCTTCAATTAACTCAAGCGTGCCTGTTGCACTTTCCGGTGTACATACAGATACAGGCGTACCTGCTTGAACAGACTGGATAAAATATTTGAGTTGGTGGTAATATCCCGAGTCGGGTGACAGCTCAGCGACGAAACCGGGAGCATCGTTCGGATTTACTTTCAGCTCACCATTCTCAAAGACCAGATTGCCCTGCTCCAAATTAACGCGATACGTCATCGAGAAACCGTAGTCTCCCCCCAGCGTCCAGTCCGCTTGGGCATTCAGTACTTTTCCGTCAGGGTATACATAATTGGTCGACACGGTATCATAGCCACTTCCCGGAATGACGTTGCGAGCCAGCGTGGATACTTGATCCGGTTTGCCAAACACCCAGTGAATAATATCCGCATCATGGATGTGCATGTCTAATATGCAGCCTCCGCTTTTCTCCCCATCCAAAAACCACTCTTGAGGCAAACCTGAACCCCTGAAGAAATAACCTGCGTTGACCGCTCCATAACGCCCGTCTTCTACTACGGATTTCAGATACGCATAGGCTGGCCAGAAGCGTAAACATTGACCAATCATCAGTGTTTTCCCGGTCGCTTTGGCCGTCTGTGCCATCTTCCAGCCTTCCGTCGAATGGCGCGCAACCGGCTTCTCACACAGCACATGAAAGCCTTTCTCCAGCAAGGAACACGTTAGTTCAGCATGCAGTGGTGTAGGCAGCGTAATATCAATGATATCCAGTTCTTCTTGTTCCAGCATTGCGTCGATGTTGTCGTACAAACGATAAGGTGTGAGATCATATACCTCTTGCTCCGTCGCCATATTGCCGGCTGCTTTACCGTTCTTCAGTTCCTCTATTCTCAGATCGCAGATGGCTACCAATTCCACGGGTTCCCCTTCTGAGGCAAGGCGTACATAGTTGTCAAAATGCATACGTCCCATAAACCCAAAACCGATCAATCCCACTTTTAACATGTTTTTACCTCCCATAAAAATAGATTTTATATCGAATAAACGTTGTTATCTGTACTTAACCCTGAGAACGTCCAAGAATAGCATCCATCGCTTTGGATGTATTGAATATGATCTGTTTCGAATGATGGGTGTATGGCGGAATCATCTCGGCAGTCACGTAGTTGTCATAACCAATATCCTGTAATGCCTGCATAACCGCCGGATAATTCACATCTCCAGCCAGCAGATCCACAAATCCATGAAGTCCTCCCGCTTGACGCCGGTAATCCTTGAAGTGCACTTTCTTGATCCGGTGACCCAGAATGCGAACCCACTGCTCTGGGTAACCATTCTGCACCACATTGCCCACATCGAAATACGAACCTATATAATCTGAGCTAAAAGAATCAATAAAGGTACGCAGCTCAAGCGGTGACACCAAGAATTTGTTCCATACGTTCTCAATACCAATCGATACTCCAGCACTTTCCGCGTACGGCAGCAGATGCGCAAGGGCTTCTTGCGCTCGTTCGTAAGCAACTTCATAATCCGTCACTTCGCTGTCTGGAATAAAGTCCACACCAACCGCACCCGGAATGACCAGAATGGTATCCACACCAAATGCTGCGGCAAGCTCAAGCTGTTTTTTACACACATCCAGAGCTTTCGTTCGGATCTCTGGACGAGCGCTCGTCATCGGGTAATCCCAGTACAATCCGGTTGCTAGTCCCGCGATTTCGAGTTCGGCCTCTTCTAGACGTCCCTGAATATCACGAACCTCCTGATCCGTGGCAGACAGACTCAGCTCGCCTTCTCCATTAAGCGAAAGTTCAATCCCCTCAAAGCCAGCTTGCTTCGCCGTCTGAATACAATCCGCAATAGAGGCATCTCCTGGAAAAGACCATATGTTAATCCCTTTTTTCATCCGAATACCCTCCTTCAAAATATGAATACCTGTTCTTCAGCATCGCATCGCTATCCTAATTGAAAATGACCAAATCGGGCAGGCAAATGAAAGTTTACAGCCCCCGTGGGCTGCCATGCCTGATACTCCCGATCTCCCTGCATATTCTCATCAATGCGGTAAACATTGACCCTCCAGCATACGCCTTTAGTCAGGGGCGACTTGAAGTTACTCGCTGGAATATGGATCAAATACACCCGATGGCCCTGACGATCCACTTCTACAGCCGTTTGCAACCCCTCCAGCTGCCAGGTTACATCTGCCTTCAATTCGGAACCTTCGCTGTTATTGTGAATGAGTGCATCAAATATTACGTTGTGCGGACTGACCTCCAGTTCGATGTAATTCCTGCCATCGCCCTGTTCATCAATGAACAGTTCAACCACATCCTGCTCATACAATGGCTGATCCCTTTCCGTGAAATCAGATACAACGTGATCATCCTGGCATACAAACCGAATATGCAAGTATTCGGGACTCCAGCCAAAACGGACTTCTGTGGATTGATGAGGTGGCCTGCCTGTTACCGTGTCCACCAGCTCCACTGGAACACATCGTTCCCAATCCGCAGTCGAGGGGAATCCACTCTGTGCAACTAACCTGAGTGGTTCGCAGCAATAACTCGTGCTCCGGTCCACAGGGAGAGAGCGCATCTGAATCCTCTCCTTTTTTAGCTTAATCCGTGATGTTGTCACTCTCGTAAGAACATGTGATAATACATATATTATAAATAAATTACCTGATTATTTATTTAGGAGATAAAGAGATTATTTGCACAATTCCGTTCAGTTTTAATCAAATCTGTTTGTGCCAATCTCATTGAAAAAGGAGATGGAATTTATGTCTCTCCAGCAAGCGGTATATCCTCTGCAACGAACCGTCACTTACAAAGAATGGTCTCCCAACGTGCATTATGCTCAGTTCCAGAGCCTTCCTCCCGGTAAGCTGGCAAAGCGGCGTTTGTATGATTTTGAACTTCTGTACGTCTCTCAAGGTGAAGCTGCAACTTATATGAAGGATAAACACCATATTTTGAAGGCAGGTCAGCTAATCTTGCTATCTGCCGGTGTCTATCATCAGAATGAGGTGGTTTCGAGCCCGGAAGCACGTTTCATTGGCATTCATTTTGATTTCTTCAACGAATTGACCATTCAGACCGAGGCAGATATGGTTGTTAACGAAGAGACTGTCCTGCACCATAAATTCGCAGTAGAAGCTTGCGCAGAGGGCATGACGCCGCTATCTATTAACCCCGTGTATACCCCTTCTCCAGCTGCCGTGCAGCTTATGGAGCAATTGGTACATGAATTTACGATGCGCCCACCGGGATATGAACTGGTATGCAAAGCCTTGATGCTGCAAATATTGACTCATCTGCTGCGTTCATCCTGGCGAAGTTCGTCACGCCATGATTCGGTACACGGAGAGAAGCTGCTCGAACTCATGAAACGTATTGAGGCCGCCCCTTCCGACCCGTGGACCAATTCGGGCATCGCCAAACAATTGAACCTGAGTGTGGATCATATGGCCAAATTGTTCAAACAGATTGCGGGCATGCCTCCCAACGAATACATTCAATCCATCCGCCTGAGTGAGGCACGTAAGCTGCTGCGGGAAACCGATCATTCCATTGAGACTGTGGGTGTACAAAGTGGTTACCCGGACATTCATTACTTCAGCCGTATGTTCCGCAAATATGAAGGCATTTCCCCCCGGGAATACCGGAAGTTGTCCAAAATGTTATAAAAAAAGAGCAGCCTGCAAAATTTGCAGTCTGCTCCATGCTTTTTGAAATAACGTTAAGACATCTGGTTCATTTTCCCATGTCAAACCATAACCTTTAATTCAGCTTATATAGGTAATTTCCGCTCAATATCATTCTCTCTACTTATATTGTACCGTTATTTATATGTTTTTTGTAGACTGTTTTTTTTGCAATTCCTACACTATACTGCTAAATACAAATCTAAAAAAAGAGGTGTATCAGTATGGATGACCAAAAAAATGTCTTAGATAATGGACCCTTTTTTCATGGTACTAAAGCAGAACTGAACATTGGAGATGTATTAGAACCGCTATACTTATCCAATTACCAAGATAAAAAATCTAACCATATTTACTTTACGGCAACATTAAATGCTGCCAAGTGGGGTGCTGAATTAGCAAAAACGAATGCAAAAGAAAGAATCTACATTGTAGAACCACTAGGAGATTTTGAAAATGATCCTAACTTAACGGATAAAAAATTTCCCGGCAACCCAACACGCTCATACAGATCTAAATCACCTCTAAAAATAGTAGCTGAATTAGCTTTATGGGAGAGACACTCCGATGAAGAGATCAATCATATGCTTACATCTTTAAAAAAATTAAGTGAAGAAGGGAAAAATGTGATCTACGATTAATTCTTAACCAAAAAAATTCCCTTCGTCCAAATCAGGACAAGGGAACTCTTCGGTTGATAGCTATTCTATTTTGCCATTGGAAGACTGGCGGAATATGCAGCGGTACGGGACGATCATTTTGACAGCCACTTCATACGGATGATCCAGATAATCGAGCAGCTGTTTAACCGCGAACATACCCATCTCCAGCTTGGGTACATGCATGGTCGACAACGGGGGAGAAGTGAATTCGGATATTTCAATATTATCTACCCCAAAAAAGGCGATATCCTCCGGAATGCGGAGCCCTTGTTCGGTTGCAGCACGCATGGCCGCAATTGCCATCATATCACTGGCTGCAAAGATGGCTGTAGGTCTGTTCGCATTGTTGGTAAATGCCTGCTTGGTCAATTCATAACTCAGAGAAACATCCCATTTCACATCGATCACCCAATCATGATCAATAGGTAATCCCGCATCCGTCATGGCACGCCGGTAACCAAGAAATCGTTTTTCCTCCAGAAAATCATTCTTGAATTCTGCTCCGCCAATGTAAGCAATGATCCGATGACCTTGGGCAATCAGATGATTCGTTGCTTCCCTCGCTGCCTCTTCACGATCATAACCGACGACCGGAATGTCCGGGTCCGTAATATCCACACCCACAACAGTCCGTACATTGGTCTTAAGCCAGCGATAGGCTTCCGGATCAATCCGTTCCACCACAATCATGCCATCAATCTGATGTTCCTTCACCAGAGCCTGCAACTGCACGATATCCCCATCGTTTTCGATGCTATACACAAATTCCAGGCGCATGCCTGCTTCAGCAAGCTGCTTCTCAATCCCTTCCATAATGACTGAAAAATAAGGACTGTTGTATTTATTTTGGGGAATAGCCACCACACAGCCGATCGCATATGCCGTTTTGGGCTGGACCTTCTTCTTCTTGGCCGGACGCTGTGAACGATAGCCCAGTTCCTCAGCGGTGTCCCATATTTTTTTGCGGGTTTCATCGCTGACTGATCGATTGACATCGTTCTTCATCACACGTGAAACGGTAGAGATCGATACACCAACGCGGTCTGCAATATCCTTCAATTTTGCCATGTGAAGTCCCCCACCTTTCCTCAACCTATGTATTTAAACCCCATTCGTATTGGGGCAATTTCATCTCTGCAAACACAAATTTGCGGCAAATATAATTCTATATTTCTACTGGACAGAAGTCAATGAAATGGTGCACAGGCGCAGTCTTTTATAAAATAATAGCGGCAGTCAGGGAGCTTGCTGTCCCCCATAACTGCCGCAATTTTAATTCTTTTTAAGAAAACGTATGAAGCTTTGCCACCTCTTTATCTGCTTATTGCATCTTGGAGGCCAAATCCTTAAGCGCTGCGTTCAGATCACCATCTCCGGCAAGTGGAAGTTTGAGTGATTGCTCACCATACGTCCAGACCAGATCGGTTTTCTTGGTTGTAAAGGGAGATACAATGCCATACTGCTGCGCATCCAGGAAGATTTTATTATCTTCGCCAACAGTAGCAATATAAGCATCTGCTGCCGCCTTGTTCGCGGGAATCGAGTATCCCTGTTTCGCCAGTTCTGTCTGTCCTTCCGGACCTGCTAGCCAAGCCAACAGCTTGTAAGCTGCCTCTTCATGCTTTGTATTGGAGCTGATGGCAAGACCTGCTGGCTGAACAACGGTTTGGTTGGTTTTGAATTTCGGCAAATACGAGATGCCGTAATCCACGCCAGCCTCCTGGTAGTTGGTTGTATTCCAGCTGCCACCCGGATTCATCGCTACTTTGGAAGTAGTAATCGCAAGGTTCACCTGTCCACCCAAACCTTCAATCTGTGCAGGTGTGGTGTTGATCTTTTTATTTTTGGTCAAGTCGATAAAATAGTTCAGCACTTCCATCGCTTCAGGTGTCTCAAGCGCAAGGGAGCCATCGTCATTCACCAGCTTCGCGCCGTTGGACCACAACTCCGGCTCCAGGAACCAATCCATCGTTGATCCTGGTGAAATGGACAAGCCCCACTGCACAATGTTTCCGGCGTCAAAACCCGCTTCGTCTGCGCTTTTCCCGTTCTTATCCAGCGTTAGCTTGGTTGCAATGTCGGTAATTTCATCCCACGTTGGCTCAAGCGACGGAACGGGAGCTTTATGAGGATTCGTGGCTTCATTCTCAAAGATCGCTTTGTTGTAATACCATACGATAACGTTGGCATCGATAGGCAAGGATACTTGTTTGCCCTGATATTGGTGAAGACCGAGCAGACTTTTGTCCACATTGTTCAAATCAAACTGATTTTCCGCGAGCAAGCCGTCCAATTCCTTGAAAATGCCCAGCTCGGCGTATTTCTCCACGTATGCATAACTCGTTTTGAACACGTCCGGAAGTGTGCCCCCTGCTGCATTCGCTGTCAGTCCGTCCCAGTAGCTGCCCCAATCCTTGCCTTCGAGTTTGACCTTAATATCGGTATTGGCCTTCATGAACTGATCCAACAGTTCCTGTGTACGATGAAGCTCTTCTGCCGTCCCCCACTGGGAGTATGTGATTGTTACAGGTTCACTCTGGCTGCCGCCGGAACCAGAAGAGTCGGCGTTTTCGGACGATCCCCCGTTTCCACATCCACTGATCACCACCATTGTAGCAAGTACAAGTGCCCAAACATTGAATAGCCGTTTACTCTTCGCTCTCATATACACAGCTCCCCTTTAAGTCATATCAATAAGTCCTGTTCACCTGAAAACCGGAAAGCAGGCAGCCACTCTACCCTTTGGTGCCCGTAAGCACCACCCCCTCGACGATATAACGTTGTGCAAACAGATACAGCAGCCCGATAGGTACAATACTGATAAATGCACCCGCAGCGAGCGCCGGCAAATCCTGGCTCGTCTGACCAATCAGCAGCTGCAAGCCCACACTCAGCGTGAACATTTCTGGGTTTTTGATATACAGGAACGGCCCCAGAAAATCGAGCCAAGAGTTCACAAAGGCAAAAATAATGGTCGTCATAATAATCGGTTTGGACAGCGGCATAATGACTCGTGCATATACCGTCCAGCGATTGCCGCCGTCCAGATATGTAGCCTCGTCCAGCTCCTGGGGAATGGTCATGAAAAACTGTCGGAACAGGAAGATATAATAGGCGCCTCCTAGCCAGGCTGGCACAATGAGAGGCAACCAGGTATCAATCCAGTTCAGTTTGGAAAAAAGAACGTACGAGGGAATCATCATAATGGATGGAGGGATCATTAAGGTAACAAGTACAACCGGGAACAGAATATTCCGATACTTGGTTGCAAAACGGGAGAAACCGTAAGCGACAAGTGAACTGGACACCACCGCTCCCGCCGCAACAAAAAAGGAAATGATAAATGAGTTCTGAATCCACTGCCACATCATCGGCTGCACAGCGAACAACCGTTCAAAGGCTTCCAGACTGAATGTGTCTGGCAGGATGGTTGGAGGTACCTTGTAGGTTTCCGCTTTGGTTTTCAGCATGGTCGAGAGCATCCATACAAGAGGCCCTGCGAACAGCATTAATGCTACAATCAGCATGGTATATTGGGACGCTTTTACCGCTATTTTTCGGCTGTTCATGTAACTCTCCTCCTATCGTTCTCCCTCGTAATACACAAAGCGGTTCGATACTTTCATCAGGATCAGGGTGACAAGCGAGATCACGGCGAACAGGAAAATCGACTGCGTCATCGCCATGCTGAATTTCAGATCGGTAAAGGCCGACTTATAAATGTTGTAGACAAACGTGTAAGCAGAGTAGTTCGGACCACCCTTGGATAGCAGTAGCGCTTCCGTAAACATCTGGAAGTTATACATCGTCTGAATAATGATGACAAACAGGATGGAAGGACTGATCATCGGCAGTGTAATCTGGAAAAATCGGCGAATCCCGCTTGCACCGTCAATGGCAGCAGCTTCATACAAATGTCTGGGTACATTTTTCAGTGCAGCCAGGAAGATCAGAACCCCACTGCCCGAGATCCAGACTTGAAGCATGATGATGACCGGCTTGATCGTATGCTCCCCGCCAATCCAGTCCACTTTGCCTATACCCAGCGCGCCAAGTCCGGCGTTCAGGATGCCGAATTCGGAGTTGAACACCAGCCGCCAGATAATAACTGTTGCCACAATGGGCACTAGGGTCGGTAAATAGAAGAAAGTGCGGAACAAGGCAATACCTTTGACATTGAAATTAAGCAGCATCGCCAGACCCAGCATACCTGCCGTTACGATCGGAACACCGAATACAACGAAAAACATCGTGTTCATCAAGCTTTTCAAGAAGATGGGATCATCCATCATGTGCGTAAAATTATCAATGCCGACAAAGTTGAAGTTGGTCGCTCCCGGAAGTCTCGCATCCGTAAAGGCGTAGAAAACCGAAGTCCCAAAAGGAAATAGGAAAAAGGTGATAAATCCGATAATCCAAGGCAAAATGAAGAGAAAAAACAGCAGTGTGTCATATTTTCTCAACCTGTTCATGATGACACCCCTCAGCCTGAAATTTCTTCTAAATAGACGTACCGTTCTTCCAAAATGGATTTCTCTGCCGCCAGGGCAATAAGTAACGCGTTACGACCAACCTGCGCACTAGCAAAAGGCTTTCTGCCTTCCTTTACACATTTCAGAAAATCAATGCGTTGGGTCTGTCCACCCGTGTGTCCACCCATAATGGAATCCGAGGTCACATCAATCTCCAGATGGTCCTTCGTCCAGTCCTGCCCGCCAACGATGTCAATCGTCTTGTCATTACGGGCAACCATCTGGCCACCGTTCTCTCCGATCAGGCCAATCTCAAGCCCTTCTCCCATCAGATTGCGCGGTTTCAAATACATGCACAAGCCCAGATTGGCCTTACTGCCGTTATCATAATCAATGGTGATAAATGCATGGTCGACGATGGAGGTATCCGAAATTTCTTTCGTCGGATAGTGACTGTATGAATTCTGAATCCGATTAGGCTCTCCTTGCTTCATGACATGCTGGCCTCCAGAGGCAAACACGCGGACAGGCTTCGCCTGGATCATCCAGTTGAAAATATCGAAGTGATGACAATCCTTCTCTACAATCGCTCCCCCAGACTTGGTCTTGTCATAGAACCAATCCGCAGGCGGGAACGGGTCACGGAATTCCTTGCACCACATCAATTTCACGTCACCAAGACGTCCGCTCTCCAATTCCTTCTCCATTCGGCGATACAGATTCGAATATCGATAAACCAATCCGATCTGCAATACCCGTCCCGAGGCTTCCGCCGCTTCTATAATGGCATCACAGTCCTCAATGGTATGGGCAACCGGTTTCTCCAGAAATACATGCTTGCCAGCTTCCAGAAAAGCGACTGCCACTTCGCGATGCAAATAGTTCGGAACACTGATAACCACCGCATCCAAATCTTCCTTAGCAAGCAGTTCACGATAATCGCTAACTATGGTGGGGTTGCTATTCTTGAGTTCAGCCAGCGTACGTGCCACATTGGCTTCATTCATATCACAGATATAACGAACCTCACTCTCCTCGAGCAAATCAAAACCAATGCAATGATGTGACCCCATGTCTCCTACACCGATAAAAGCCATTTTTATCTTCCCCATGCTTACACTCTCCGTTGCTCGTAAATTTGCGGCAAATGCCATGAAGCCAATTCGATGTTAATAAATCTAACAGGACTGTGACTATGTAACGATAGTAAAATAGTTTTTATTCCTTGTCAATTGATTTTGGCTAAATTTTAAATTATTTTGCGGCAACATATTTTCGCTCTATTTTATATACTACTGAACAGTATAACTCTTTATTCATCATAAATTAAGCGTTTACATTTTTGTTATATTATCATATACTTTAATTTGAATTCATTTTTATTTGCGGCAAATATTATATTTAAGTTATGAATACTCATGTTCAAAATTCAATAAAACACGCCTATTTTCAATAGAAAACATAATAAATCCTGGAAAAATATCTGTTGTATCTCCTGTACCCATCCCCTATAATGCAATTTAGACACGGAATCCAAGAACTAAAAACACATTTTATATTTGCCGCAAACCAAAATCTCATCTTTCAGTTGTTTATTTCCCGATTACTACCATGACTCTTACATAAAACGTTACTATTCCGCTACTTCATGTGGATCAGAAAGGAGTTGAGCTCTCCTAACTCTCCCCTTATAACGAAATTCGGGGTGGGCAGAACGAGTTATCATTCAAAATCCATTATTCAGGAGGTATACCATGACAAGATTATTTGATAGAAGCAAGCGGAGCTTTGGATTGTTTTTGGCTTTTGTCCTCATGATTACCCTGCTATTGCCTGCAGCAGCCTTACCCAAAGCCTCTGCTGCAACCATCACCATTGATGGCAATGTCAGCGACTGGAGCAGCGTTAGTGCTCTCACCACCAATAGCGGCACTGCCCAGACGCTCAAGGTGACCAATGATGGAACCAATCTCTATCTGCTTATTCAAGGCTCTGGTCTGAGTACAACGATGGGCAACTTCTGGATCAATACCGATAACAATACTTCAACCGGATACCAGGCAGCGGGCTGGGGAGCTACAGGTGTGGAATGGCTGCTTGAAAATACGGGGTTATACCGCTATGGCGGCAGTGGAACCGACTGGGTCTGGAACTTCAACAGCACGTTGACCAGCTCCCAATTCTACCGCAGCTCTACCGTCATCGAGGTCGCTATTCCTCTCTCTACACTGCAAATCAGTGCTGGTAGCACAGTGCGGGTCGGGTATATTGACAACAGCTCGGATTCGTCGAGATTGCCCGCGTCTGGACAAACACTGCCAGCTTACCTTCTGACCTCGGCCGGATCGGGTGGTGGTACGGGGAACAATACCGTAGTGAATCCCGTAGAGCTGGACAGCCCACTCAACAATCCATTCAAAGGCTGGGCGCCTTCGGCCAAGAGTACAACTTATGCACAGCCACACAGGCTCGTATATGCCGGAGTGACTTGGAAGGAGCTTGAGTCCACCAAAGGCACATTTGATTTTAGTGCGATTGAAGCCGCCAACAATTTTGCCTACTGGAAAAGTAAAGGCGTCAAAGTGGTGTTCCGCTTCATTCTGGACAGCCCGACAGGACAGGCTCACAGAGATATTCCCGACTGGCTCTACAATGACATGATTGCCCGCGGAGAATCACCTGGAACCGTATATAACGATACAACCGGAGGCATGGGTACTGGGAACAACATGGGCTTCTCTCCCAACTACAACTCCACCTATCTGCAAGAAAGGCACAAATTAGCCATCGAAGCCATTGCGGCAAGATACAACACCAATGATCGTCCGGTCTCCTTTGTCCAGATCGGTTCACTCGGACACTGGGGCGAGTTCCATACATGGCCTTATGTCGGACCAAATGGTGAAACCAATTACACAGGCGCGTTCCCTACCAATGACATCTCGAACAAATACGTTCAGCATTATATTGATGCCTTTGCTGGCAAAGAGGACAAAATGCAGGTTCTGATCCGGCGCAGTATCGCCCTCGCCAAAACCAATAATAAAGGCATGGTCATGGGCATGTTCAACGATGTGTTTGGACATAAAGACAGCTTCGATGCGGATTGGGGCTGGTACACAGGCACCCAGAATGGCTATTGGGATGACATTGGTCAACAGCAGCCTGCACATGCGAACTTCTGGGAGACACGTATCTCAGGCGGCGAATTTTACGGGGGAGCTTCCGGCATGCTTGCAGCATTAACTACCGGTAGCGGATTTACGGAAACGTTGCGTCAAACGGAGCTAAGTAAACCAAGCTGGCTGGGACCAAATTCCCCTGCCTCGCTTCCTCTGAATCATGCCTTACAGGCTAATATCGATGCACTCAAGAAACGAATGGGTTACCACTTTGTAGTGAAGGAAATCTCCCATCCATCCACCATTAGCGGAAGCACGTTTACAACAACGATTAAAGTGGAGAATAAAGGCGTACAGCACTTCCCGTTTGCCTGGCCGGTTGAAATTCAACTGCGCAGCGGCAATACCGTGGTCGCCAAGAAAACAACAACCGTTAATCTGACCACTTGGAAAACGGGTACTTACACCCTGACCGATTCCATTCCGGTCTCCGGTCTTGCTGCCGGAACCTATGATATCGCGATTGCGATCATTGATCCGGAAACGAATAAACCTGGCGTAGACTTTGCCAATACAAATAAATTGACCGACGGCTCGTTCAAACTGAGCAGTGTAACGAAGTAATCTCAGGTTGCTTCGACTAGTGAAAATGAAAAAGAGCAGGAATGAGGGCACTATGCTCTCATTCCTGCTCTTCTTCTTGGTAGAATAATACCTATGATCCACTTTTCCAAACATATCATTTAAGCTTTTCTTCTTACACTACTGTGCCTTGTTCCGCAGCTGACTGTAATACAGTTCGCTGTAGAAGCCGCCTTGTTCCAGCAATGCATCATGCGAACCCTGCTCCAGTAGCTGACCATCCTTCAGGACAAGAATGCGATCGGCTTGGCGGATCGTGTTCAGCCTGTGAGCGATAACAAAGCTGGTGCGGCCTTGCATCAAGCGCTGCAGCCCTTCCTGGATTTTAATCTCCGTGACGGTATCGATACTGCTGGTCGCCTCATCCAATACTAGAATGGACGGATCGGCCAGAATTGCACGGGCAATCGCAAGCAGCTGCTTCTGTCCCTGACTGATGCCACTTCCGTCGGCCTGAAGCACTTTATCGTACCCGTCCTTCATCCGTATGATGAACGAATGGGCATTCGCCAGCCTCGAAGCAGCTTCCACCTCTTCATCGGTCGCATCTAGGCGGCCGAAACGGATATTTTCCCGGATCGTACCCTGGAACAGGAATGAATCTTGAAGAACAAATGCCATATGTGAGCGCAAATTCTCGCGCCGAATGGTCGTAATATCACGTCCATCCACCGTTAGCGTACCGGCTGTAGGATCATAGAAGCGAGATAACAGCTGAATCAGAGTTGTTTTCCCTGCCCCGGTCGGACCTACAAGAGCAATCATCTCGCCCGGCCTTGCTTCAAAGTTAATTTCACGCAAAATATTGCGTCCTTCATCGTATCCAAAGGATACCTTGTCGAAGCGAACGGCTCCCTCCACCTTTTCGAGAGGTACTGCTGCTCCTTCATCCTTCGCTTCCTCATCCTCATCCAGCACCTCGAACACGCGCTCTGCCCCGGCAATCGCAGACAGCAACGTATTCCACTGGTTAGCCAGATCGTTGAGCGGACGGGTAAACTGACGGGCATATTCTACAAAGATGATAATCACCCCGACTGTAACGGAGCCTTGAATCGCCAAGATCCCGCCGATGCCTGCGACAATCGCAAAGCTCAGGTTGTTCAGGCCATTCATCAGCTTTGGAATAAAACCGGAGATGGTCTGCGCCCAGAAACCGGACAACCGGATTTTCGTATTTCGTTCCTCAAACCCGCGAATCACCCGCTCTTCCTGCGAGAAAGCCTTGATAATCTTCTGTCCGGACAAGGTTTCCTCAATGTACCCATTGAGTTCGCCGAGATTGCGCTGACGTTGTTTGAACAAGGGCCCGGTTCTGCGCGTAATCCAGCGCATGCCAATAGCCATCAACGGTACCACGATAAATGTAAGCAAGGTCAGCAGCGGACTTAACCAAAGCATTACGCCAAACGTTCCAATCAGTGTTAACACACTGGAGAAAATCTGGATGGCCGAGCTGTTCAGCGTACCGCTGACATTCTCAATGTCGTTGGTAACCCGGCTCATGATCTCACCCTGCTGACGCTTGCCGAAGAATGGAATCGGTAGTTTGTGCAGATGGGAGAACAGATCATACCGCATGCGGAACACCGTCTCCTGTGCAATCTCAATCATCCATATATTTTGCAGCCATGACGTCAGGGAGAAGAGAACATAGACTGCCACCAGACCCAATAAAAATGTCGTCCAACTGGAGCTCGTTGCTTCTCCATCAATGAATTTATCCACAGCTACACCGACCATATAAGGTCCAAGCAAAGCGAGAGCGGAACTGGCAAATACCATCAACAGCACCATCGTCAGCTTGACCTTGCGACGGGCCAGATACGCCCAGATCCGGCCTAACGTACCGGACCAGTTCTTCGCCCGTACCTTCGGCTTACGACCTCCACCTGCCTTCAGCGTCTCGGGATCAATCGGCGGTGGGGGCTGACGGAAAGGTTCAATGAATGCTTTGAACATGTGGTGTACCCTCCCCGTATTGTGATTCATAGATTCGGCGATACAGTTCGGATGAATCCATCAGATCCTCATGTTTCCCCTGTCCAATCAGACGCCCATCGTCCAACAACAGAATCAGATCGGCAGAGGTGGTTGAACTGATCTTCTGCGTGATAATAAACGTAGTACACGATAACTCTTCCAGTGCACCCAGCAGCCTTGCTTCCGTGGCTACATCAAGAGCACTTGTACTGTCATCCAGAATCAAGATGCTTGGACGACGAATCAATGCACGAGCAATCGAGAGCCGCTGCTTCTGTCCACCTGACAGATTAACTCCCCGCTGACCTAGCTGTGTATCGTAGCCATTCGGCAGCTTCTCAATGGTCTCGTGAATCTGGGCACGCCGCGCTGCTTCCTTAATCTCTTCGAGCGTTGCGTCCTCCCGGCCCCAGGCAATGTTATCGCGTACTGATCCGGTAAAGAGGACCACTTCCTGCGGCACATAACCGATAGCTCCGCGCAATGTGGAAATGTCCAACCGTTCTGCATCGTTACCATCTATACGAACCTCGCCTTGATCTTCGGTATAAAGCCTTGGAATGAGCTGTACCAGTGAGGATTTACCAGAGCCTGTCGCTCCCATGATGGCGATACGCTCGCCTCGTTTGGCTGAGAACGTAATGTCTTCCAGCACGGTAATTTCACTGCCTGGATAGCTGAATCCTACACCCTGAAAATCAACTGCACCCTGGATAACAGGATTCCCTTTCATAGCTTGTGCAGAACGATCTGTATTCAATGTTTGTGCTGATTCCGAAACTTCCTCCGTGTCAAAAACTTCGTTAAGCCGCTGTGCCGAAGCACTCGCTCTGGAGAAGGTAACCAGAATCCAGGACAGTGCAGACATGGCGCCAATGGTGCGAAGCAGATAGTTAATAACTGCGACGACTTCACCCACGGTTGCACTTCCGGTAGTGATGTCACGTCGTCCAAACCATAGTACGGCGATGATACAACCATTCATCATGAGCAGCATGAATGGCATCGTCGTCTCCGTCAAGCGCAGCGCGGAGATCGTGCCCTTCATCAGCTTGCCGCTATATCCGGCAAAGCGTTCAATCTCGTGGCCCATCCGGACGAAGACACGGATTAGCCGAATGCCTGTCAGATTTTCCTGGATGACTCCGTTGACGGCATCCAGTCTGCGCTGCACATTGCGGAACAGCAGCGCTGCCTTTTTGATCATCCAGATGACAAACACGAGCAGCACAGGCACCATCACAACGAGCAGCAGACCCAGCTTCGGATTCACCACAACCGCCATAATCATGCTCCCAATCACCACCAGCGGCACACGTGTCATGAATCGCAGACTCATAAACACCGTATCCTGCACCTGTGTAACGTCCCCGGTCAATCGGGTAATCAGGGATGATGTGGCAAAACGGTTAAACACCGCATAAGAGAACGCTTGCACTTTATCATACAGCTTCTCCCGCAGATCGTAACCGAAGCCGAGACTCGCATGTGACGCAAAAAAAGAACTCGCAATACCCGCGACAAACGCCACGACGGCACTGCCCACAAGCACCCCACCCCATAGCCAAACCACTGACAGATCTCCTTGCTGGATACCGTTATCAATGATCTTCGAGATCAAATAGGGTTGAGCCAATTCAACCGTCAATTCAATCAGCATCATGACCAGTGCTGCGATGGCGGCGACTCGATACTTCTTCAAGTAGTACAACAGCTTGATCATAACCATTCCTCCGGCCCAGAGCGTAATCTTCGTGATGATTAGGTATGTTCACGCAGCCAGCTCCATTAGTCTCTTTTCATAACTCTATGTAAAATTTCACGTATCCAATACGCTTATTATATCGCATTTTGAACCTTCAAATCGCTAATATCTTCTTTCCTTCTGATTATTAACCTGAAATAGGCGGTGAGAGAACATGCATCTGCAACAAAAAAACCTGGGCAGACTGCCCAGGTGCGATGATTTTGTTTTCGATTGAAATGTTCCAGTTACAGCAAACTTACTCTTACAACGACAGATCACATTTATTTGCCGTACGTCTGTTCCAAACGTTCTTCTTCATTGGTGGACAGCAAAATGTTCAGCAGCCCCATCACGTTATTCGCTTCTGTTCTGGCTTCCGTATACTTCTCGGCAAATGCAGCTTCGTCCTGTTCCGGATCTATTGCAGCCAGTTTGGCCCACGACTCGCGGGCTTTATCGTAAAGTTTCGTTAAAGTGATGTCATACGTATGCTGCGCGACAGGTGCCATGGAGTCAAACTCCGCTGCATTCTTGAAAAATTCCATCGAGTCCGTAAAGGACTGACTGGTGTAATCCTTGTTCTTCATGGCATCCTCCGTGAGTAACAGCGCCTGACGAGAGATAAACAATGTCTTCACCATGGCACGCTCCAGATTGGTTGCTTCTTCCCATGACACATAGGACACTTCCGGTGCCTGAACGATTGTGAAAAAAGGAAAGGCATCATCGATCAAACGCTGTGAATCGGAATGGATCGGAATACCTGTGTTCATATTCACTACCGCATCACTATAGTTGGCGATATTAATATTTTTAGTGCCTTCTTCACTTACCCTGCGCACCGGATGATCATTAAGCGGCACACGGATATAGCCAAGCTTGTCCGCATACTTCTGCTTCAATTCCTCCAGTGTAGAGTCCACTCCAATCTTGCCTTCTTCAGATGAAGCCCCTGTTGTATCGGAAGTTGAGGAGGTGTCCGCAGAGTCTTCTGCATTCGTATCTGCAGCCGACGAGTCAGCCGTCGATGTGTCCGAGCTATTGGTCGCTGTTGCTACTGTACCAGCATCCTGGAATGGCTCCTTCGTTGTTGCTTCCTTCGCCCCACCGCCACATGCGGTCAGAACGGCAACCAAGCTGAAAATGGCCGTAAACATTTTGATTCTATGATTCCATCTCATATCGTATAATCTTCCCCTTATCTTCTGTATGTACCTGTATTACATCCACCTCTACTTCAATCCATGAACAGTTCACTCCATAAATATCCTTTCGGATAACATAGATAGATCACTATGAAATCTGGTCTTTATTTTATCATAAGTTAAATACTGGGTGTATAAGACAATGTGCCTGCATGCTCATGCTCATGCTACATTTCTGCCTGTCCTATTCTCACTTACGGAGAGAACAAAAAAACACGGTCATCCATGAAGGACAACCGTGTTGATAAGTCTGACTGGCTATGTTGCATTATTCGTTTCAATTCATCGCGCATGGATGTTGCCACAGATTCAGATTCCTCTTATTTAATGCCTTTCGCCTTCTCCATATGATCAGCCCGAATCTGGGGATCCGTGGAATTGACTGCGGACAGCATGTTGTAGATCGCCTGAATATCCTGTTCTTTATACAACGTTTCGGGGACTTCGGTCTCAAGCCTTTCCGTTTTGCGCAGAATGGTCTCCACCAATTCATGATCATAGATAATCAGTTCATCCGAATTGACATATCTCACAGCGGGATCAACACTGATCCGGCAGCGATTGGTGAAGGTCACCATGGAGACGAGACGAACCCTTTTATAATCGCCGAGGTGTGCCTGAATGGCCTCCACATGCCCTCGGTGCTGCATCAATGGGTTGTACATCTTGATTCGGCTGCTGCTGACTGTCCAGTTGGCCTCTCTTCGACCACCACGAATCTCACCCGTCGTCAGGTTTCGTGTCTCAATCACGAAGATACCCCGCGGACCGATGACGACATGATCAATCGATGAGTAACCCGAGCGGGACTTGGTATTGGCAACAAGCAAGTCGTTCAGCACTTTGTATTCACCCGGAAGAGCATGCAGCTGCTGGGCAGTGCTTGGTTCCTCTGGCTGACGGGTCCAATCTCCATCTGATTTCGTTTTTTTGCGTCTACTGCGTACCATACGCGTGGGAATGGGAGCCGTTGACGGTAAAGATGAAGCGGAAGCTGTGATCTGGTTCGCGAGCTCTGGCTGTGACTTGAACAGAGACAGGATTTTTTTGAACATGGGCAAGCTCCGTTCTATGTAGTGTGGGTTTCGCACATCCATTATGTATACTTCTATTACTTATGTCGGATAAAGAGGGGCAAAAATAAAGGGAAGAGGGCCAAAAATCCATTGTTCAACTAAAGTATATACCAATATTTAACCAATACTGTGACTTTAGACGCATACGGGAAGGAGAATTTTTATAAAAACAGCGTATTCCTTTCTATTGAAGAAAAAGAACACGCTGTTGTCTTGGTTGTGAGGATTAAGCCTGTAAATAATATGTGTAAAGCACCTGTGTACCCTTCTCATCCAGACCGTTGCTGGATATTTCCTGATACAAGGATTCAGCCAGCGCCAGCCCTGGCGTCTTCATCCCCATGGCTTTGGCAGATTCGAGAGCGATGCCCATGTCTTTGATAAAATGTTTCACATAGAATCCAGGCTCATAATCGCCTGCGATCATGCGCGGACCAAGATTGCTAAGCGACCAGCTTCCGGCTGCACCGGTAGCGATGCTCTTGAGCACATTCTCCGCGTCCAGACCGGATGTCTTGGCATAAGCGAGCGCCTCGCATACACCCATCATGCCTGAAGCAATGGCGATCTGGTTGCACATTTTGGTATGCTGTCCTGCTCCGGCCTTGCCTTGCAGCACAATATTGGTGCCCATTTGCTCGAACAACGGACGAGCCGCTTCAAAGGCCTCCGTGCTACCTCCAACCATAATGGATAGTTTGGCATCCCTTGCTCCGATATCCCCACCGGAAACTGGTGCATCCAACGCATGCAGTCCTTTGGCTTCCGCGGCTTCATAGATCCGTGCAGCTAGCAGCGGACTGGATGTGGTCATATCAATCAGGTACGAGCCCGGTTTGGCGTTCGCCACGAGACCATCTTCACCAAGATAAATCTCCTCGACATCCTTCGGATACCCCACCATCGTGATGATGACATCACACTCGGCTGCCAGTTTGCCTGGTGTGTCATGCCATACGGCACCTTCCTTCACCAACGCTTCCGCTTTGGCGGCCGTGCGCGTATAGACATGCAGCGGATAGCCTGCCTGCTGGATGTGCCCTGCCATGCTTTTGCCCATAACGCCTGTACCGATAAAGCCAACTTTCGTCTCTCCAGGTGCCTTCGTTGTATTTGTCATCGTAGGTTTCCTCCTATTTTTCTATACTTCATTTGGAGCTTGTCTTCTAAACTTGCTATATCTGTATGTTAATGCTTTCTATCTCTTCCGTCTATCTTGTTTCGTCTTCTATTGTTCAAAAAAATAAAATAGGAATCGAAAATCCATTTCCTGTACAACCTAACGGAAACTTCCTTGAACGGAAAGGAGAATTCCCATGAGCCGTGAAAAGGGAGAAATCACGATATGGCTGTCCTTTTCCATCATTTTGTTAAGTGCAGGCCTCGTGTGCCATGTTCTGTCCATTCCAGCAATTCTGGATTATGCAGGCAGAGATGGCTGGCTATCCGTAGTCGCTGCTGCTCCCTTCTTTTTGTTATTTCTCTGTATGATGTTCGTTATTATCCGGCGGGTACGCGGACAGCGTTTGACTGATTGGATCACGAGGGAATTTGGCGCAATCCCTTCATGGATATTCCGTATTACTGCCTCACTCATGCTGCTTGCACTCGGCTCACATACCTTATATGAAACAACGAACTGGACGGTATCCACCTATCTTCAATTCACCCCACCCTATGTGCTCGCAGGCGTGGGTGCCCTGGTTGCTGCCTGGGCGGCTGCCAAAGGTATCCGTTCCATTGCCATGACTTCAAGTCTTCTACTTCCATTCGTGATCCTACTTGGATATTTCGTGATGTCAGCCAACATGAAATACAAGGACTATGGTCAGTTGTTTCCCATCATGGAATATGGTTCCGGTCCCGTCTTAAGGGGCATGATCTATTCACTTGCCGGACTGATGGAAATCTGGATATTGATGCTGTTCCAACACGATATCAAAAGCAAAATTCGCTGGTGGCATCTACTCCTACTCGGGTTATTCATGCTCAGTATGGCGATCGGCCCAACACTCGGAGCCATCGTTGAGTTCGGTCCGGAGGAAGCTGCGAAACAACGAAATAGTCCCTATGAGCAATGGAAGCTGGTGAATATCGGGAAATTGCTCCAGCACGTGGATTTCCTGTCCATCTATCAATGGCTAAGTGGTTCATTTGCCAGAGTGGCGATCTCCATCTATCTTATCGTCGATCTGCTCGATTTTCGCAGACCCAAGAAAAGGTACGTTGCCGTTCTAATCGTCACCTTCATCATGTGCGCCATAGCTGTACAGTGGTGGAGAATTGATTACGTTGACTATTATGTAAACCATATTCAATTTCCCGTGATGCTCGCCTATGTATCCACGGTTACAGTCCTGTTGACCCTCGCCGCATTCATACACAAAAAAGATAAGGAGGCTCCCGCTCATGCCGCTCACAACCACACCAAAGAAGAACCCCCATCTGGCTGAACCATTCCGAATCAATGAGCATAATCTGACGACGTTTTTTGCAGGTTCAGACGATGTGATCATCAGCAGCCATATGATTGGGGAGTCTCCGCAGCAGATTGTCATTGTGTATTGCAGCGGTATGGTCGACAGCAAATCCATATATGATATTATTCTTCCCGAATTGACGCGAACGTACGAGAGTACTCACTTTGTTCGTGCATCGGATATTGAGAAGTCCATTACCTTGCAATGGACAAGTATAGACATACAGAACAACCCACTGGGAAAGGAACTCTTGTCCCTGCGGGTGTTTGAGGGACATATGCTCATCTGCATTCCTTCCATCCAGAAGATGTGGAGTATGGATATATCCAACATACCTACACGGTCGCCGGATGAATCCACTACGGAAGTATCGATCCGCGGGGCACGAGATGGTTTTATCGAACGACTATCAGTCAATATTGCGTTAATTCGTACACGCCTGCGTACGGCCGAATTAGCCTGTAATATTGAATTAATTGGTTCTCTCTCCGTGACCAAAGTCGCCCTGATGTATATTAAGGACATTGCCAATCCCGAGCTGATTAATGATGTGAAGAATAGGCTGCGCAAAATCGATATTGAACGCATTATGACCGCCAATGAACTGGAGGAATTATTGTCCCCTTCCAAAGTCACATTGTTTCCGGTAACCCATTACACGGGCAGACCTGATTTTGCGGCGGAATGTCTTCTGAACGGACGTTTCGTCATTATCGTGGATGGTAATCCCAGCGTCATCATCGGACCCGTCAATTTGTTTCTGCTTCTCAAATCACCCGAAGATGCCAGCTTCCCGTTTCTTCCGGTGAATGTGGGCCGTATGCTGCGTTTTATCGGGCTATTAATAACCGTGTTCTTGCCTGGTTTCTATATTGCGCTGACTTCTTTTCACATGGACCAGCTACCCTTTCCGCTTGTAGCTACGATCTCGGTTGGGCGTATGGGTCTACCTATGGAGTCTGGTGTGGAAATGTTTCTCATTATGCTTCTGATGGAGCTGTTCCGGGAAGCAGGAGTGAGGCTTCCCAGCGCCATTGGTCAGACGCTGACCGTTGTTGGCGGATTGATTATTGGGGATTCGGCCATCCGTGCAGGCATGGTTTCCCCGCTCATGATTGTCGTCATTGCCGTAACCGTAGTGGCCGGCGCAACGATTGTGAATCAGGTCATGACCAGTTCTGTTCTGATTCTGCGTTTTTTCTGTTTTGTACTTGGGGCATCCCTTGGCATATATGGGTTCATTCTGTCCATTATCCTGTTCCTGATCTATCTGACCGATCTGAAATCGTTCGGCATTCCTTATCTGACACCGCTCAGTCCGCTTAATTTCAAACAGGCACTCGCCTCCTTGTTCAAACTTCCGAAAGGATGGATGAAACGTAGACCTGTCTATCTGGAAACGCAGGAGCCACGTAAAGAAGGGAATGAGCGATGAAGCGGCTTATACAACGATGGTTGCTAGGGCTGCTAAGTCTCTCTCTTTGTTTCGTGACCAGCGGGTGCTGGAGTGCATATGAGATCCAACAGGTGGATTATGCCAAAGCGATCGGGATCGATTACAAAGACGGGTTGTACCATATGTATGTTCAGAGCATGGACTTTACCAGTGTAGCCAAAAGCGAAAGTTCAACCAAAACTGCGGAAGCTCCACCTGTATGGGTTGGACATGCGTCGGGGAAAACATTGAATCTGGCGGTAAACGAATTGTTCCGAAGTTCCCAGCTGCATATCGCCTGGGGCCATGTGACGGCCATTGTCATGGCCGAAAGTATCCTGACAAGCAAGCATATTAAGGAAGTGTTTGACATGCTTGGACGTTTCCCGGAATCACGTTACACAACCTGGGTATACGGCACTCGCGATCCACTGGAAAATATTCTGAGTGCCACGTCCATATACAATTTGTCGCCGCTGGATAGCATTCTGCATAACCCTCTTCCCTCGTTCCTGGAAGAATCGCTGTTTCCTCCAGTGCTCAGTTTCAAACTCATTGCCACCCATAACAATGCGTCCACGACAACTTATCTGCCTTGCATCACCTTGAACAAGGAGCACTGGTCGCAGAACAAAAAGAATTATGAGCTGTTTATGATTGACGGTGCTTTTTTTGAAAGAACCGGGGATGACTTTGAATATTTGCCCCATAGCAAGCTTCCTGGATTTCACTGGTTACTTAAGGATATGCGGCGTGCGCCATTGATCATTGAAAACGAAGGAACCATCTATGGCGCGCTCAGCGTTGGTTTGCCCAACGTCAAAATTGTACCCGTCATTCGTGGGAATGAGGTTCATTTCAACATCGATGCCAAGTACCTGACCGCTTTGTATGAATATCTCACCCCTGTTTCCTATGACGAGATGGTCCGATTCAGCGAGAAGACACTACGGGAGCAAATCTTACAAACGTATCGCGAAGGTCTGAAACGTGGAGTCGATGTCTATGGACTTCAGGAGAAGGTTTATCGCAAAAATCCAAGCCTGTGGCGCAAGCTGTCCAACAACGGCACAAAGATGATCTTGACGGAAGATTCCATTCAGAAGCTGGACATTCATATTACGATTCCATATACGGGTAAATTCCGTAGGAAAGTGTAGCTATAACAAATCCCCTGCCGTATGAAACGGACTAGGGGATTGTTTGGTTGATGCTGCAATTATTTTGTAAAGGCGGATGAGATTTTTCATAACATTCGTCAGATCATCTAATCTTCGTTGTCCAGGGTTGTATGCAAATGCAACCTTTCTTTTCTTTAAAAGCTAAATTTTAATCCTAAATATTCAACTACGATCCATGAAACAGGCCAAAGTAATGGAACATGAACGACCCAGTAAGGGGCTTTATATCGCCCATTCTCATAACTGATCCCACAATAAAAAATCGCGAATAATACGCTTAAAGGATAGGTGAAAAGAATTTTAACCAATAGATCACGGGAAGTATCATATGTGTGTGGATACGGTGCCGATAAGGACATACCAAGTCCAAAAAGAGCCATAGGCCAAATAAACAAAGTAACTCCATACAAAATCAAAAATAATAATAAATAATTGTATAACTTCTCATTTTTCCTCTTGCTCATATGCCCTCCTGATTGCCTGAACGTAATCTCCCAACTTGAATAACCTTATCAGAAGATTTTACAGGATGGATATGGAAATATAAATAGTTTATTCCTTACTGATTAATAAAAAGACCTCCAACCATACAGGTTAGGAAGTCATTAATGATGTTAAATTATCGTATCCATCACTAGGCAGCGGCCGCCAATCAGACTATTTTCCATTCTGCCTATAGTACTCCATTATTCGCATACGTGTGGTCAAAATCAGGGTCTGTGGCAGTAGCACCACAAATATAAAAATCAGCACGATCAGCCACAGATGAGCGGCAAAATTCTCTGCGCCAAACGATGGTTTGGGAAGCTCAATGAAGTACCACCAGCACGGGATGGCAACAAACCAGGTCAGTCCGGTAGAGATGAATAACTCCTTCACCCCACTCCATAGAAAACAAAACACAATGGCAATGGTTAACGCGAACCATGGATGGGGCTGCCCCGTCCAACTCCTATCTAAAAAAATTAGCAGTGGATACAACAGCGTCGTGCTCCATTTCCAGATGTTGTTAGTGTACAGTCTCATAAGCTTCCCCCTTTGTAACAAACAACCCTTTTACTCTATAAACAATACCCATGCTAAAAAGTTGGACCTTCTGATCCATTGGTTTGTATGCATAATTACCATTTTACGGCTCATACTACCATAAGGAAATTATTGAAGGAGTGACAACATGAGGTTAAAAAGCATCATCGCCGTTGGAACGGTGTTAACTTGCTCGACTCTGTTATGGGGCTGTGGCAATGCCAATATGAACCATGCTTCACAGCAGAAGGATACTGTTCAAACCGAGAGCTGGAGCGATCCCAAACGACTGGAGGCTTCCCATCTGGAAGCGCTGGAACGGATGGAAAAGGATCATATTCATCGCATGGTTTCGCTAAATGCGAGCATGGATGAAGACAAAGTAATGACCACCCTTGAACGATCCACCCAGAAGCTGGAGGAAATGAGACCTCTCGCTGAAATGCTGCAACATGAGGGCCATCCAACGTTATTACAACGAATTCAGGAGATGGCTGGAGATATTCAAGGCTCGAAAGAAGTCGTTGCTGAGATGAAAAAACTGCCTCAGGACGGCAAAATTAAGATTCAGTCTGAAAATTCGGATTCCTTGCACCACATTGGCAGTTTTCGCGATTACCACCAGTACATGCTAGAGAAAATTCAGACTTTAAACAAGGCTAAGTCTGCCACACATTAATCTGTATCGGCTACTCGGATAGCATTGCTCCACTGTATAAAAAAACAAAGCATAATAGTTAGGTGGGAAGGTTCATTCCTATCTAACTATTTTCTTGTAAAGAGGTATTACTGTACCCTGCTGCGATCCCTGCGATCTTCTCTGTCCGCTTCCTCCATTTTACGAATATATCGCATCAGTTCTTCTTTATGAGCTTCGAGTTCATTCAGCTTTGCAGATGCCCCATCCATAAATGACTGCATCTTATGTGTCAGCTCTGTTGCAGATGTACCGATCCAGTCTTGCTTCAATCGGCCATGAATGGAGCGCATTTTCTGTTCCTGCTGCATGAGCCGTTGCTGCAACTGCTCACATTGCTGAACAGCCCTTCTTAAATCAGACAAGGATACGGATATTCTGCCCATTTCTCATTTCCTCCTGTTAGTCCTTCTATGTAGAAATGCATTAGTGTTGGTCTGCGATTACAAAATCTTCTCTTTTACGTTCAATATATTCCGCAATTTCGCTGATGGATTCCTGATACCAACGATTGATTGCTTGTAACGTTGCTGTTGCGTTATAGGCGATGGGTGTAAAGGACTGACTTTCGCTGGTAGATATATGTGTCTGAAACATCTGAATCGAAGCCTGGGCATCATTCGAGAAGCCACTTAAACTTAGCCTCATCTCCCTAGCAGCCTGCGCTAACTTTTCCGGTGTTAATTGAATCTTGCCCCCGCCTTTACCACTAACCATTCCTGTAGCTGCTGCGATCAACGGAGGAACAATACCTGTCATCAAGTTGGAGAAGGTGGCTAATGCCTCCTGATGGGCCGTCCACCTTGGAGAAATATCAAGAGTTTCACCTGTGCTCCGGTCTATTAGCGGTCCTTTTAGATTTCCATTCTCATCAAACTCATATTGATCTATGGAATGATACCCCTTGCCTTCGTCCTTCGAGAATGAATCAAAAAATCTCATAATATCACCAACATGAAGCTTGTCCAGATCGACACCTATTCTTACGTCATGAACTAATATGGGTGATCCTGCGCCCAGAGGCTGAAAAGGAACCTTTAACTGAAACTGAACTTTCCAATTCTGATACATCGCATTAGCGGTGTCAAAGTCCTGACCCTTATACACGGTACTTCCTACGTGCCTGTCATATTCACTTATTCCCCCAGCCCCTACAGAATCATTGGGATGAACCACGTTAACCATTTTGTTATCAAAATGACCCTCATTCACCTTGGACAAACTGACATCATCCAGCAGATTCGTTACACTAGGAGCACTATACGTCATCCCAGACACATCCTGACGAGCAGCTACATATTGAGCCAAACCGCCACCCAGGGAATGACCTGTCAATGAAATGTCTGAATCCGGGTACGCCACCTTCACCGCCTCATACAATTCCTCAGCCTGGTGAAACTGATTATTTTCCCAATCCATGTTATCCTTCATAAGCTTAAAGGGACTATTTTTAAATATATTATGGCGCTCTGGATCGGTTATCGCATCTTCAAGCCTTCTGGTTCTGCCACCTACGACATCGAAGGCATCTGTCTTCCAATCTGCAAGTTTATCCAAAAAGTTCCCCTGTGGCTCGGTTCCGCGATAACCAATGACAATCTGGTCCGTTAAATCATTCTTTAATACAACAGCATCGAAACCGGACCTTCTATGTAATTTGGCGCCTTCAGGCTCAACGACTTGCCAATTTGCCGAATCCAGCGTATCTGGATAGTCCCCTTCCTTCAAATCAAGATACGCCAATTCCGAAATATCTTTATACGTTTTATCAGAGATATAAGTGTCCATAGCTCTCCTTTTTGTTACTGTTCTAAATAGATATTCGTATTATGTGTTCATGCGGAGTTTAATTTTTCTTTTGTTTAAGCAGTTCTTTGGGGACAATGGCTGTTTGGACTTTAAACGTATCATAATCAATAAGAATAGATATTTCCGTTTCTTTGTCGTCTTGCACATGTCCGCTTAGACTAACATTGTGACTCAGATCTTTTGGCATGAACTTATGATCTGTAAACTCAACTTCCGTATTGTATTGATCTATAAAATACTGTTGACCAACTTGCGTGGCCTGCTCAATGATTTCGTCTTGATTGGGCATAGAATTGCATCCTCCAAGGAAAAGTAATAAAAGTATAGATATCATAGACATACATTTAAGCTTTTTAAAAATATTATTCACCCCCTATTTATGTGAACTTATTCCAAAAGAAGTAGAATCATTATAGTGTATCTTCGGTGTAACGTGTATATAACAACTAAAAAATGAGCAAAAAGTCTTTATCCCTTTTGGGCCATAGCAGCAGGCTCATTTAAATACCTAGGCAGTTGCTACCAGAAATAAATCCCACTTTTGCGTGTATACGTGAGGGAACAAATCCAGCTTTATCCTAAGGAAGTTATTAGGCAGTAACTTTTCACATGATTCACTCCACCCATAAGGATACCCATATAAAAATACTGAACAACACTACTGGCATAAGCGCCCCAGTGGCTAACATGATCCAAAGTGTTACTGGCCTTACATTCAGGAAGTATTGATCAAACCAGTGAAATCGTTCCTTCCGCCATTTGGCAAACTTGATTTGCCTGATCATACGCTTCAACATTTTCTGCCGCTGCTTTCCTTCTTCCACTTCTTCCAGCGTACGTCGCAACTCGTCATACAAACGCGCCTCTTCCTGCTCAGCCAGTGTGGTTGTCGTCATTCTGCATCCCCTCCTTTACCTAATTAACACGGAAAGGCGTCCAAAGTTTGGAATTATATAGAGAATTGAACTTAAGATTGCTCACGTTCCTCAATCATCTTCGCCAACTCCTGATCTGAAGTTTTTAATAACGGACCGTTCCCTCAAAAAAAAGTCCGGAGCGAGCTATCTCTCCTAATGTAGACAGCAAAAAGCGATCCTCTTCCATGACCAGTGTCAAGTTGGAGAACCGCTATAATGTACTGTTTAATACTACCTATACAGGTTAAACATCGCAGTGTGTTACACCGACAAGATTAACCCACGTTTTCGATTAATGTGTTCAAACAAACCGCACCCTGCGCACGTACATTAACCACAATAATTGGCGTATCCAACATGCCGTGCATCCAGGACATATAATCCTCAACCTTTTCGTTGGGAAGAATCGTCAGAATGACCCCTGCAAATCCACCGCCGTGTATACGGCAAGCGCCATCACCCAGCTTTTGCAGATAATTTTCAGTTAACGCCAGTGCGATACCAATCTCCTGTTCCTTCACCGAGCCGCTCTGGTATACATTCTGGAGCCACTTCCAGGAAGAATTCCCGGATGCCGTAATCAGATTCAGGAAATCAGCAAAACGCCCATCCCGTAAGGCCTGTACCTGACCGTCCACCCGATTGTTTTCCTCCAAGAAATGCAGCGCACGCAGTACCGCACGATCCCCCGCTGCTTCACGTACCTGTTTGAGATTGGCATACATCGCCTCGGCCGTAATTTCTCGGACATACTCGCTGCCCAGCGCTTTAGCAACCGCTCTCATCTCATAAGGAACTGCAGCATAGTCCTCAGTCAGATCCGCGTGATTCCCACCTGTGTTTACAATGACCAATGAGTAGCCGTTTTGTTGGAAATCCCATTGTACAGGCTCAATTACAGGCTCGGCCGGATTCTCAAAATCAATCGCAATCAGCCCACCGTAGGCACAAGCCATCTGATCCAGCAGACCGGATGGTTTATTCCAATAGTTGTTCTCCGCATACTGACCAATCTTGGACATAACCACCACATCCAGTGATCCATCATTGTAGAAATGATTCAGAATCGTACAAATCAGCATCTCGAACGATGCCGACGAGCTCAGCCCGGACGCCGAGAACACGTTACTGGAGATGTACGCCTGGAAGCCGCCCACTTTGTATCCGAACTGCCCAAATCCCGCAGCCATACCACGGATCAACGCCGTAGTGCCGTCGTCCTCAGCCTTCGGTGCCAAATCTGTGAGATCGATTACATATTTCTGTTCATAGCCTTCTGAATAAAAGGTAATTACCGAATCCGTCGTTGGCGCAGCCACCGCTATCGTATCCAGCGTAATACTTCCCGCGAGCACCTTGCCATGATTATGATCCGTGTGGTTGCCACCAATTTCGCTACGTCCAGCCGCGCTGAACAATTTGCTGCCCTCTTGTACGCCAAAATACTGTTCGAATGATTCATTGAGCTTTGTATAACGTGCTGTCTGTTCTTCTAGTTGCTGCTGACCATACATTTGGGCAAGCAGCGCTTGGCCTGAAGTGGACTGGATCAGTTCCAGTGGTTGAGTATTCATTGATAATCCTCCTATGGATATGCAGCATTTATTTTTCAATTGTGGGTGCATGATGGACGATATAGGGATTAATTCATGCCCGTTTACTCTCCCATTATCTCAGCTTCATTTCCGAAAAGGTAGGGTAGAATTGAAAGTTTGTAAGCGTTTTTTGAAGACATTTTATCTTACTTCAACAGGTTTAACTTCAATCTGATCAACGATAAATTCGTTGTCGGCTTTATCGAAGGTATACGTGATATTGAAGTCACACACATATGTAGGAGATATACCAACAGAGCCGGGAAGACTTAATTTTATTTTGTGATTATCCAATGTATAAATAACAACACCGCCGAAAGCAAGCTCATCTTGATGGTAGTCTGGTGCCGGATCATAATCATAATTGAAGTTTTTTTCTTGCCCTTGTGAATTCACTGTAATAGCTAATGTACCATCATCATTTTTAGATATACGCGATTCAATATGCTCAGCAACAATATCCTCATAACGCTGTATTTTAATTTCAGATAAGTTATCGGAGTTAACGACATGAATTTCATAGTTATCCAAGCCTGTCCCTCGACCAGTCTGAATGATTATTACAGCCTCTTCCTTACCATCACCGGTAAGATCGGTATAAAATAACTGCGGCTTCGTTCCCGAATGATGAGAAATGCTCCAATCAAAATCTTTTGTGCGCCCATTTATATCTAGAGTTACTCTTTCAATTGCATCTTTCGTTTCTTTAATTGCATAAAGTTTTACTTGTTCATCCTTAGAAGATCCGATTAATTTCAATTTTGAATTTGTTTCTGATTAACAAAAATTAATCCAATGAATTTAACCGAATGGTTACCTTCCTCGTTTCACGATCATTAAAATCAAACCAGTCTTTAAGTACGTTATATTCACTTGTTTCTAATGCTGCTGTTTCAATCGTGAAATGGTTATTGTCTATCCATTCATAAGAGATGATGGGCCAGGTTGGTTTCAACATGAATGTTTCTTCAAATTCAGTTGATGCATATGGGATGATTTCTAATTTTTTGAGATCCACGGCAACAAGGATATGTCTCTTGACCAGACCGCCTTCATCATAAGCATATCGAATCAACACCTGCTGATAGTCAGAGGAAAGTTTATAATCTTGTAAAATGCCCTCAGGCATCGGCAAGCTATGGGTCTCTCTACCATCAATTTTCACCAAAAGGGTAGAACAAACTTTGATTCCACAGCCATACTTTAGCATCGAATATGTTTCCGAAGAAGGCACCTCCAATACCTCCAATTGTGTACGATCTATTTCAGTTTGGAAGTCCAATTCGTTCATCAGGTAGCGCTTATACTCTGGGACGTCGTTAAGAGGTAATTGTAGGGCTGCTTCTTCATTCATGATTTCAATGATATTGGGTAATGAAGATGCTTGGTTATGCATGCCTGTGGAGTTGAAGTCGTTTCCTATTTTCGTCTGATATTCGGAAGATTCCAACCTATCAAACCATATTATAATTACCGCTGAAGTAACGAGTACTATAACTAGTAGCAAAAAGAATATTTTCTTTTTCATAGCACTCCTCCTTCGTGCATGGTTTCGATCCAGAACCAAATGGATTATACTACAAAGATATCCATTTTTGGTGTCAGATCGGTTTCAATGTTATTTTCATGAGATAACCCACTATTCAGGTTAAGAGGTGAATCTATGAACGTTATTTTAAACAAACAACCAGATAAACGTCGTATAAACGTAGCGATGCTTATGTATCTCGTACTAATGATTTTATTTTATGGCATTTATGTTTCCTTGGAATCGGATCGGATAGCTCAATCACAACAGTGGACTTCCGGTGGTTCCATAAGCGACCAAGCGATCGAGTCAATGAGTCAACTGGGAAGATGGACGTCAATTACTGAATTACTGTTTCTAGTTCTTTTCATACTGGTGATGATTATCATGATTACGCGGTACCGAAGAAATGTAGGAAGATTACTCCCTTTTGCCTTATGGAATGTCGCTTTGTTTGTTGGGGTTGGCGCGGTCAGTTTGGCTGGTTCACAGGTCACGTCAATGTCCGTTGGCAACCTGGCACAACCTATATTCGTACCTGCCTTTCTATTGGTAGCGTTGTTCATATATGTGACTTGGGGATTAATGAAACGTGGATAACGTGTGTGAGGCGATTATAAACGTTCAAAAACTTTGGTTGTTTTCTCCATAGATATCTGGATTGCAGCGAAAGTTTTTTACAACTTACCATAGAAGCGTATCGATAAATGTGCTTAAACGTATCACAAATTCTCTCCTTGACTGTTACGTCAGGTCATACTTGATAATAAACTCAAGTTCACCTAAAGGAGAGATTAATGATGAAGATTACCGCGTTACGCTCAGATAAAATCTATAAAGAGATCATCAAGGCTGCACCTGATGACAAATTGGAGTTATACCGCGAGCGAATGATGAGTCCATTCATGAACAAATGGAACATTCAACAGATTCCGTTTCGCTCTCATGAGCCTCACGGCTTCGACGTGATCATGATGAATAACTTTATGAATATCGCTCCCGCAGATATCACACCTGAGATTAACGAATCGTTAGCAGCGATTTCGTCTGAAGCATTTTGGCAACAGTGTCATGAAGCTGTTCGTACAAGTCTATCCACCTTTACAGATCAAGGGATTGACCTGTCGGTCTCCGAATATCTATACACGATTTTATTAGGCGATAAGAACAGTCCTTCACTCACCATGAACAAAGGCATCAGTGGAGATGGTGGAATCCCGGGTTATATTATTGCGAACCTGATTCCGAGTAGATATACTCTACCTCGTATGCAATCCGTGTTAGCCCATGAATGCAATCATAACGTGAGATATCAATATATCCAGTGGAATCCACAGATCACGCTTGGCGAGATGGTTGTTAGCGAGGGGTTGGCCGAGAGCTTTGCGACATCCCTGTATGGAGAAGAGTTGCTAGGCCCCTGGGTAGCCAAAACAGATATGGAGACTTTGAATAACGTTATCAAACCGAAGATGAAAGATCAGCTGCATGTCACTGGTTTTGACCAGATTAATCCCTATCTATACGGCGATGAACTTTCCATCATGCAAAACTTCACGCCCGTAGGTATGCCCTATGCGGCTGGCTATGCCTGCGGTTATCACTTAATCCAATATTATCTGACCAAAACAGGTACACCGATTACCAAAGCAACCATCACTCCGGCAAGTGTCATCCTTGCTGAAACAAAGGACTTTTGGAATGAAAACACCCTATTTCACCGTTAAAGATATCATTCAGATTACAGGCATTACCAAACGCGCATTACATTATTACGATAAAACGGATCTATTGAAACCGAGTAAAGTCGAGGACAATGGCTATCGGTATTACGATCAAGAGGCACTGGGGAATCTGCAGATGATTCTATTGTTTAAAGAAATGAATTTCTCATTAAAAGACATTGCAGCCATGATGCAACTCTCCAAAGAAGAACAGAAAGATATCCTAAGAGAGCACCGCAGTAAACTCGTTCAACGAAAACAAAAGCTTGAAACCATCATCGACCAATTGGACGAGTATGTAAATGGGACGATTATCTCTCATCTTCATCTGTTTGACGACTCTTCCATTCTGTCCATTCAAGAGCAATATGAATCCGAGGCGAAGTTTGTATATGGAGACACCGAGAAATATCAGGAATTTGAAGCCAATGTGAACCAACTGTCTGCGGAAGAGCAAGAAAAAGCCTACCAGCAGTTCTCGGTCAACATGGAGCAGGTATTTCATGCGTTGGCGAGACATCAGGATCTGTCCCCTGCTTCTGGTGCGGTGCAAGCGTTAGTGCGTGAATGGAAGAGTTGTTTGGAACAGTTCATGGTCTGTAATGCAGAGATTCTGAGGTGCATCGCAGAAGCCTATACGACAGATCGTCGCTATGCGGGTTATTTTGATCAGTTTGGTGATGAGGATTTTTTGAGGTTTTTGTATCAAGCGATTATGGTTTATGTGGAGGGTGGGGAAAAGTGATTTTGTGTGAAGTGAGAAAACATCACTAAAAGAATTAAATGTATGAACTAGGCTCAGGAGGTAACTTGATGCAAATGTTTCTTCATATGGCTATACACTTGATTACAGGCGGAACGATTCTATTACTTTTTCTAAATAAGCGGTTATTTCTTACTAAAGACTATATAATTACTATTGTTTTGGGTTGTATTATTGCTATCACTCCTGACATCACTAAGTACTTTGGTGATATATTGTTACATTCTCTTGCTATGGTTCCCTTAATTGGAGCTGCATATGGCTGGATCATCTATAAAACCTTAAACGTTCGATTCTTCTGGGCATGGATAAGTACGATGGCCACATTATTCATCGGGCATCTTCTTATAGACCTTCTTGGTAATGGAATTAATTTGTTCTATCCTTTTACGAACCAAGAACAGAATTTCGCGATCTTGGGATCAAATAATGAACTCATCATTTCTGCTTTGTTAACCATCGCCACTACAATCACATTAATTTATAAAAAGGTTAAACCCATTGCAATAGTTTCAATAGTACTAGCGGCTTCATTTGTTGTAAGCTTAGGAATTTCTAATGCAATAATAAGTTATTCTTTGCAACAAACTTATTCCTATAAAGATCCTCAATATATTATCGTCTATCCAGATAACACCCCCTATCACTGGAACTATTACGTAAGAATTGATGAACTCACTATTATTTCCGGCAAGGGGAGCTATTTCACAGTGACAAAATAACTAAAACAATTATTATTATTGAAAATCTCAAGACTCAATTTGAAGGGCTAAATGTAATCAAAAAAAGCTGTAGCGGTCCAAATTGGAATCGCCGCAGCTTCTTCTCTACTTCCCTGTCCCCCGCTCAAAATACGCATGCAAACGATACTGACAAATCTCCTTTGTCCAACGATACAGTAACGCCTTTTCCTCCGCATCCTGCACTTTTACATTCAGCCAGAACACGCCATCCTCGAATCGTGTCATGCTCCCCTTCGCCCCGCTCCACATTGACATCGGCATGTCGATAATCAGTTTCTCAATCCGCGTTGCCGTCTTCTCGTTCCATCCCCAGAGCACTAGCTTGTCCTTGTCCGAAAAGTCCTTCCGTTTCCGGTACTCCTTCTCCGTCAGGTACGTATGGAAGAACCTTGCTATCTCCCCCGGTGTGATCGGGTCCATCCAGTGCGCTTCGCCTCGCTCCAACATGTATAGCAGCACGATCATTTTGTAGCTTTTGTTCATAACTGTCTTCTCCACATCACGCAGCCAAGCCTCATGCCGGACGTACATCTCTCCCTCATATGGGGTCAGCAGTTCTGCCCAATACAGAAACCCAACATAGGAACCGAATTCGCTCCGATACCCGATACTCTTCGAACGCCCCATCAGATGCAGCTCCAGATAAGTCGGAATACGCCCCAACTCTCGTTTCACATCCAGAAAATCCTGATGAAGCTTCTCGCGGCGCGGCAGCCGTTTGCGGCTTAGTTCCTGAAGCAGGTTCGCCACCCTCGTCTCCAGATGAATTCCACAGTTAGCCGGAACTTCCGACACAGCCGAATCTCGGTCTTTCCCGGTTTCCCCCAGCTCCCAGCGCACATCCAGCAAACTCAGCTTCACATCCGCATTGCGGTAATTCCCGATCAGGTCGATGATGACACAATGCGATTTGCCCTCAGCCAGCCGCAGACCGCGCCCTACCTGCTGTGTAAACACCGTGAGCGACTCGGTTGGACGCACGAACAATAGCGTATCCACACGTGGAATATCTGTCCCTTCGTTGAACAGATCCACCGTCAGCACAACCTCCAGATCACCCGTATCAAGCTGTCGAATGGCTTCCTCCCGCGACATCTCCGATGTACGTGAATGCAGAGAAAGTACCTTCACGCCCTGACTTCGGAAATACGCAGCCAAATAATCCGCCTGCCGGATCGACGAGCAAAAGCCAATCGTTCTCGTCTGCTTGTGCCGGGCCCAGGCCGCATAGATCGTCTCTACATGCTCCTCTTGCAATTGAACGGCCATGAGCTGTTCTTCATCATACTTTGTGCCGATCCAGCGAATCTGCGAATAGTCTGTATCGTCGAATACCCCGTAATATTGAAATGGCGCCAGCCAACCTCGCCGGATCGCTTCGATAAAATGCATCTGGTACGCCACATTCCCATCACAGAGCGCATACACATCCTTGCCATCCAGCCGATCCGGGGTCGCTGTGATGCCCAACATGAACCTCGGCTGAAAATGTTTAATCACCAACATATACGTCTTCGCCGCCGCATGATGGAATTCGTCCACCACGATCAGATCAAATGCATTGACGGCAAACACATCCCGGTGCTTCTGCATACTCAGCGTAAAGATCGAAGCATACACACAATCCGCGGTTCCATCCTTATACTGCCCGTTGTAGATCCCATGACTGCGCTCCGGCATGATCCGTTGAAAAGACTTCTTTGCCTGGAACAAAATCTCTTCCCGATGCGCGACAAACAACACCCGCTTGAACCACTGCGCGAAGAAGCCCGCCAGATACGTTTTGCCAAGCCCGGTCGCCATGATGACCATCGCCTTGTCGTACTGCTCCTCCATCGTGCCATGGAGTGCTTCAAGCGCATCCAACTGCGCAAAGCGCGGCTGGATCGGGGCAAGCGACAGCTCGGCGGCTTCTTCCTCTTTGTCCTCAGGTAGACCTGTGCCAAAATCCGCTTCTTCCATCTCCGTGATCCGCTGGATCATCTCCGGGTTCTTCTGGTGATACTTTCGGTACTCTTCCTCATACAGCGCAATCGAATCCGGGTTCACCGGCAAGGTTGTCTCGTGGTAGAAGCTCTGCATGAATTTGTCCAAAGCCATCTGGAACGTATACGGCTCCACTTCCGCATTCATCGCCAGATTCCATTCATACCCCGTCTTGAGCGCCGTGAACGAAAAGTTAGACGAGCCGACAATCAGCAGTCCTTCCCCGTTGTCATGATCGAACAGATACGCTTTCGGGTGAAAAGAAGTACCCATACTTCGCCACAGCCGTGTCTCAATTCGGGGATCAACCTCACACAGCGCCCGCAATCCTTCTGGCTGTGTTATGTACAGATAATCTCCCGCGAGCATCCGCACCTCGGCCCCACGCTCGGCCGCCCGCTTTAAGTGCGGGGCCAGCAGTTTCACCCCGGACTGCATAATAAAGGACGTCATAATATAAATCCCGGATGCATGCTGCATCCGGGCAATCAGTTCGTCTGCCAAGTTATCTGTAATGAGTTTAACGTTAAGCTTCGTCGACATCGATCAGATACACTCTCTCCTGGAATCCACCGCGTGCCTCAGCCTTGTCCGCCCGTAGCTTATCCAATTGCGCCGCATTCGCTCCATGCACCTCTGCCAGCGCCCGGATGACCTCCAGCATGTCGGCTAGTTCTTCCAAAGCTTCCTGATCACTCGCTGCATTTACGTACTCATCCGATTCTTCTTGCAACTTCGTTCTTAACTCTTGCTTATACTCCTCGGGGTCCAGAATACGTGTGCGGCATTCCTTGCCACTGGATGTGATAATATGCGGAATCTTGTCCCGCACCAATTTGTTGTATGTAGGCATGTGGTATAACATCCTTTCTGCTTTGGAGGTTTTCCAGCTTTGCGCCAGAATCTCCCTTTTTGCCATTATACCATTTGCCATGGAGAGCGATGGGTTGATTTTGTAAAGTGGTTGGATTGGAATGAGGAGTTAAAATAGCCCATGACTACTCGTATTCGAGTTGAAATGGGCGTTCGGTAATTCGTAATGTCTAATTTTTCTGCATCAAACTCTGGTTCAGAAAGATTCTAAGCCAACAGTTTTGAGACAATAACATTCGTATCCATCATTTCTTTATCAATCTCGACCAAGCAAGTGTCATCATCCATAGCTGGTTCATAACCGATTCTAACCTTCTCAATTGCATACTTGTTCTTAATATCAAGAATATACTCTATTAACTTCTGAGCTTTTAACGTTGTCTCTGAATTTTCTCCGCTGAACAACTCCTCTTCAGGAAAATTAATTACAATATCTCCAGATTCCTCATCGAATGAAAATACAATCATCACGTCGTTAAAGGTATGACCCAGGTTAAGCTGAGACAATAATACATTTCCTGTTCCCTTAGGAGAAAGAACCTCTTCAAGGCTCTCTATTTGCTGAAATTCAAGATCGTTTTCACAACGGTTATCATAAAAGTGAGAACTTTTGATCCGATCTGCCTGAATGTTCAAATCATTCTTAATGAATTGATCCAGATTATTTTTGTTAAAATCAATTAAAATGATTTCTAAACTTTGCACAATACAGACCCTCTTACATCAGGTAATTCTTCATATCACATTAATTCGGTATTGTAGGCGGATGTAGTTGCTTATGTTCCAACCCAAACCATTGCTCAATATGATTACATAACAATGGAATGTCTTGAATGGCTTGCTCACAGATTTCTTTATATGAATCTTGAAGCACTTCCTCAAGTTCCAAATTCACTTGATATGCCTCAGTTTGTTTAGCATGGTGCACATCCGCTGGCTCAATGACATAATTTTGATTTTTGGTTAAAGGACTTACATAGATCATCCACTCAAGGTTTCCCTTAAAGTGCTGAATACAATGCTTTAATTCCTCGTAAAGCTGATCAGCGTTATGGAATCTAAAATAAAAACCCGCAGGTTTCTCATATATCCGATTCGGATTATACATCTCTGTTCTATTCCATTCATACGAACCTAATTTGGCCAAGGTATACGCCATAAGTTCCGGCATAAGCACCTCTTCTTTACTTTTCATGTAAATACTTTTTGACACTTTATCCACCTCATTTGAGAGTACGTTTACTTACTACAATATCACCATTGTTCTGTCTACTCACTGTATCCATGTATTCCTTTACAGGAACGGGATCACTAGTCAGACGAGGATCATATATATATTTGCCATCAGAATATACAGTATGGTAAACGTATGATTTCATCTCCCCATACTCTTTAACTTGGATATCCTTTAATTCTGTCCTCGATTTAATCGTGAAAATCTCGCCTCTCCCACCTGCCGCATGAGCTAAATCATCTGCAATTTCCGAACAATCGTACGCTAGCTCTTTTTTGTAAAATTTCGACTTCGATTCCATCGTATTTAGAACTGCCGAATTCCCTATTACAGTAGTCGATTCCTTGGTTAATTTAGTTCCATGTTCAGGCGTGGGACTTTTATTAGAAGAAGTCCTCTCTCTCACACCATCTAACCTAGATTTTGATAGAACTGATCCATCTTTCGGAACCTTATAACCCCTATTATACGTTCCTGTAAAAGCCAACACGAGCTTAGCAGTCTGTAAACCTCCAATAGAAACTGCTGCTTGCCATGCAGGTATGGATTCTCCAGTTACGGGATGATGACCTTCCTTAAATGCGCTGATCTGTTCATCATATATATCTCCCCCACTAGACACCGGTTGCTTAGGCCCAGCCCTCATTTCCTCATAGGTACCACCCTGTTCCCAATACTTAACAAACTCCTTTTGCCCTGGCATCCCATCCTCTGCTTCACTGGCAGGCATGTTAACTCCAAACAAAGGGTTATATACCATTCGTCGTTGTTCTTCTGTGTTACTTATATTATGGTTCATCATTGTATGGACAGCAATCTGTCCAGCAACGGCTCCCAAGCTCACCTGTTCCTGATCTGCTTGTTCGAATCTCTCAGCAATCGCGAACAGATCTTGGGATGACTTAACCATACTTTCCAGTGCTCGATCAAGTACTGAACGTGACTGCTGAAAATCATAGAAAAATCGTTCTTGTGTTGCTCCCGCCCACTGAGACTGGATGAATCCGATCCGTGCGGTCAGGTCATTACGTATACCCTCCAACTGTTGCCTACCCTGCTCGATCTGTCTGGATACATACAACAGTTGCTCTGGTGTCACTTTAATTGTACTCATATCATTCTCCGCGTTTGAAATAGGATTTTACCATGTTAGCAGAAGCTTGATGTATATACATCCTTCTAACATCCTAATCTTTCCTTTCTCACCATAACAATATTTCCAACAACGTACTTCATAGGTCCTAATTCAAAGGAAATCTTCTTAATCTCTTGATTTAATAGAAAATAATTAACAAACACACCAACGGGCACGCCGTTAACAATGCCGCTGTAAAACTGATCTGTGCCGCGACTCGTCCTCCGGTAAACTCTTGCCGTGAAAAGAACATCCAGATCGAGAGGTACGTAGCGCCTAGTGGAAATGAAATTATCCCTTTAAACGTACTCGGTTCCATATACCCATGCATCATGCTTTTGCCGATTAGGATTAAAGTAACCAATTCCAATATAGATAATATAAAAAACGCGATAGCAATCGCTCTTTTCAAAATGTACACCTACTTTCCAGACGCAAAGCAAAGAGTATCCTTTGTATTCTCTGCATCATATATCCTTTATTTGGATGATGTCATCTTGTAAGCGTAACATAGATAAATCAAACATTTAACCCAAATGATCAATTAAAAAAAACATCTTACTTTGATGAATCATCCTCCAATCGAGTGGCTAACTCCTCCAATATCTCTTCTGTTCGTTGAAGAAGCTTTTCGATGTTATCCAGTTCTATTGGCCGGTCATGTGGGTAATCTGCTAGGGAAGACATATGTTGTATCGTGCCGATGAACAAAGCGGTATCCAATCCGGGTTCAGTGTCCGTATGCACTAAAGGCAAGATTTCGTTCATGGTGAGTTCCTTGGGTGGATTAACTAAATGATACTTATGGATATAAAGCGCCTTAATCATAGAGGATAGAGCCCAATCACATAGAATTAGGCAGGCTTTAAACTGATTGTGATTACACATGATGGCGGCAAGTTTGAGATGATACTTAGCATGTTGGTGGTAGGCCATTATTGTGGTACGTAGCATGTGGTAAGCAGGAGTATGTTTGGAACTAGGTTGTGTGGAGATATCATGGTCTTGCGAACGTAAGGTAAAATCTACTTGGTGATTACAATGTGCTTCGGTAATGGACCAATTTCTTGCCATTATCATCCCTCCAAAGAGTTAATACCAATATTATACATTAAATAAATATTCAAAGATATAATTTTATTAAAATATACGATTTAAATACTCATGTTTAGCCCCCAAAATCTTGTCTACACTTTTACATAGAGGGGGTGCATAGTGTGGATGATAGAAAAATTTTAAAATTAGTCGGTGCACGAATTAAAGTTTTAAGGAAAGATAAGGGACTATCACAGGAGGCACTTGGAGAAAAAGGTGGATTCCATTTTACATACATTGGACAAGTTGAACGCGGAGAAAAGAACGTTTCTTTAATTAATCTTGGTAAAATTGCAGAGGCGTTGGATGTAAACGTTTCTCAACTTTTTGCTTATGTGAATGATGAAATTGAATTGACCGAGACGGATATTATGATTCAAGAAATAGTGGACATGTTGAGAGTTGCATCTTTAGATAATATTCAATTATCCAGGAACATTCTGAAAGAGATACTAAAGAGTTACGGAACAAATCAAAAATAAGGCAAAGCAACTGTTTAACTAGTTGCTTTGCCTTATTTTCCCGTCATTTTTACATACTCAAATAGCTTTTGTTTTTCTACAAGTAGGGTAGCTGCTATATCCCCAAAATTCCACCCCAGCATTATTCTTATGACAGATTGTAATATGAATGCGACACCCACTGGAAATAAATAAAAAAGAGCCCATGGCTGGATTTGTATAGAATGAAGTCACCACAACTACTATCCACACAAGCAGAATCCACCACGAGCTACACAGATTTTAGTATAATCGAACGCAGCAAGCTAGAAGTCCTCGACCGGCAAGGCAAAAGTTCACCTGTCATTAAAGAACTAGTATGACATCCTTCGACCGTTTTGCCGTGAGTTGAAACTGTTGCTCCCCTAGAGCCCTTACCAGGGTGAAAACGCACAGCATGCTTATGAGGAACGTCGCAAGGCTTACGTCCTTCTGGAAAATGGTCATATAAAAAAATAGCTGTTCCTTGGAGGCGAAGCTCCAGGACAGGTGACTTCAGGACAATTCACAATACGTTTCCGCACCGATGGCCTGCCTGTGGTCTCCTTCAAAACGATCTATCCGTCAATATAAATCAATATACTAATCCTCAATTAGTTAGAATCGAATTACAGACTTTTGAATAAAGTAGAAATTTATTCAAAAAATATCATAGGCTTTTAATGATGTCCATAAATTCATCAAATTGATAAGCTCCCTCAATTTTTAAATTTTTATTATCAAATACCATATAATACCTATATTTGTTCCCACATTGATGTTGCCACGTACGTCCAAGCTTTATTTTCTGTTTACTCTCTGTATTTTCCAAATGATCACCTTTTGCTTCAATTATGATTTGGGTTCCTGAGTTAGTCATAACAATAAAGTCAGGATAGTGATTTACAAAACCATTAATACAAAATCCGTGTCTCTCTATATTTCGATGCCACCATCTTATATTATCTAATCCAACAACTTCTGTAATAATTTTATATTCAAAATTATTTATAGTTTCCTCTTCAGAGTAAACGGATTTAGAAATACTTGAAATACTATTCAAGGGAGATATAGTATCTTTAAATCTATAATTGCCTCTACAAATTATTTCTGCCTTTTCAATTTTTCTTTGAAATTGATCTTCCAAGTAGGTATTCTGGAGAGCAAGTATTTTTCTCTTGATCTTTTCAGCATATGAATGGACAGAATTCTCAAGATTATTAATTTGGTCAACTGTCATGTTATCAACAACTCTATTAATATAATCTCGCAGCTCCTTATCAATAAGCGTATCTATTTTGCTTAGCTGTTTATATATCATCTCTTTACAATTTCTAATTTTACTTTCCTGTGGCAATTTAGAGAAGTATTCTTTAAAATATCTGCTATCTGCTTGCGAAAGTTTAGAATATTTGGGTACTGAGCCACCAGAGGTTTCGATATCAACTTTAACAATATTATTTTCAAGGTTATCAAAGTTGATAGTTATGTCCTTATCAATAAGTGTAAATCCTTCAGCCAAGCTCTCTTTATTCAATATAGTTAAACCGTCTGGATTGAATATGTTTGGTTGAGATTTTATGAAAAATTGAGGCAAGTTAACATGCTGTATCTCATCTTTGAAAAGATCATTAATTTTATATATATTCATTTTATTTCTCAATTCTGTAATTTGAAGAATCTCCTCACCTTCTTGCAATTCTTCTGCTATGTTATTGTAATTTTCATTTTGTTCTAATGCTGAAATAAGCATTTGGTCTATTTCTTTATATGACGAGGTATCATATTCCACTTCATCATTTCTAAGGTTTAAAGAATTCTTGACTTCAGCAAAGTTAACATCAAAAAGATCATCGAAGTCATCTGTTAGCTCTATATCAGTATTATCTTTAATAATGAAGTTATCTGTAGAATTATTAAGTCCAATTGTTTCCTCAGGATCTTTATGACCCTCGGTTTCTCTATAATCTGCGATACGGTATTCGTTTTTACTAAAACCTGCTTTGTTTAATCCAACTATTATATTCTCTAAGGTAGCTCTAAAATCACTTGATGAAGTCAATACATATGACATATTCAAAAACGAATTGTTATGCTTTTTTGTATGAGGCTGTCTTAATATTCTTCCAAGTATTTGTTCTACATCAACTTTTGAATTTCTGTTACCTAAAGTTGCAAGTATATAAGCAAATGGACAATCCCAACCTTCTTTCAGAGCATTTACAGTAATAATATACCTTATATTACATGATGGGCTGAGCAGGTTCACGCCTTTTAGCTCATTCACATCCGATGTCTTTATTGCAATATGATCTTTAGGTATTCCGATATTTACCAGTTCTTCTTTTAATTTTTCAAAAGTTCTAGAATTCTCTCTTCCCTTTGGTTCTGCTTGAAATAATACAATAGGTCTTATATATTTTTTTGATTGACTTTCTTCAATAATAGCTTGATTTTCAAGCTTATTTCTTAAGTCAATAGCATCTACAATAACATCACGCTGGTTATGTCTATTATAAACAATCACTGGCAGCTTCACCATTTGTTCTTTTTTCAACTGAATGGCGTCTACGTATGAGATTATATTACTATTTTTTCTTGGTGTTGCTGTTAAATCAAGAACAAAGGAAGGATTTAAGTTATTGATCATTTCAACACTCAATTCAGTTTGTGCATTATGACTTTCATCAACAATTACCACTGGGGAAAGTTGATTTATTACTTGAATAAGTGCAGACTCATCTATTCCTTCAATTAAGGTATTGGGGGTATCGAAAAATTTTGTGAATTGATTTAAATATCCATTTTCTTGATACACTTTTCTTCCATCTTTTTTGTTACTTCTTAAAGAGTCAAAGCTTAAGACAAACACGCTCAATTGCTCATTTACAGAGGTTGGATTAAAGTTTTGAGCAAACAGTAATTGGTCTTTTGTATATATTTCAACTCTTCCATTAAAATCAGTATCTATTTTTTTTCTGTACGGATGTGATGTATCCTTTAAATTATTTATGGTTTGTTCTAATATAGAATTAGAAGGTACTAGCCAAACAACTGCTTTTGATTTGGTTAAAGGCATAGCATCAAATACTGGTTTAATTGAACTACAGGCTAATAAAGTCTTTCCTCCACCTGTAGGTACTTTAAAGCAAACGTGTGGCGTATTTTGTATAGTGTTCTTATAAGGTTCAATTCCATCAAAACCAACATTAACACTTTGCTCATTCCAATATTTTTTGTATGAGATTTCTGAATTTTCTGTCTCATTTAAAATTTCCAGAAACCTTGTTAATTGTTGAATCACTCTTTTTTGATAATTTTTAAGTTCCATATAATTAATTCCTCCTTTACAGACGTGCAATGTCACGTGGTATCTTTTTGAATACAACATTATATTTTTCTAATTCCTCTTTACTAAGGACGTTTAAATCAGCATAAATGATATACCTCTCTGCTAAGGAAGTAATATGAGTCAAAAAATCATGGTTCAAAGTAGTTGTCTTGTATTTCTCGTAATAAAAATAAAAATCAACTTCATTGTATCTGCCTAAATAATAAGGGTTATCTGAAACTCTATCGTGTTTAAGTGTTTGTTTTGTCTCCATATAAAAGATATATTCTCTGATTTTCTTTGTACTTACGTCCTCGTTGATATAATTATTTTCTAGTAATAGTGGTTGGCCAAGTTGATAAAAAGCAAAATTACCATCTGTAGACTTTACTATATTCTCAACTCTTTTTGCTGTAATTGTTTCTGCATAATCTTCCATCTCAATAAGTATAAATTTACGATTCCCACCAATTTTATTAAGATTTAAAACCGCCTCAGCAGTTGTTCCTGATCCCGCAAAAGAATCTAGTACTATACCATTCTGGTCTTCCATCATAGATATTAAATATTGAACTAAAGTCACGGGCTTAGGATAATCAAACTTGACTTGTATATTTTTAAGCGACGCACTTGCTTGCTGAGTGCTCCCTAACTCTCTTAAAACAGAAACCACATGGCTATAGTCGTTTTTACGTTCTTTAATAGCATATATAGCACCAGTATTTCTTAAATGAAAAATAGTATTTTGCCCTTTTGAATCGAGAACAGCTGAGAAGTTGGCATCTATAAACTCTTGACAGATATCTTTTGAACTCCATCCACTCGTTGCAACTACTGGGTTACATAACTTGTAATTTTCAATTATGAGATTCTCAGAGTAATGAGGCCAAACATCATCTCTAGCTTGAATAATTCCTTTTTCAAAGTTTGCTGGAAACCCTGCTGGAAGTAGAATACCACTCACAGGGTTCTTAACACCATTCTTCACAATAGTATTCTCGATTTTCTCTTTAAAAATTTTGCTTTTGTTCCCTACATTAGGATCAATCACAGGCAAATTACCTAAAAAACTAGTATTTTTGGCATAAGCTAAAATGTACTCATGGTTGACTTTAACTTTAGCTTGGTTGTCAAAGTTTCCGTCTGTCTGCCAAATAAAACAAGACAACATATTGGTCTTACTATTTGTTTTACCGAAAATTTCATCCATAATAATTCTTAGTAATGGTAACTCAGTGTCATCAATTGAAACAAATATAATCCCATCATCACTTAGAAGTTTGTGTAAAAGTTTTAATCTTGGATACATCATACAGAGCCATTTATCGTGACGAGATAAGTCCTCCTCCTCTTTGCCAACAACTTCACCAAACCATTTTTTTATCTTAGGATGATTAACATCGTCATTATAGACCCATGTTTTATTACCAGTATTATACGGGGGGTCAATATAAATACATTTTATCTTTCCTTCGTATTGCGGTAATAATGATTTCAATGCTTCAAGATTATCTCCATGTATAATTTTATTCGCACTAAGATCTTCTTCATAAGAAATACCTTTTCTACTGAAGCTATGTTTGTAATCCATAATTTTAAAAGGTACCTCTTGATGATGGTTTATTACTTTTTCTTTTCCAATCCATTCAAGTGTTGGCATTTCTCTATTCTCCTTTAGTATATTTTTCGATCTATAGCTAATTTTCGACAAAAATTTTCACTTAAATACCTGAGTAATTATTATACAATACGTACACTCAAGGGTTGGTTAAAATATTTAATGAAAATCTATACACAACTACTTCAGTATTATATGCATGAATAAGCAATATATTGGAATCATACATTCATTATGATATAATCCCCTAAAATTACATTAAATTAGGAGCCCATAATATGAGTATATTACATGTGAATCAAATAAAGAGTTATTTTTTGAGAGAGTACAGCGATCTAATAGATCTTAGTGATCAGAGACAAATAAATGATCAACAGAAAGAAAGTATAATTCTCACAAGAGCGTTGGCAGCATTTGCAATAAACACTTTTTTGGATGTTGAAAAAGACATAATTACACCTTTTATTGTTGATGGATTTAATGACAATGGTATTGATGCTTTTTATTTTGACGAGTCACAGAACATCTTACACATAGTACAATCTAAATGGCACAACAACGGAAATGGTACTATAACTAAAGGAGATATGCAAAATTTTATCGTGGGTATAAAAGACTTGTTCAATTCTAATTTCGACCGCTTTAATAATCGAATTAAAAAGTACCAACGATATTTAGAAGATGCAATAAATTCTAGCAATACCAAACTTAATTTAATTATTGCTCATACAGGTACACAAGATCTTGGAGAACACGTTTTAAGGGATATAGAGGATTTTGTTACCGAAACTAATAACCCTACTGAAGTTTGCAAGGTCGAAATTCTTGATCAAGGACTGATACATAAGAAAATAGCTCAAAATAGCGTAGGAAATCCCATCAACTTAAATATTACTTTAAATAATTGGGGATTCTTCAATCAACCATATAAAGCCCATTATGGATTTGTAGACGCTGGACAAATAGCAAGTTGGTGGGAAGAACATAACCCTAGGTTATTTGCGCCCAACATTAGGATGTTCTTAGGTGAAAGCGATGTAAACAAGGAACTGTTTGACACCTTATTAAACGAACCCGAAAAGTTTTATTATTTTAATAACGGCGTTACCATCTTATGTTCTTCATTTGAAAAAACACGTGCAGGTGGCAACAGAAGAGATTCTGGTACATTTGAATGCAAAGGTGTTTCTGTAGTCAACGGAGCACAAACAGTAGGATCCATAGGGCAAGCTTATCAAAAAAAACCCGAGCAAGTAGAACAGGCATCCGTTTTGGTTAAAATTATCTCATTAGAATCATGTCCAGAAGATTTTGATCGTGAAATAACAAAAGCAACGAATACACAAAATAAAATTGAAAACAGAGATTTTGTTTCACAAGACCATGAACAGGCAAGACTTCAATCAGAGCTTTCAATCGATGGTGTCCATTATTCCTTTAAAAAAGGGGACATTATTTCGGATAAAGACAAAGGTTTTAATTTTGATGAGGCTACTATAGCATTGGCTTGTTCAAATCCTGATGTAACTTTATGTGTAATTGCAAAAAGTCAAATCGGACGATTATGGGCGGACACTTCAAAAACTCCATATAAATCTTTATTCAATAAATCTTTACAAGGTGATAGTTTATGGAAGTTAGTAAGGCTTCAACGAATTATTGAAGATGAGATTTCCATCTTAGCCTCTGGGAAAACTGGACGGGATAAAATGCATCTAATCCATGGTAATCGTTTTTTTGCACACCATATTTATAAATGCATTGAGGTGAATAGTCTAATCCGTAAAACTATTATTTTTGATGATATACAGCCAGTAATTCGGAAAGAGTTGATCAATGTATTCGATCAGACTACACGACTAATTTTTAATCATTATGAAGATCCAATGTTAGCTTATTTCTTTAAAAACCAATCAAAATGTAAATACATTTCAGATAAAATTACTTGCAGTATCTAACTTTAATACTATATAAAGTTATCTTAGTTGAAATTTTTAGTTACAATATAAAATTCACTGGAAAATAAATAGATCATGGCCTGATTCGTGTAGAATAGCGTCTATACAACAACATCCACATAACAGAACCGACTCACATAAGTTAATTACATCTTAGCATTATGGAACGATGCTACGGCAAAGAAGCAACAATTTCCAAAGACCATAGGGAGCTTCAAGGTAGACCAACTTATATGCCGTGTGGTTCCGTTGGCCGCTTGGAGAACAAGTAATTTTGAGTGGATATGATTAACCCAACAAAAAGTGTTTGTATACCGCGATTTAATAGCCATTGTTGCTCGGTATCCTTAGAAACCATCAATCTATAACGGTTATAGATTGATGGTTTCTATTTGTGATTCTGAGTAATAGCCAATCATGGTGTAGATATAAACTTTGCTGACTCAAAATCTCACGGACAAAGTAACTCTAATGATACTGCCATATCTTCATATATTTATTTCACTTGGTAGATAAATTCGTCTTTATCTGAGCTAAAAACTTTAAATTCTTTAAAATAAATTCTTACTTCCCTGTTGCGTGTAAAATACTTTAAAAGCTCATTGATGTCTTTTCTTGCTTTCTTAATATCAAAATTAATTTGATCAATAACAACTACTATCTCATAAGCTGCTTTATCTATAGCTTCAATCACTGATAATTTATGTTCGTCTTTCCATTCAACATTATATTTCAATTTCATTTTAGTCGCTTCATCGTTCATTCCATTGAAAAACTCAATAATTTGAGGAATAATATGTCCCCATAAATCATGTATTACTAATTCATTTTCAATCACCAGTAATTTCCCTAAGTCTTGGTCATAGACAAATCCATCACAAATTCTATTACCTATCTTTTTCTTTATACTATAATAATTTGCCCCTTCCCCAAATATGAATTTATGATTTCGCTCTACTTCTTTCTCATAATCACTCTCCAGTGAAAACGTGACTTCATTAAACATTTTATTATTGAAATATAGAACAGATTCTCCTACTGTATACTTTTTCTTAAATTCAACATTTTCTTGCTCATTATCATTTAATGCTAATCTAAATTTTTTTGGTCTGTAGTTATCATCTACTTCAAATAAATCAGCATAGTTTAACAACAACCTATATACTATATTGCGTTTCCCACGCTCCCCATTTTTATTAGGCCCAAAAATATCTTTATTCATAAGTTCATAGATTCCGTTGTAATCCAACCAACTATTTTCATTATTTTTATAAACTTCAACAATATGATCTATAATTCTCATTTAAATTAAAATCTCCCTTTAAAATAATTCAAACAATACACTTATTCGCCACTGCCACCATCTTCGCAGGCATCTCTTCCCTTAACCGCCACACAAAGCTCATTGGTTTGTTTCCCTCATGACTCACATAATCCGCTTCGCCCAGAAACACAAACGGAGACGTATAGTTATGCTCCTCCTTATACTCCCGCACGAACAGCACGATCCGATTACCTGTCTCACGATGCTGAATATACCGCTGCGCGGTAGCCGTATGCTCCGACACCCGGCTCTGAGTCTGCCAGTGGAATAAACGCTCGTTAATCGCATAATCCTCGTACAGAGTAGATGGAGAAAAATCTTTGTCCGATTTGTTCAGTGTAATGAAGAAGATATCGGTCTGTTCATCGGCAAAATACTTCACGCCTTCACGGAAGGCGGGTGATTGCTGGGCGTTCCAGTAGCCGAAGGCGGCGAGCACTTGGTCGATCGAGTACATACAGTGGATATCCAGTGGACAAGTGTACGGGAACGAATTACTTTTATCCACAAATCGCAGATGAGCCAGATTATATTTGAAAATATCCACAAGCTCTGCTCCGAATACCTCACAAGAAAGCACACGCTGTACTCCCTCCTCGATGCTGCTCAATCCTAATTTCTCAGGCGCAGCCCGGTGGAAGGTATAATAGAACATGATCAACATCCGCCGTTCATCCGCGGTCGTCGGTTCTTTGCCTTTTTCAATAAAGTCGATCAGGAACGTCAGCCAGACTCGAGAATTAATCGTCAGCACAGACGGCAGTCGGCGGATATATTCCTCTTGCTCACCTTCAATGGGTACTGTTAATCCAGCTTCGGCCAACATGCCACGGAAATACCTTTTGCCCGTACGTCCACCATACAATTCATATAGTGTCATCCCGTGATGCTCTACAAAATGAGCCAAGGTCAGCGGCAGTCCGGTGTCTTGCTGGAACGTTTGCAGCTTCTGGATCAGCGCTCTACGATTACGACTCATCTGCTTGAGGTTACGCATGATGTAGTCCTTCGCTTGTTTTTCCAATTGAATGAACGTACCGCGTGGCAGGTTCGAAAAGCCGTTCTCAACGTAGTGCGAGATGGAGTGTTTGGTAGCTCCGATCAGGGCGCGGAATTTATCTTGGAACCTGTACTCCTGGTGCGCTTGCCCGATGAAGTCGAGCACGGTCAGGCACTCTTTGCCCTCCGCCATCCGCAGTCCACGTCCCAACTGTTGCAAGAATACGGTCAGACTCTCGGTAGGACGCAGGAACAGGATGGTGTTCACCTCAGGGATATCCACGCCCTCATTGTACAGATCAACGACAAAGATCATGCGCAGTTCCCCGTTCACCAGTTGTTCCTTCGCAGAATGACGCTCCTGTTCGTTCGACCCGCCATGAAGGGCCATGGATGGAATGCCGGCTTCGTTAAATATTTTTGCCATATACATCGCATGATCCACCCCAACACAGAACCCAAGCCCCTTCACATCGTCCAGATCGGTTACGTATTTGTTCAGACTTTGGATGATCTGGTTGGCACGGATTTTGTTATGGGTATAGAGCTTCTCCAGTTCGTTCAGATCATAGCCTTTACGCGACCACTTCACCTGAGATAGATCGACAGTATCGGTGACGCCAAAATATTGAAAAGGACTCAGTAGCTTCCGGTCAATGGCATCGGTTAGACGGATCTCGGCGGCAATCGTATGATCGAAGTAGGCGGTAATGTCTTTGCCATCCATCCGTTCCGGCGTTGCAGTAAGTCCTAGCAAAATCTTAGGTTCATAATGGGATAACAGCTTCTGGTATGAAGGCGCTGCGGCATGGTGGAATTCATCCACGATGATGTAATCGTAATAGTCTGAGCTGGTGATTTCCGTCAGCTTCATGGAGTTAAGACTCTGAATACTAACAAACAAGTGATCCAGCGCCTCTGCTCGGTAATTCCCGACATGCAGCTCACCAAAGTTCATATCCTTCAGGATATACCGGAACGTATCCCGGCTTTGCTTCAAGATTTCTTCCCGATGGGCGACAAAAAGCAGCTTGGCTCCCGCATGGCTTGCAAGGAACCGTTTGTAGTCGAAGGCAGAGATGACTGTTTTGCCAACGCCTGTGGCGGCAACGATCAGATTGCGGGTTCGTCCATACAGCGTACGCTCGGCGTTCAGCTCTTCCAACACTTCCTTTTGATAGTCGTAGGGCTGGATGTCGAGATGGAAGTGGTTTGGGTGATCTTTTTTGCGATTCAGAGCCGCCTTGAGTTGTTCCTGGTGTTCCTCATCCTCGGCTACGTACTGCGTAAATTCACGGTCATTCCAGTAACTTTCAAAGGTCGCTTCAATCTTGCGCAGCACATCAAGTGAGTCCTTCTCCGTCACCTTGAGGTTCCACTCCATACCACTGGTTAGCGCCGGGTTGGAAAGGTTAGAGGAGCCGACATAGGCTGTGGTGAATCCAGTATCGCGGTGGAAAATGTACGTTTTGGCGTGCAGCCGAGTCACTTTGGTATCATACGAAATCTGGATTTCCGTGTTAGGCAGTTTGCTAAGTTCAGTAATGGCCTTGAGGTCGGTTGCTTCCATATAAGTCGTCGTGATGATCCTCAGCTTGCCTCCGCTAGCCGTAAATTGCTGGAGCTGTTCCAGCAGCAGGCGAAGCCCGCTGAATTTGATAAATGACACCAACCAGTCGATCCGATCGGCGGTCACGATCTCCTTTTGCAGCTCCAATAACATACTCGGTTCGGACTTCGCGCCTGTGAATAATGAACTTTGGGAGATTGGCGTATCAGGACGAACGATTTTGCTATCCCGGACCGCTCGAATGCTGTTCAGCTTGGAATACACATGGGTCAGCACTTCCCCCTGCTCATCCAGTTGCAATTCGTTGTACTCTTCTTCCCCAAGCGTGCCTTTCAAGGTAGCAATAATCTCATTACACGTTCGGATCTGTGCCAATACTGCCGTTTTATCTTCCGTCTGTTCCCGCACAATCTTGAGCGCCCGCCGGGTCACCGCTGCCAAATACGTGGACAGCAGCTTGCGCGCTTCCTCTGCATCCAACTTCTCGGTCCCAATGTAATACACTTCCGGGTCCAGCGCCGAAATCTCCTGCCTGGTGATGGTGTTGATAAGCTGTTCATATATGCCTTGTTTCATGAATGTACCTCGCGAGAGTTAGGATGGTTGTGGATATGTAGGTGATTTCATTAGTTGATTTGTTATTCACAAATGTAAAACCAGTATTAAACTGTAAAATTTTTGTAAAATTATTGTTTTTCAACTATCTTATAAGTTAATATTTGGATGTGGCCACAAATATATCAAAAGGAGTAGATTCCATAATCATGAAGAGTCTATTGAAAAAATCCATAATTACTCTTGCACTTACTGCATGCACGGTAGGTGCTATATCTGCGGCCTCATTTGCATCATTCAGTTTTGATTCGTACGCAACGACTACAGGTAGTGGCGGAAGATTTATCGTTACCGCGTACACTGCTCAAACCAATGAACCATTTATCAAATCAATACATGTCTCAGCCCGAACTAACGATGGTACTTATGAGTCTCGCAATAAAGAAGCTTCGCCAACGGATCAAGTAACTCTTATCATGACTACTGCAGGAGCTGCAACTAGCGGTACTTCCTGGCATGATTGGGTCAGCGCAGTAGATGAAGCAAACCGTACGAAAAGCATAAATTTCCGCTGATCCTTCCCGATCTTACTTCATATTATCCAAAACGTGAATAAGGCTGACACCTTATTCACGTTTTCCTTACTATTGGAGGAAAACATGCGACATATCTTTAACGATATATGGATTAACAAAAAGATTTTTGTGATGCTTTTTATCGGCTTTGTATTAACTGTACTGCCGATCCTCATTTCTCTTTCAACTCAAGAATACTACGACAAGATTTTTTACTATTCCAAGAATGGAAAATACGAACATTACTATTCAGCAACTTTGACAAACATGAATCAAGTGAATTATAGCTCACTTCAAGCTATTGCTGAATCAATTACGTCGAATACAAGTGTGATCACCCAGAACATAACCATATTTCATCCTGAGTTAGGCAATGTTCAAGTCGTCGGAATGTTGAATCACAACTGGTCGCCTCCGTTACTTGAAGGTACCGGAATATCTTCCGAAACAGCCAATGCGGTAATGACTGGAACCATGATATCCAAACACGTTGGCCCACTGGAACTATTCGATAAAAAATACAATGTTACGGGGATTGCGGGAGACAACACTGGCAAAGAGTCTATATCGGTATTCAACTATACAATATTCACTTCCTTTGAGGGATTGCCGGATGTTATTAAACACGAAATAGAACAAAAAAAAGCCATTGAACTTCTATTCAGATCGGATCAAGACACAACTAAAGAGATTCAGCAGTTTATTTCAGAGGTACAGCGAATTACCCCTGAGGTTAGGGCAACGATTGAGAACATAACAAAGTCTTATGAGGTAGAAAAAAAATCAAGGGCGGGTGTAAACGAAGTATTAAGTTATCCATATAAACTTTTTATCATTTCGCTCATTAACTGTATAAATATAAGCTATCTGTGGATTTACTTGAAGCGAAAAGAAATCTCGTTGCGCAAAGCTTTGGGAGCTAGCCATTTGCAAATTATTGCTCACCTGTACAGTCAACTGCTTGTGTGCGCAGTAGTGGCATCCGGCTTTTCATTTTGTATTCAATGGGCCCTCAGCCGTACCAGTTTCGCTATCATTGATGCCACAAGCTACGATGTGCAGTTGAATTACATGCATATCATTCTTGGCACATTCATCACCCTTGCTACGGCAGTCATTACTGCCATGATTCCGCTTCTGCTCATTCTCAGAACAGAACCAGCGCAAGCCTTAAAGGAGTAGACCCTCATGTATAGAATCAAAGATGCGCTCAGAGCATTGAAAAACAGATGGGTGATATCCATACTTTTACTTATCCAGTTTACATATGGTTTGTCCACCATCACTGGAAGCAGCAATATCTTTTTAAATCTATATGACATGAACTTTAACTCCCTGCTCGATTTGAAAAGCACATATGTTGTTGTGCCTGCAAAAGGAAGTGCTTCTGCTCATATACTATCTAAGGAACAAGTGGACAAGGTATACAGTCAATTGGAACAGCATCCCGACGTCATTTCATTAGGTACGTACGCCGAGGAGATTTTACTACTGGATACGTCTTCGAACCCTGACCGAAGGTTAATGGATCAGCTGACCCGGAGCTCTATGACATCGGGGCTGAACGAGCCCTTTATTACTGGAATCATGATTGATGAGCAATATAATGAACTTCTTAATGGGCAATTTGCAGCTGGCACCGGATTTACTTCGCATGATTTCAGAAAAAATAGTCAAGGGCAAATGCCCATATTGGTCGGCTCCTTCTTCAAGTCGTATTACAGCCTCGGCGACCTCATCAATCATAAATACAAAATTGTCGGCTTCTTGCCTAATAAATACTTGGTGTATAGCAACACATCCAACGTCTACTTAAAGCTGGATAAGGCATTCATAATGCCTATGCCCACAGATCGTTTTGATAGTAATGATGCCATCTCATCAAGATTACAACAGACAACCATCCTCACGTTGAACCCTAACGCCAATGTGGATGAGTTAAATAACATCTTCAGTTCAAATCAAGTCAATCTGACTCTGAAGAATTTGGGTGCATCCGTTCATGAAAACATCGAACAAAATATGTATCTGGAGACCTTTCAAACCATACTTGGATTGGCTTTTGTCCTGTTTTCAATCACTGGAATCGTGGTAACTACGATCGTCTCGCTGATGATTCGCAAAAGAGAATTTGGCATCAAACTCGCTTTGGGTGAACGTCCTTTAGGCATATTAGGTCAGATTACGATTGAAAATATCCTGATCGGGGTTATTGGCTTCGGGTTGTCTCTAATCCATTTTCAATGGAAATATAAAGAACTGCTCCAAATCTCCAAAGAGATAAATATGCTTAGTCCGTTAGACTTCAAATTAGATGGTTCCATTCTATTCATCATTTTTATCATCTTTAGTTTCATTATCGTCGTTTCCAGTTTCATCATTTATTTATATATACGAAAACAGGATATAAAATCGCTCATAGGAGGCATGGAATGATGGAACTTATTCAATTAAAAAACATCACCAAAGCGTATCGTCGCCAATCCCCTGACGCCCCTGCCCTGGAAGATATCAATCTTACTATACACCGCGGAGAGTTGATTGCCATCATGGGACCCTCAGGCTCCGGTAAAAGTACCTTACTCAATATACTGGGGTTTATGGATCATCCTACCGAAGGCGAATATCTTTTTGACGCTCAACCTCTGCAACGAATCTCGTCTCGTCATATTCATAGGACAAGAAATCAAATGGTTGGATTTGTTTTTCAACATTTTGCCCTGCTCAAAGATTATACAGTTCAGGATAATGTTATACTGCCGCTGACCTTTCGAAAAGGAAAACATAAAGACAGAGTAGCCAAAGCCACACATTATCTTGAAAAAGTCGGGTTAGCATCGCATCGTCTAAAAAAGGCAAATGAACTCTCCGGGGGTCAGCAACAGAGGGTGGCCATCGCCAGAGCCTTGGTGGGAGAGCCTGAATTGATCTTGGCCGATGAGCCCACTGGAAATTTGGATCGAAGAACCGGCGAAGAAATAATGGATCTCCTGCAACAATTACACCATGAAGGCAGAACGATTATCATCGTGACGCATGATGATGAGGTTGCCAAGCGATGCGACCGCATCATTAGATTAGTTGATGGAAAAGTCCTTACTGATCAGAATAACTATCAACACCAAGTTTAAAATGAATCTGCAAAATGATGGGCCGAGTAACTCCGATAATTAGCATTAGAGTTCAGTTTAGGACATCATTCGTATCTTGGATTCAAAGCGTCTCTCCAAACGTCATCATCCACGAAATTGACCTTTTTCTCACTAAAATAAGCTCGGGTCACTTGCTCCAGATCATTCAAGATTTGGGGCCAATCATTCTCGTTAATTTCCTTGGATTCAAAGTCCCCAACAATGTTCAGCCATCGATGATTTAACTGCCGGTACTCCTCGATCCTGGCTTTAAGTTCAGCTGTTACAGGATAACTGTTTATATCCAGCCTCTCGAACGTCATTCGCATGCGGTGAAGTGTAGGTGGCAAAATGTCATCTTGGCCTAAGTCGTTTGTAAATAATGCTGCGGGTTGTAGCAGCCAGTTGGCTTCTTCGCTGAAACTTAGATTCATCAAGTTATACTTATCTATAATCTGCGTCATATCTGTAAAGTTGTAATAGAGCTGGCTGGCTTGTTCTCCATCCTCAACCATCTCGTTTGTTATTATTTCATTCGTAAGTATTCGGTTAAATAAAATATCATTATTTATGATCGCACTCTTCATATCAACGATATCTTGGCGGACATTCATCGTTAGATACTGTTCATACATTCTTTTCTCTTTATAAAAGCTATAAGTTAGAACAAGTAAGATCACAAAGGCAATACAACATCCGATTATTAAAAGTCGTTTTTTTAGTATCATGGCACTTTGTTCTCCTAGATTTTATAGTAAGAACACCTCTACGATTGTGTGTAGAAGTGCTCTTCCCTAATACGTTTATTTGACATACTAACCTGAATGATCTACAGATTATTAATATCAATCGGATCTTTCTCCACAAATTTTTCATACCAATTGTTTAGTGGGAAATGTGAGACTTGTATAATTTCTAGAGAGAGTGGTTTGATGGTAAAAGAGCCGCCCCTTTCAAAAAGTTTAATTAACGGTTCATAAATGTCTAGATATTGACTAATGCCCGTGTTATTCTCTGCGTACTTCGCCAACTGTAAATAGTATTCAAATATTCTTTTCACATATGAGTTTTGATTCAAATAAGCAACAGCCTCTGAACTACAATAAGCTGAAATATCTAATTCCTCTTCTTGATCTCCTAACAGTTTCGCCACATTTGTAAATGCAGGTGGCATAGGCTTCAGCTGCTCCGCTTTAAAAAACTGAGCCATTCTTCTGAGAAATTCATAGCCGAGGTTAGTATCCTCCTCAGAGATAACAGTACCTACTGAGCCCCAATTTATACTATTTAGTTTGGATACTGCATTTTCCAATAACATTCTGTTTCACCTCAACATTTAGTAATCAATCTCATAATCGTAGTACTTGCTAGTATCCTTACTAAGCCCAAAACCTGAAAAGGGTGGCGCCCTCTCTATTGCATCTGAACGGCATGGCTACCAAATTTCTCCATATGTATATTTCTGTAGGAACTGTAATTGGACTTAATATCCACAGACATTAACTGTAAGCTCCATACAAAGTATCATCCAGAAAACACCATCCATTATTAAATTCCATAAAAATGCACCTCTACTTTTTGTCTGGTAGAAGTGCCTGTAAGCATTCTCAATTAATGGACATGTTGGTTTTTTACATGTTCTTGCGATCAATATAGCACCAATTATTATTGTAGGATGCCTTTATCTTTTTCATATTTTTCAAATTGTAAAACCAATCTTTCTCAATCCATACTCTTGCATCGGGGAATTCGCTCAGAAAAGCAAAAAGGAATTTAAATAATAAATCCTCATTATCATCAAAATCATCAGATACTACTGCTTTAAAATATTCATTTTGCGTATCATCCCAGTCATAAGTAACGGTTTGAAATTCATAAGGTTCATCATATACACTAAAGCTAAGCGTCCTTGAGTAATTCTCCTTGAATGGCGTGTCACTTATATATAGTCGAGTATATTTTAATGCACCTTCGCTATTGTAAGTTTCTTCATCCTTATCAAAGAAAAGTTTCTCTTTTCTACATATGTTCCGAGCAGCACTCGATAAAAGATAAGTCGGCATGATCAGGGATGAGCTTTATATCAGCTATTGTATAGATTCATTTTCTATACTCTCAACTTCTAACATCTTTTGTTCAACCCATTTCATAACCATTTCTGCCTCCTTTAAAGCAATCACTCCCTTTTTACTTTTAAATTTGTAAGTTTCGTAAGCCCATAGTAATATTATTTTTACGAATTCAACTGTCTCTAACTTACAAATCGGTTCAATTTCATCTTCTTCCTCATCATAAAATGGATCTTCAATTATTGTGTAATCTTTATGTGATATGACGCTGGATGCATTTCCTCCATGTCTATATTCGGGGATTCCTCCCCTTAATAAATCAAAATAATTCTCAATATCTTTTTTCAAATCTTTAAATCTCCAAGTTATATCAGATCCTAAGGGATCACTTATCATACTAGCGAACTCTAGTGATTTTTCCTCGTCAAAATCCAATACAACCATATTAAATTCATCCATATATTTTAATTTATATTTATATTTTATCATCACTAATTTACCCTCCAATTCAGTATATTGGGTATGCTGAGATTATCTTATCATTTCTTAAAATAAGCTCTATTTCCATTCCTGTGCTTGTTTTCCCTATATATTTATTGTTTTTTTATATTTACTTTATTATTAAGGCTATGTTAAATTCTAATATTGATATTTGACCATAAGAAAACCGCCATCGTTGAAAAGGCGGTTTATTGCTATCGTGTCCCGTTAGCGCAACGACTTACTCTGTTGAATTTCGTGTTCCTCAACATAAAGCGGCATCAGAGAAGGCGGATCGAACCTTATCGCGGACTTTAAACCAAAAATGGTGCGGATAGCCATAGCCCCATAGCCGCAACGAAATAATGAGCCTAATCCGACAGTGCCCGCATGATGTTGGATTTCGCCTCTGCCGCAATCGCTTCATTCCCGTCATCGACCGCTTGCATTAAGATCAGTATGGGGATGTATACCGCGATCAGCCGCGCCAGCAGCTTCGTTTCCTCGTCCGCTCCTCCGTACGTTTCGAAAAACACGCCGCGAGCGTAAGGTGGTAAAAAGCTATAAGCAACGCTCAAATCGCAAGCCGGATGACCTACGCTCAGATCGCCCCAATCAATGATGCCGGAAACGATCCCGTTCTCATTCACAAGCATATTTTTGAAATGAAGATCGCCATGTAGCAGTGCATTCACCGCCTCGACACGGTCCTTTTGCAGCCTGCTAATATACGCTTCGATCACACCGGACTCCTCCGGCGACAAGTGTTCAACAACCTTCGATAGAAAGCCCTCCAATTTCACTTTGCGCGATGCTATGTCCGTCAAGTTTCGATGATCTTGCTGAACTCCACACTTCAGCGCCGCCTGCACCGGAAACTCATGCAATCTTCGCAAAAATTTCGCCAGCGTCTCTGCCGATAAAGCCCGGCGTTCTTCCGTCAAACCGATTGGGAAATCTCCTGGCACGTAGGCATAGCCAAGAAATGGTGCCGGGTATTCGTCACTTGCTTCGCCATAAAACAACGGTTTCGGATAGGGCATGGTCATATATGCCTCCAGCTTGGGCAGCAGCTTCCCTTCCATACGAATCGAGCCAACTGCAATCGTTCTTCTTGGAAACCGGAACACGTACTCGTCACCGATGAGAAAAACCGTATTGTCCCAGCCCCAGCCCAATCGCTTCACTTGCTTCGATGACAGCTGAGGGAATTGTCTGCCGATCAGCGTCCGCGCCTTCTCTTCGTTAACCTCCCATTCCGCATCCCATACATTAGTTCCTCCCATGAATTGTCTGCCTCCTCGTTCCTTACGTTATTTAGATGTTTACATTCCCTGAAAGTTACGTATAACTGCCCGTTAGCTTAACAAGAATAAGCAGAAAGCCGAAGTTTGGTGTTCGTGTCGGTCACAGTAAACAGGCACGATTTGACCAACATATTTTTCTTATTCGATGCGGTATTCTCATATTCCTTGCTGTCTAAGTAACGAAACCACGCCAAGTAATTCTGCAAATACTTTGTTGCAACACCATTGAAGCAATCCATCCATTTCTTCAATCGGCTGTGGTAGCTGTTTACGTTTTGGATATGGTACACGCCTTTCACACGTTGTTTTCCGTCCGACTTGAATTGGTAATGAGTCATGCCTTTTGAATTCGCATAGGAGCTAAATGCCCTCCATGAATCAGTGCATAACACGTTTGAGTCAGATAGATGACCACCAATCACTTCGTCTAATTTTGTAGTCCGAGTACGTCCACGCCCAAGTACGCCAGAGTAAGTCATTTTCTGACGGTCACGGGCAACCAGCACGCACACTTGATCGTGGCTTATACCACGATATTTCGCTTTGCCGCCACGTTTACGTGGCTTGCGTTCGGCAATATTTCGCTTGCCCTTTTCCGAGTAAAGAAAGTAGGTCTCGTCCATTTCAACAATATCTTGAAATGCTTCGGTTGGAATCTGCTTCAGAGCGGAAAGAATCTTTATGCCGCCAGTAAAACAAGGTGACATGCGTGACTTCATCGTTTAACTGCTCCACACATTTTCTCAGAGAAAAGCCCTCAATCATGCATTCAATAAAACGAACCCACATATGAGGTCGCCTCGTTCGTTGCAGAGGGTTCTCGCTTACCATTATCGTCCAACGTATCAGCAAGCTTTTTCAGTTCCTTTAAATCCATGGGCAAATCATCTCCGAACAGTTATATTGCCCTTATTATAGAACTCTTGTTCGTAATTATAAAATATTAACAAAAAAAAGTTTAAAATAGCCATTATTAAAAAGCTTCATTTACGGAATCAATTACCTGTTGTGGTACCGTTACTATTTGGTATCCCAGACCACACGAATACTGTTCAACTTGGAATACACATGGGTCAGTAATTCCCCTGCTCATCCAGTTGCAATTCGTTGTACTCTTCTTCCTCAAGCGTGCCTTTTAGAGTAGCAATAATCTCATTACACGTTCGAATCTGCTCTAATCCGGGTTCGGCGCCAAATCTCCTGTCTGGTGATTGTGTTGATAAGCTGTTCCTATATACCTCGCGAGAGTTAGGATGGTTGTGGATATGTAAGTGATATCATTTTATATGCATTAGTTGTTTGTATATAAAAAAGAGCGCTCTTTATTGCCTATGAATGGCAGGACACTCCTCTTTTCTATAAAAAAGGCTTATTCCTCCTTCGAAAAAGTTGGAATAAGCTTTTAAATTTCTCTAATCAAAAAGTTTGGATTTTTTAGAGTACACGATTGTTGGTAAATTGTAAAAACATGCTGTTTGAAGTGTAAATGAACTTAGACCCTTAAGAGGCGTAGGATGTTCTATCTGGGAAAATACCATCATTCTCTTTTAAGATTCTAATTAATTTTGAAGCTGCGCGTAAGAAATAGAAATTTGTGGTTGAACCCGGAACCTTTTCGATTTCTTCACATTCCCCATCCGACTTACTTAACTTAATTTTCCCTAATGAATTTTCATCCGGGCCAAATTTATATACTACAAAATCCCTTGTCTCTTCTTCTTTAACTAACAGAACATAAGTAGCCAATGTTCTACCTCCCTAATATTATTCATATACGCTATCTGACCAATTATAATGTTTTTGTGATTCAGAGTGTGCTTTTTCGTAGGTTACTCCATATTTTTTTATATAATTGGATTCAAATAATTCATGATTGAGTAATAAGATGTCATTTTTATTATAGCTTCCTTTCATTAATCGCTCCCAAGCTAAAGCCTGCTGATAATTCGGGTCAAAAGACTTGATTTCTCCACTATCAAATTTATGCTTTTCGAAAAATAAATGATCCTTAATTTGTTGAATATCAGATTCCTTCCACCCTGTATTTCTAGCAATATCGCTTGTATCATTTTTCAGTTTTTTGAATGCCCCATACATATCAAATGCTAAATCCTCCTGCCTCATAAACTCAGAGACTGAAGAAGGCTCTTTTACTTTTGAAACCTCAGCATTATCAATTCTATCTCCATTAGCGTTATGTGTAGGACTTGGAGTTCCATTAGTATGCAGCTTACCCCCACCTGATCCTCCCAGATCGCTATGCTTATTTTCAACAGTACGAAGCGCCTTGCCAACAAAGGCATAGGCCAATACCTGACCCATCACAGAACCACTATAATACCCGGCCCCACTCTCATTCACCTGTTTCTTCTGCTCATCCACAAATTGGCTTACATCATCCCTGGCTGTTCCGTTTCCCCAGGCTGCATCCCAAGCAAACTTAATGCCTCGCCCAACATCGACCACCTTACCCAAAGTCAGCCCATAGGCCACACTAGCGACCGTGCCGAATGGATCATAAAAGAGCGCCTCCGCCGTCTGTCCCATTCCGGTTACTGTTTCTCCCACCGACTTGTCCAGCAGTCCAACACCGAAATTTCGTTTCAGTTCTTCAGGTATATATAGAGCAACCTCACCCGAACCATCGGCTGTTCTGAAATTCTTCGCTATAAAAATAAATTCATTCTGAATTTTATCCAAAAGACCCAGTGTAGCAGGAAAAACTTCTTTCACCTGCATAAAATCCCAGAAGAACCGCTCTCCAGTGACACCAGACCATTCGGACTGCAACAGGTAAATTGACTTTTCCAGTTCACGTACCATTCGCTCCAGTTCCAGCTTCTTCTGCTGGACGAGCCGGGCTTTTTCCTCTAATACATCGGGATGTACCTGAATACGCTGCATTCTATCTTCACCGCCAACCTGACCGTAGTATATGTACCTAAATTTTAACAATTTAGAATGGGGATTGGAATCAAACGGAGGATTCATTTTCACATAGTCTAACTGGAAGTTGGTAAAGATCCTTAGGCAGATATATTGCGCATTCGTGCATTCTCCTCCAAAATTCGATCAATTGGTTAATATATAGGTTATATCCCCATATTGCTAGACTCTATTTTCCGAAAGAAGCCTGTAAATTGAACAAAAAGAGTATCATCGTCGCTGTGATTATCGGTCTAATCTTGCACGCTCTCCCCTTCATATTCTACTTTTCCACTAATATGTCCGAAGGCTCGGCGTTGATTTAACCGATTATCACACTAATCTCTAAGGTATAATAAATGACATACTATTATAACAACCCTCGTCTCACAGGAGCTAATAATCCATTTTAAAGGAGGCTTATCCATGAAAATAGAACGACTTGATCATCTCGTGTTAACCGTGGAAAATCTGGAAGCAACGATTGCATTTTATACGAATGTTTTAGGTATGCAGGTAGTCGAATTCGGCCAAGGCCGAAAAGCATTACAGTTTGGACAGCAAAAAATCAATCTGCATGAACGTGGCAAAGAGTTTGAACCCAAAGCTCATATCCCCACACCGGGTTCAGCAGATCTTTGTTTTCTGGTCAGCACACCGCTGGAGGAAGTCATTGCGCATTTAACACGACAGAACACGAAGATCGAAGAAGGACCAGTCAAGAGAACAGGTGCACTGGGGCCAATCTGTTCGGTGTATATACGTGATCCTGACGGTAATCTGATCGAACTATCCAATGCTTTGTATGCATAAACCATCAGCTCTCACTCTCCATATGGCAGCAAAAAGATCCTGAAAAGCCTCGGCTTCGCAGGATCTTTTTTGATTTATAGCATGAATAATTACATAGCTCAACTATTTACGGTTAGATACCGCTCTCATCACTTGGGAATAGAAAAGGTACTGCCTTCCTTCTCACAACCGGTTAACACGTTAAAAACACGTCCTTGCTCACTCTTCATCGTACCGATCCCTTCGCAGGTGTTGGTCGTAATCCCCTGTTTGGAGCCATAGAGATCCCTTGAGTCATCATAAGTCGATTGAATGGCTGAACCATCGTAAATCAATTCATAGATGATGGGCCCACCTTCAATGGTATACTTCGTCACACGAACCTGATCCTGCTGTTTGTTCTTCACATTCTTCACAAATGTTTTCCACTTATCCTTGTTCCGCATGCCTTCCAGAAGCACAACGACATCCCCACTTTGCTCCGCTTGCTCAGGGTTATGGGGCTCAATAATCTCCGGAAATGAATTCATGATTACTGGAGAACCCACTGTCGGATCATTTGCCTCACAGGCTGTTAACATCATTAACGCTAACAAAAGCGTGAGCAGTACTCTTTTCATCCAATCACCTCATGAATTAAGACGCTAAATTCTCCGTACATGTTACCTATGTGCTGTTAGAAATAACGTAAACACACTCAGCACGGATCTTCAATATAAAGGAATTTTTATCATTTGTATGTAACTTCATCCCTCCATAAAGTGTCTATATAACAATGCATCATTCACGTCCATCTCATCTGAAAAAGAGGCGATACCCATGCGTTCGATTAACCCATCCGATGACATAGCAAAAGAAAAACCACGCTCCACTTCACGCTTGAATCATAGACCTAATAGTAAAAGTAAATCGTCCCGACGATTCGCCACTGCAATGGCTACAGCATTAGTTGCGTCCAGCTTGTTGTTGGAACTGACAGCTGAGCCAATTACTCATGCAGCCACTAACGTACAGCATTCCACCAGTAACACTTCTGTTCAATCGAATGCAGCAAACACAGAGAAGAAACTCCACTATACCGCTGTAGAGGGGGCTTATTATTACACAGTCGCCTTGAGAAGTGATGGTTCGGTCTGGACCTGGGGCCGCAATCTGTTTGGAGAGCTGGGTGTGAGCGAGAACATTCGATATCGTCATACATTTAGTCCCATCCGCGTACCGGAACTATCTAATGTAATAGCTATTTCAGCCGCCGGTGGTGGAATCAACGCAGCCGTTCAGGCAGATGGAACGGTCTGGGAGTGGGGTGCTGGCAAACTACCAAGCAAAGTCGAAAGCATCAACTCTGCGAAGGATGTAGTGACTGGTTCTTTCAATGTCGCCCTTCTCCAGAACGGGACAGTCTGGTCATGGCAGCGCCCTAATGCTCAAGGAATCAATTCAGATGATCTCATACGTAAACCACATGCGATTAGCGGACTAAAAGATGTTATTCAGGTTGGATCCGCAGGTCTGCATGGATATGCTTTGAAGAAAGATGGCTCCGTATGGACGTGGAACGAGCCCGAAGAACCCGATAAAGTCCTGTCCAAACCTACCAAGATAAAAGGTCTGACCAACATATCTTCGATCACAAGAACAAATACGTCCCTGCTTGCACTGGATAAGAACGGGAAAGTCTGGGGTGTGGACGAGACAGGGAAAACATTCGCCTTTCATTACGACTTCAAGGTGAAGAAGATGGATGGAAATACGCAATATATGTTATTACTCACGACATCCGGTGAGGTGTACAGCTACGGAAGAAGCGTGAACGGCAAAGAAGGAAAAGTAAACCATTTATCCGGTATTACCGATATTTCAGCAGGATATTACCACAGTCTTGCCCTATCCTCGGATGGAACCGTCTGGGGCTGGGGAAGTGATAAATACGAGGAAGCGGGTGCACCTGCAACGTCATCTGGAGGAATGGTCTACAAACCCGTTCAAGCCAAAATTGGCACAGATGTATATCTGAACGGTGAGCTATTCCAGTCAATGTATGCCGCTGTTGAAACGCCTAAGACTGTGCAACTGCCAATTAAAGCCATCGCCACAGCACTTGGAGCAAAATTTGAGATTCATCAGGTGAAAGGTAGCCCGAACCACTATACGTTGAATTATGACAATCGGACAATCACAATCCGACCTAACGAGACACAGTATGTTATAACTTCCTCAGATGCATCTGAGGAGCGAGTCATGCAGATACCTGAACCCATAAATAACTACTCGGGAGCAACTACAGTACCTTTTGAGGTATTGCGTGGTTTGGGATTGAACCTGTCCTGGGATTCAGAGAAAGCGATGCTGACCATTGACGATGCTGATAAGAAAGATTCAGGAAGCTAAACGAATCGTTTAACATACAAAAAAATCCCCTTCAGGTAAACGTCCTGTTCTTAAAGAACACCGTTTACTTAAAGGGGATTGATATAAATCGTATAAATCATCTCTATCCCCGAACTACCATATCTGAACTACTATATCTGTTACTCTACTTCTCGAACCGGAACCAGCCAAAGTCAAACTGACTACCCGGCAGGAAAATAAAGGTCACCTTCTGCACACTTTTAACCTGCTCAAGCTCAAACACCCGCTCCTCATATCCATCGGACTGTGTGAATTCGACCAGCTGATTGCTCTGTCCGTCCTCACCTGCAAAGCGGATATGGATCGTGTTTTTATCGATTGTTGAACGTCCATAGATCACAAGCTTGGACGTGCCTTCTGCTGTGAAGTCCATATTTTCAAACTCCAACGACACATTGTTTCCGATCCCCTCGACATGATCACCCTCGATCTTGAACGTATCCCCGTAGAGGTGATCGCATGATGCAGCCGTATTCTGTTCAAATGCCCGGCTTTGGCGCTCGAATGAGAAGCCTTTGATATGAATCTTCTGCTTCAGCACAAAACAGATCGACGTAATCCCGCTCAGCCGCTTGGACAGATGATACGTCTCTTCCTGATACACATTCCATCTGGATTCTTTGTCATACACCACATCTGCCAGCAGTGTACTTCCCTCTTCATCCGGCATACCTTCCCAGATCTGAATGAAGTACTCTTCACTGGACAACGCAAAGATTGGAATCGTAATGGTATCGGAGCCGTACGGCCCGAAGTCGATATTGCGGAAGCCCACATGTGTCTCCCCGTCCCGGCTTGTCGCTACCCCTCGCTCATTGCCGTTACCGACATCCCCTTTGGTGTAATCGTACAGCCCGCCTGTAATAAAGCCGTATGGATCTTTGTAAGCCGTACCCAGACCAGTTGCTTTGAACTCCAGTTGAGAAATCAGTTTTGTTTTATCGGTACCATTACTGCTCGTCGCACGAAGACGGAATTCCCCATCGCCCAGAGCGGATACGTTGACTTCCAGACCGTTGGCTTCGACCTTGGCAATGTTAGATTCGATACCCGCATCGTTCACCACTGCCCACTCGATATCGCGGTAGGATGTGTTCTCCGGATACAGCTTGGCGCTCACCGTCATCTCCTGTTTCGATTCATCGAATAGCTGTCCACCTTCGCTGACAATCTCGATTTTTCGCAAAGGAATCTCCTGCACGTGGCCCGTTAGAACCGGACGTTCTGTATTACTCATGAGTACGATATGCTCCTGACCTGCAGCGGCCTCGGAATCACCTAAGGTACGATCTCCTGCGCCTGCAACAGCTCGTGATTCGAACTCGGCAGCTGCACTTTCCAACCCTTCCGAAGTCACCTCAATCCGCACGGTTCCCGATTCGTTCGTTGCCCCGATAATTGCCATCAGTTTGCCGCTGAACAGCCTTCTGCTCAGTCCTTTATATGGATCATAGTCTGTGCTATCTCCATTATCCAGACCCAACAGACGGCCTGCACCTGTCACTTGGACCTGCACACGATTGTTGGCATTTTGCACCGGATTGCCCGCTTCATCTTCCACTTGAATTTCCACGAAAATAAGATCTGTACCATCTGCTTGCAGCTGCTCCCGATCGGCTTGCAGACGAATCTTCTTCGCATCTGTAAAGGATCTTTGCACATCCGTTGCAATTACGTTGCCGTGTTCATCATAAGCGATGGCTTTGAGCTCGCCTTCTTCATATGGCACTTTCCACCAGCCTGCCAACTGGGTTCCCTTTGCATGGTCGATATCATACGTGCCGATTGTCTTGCCATTTAGCTGCAATTCAACCTTCGGCGCATTACTGCACACGCGTACATCGATCAGCTGACCCGGGCTGAAATCCCAGTAAGGGAACAGATGAACCATCGGACTTTTCTTGTAATCCGTCCAGGCTGCTTGGTAGATATAGTAGGAATCTTTCGGAAACGTTGCTGTATCCAGCTGTCCAAAATACGAATTCTTTGTATGATACGGTGTTGGTTCTCCAATATAATCGAATCCGGTCCACAGGAACTGCCCCAAGGAATACGGCGTATCTCGTTCTGCCAAAATGCAGTATTCTGCCGACTTCGCGCCCCAACTTGTCGTACTGTTCCCAAGTGCCGAACACTGCTCATCATCATCTGCCAGTATGGATTGCTCGAATGGGAAGTGATAGACCCCACGGCTCTGCACCACAGACGACGTTTCACTACCATAGATAATCCAGTCCGGATGTTCTTCGTGATGTTTGTCGTAGTATTTTTCCGCGTAGTTATAACCTGCGAGCTTCACGATATCGGCGCATTTTTGTGCGTTTTCCCACGGCATGTAGTTCGAACCGATCGTCACGCCTGCATTCCCTTTTGGATCAAATTCCAATACATAATCCATCAGCATGCGGGTTACTTCCTGCCCCCGCTCATCCGCATGAGTGTCGTAAATCTCGTTACCGATACTCCACATAATCAGACTTGCATGGTTACGGTCACGCTTCACCCAGCTCTTCACATCAGTATGTGCCCATTCCGGGAAAAATCTCGCATAGTCGTAAGGGGTTTTGGCTCTCTCCCACATATCGAACGCTTCCGAAACGATCAGCATACCCATCTCATCCGCAAGTTCCATGAACTCTTTGGCAGGCATGTTATGAGCGGTACGGATGGCGTTAACGCCCATTTCCTTCAACAGCACAAATCTTCTGCGCAGCGCCGTTAGGTTAAAAGCAGCCCCCAGCGCCCCAAGATCATGGTGTTCACACACGCCGTTCAGCTTCATCTTGACCCCATTCAGGTGGAATCCTTCGTTTGCATCCAGCTTGATATCCCTGAAACCAATCCGCTGTGTGACGGTCTCGATCGTCTCATAGCCCTGCTCACCTGTAGCTACTTGTAGTTCCGTTACCAGATCATACAGATTCGGTTCATCCGGGCTCCATAACTTCGGAAGATCGACCGTCAGCTGTTGGCTGTTGGATTGTATCTCTCCATGTCCAGCGTCTTGACCCGCTGTAGCTGTAACGTCCTCTTTGCTGGATACGATCTGATTACCCTGATACCAAATCGTGTGCACAAGTTGTGCGTTCTGATTGAGACTCAGCTCCGTATCCACCTCAACCTGCCAGCCTTCTGGCTGCTGCTGAATCGATACATAGGTACCGTCTGTGACGATATGATTCCGATCTCTCGTTTTGAGCCACAAATTGCGATAAATTCCGGCTCCCGAATACCATCTGCTGTTGGGACTCTGATGCACAACTTTGACTACAATTTCGTTGTCACCCTCCACCAAAGCACTCGTGATCTCATGCTCAAAAGTCGAATAGCCGTACTTCCATTCCCCGACAAGTTGCCCGTTCACATATACGGAAGAATCCATGTACACCCCGTCAAAGCAAAGCAGAAGCTGCTGCTCATCCTTCGTATATGGGAAAGTCTTGCGATACCATCCGATGCTGTCCTCATACAGTTCAAGCGTATTATAGATCAGCCAATCATGAGGAAGCTCAACTGGTTCAAACGGTAACCCCACAGGCTCCGTAACATCCAGCTTACTTTTCGCAAATTGCCATCCATCCGTAAAAAGCTTTTTCTGATTCATCTCAGCTCTCACTTTCTGTGTGTATTAATGATTGCGGTTACAAACAAAAATAGACCACTTACCGAAAACCTTTTCGAAAATACTTGGTGAGACAATAACACTTCACTTGATTATATCACCTGACCGCCTCTGTACGTCACTTCTTAGAGAATTTATATCGAAAAAAACTACATTCAAAATAGATATGACAATAGAAAAGAACTGCCTCATCCGTAGAAAGATCTACTTCAAAGGCAGCCCCTGGTCGCTACTATTTTAGTTTATGAAATTAATTATAACTCGTTGCCAGCCACTGGGCTGGAGCCCAAGACAGTTGTCCTGCCCCTGCGCCGGATGTAGACTTCAGTCTTGCCTGAAGTCCGGCAGGATCTTCTGCCGTGTAGCTGTATGGCAGCGCAGCTAATCCATTCCAGGAGAACGGCTTCAAGGATGCCGGTACTGGTGAAAGTGGACTTTTGGCATCGTCGCTGTTGCCTCTAAAGCTGCTTCCGTCCAGTGAATAGATCGTATCTATCGCTGCAATTTTCCCCGTGTAATTGCTTTTCGACTCATCGGCCTGATTATTACGCAGCGGATATTGCACGCCAAGGATGACCGAATTCTCTAACAGCACCGCACCACTTTCCGTAGAAATTGCACCATTGCTGGTAATTCCAAAATGATATCCTTTAGCCGAGATGGCTTTAGACATACTGGACGTGATGTTTTTCTTCAAATCCCAGGTAGAGGCATTATCCATGACGATATTGTATGCATGCACATTCCCTCCACGCAGGCGTGGCATACGATCCTGGATATCCTTGTAGTAATTGTGGTGTAGGGTGACTTCCAGATCAGCATTGTCACTTGCGAACTCTGTAGCGCCAATTAGATGTCCCTTCTTCTGGCTCGCCGCCACTGCGATGATCTGTTCCATACTCATGCCAACAGCATTGCTTCTCAGATAGGCATACATCGGGTAGGCCGATTTATTGGCTTCCAGCGCATTGATCTGCTGGGTGACCCAGCTATTAGGACCTTGATCGTCCCCTACAAAGGATGACCAGGAAATAGTGACGCCTGTACTGCCCTTTTTCACATCAACAAGTCCATCGTATGCTTTGTGGAATGTGGCATGATCAATCCAGACGTTGCTGCTATTCTCAACGGTAATGTAGTCCCAATCGTTTTTATCATAATTGCCCTTGGTAGCCTCATCCCACTCCCAAAGTTCATCGAATGCCAGGTTGCGAATAATTACGTTGTTGCTCCGTTTGAACGTGAACGCTGCATGCTTGATTGTTGCTCCATTAGCCGAGAAAATGGTCAGGCCATCGAAGTTATCAATGCTCACTCTGCTAACCCCTGTCTTCATCAGAACAGGATGTGTCAGCGCATTATTATGTGCGCTAAAAGGAGCAGCCTGAGCTGCCGCAGGAAGCTCGTTCCATCCCAGATCCAGATCATTCATGATCTCAATTACTTTGGTTTTGGAGCCTTTCTTCAAGGCCAGAGCCAGATCACTGGCGGTATATACCCGCATATAACGTAAATCAGTATCCGAGATGATACCACCACCGGTCGTATTCGCTGCGGCAAAACCAGTCAAATTATACGCAGCCCATTCTGTTGTCTGATCTGGCTCCGTAGGTTCAGTTCCAGGATCGGTCGGTGGTGTTTCTGTTGACGGATCGCTTGGTGTACCCGTGGATGGTTCCGTTGTTGGATCGGTCGGTGGTGTGACTGGTGTTGGATCTCCGATATTCGAGATATTCACATTATCGTACATGACAAGAGACTTCAAGGTCACCAACCCTGCACTCCCCTTGGTCATGTCGGTATCTGTAGCAGACAGCTCCAGTACACCATTCACGTACATGTTAATGGATGAACCGTTCATTTCAAGTTTGACGTTATACCATCTATCCACATCCAGCTTATAATCGGATTTTGTGGCGAGCGTTGTGGTAGAACCATTCACTTTTTTCCGAATTTCAAGTTTCCCGCCACTGCTGTTGTACAAGGACGCTGCATAATAATTGTTGGCATCCGCATATCGGCCTGCTACATACGTGCGAGTCGATCCGTTGAAATCGACGACTTTCACATCCGCTGCAATGGCATAGTTACTCCACTCCGCATCTCCCGCCGAACTTCTGCCCTCGCTCTTGCCCGATTGATAATATACTGCGTTTCCCTGATCCTGAACGACAGACCAACTGCCACTCGTGGACGTCCATTGGGCATCCCCATTCTCAAAGGAATCCTGCGTCCATCCACCCGCTTGAACGGGATGAATTAGCCCAAGCGAGAGCACAAGACTTATGCTTAACGCCAGGATTATCATTTTGGTAAATCGTTTGTTTCTACTCATGAATTATTCCTCCAATATGTATGAATCAACTCCAATGCTATTTATCGGGCGTACCGTTATAAACGGAAATAGGTTTAAAGTATTAATAAATAAAACCAAAATTCATTATGATTTTTCATATATATCCTTTCTGAAAATATTCTGAAAGAACCAGATGCCTCATTTTCCCCGAACAAATGTACACGTTTAAACATCGAGATATCTCTTTATACCTACTTAATCACCCCCGTCATTACAGCTTTCTATGATGGTGTACCAATATGAAAATGCATGAAACAATATAAAACAACCAATTTACTGTCAATCGATTCCTGTAATTTCTTGTCGCGCTATGTTAGATTATCCATTGGAATAATATCACATATATAGATAGGAGAAATTAGAACGTGAAGAAATCATGGGTACTATCCATCATTATGAGTTTTGTTTTGCTTGGCGGGGTATTTGCACCTGCAGGGTCCTATGCCGCTGCTGCGGATGACTCAACTACTACATATTCGGAAGACGCATACTCCGAAGTTGACACAACAGAAGAAGAGCCGGAACTTACAGCCGACGAAGCAGATTTCTTGAACTACATGGATCAACTGGATAGCGCATCCGTATATGAGGAGAAAGCTTTCGATGCTTTGGGCGGGGGATTTTACATTACATCTTCCAATCGCAAGTCCGTTTTCCTCAAATTGACCAACACAGCGATTCCTAACTACACCAAATATGTATCCAAGCTGAAATTGATTAAACCACAAAATACGGAGCTGCAAAAAATTCATGCCAACTTGATCAAAGGAAGCTATACTCAGTTGGAAGGATTCCAACTCGCGAAAAAAGCGGTCTCCAAAACAACGGTAAATAGCGCTGTCCTGAAACAAGCCAACGCCAAAATTGATACTGGCAAGAAAAATATCGAGAAGTTCCAAAAAGAATTGTCTGCCTATGCCAATAAACTCGGGTATGAGTTTTAAAAAATAGTACCTAAATTTAAACGGTGAATTCAAGTCACCTTTACCTCATATATGAAGCGAAAAGCACCCTGCGTTTCGAATTCGATATATTGAGATTCCAGGAAAAAAAAGTGTTTTCTTTTTCCAATTTAGTTCGTATAATAGCACTATAATCAAAAGGCTATGCTGCCGAAAGGTACAACCTCGTGAACATTGGGGTTGTGCCTTTTTTGCGTTTATAGCCATATGATCCATCCCAGATAAGGAGTGAATGCTATGTTACTTGAAGCTATTTATCATCGTCCCAAAATGAATTGGTCCTACGTATATGACCGTTCCACCATGCACCTGAGGCTCCGTTCCAAGCGGGGCGACCTGGATGCTGTTATCGCCATCATCGGGGATAAATATGCATGGGATCGTACGGTTCTCCACCTTCCGATGCGAATCTTTGCCCGTGATGCCCTGTTCGATTATTGGGAAGTGGAAGCGCAACCACCCTACCGCAGATTACGCTACGGCTTCCAACTGATCGAGGGAGAAGAATCGGTCTGGATGACGGAACGGGGATTCGAACAGACTCTGCCTGATCATCCGTTGGAATTTTTCGATTTTCCATTTATGAATCCGGTGGATTTCTTCGAGGCACCTGCTTGGGTTAAGGATGCTGTGTTCTATCAGATCTTTCCTGAACGTTTTGCCAATGGTGATCCGTCGATCAGTCCAAAAAACGCTGAACCTTGGGGCGGTGAACCGACGCCTGTCAATTTTTTTGGAGGTGATTTACAAGGCGTTCTGGACCACCTCGACCATCTGAGCGCACTTGGCATTAACGCCATTTATTTCTGCCCGGTGTTCCAGGCTACAACCAACCATAAGTACAATACCGCAGACTACCTGAGGGTCGATCCGCACTTTGGCACCAATGAGAAATTGAAGGAACTTGTGGATGCATGTCATGAACGCGGCATACGGGTAATTCTGGACGCAGTGTTTAACCATTCAGGCAGAGAGTTCCTTCCATTCGCGGATGTGCTTGAAAAAGGGGCGGCTTCCCGTTATGCAGATTGGTTCCATGTCAGAGAATGGCCGGCACGTATCGAGGATGGTATTCCCACATATGATACCTTTGCCTTTGAACCTCTTATGCCTAAACTGAACACAGAGCATCCCGAGGTTAAAGAATATTTGCTGGAGGTGGCCCGCTACTGGATTCAGGATATGGGTATCGATGGTTGGAGGCTGGATGTTGCCAATGAGGTAGACCATCAATTCTGGCGTGAATTCCGCCAAACGGTCAAATCACTTAACCCGGATGCCTATCTGCTCGGCGAAATCTGGCATGATTCCATCATGTGGCTGCAAGGGGACCAATTCGATGCAGTCATGAACTACCCGTTCACGAATTCAGTCATGGATTACGCTGTGCTTGGCAAGCTGGATGGCCTCGGATTCGCCAACGAGATTGGCAAACTGCTTGCTGCGTATTCACAGCCTGTAACCGAAGCAGCTTTCAACCTGCTCGGCAGTCATGATACGCCAAGACTGCTCACCCTATGTGAAGGGGATGTACGCAAGATGAAGCTGGCTGTCATTCTGCTGCTTACGTACCCAGGTGCTCCTTGTATCTACTATGGCGACGAGGTAGGGCTGGATGGTGGCTATGATCCAGGTTGTCGCAAATGTATGGAGTGGGACGAACAGAAGCAGAACAAGGATCTGCTCGATTTCTTCACCCAAGCCATTGCCCTGCGTAAACAACACGCTGCATTGCGCAGTGCGGACATCACCATGATTTACGCGGAAGCCGGAGACCCGTGCATTGCCATTGGACGCAAGGATCAGGAGACCGGGGAACAATTTGTACTCGTCCTGAATGCAAGCGAAGAACCGCGCAGTATGGAGCTGCCATTACACCAAGGAACTTGGCGTAATGTATTCTCAGCCACAACTCGGGAAACTCAGCAGAACAAGCTGAAGCTGGACTTGGAAGCGTACGGTTTCTCCCTGTTGCAGTTGGATGTCAAATCACACGTTAAGGCATAACAATTACATTAATGAACAGCCCTTCTCGATGCTATCCCAGATCATTCGCAAGAATACTGTGTATGTTTATCTCTCAAAGTGAAAAAAGGGGAACCATCGGTGCGTCATGCATCCGAAGGTTCCCCTCTCCTATTACAACTCATGATGTCCCCTGCTGCATTGGCATTCATGAGTCACTTTATTACTTCGTTCAATCAGTATTGTGTCCCTTCCATATCCTCCTCCATGCTTGCCGCAACCTCATCCCGAACGGAGGAGATAGGACCGGGAATTCTTATTTTCTTCATTCTTGAACTTGTTAATGTCTCCTGAGTAATCACAATCTTTTGCGGGATTTTGTACTGGGGTAGCTTGTCTCGGCAAAAATCCCAGATTTGTCTGCGTAGTTCCGTAAGAGTCTGCTCACCTGTAAGTCTGACCGTGGCCTTTACCATCTGCCCCATAATTCCACTCGGTTCCCCGCTCACGACTGCTGTTTCGATGGTTTCCATTTGCTCCAAAATGCTTTCCACTTCCGCAGGATAAACCTTACGTCCGCCAACATTAATGATCTCGGAGCGGCGACCCAAAATGCGAATGTAACCATCCTCCATCTCCGCTTCATCCCCGGTCTGGAGCCAGCCATCTTCCGTGAACGGAGACGGAGCGTTCAGATACCCAATCATGGCCGTTTTCGTTTGGATCTCAAGCAACCCGTCCACAATCCGATAACGAACTTCCCCATCACGAACTGTAAATAGCAATGAACCGGAATCTTTGGAGCGTGTCGGCAGAATACCAAGCTCCGACATGCCATAAGCCTGCACCGTGCGCACATTCGGAAACTGTCTATTCCATGCGGTAAGCAGTGCCTCCGGCATAACCTCTGAACCATAGGAAACCACTTCGAGACTGGATAGATCGAACTCCCGATAGACTCCACTAAGAAGCAGCAAATTCAGGAACGTTGGTGAGACTGGCAGTGCCTGAACACGGTACTTTTCAATGGTTTTGCACACTTCCAGGGGGGAGCGATCCGGTATGACGCATAAACAGCCGCCGCTGGACAGGGATTGCAGCATCGTATTCAATCCGCCAATGTGGTCAAACATCATGAAAGGGATCGTACAGAGCGGCCGAACTTGCCGCCTGAACCCGTGCAACAGACGATCCGAGCTGTGAACAGCAGCTTTGCTTCGTCCTGTCGATCCGGATGAGAAGATCACCAGACCTGCTTTCTTTTCCTGACTCAGCCTTTCCAAAATCGGGGACCGAGAGCCTTGCACGGAGCAACGTCTGGCTATAGCTTCCCCTTCCCTAACACTCATGCGCCATTCTGCCTGAGCGAGCGCTGTATACTCATTCCGTTTGCCCTCAACCAAGTGTCGATCCATCGGAACCACAATACAATTTCGCTCCAGTAGAGCGATCAATGCCGCTGCCGCATAAGGAGAATAATCCTCTTCAAGCGCAACGGTTGTCCCTTCAATCCCTTCTCTGGAAATCCATTGGCTAAAGGTGTGAATCTGATCCAATAACCAGTTATAACTATATTGCTCGTCCTTCCATATCAACGCAGGGCGATGGTCATACGCAGCGAACCGTTCCAGAAGAAAAGTGATATTCATCCCTTATCATCCTTCGAGCACTGTTTCAATTGCGCCTCCAGATATTCAACCAGCGATTCCACCGTTCGATAAGGACTTTCTGGCATGGAAGCAGCCACCATTTCCGCGAGGTTTATCCCTACACCAAACGTATCTTCAACACTTTGCTCGACAACCGCAAGTAAAGTTACAAGTTCAAGGGAGTCCAGTCTCCCCTGTCTTCCATATAGGGGCGCCTGCAAGCCATGCTCTAGAGGAATTGGCGCGTTATGGTACCGATTCAGCTCATCGCAGCTGTCCAGCACAATCCGCTCAATGACTTCCCGATGTGAAGGCGTAGGCGCGGGATTCTCCGCAGTCGATGAGGTCTGTCTGAAGCGATCAGCATGCTGATGTGTCGTCATTAGCGCTTCGTACCAGCGTAATTCGTCCGCCGCCAATTGTTCGATAATATCCGTTAACTGCTCCCGCCATTCAGGGCTTCGTTTCATTCTGGCGATCTGCAACAGCTTATGCGCCTGTTCCCACCGGGCTATCATTGCGCCGAATTCTGCAACATATTGATCATGAGGAGAATCGAGCCATTGGGCGGCCTCCTCCAGCAAATCGCGGAAAAAGTAGCGGCTCCAGCGCATGTCGAACAGGAACGCGGAGATGGCTTTCTCCTGTTCCCGATCCACCTCGGCATCCGGGTGCAATCTTTGTAACAATTGTGATGTGACAGCCTGTCCAAAATAATAGCTTCGATTGCCCTCCCAGATCGTTCTGCCCGCGATGAATTCATGGGCCTGTGTCGCCAGCGCAGAGCGCAGCATGTTCCGATAGCCTGCGGAGTCGAGTGTTTCCACTGCACGGATCTCCATCGTGCCATATGTTCGTAATGTTTCTTTGCGCCGGGCTATTTCGAGCTCGGAGATATTTTTGTTTCCTTTCCAGAACTCTTGGAAATCAGGTGATGACACAGCTCCCATGTATTTGGAGGGAACGGGGTCATAGACATAGAACTGCTCCTCATCCAATCCGTACACAGCCAGCCAATGATCGACCAGATGCAGGCGTGAGTCTTGTTTAACGAGTTTATGAATATATTCGGGATTTCGATAATCATCCCCATAAGGCAAGCAGTAACTTGTGCCTGTAACGACCAAAGGCCCCTCATTTTCAAGCCGTTCCCGAATATAGGCCTTTCCTTGTTCGAAGCTGTCAAACTCCCGTTCTCCAAACACTTCCCACATCGGCTCCTCATAATCCAGCTTATGAAAGTAAGGCTTGATCAGGCCACGATCTGAACAGGAAGTCAGACTATATAAGCGGCTGGAAGCTAACAGGCCGAGACTGCTTATCGAGCCCTGACGCTGAAGGATTTCGTGAATCAAAGGAAAATTACAGGGATAATAATACGGAATATCCATCGTTGGTTGAAATGGTTGACTAATCATGGCTACCTCCTGTTCCCGGCTTTGGCAGCCGTGCTGCCCCAAGACTGAATTTTGTAATGAAGAGACAGGTTATCATGGGCACGAAACACCCGATTGGGCAGTGCCTTGCCATCTGCATCGGTTTCAAACTGCCGGAAGCCTCGCGTGAACCTGAACCGAAATCCGCTGTCACGTGGAACCTCGAAATAGCCTTCATAATGACCACCTCCGGTGTGCAGAAGCTTCATGCCCATGCCTCCGTAGATCGAGTCATCATACATGTCCTGGAAGGGTACCTCGGCACTCATGCAGACAGTCACGTGACCCGATAATTCTTCCACAACCGTGTACATGCGTGATGCCGACAACTCTCCCACCGTCAGGCTAACCACTGCATGACCTATCTTGACAGGAAACAGTTCCCCATTGGGTCGAACCTCAAGAACATCAGGGTGATCGGACCTATAATCCCCTTCAAGCACACTCATGGTGAACCCGCTGTCGTAATGAAGCAGCGCATTGATGTGCCCGCTTATGCCGCCCTTCAATCCAATAACGTCCCTTCCCATCAGCTCCAGAGAGACTGGATTGCCGATTCGGCCAAACATGTACAGAAACGGAAGGTGAACCCGCTCTCCCCAATCCGCTTCCTGATGACCTGCATCCTGCTGTTCCAGAAATGCGATATCCTTGCCAGGCTTATATCCCAGTTCGAGCATCTGATGGACGACATTCCTTACCTGGGAAGGCAGAAACAATCCTTCTGCGTCCCCAATATCCATCCACATTTGAATGGGAGCACTGCCCTCAGGCATGAGGTACATATCCTCTTCCTGTAACCTGCTCTCCGACGTTTCATCCAGCTGCACGTCCACGAAAAAGGGAGAGAGCATGATCAGTTTGCCAAAAATTTCAGGATGACGTGTTCCTATATGGAAGGTGCTGAGTGCCGCTGCAGAAGAACCAAGCAGTCCCGTATTGTCCTTGTCTGGAAGTGTGCGGTAATGCTCGTCAATGAACGGTTTCAGTTCATGAATGATAAAGTGTTCATAATCCAGGCCTGAGCAGCCCACACTCACCGCTTCTCTTGCAGGCGCAATGAAATGATAGAATTCATTGTGTGTAACTGGACGAACATGGGCAATTCCGACAATGATCAGCCCGTCCATCAAGCCTTGATCAATCAGTTGGTCTGCCGCCTGATCTACGTGCCACGTTTCATTTCCCGCAGTCGAAGAGCCGAAGGACCTCTGACCCGCATGCATGTATAACACCGGATAGCGTTGATCCACATGCTCCTTATAGCCTGGTGGCAAATAGACAAAAATCTTTCTCGTGTTGTCCAGCCTGGATGCCTTGAAACCTTCCACACATTCGATAACAGAATGAGTGTTCACTGATCCATCAACCGCCTTTCCTATAGATTTCCCATCTACTACCGGGATTTTCTTGTTAGTCCTGCTTCGTTTCTTCCCTCCGCTACATCGACAAACAACCCCGTCTCTAAAGAGACGGGGTTGTTTTAAAACACCGAAATGTTCTAAAATGCATAGCCCTTATATTGGTGGGTCTGCGAATAGTTTAAATCTGTTGAGCCTGATTTGTAAATATAGAAATAGAAAAAAAATGCTCAGGAAAAAGTTATTGACAACCAAACCATTATTTAATTATCATAACGTTGTGATTATAACTAGAGGGCCATGCTTTTAAACCCAATCGGTTTAGGACAACCCCGGTAACTCCAGCAGGAGGTGCCGGGGTTGTTGGCATTCATAAAGGGGGGATATCGTTAAGAATAACTAGTCAACGTCTAAATTGAAAGCGCTTTTCTAATCAAAAAAGAGATCACAAATCTATATAAATTGAACTACACATTTGCACGAGAACGGAGAGGACAGAAATAACCTGAAGAAGTGAAACGTTCGCCTAAAAGCTTTCTGAAGGAAAGCTGCATCGGAAGCATACGCTTCGCCTTTATCCCCGGATTTCCCCCTTTGAAAAGGGCATCAAAAAAATCTGGGGATAACAGCAATCGGAAGGTTGTTCCGTCATTGGAGTGGTAAGTGTAAATATTCTTTAGTTCAATTTATATAATAAACGAAGGGTGGATTACCAATGTTCAAATGGACCAAGCGAATCATCCTCAGTACCACGCTGAGCTTCAGCTTGCTGGCCGGAAGTGCACTGCCCATATTCCCGGCGGCCTCCGTATTCGCAGATGCTGATACGGCTGTTACCAACAAGCAGAACTTCAGCACCGATGTTATATATCAAGTATTTACCGACCGTTTTCTGGACGGAAATCCCTCCAACAACCCTACTGGGGCGGCCTATGACGCCTCCTGTTCTAACCTGAAGCTCTATTGCGGGGGCGACTGGCAAGGACTGATCAACAAGATTAATGACAACTACTTTTCCGATCTGGGCATTACGGCACTCTGGATTTCCCAGCCTGTGGAGAACATTTACTCACTCATTAACTATTCCGGTGTCAACAATACGGCTTATCACGGCTATTGGGCACGTGACTTCAAGAAGACCAATCCTGCTTTCGGTACGATGACTGATTTCCAGAACCTGATCAATACGGCACATGCCAAAGGCATTAAAGTCATCATCGATTTTGCTCCTAACCATACCTCTCCTGCCATGGAAACCGACACCTCGTTCGCAGAGAATGGAAAGTTATACAATAACGGCACTCTGCTTGGTGGCTACACCAATGATACGAATAAATACTTCCACCACAATGGCGGCTCCGACTTCTCCACACTGGAGAACGGTATCTACAAAAATCTCTATGATCTCGCTGACCTGAACCACAATAACAGCACCATCGACACCTACTTCAAGGATGCGATCAAGCTCTGGCTGGATATGGGCATTGACGGAATCCGGGTAGATGCGGTGAAGCATATGCCGATGGGATGGCAAAAGAACTGGATGTCCTCCATCTATGGCTACAAACCGGTATTCACGTTTGGTGAATGGTTCCTGGGTTCATCCGCATCCGATGCGGACAACACCAACTTTGCCAACCAATCCGGCATGAGTCTGCTCGACTTCCGTTTCAACAATGAAGTACGTAACGTGTTCCGTGATAACACATCCACAATGGTTGCCCTGGATTCCATGATCACCAGCACTGCCGCTGATTATGCCCAGGTAAATGACCAAGTGACCTTCATTGATAACCATGACATGGATCGCTTCAAAACAAGTGCTGTCAACAACCGTCGCCTGGAACAAGCTCTTGCATTTACACTTACCTCGCGGGGCGTACCAGCCATCTATTATGGCACTGAGCAGTATTTGACAGGTAACGGCGACCCTAATAACCGTGCCAAAATGCCTTCGTTCTCCAAAACAACAACCGCTTTTAACGTCATCAGCAAGCTGGCTCCATTGCGCAAAACCAATCCAGCCATCGCCTATGGAACAACCCAGCAGCGCTGGATTAACAACTATGTGTATGTGTATGAGCGTAAATTCGGCAACAACGTGGCTGTCGTAGCGGTTAACCGCAATCTTTCGACTTCCACATCCATCAGTGGCCTGACCACTTCACTCCCTTCGGGTACATACAACGATGTTCTTGCAGGTGCATTAAGCGGTAATAACATTACCTCTACAGGAGGTAACGTCACTAACTTCACTTTGGCAGCAGGAGCTACAGCGGTCTGGCAGTATACAGCCAATACCACTACGCCAACTATCGGGCATGTGGGCCCTGTAATGGGTAAAGCGGGTAATACCGTTACCATTGATGGTCGTGGATTTGGCACTACCAAAGGCACGGTCTATTTCGGTACAACCGCTGTTACCGGTTCAGCCATCACATCATGGGAAGATACTCAGATCAAAGTGACCATCCCTGCTGTTGCTGCCGGCAACTATGCCGTTAAAGTCGCAGCGAGCGGAGTCAACAGCAACACTTATAACAATTTCACGATTCTTAGTGGCAACCAGGTTTCCGTCCGGTTTGTCATCAACAATGCATCTACTTCACTCGGTCAGAATCTCTATCTGACAGGCAATGTTGCGGAGCTGGGGAACTGGTCTACAGGCCCTCTCGCCATTGGTCCGGTCTTCAATCAGGTGATCTATTCTTATCCAACCTGGTATTATGACGTGAGCGTGCCTGCCGGAACGAATCTGGAATTCAAGTTTTTCAAAAAGAACGGCTCTACGATTACGTGGGAAAATGGCAATAATCATACCTTCACCACACCAACCAGTGGAACCGCAACCGTTACAGTGGACTGGCAGCCTTAATTCCTTCACCGTCCTATCACTTAACCCGGAGTCAGACGCGACGAGCGTCTGCTTCCGGGTTCTTTGATTAGGCTCGTCCTTATCTATGGCATGCATTTACTATCGATAGGTCCGAATGGATTTTAGTCCTGCTGCCGCAATAATTCCTACCACCAACAGCAATGCCCCCAGGCTCTCCAGCACGGTTTGGGCACCCCACTGATCAGCCAAAACGGAAACCACCGTTAATCCCAGGATTGGGGCTGTACTTGTTATGGTTCCAAGCACCCCGTAGATTCTCCCCTGCAGCTCATCGGGAACCTCGGCACGCATCATGATCTGGGTTAACATCGTACAGCACGCAAACATGGCTCCCCCAGCAATGATCAGCGGCAAGGCCACCAAAGGAGAAGATACATTGGCTAACAGCATATACAGTGGGCCGAGAACCAGCAGACCGATGAACACCCATCTCCCCCTTCGTTTCAGCCGATTGCCTGAGGCAATCAGAATCCCGGAACCCAGCATGTACCCCAGTGGAATACATGTCTCAATCAGTCCGAACTGGACTGGATTCGCCTGCCATACTTTGACGGCCATGACCTGAACAAGCATGATGGCTGACATGAAGAAAAGAATCAGCAGCGGATTAAGAATAACGATTGAACGAATCAGGGGATGAGAGAAGATGTAGGAAAATGAACCGCCCCACTCCTTTACGAACGATCCTCTATGCATGGAAGAGCGTTGTACATCCGGAAAACGCCCAGCCAACATCACACATAACGCAGACAGCAGAAAGGTCACACCCGTAATCATAATAGCCGTAAATCCTCCAAATGCAGAAACTGCAATGCCCGCTGCGGCCAGTCCGCTGATCCGGGCAATATTATCGACCAGATGGATGGTTCCTGTAGCTTGTTGCAGATGCTCCCTCCCCACCAGACTGGTTACCGAAGCATGAAATGCTGGCGCCTGAAACAGACTGGAAAACATCGAAAGGGAAAGCATGAGCAGTACGATTGGGAAAGGAGCGTGCAGCACAAACAGACTCACCGCGATGATAAACGCCATAGCCCCACGAAACAAATCCGACGACAGCATCAATGTTCTGCGATCCAGTCTGTCGGCAAACGTACCCGCGAATGATCCGAACAAAAAACTGACGACCATATTACATACTTGTACAGCTGCCATACTCTTCGCACTTCCCGTGGTCTGCAATACCCACAGACTGATAGCAATGCCGTTGAAACAATCACCAAATACGGAGATGCCATAGCCACACAAAATTCTGCGATAAGCAACATTGCGCCAAAGCGCCCTGTTGGCCATTTTCTGACTTTCCGCAGCAGCAAGAGCCCCGTTCGGTCCCAATTCCGGTTCTGGGGACTGTAGCGTTCCCATCGATCTTTTCCTCCTCTTGTCGTTCGGATCTCAAACAGCAGGCAGGCGCTTCCGGAGCAGTTCCAGCGATGAATGGAACCTCTCAGAAGCGCCTGATTGGTGGCCTGGGTATGTTCTACAGGCTGTCTATGCGATTTGGGTGTTTATCCTCTTATCCTTTTATCCTTTGGAGGCGCCAGAGGTCAGCCCCTGCACCAGGAAGCGTTGCAGGAATACAAACAACAACGTAATCGGAATAGCGATCAGTACCGCCCCGGCAGCAAACATCGTAAAGTTACTGTCCTGATAACGACTAACCAGATCCCACATGCCAACTGCAAGTGTCCAGTTCTCTTTTGTCCGAAGTACCAGCCGGGCAAAGATAAAGTCCATCCATGCACCAGTGAAGCTGGTTAAGGCTACATAGGTCAGCATCGGCCGGGACAACGGCAGAATGATGCTGGTGAACACACGCAGATGACTGGCACCATCAATTCGTGCTGCTTCATCCAAACTGCGCGGGATGGTATCAAAGAACCCTTTGACAATAAATCCACCCAGCACGGCCCCAGACGAATAGACCAGAATCAACGCGGCATGAGTGTCCAGCAATTTGATCTGAAGCAAAATAATATAAATGGCAATCATGCTCATGAAGCTCGGGAACATCCCGAGGATCAGCATGGTGGATAGAATGGTCTTGCGACCGCGAAACCGGAACCGGGATAAGGCATACATGCCTAAAGTGACCATGAGCGTTGAGAAAATCATGGTGAAAAAGGCGATCTTCAACGTGTTCAGATACCATGTTCCATACATGAACGACGGGTTATTAAACAGTTCCCCATAATGTGCCAGCGTGAACGCTTCAGGCCACAGACGTTCACTGAATAGGGCCGCACCTGGACGCAGTGACGAGAGAAATATCCACAAGACGGGATACACCGATACGATGGCAATGATAACCAGCAGCACATAGCTGATCGTCAGACGCATGGGATTGTTGCGCTTTTTCATTGAATCATGTCCTCCTCCTTGAACGATTTGGAACGACGGAAATTCCAGATGGAGAACGACGCAATAATCAGGAAAATAATGATACCGACCGCCGAAGCCATATTGAACTTGTTGTTATCCAACGTCAGTTTGTACAACCAGGTCACGAGAAGATCGGTTGATCCCGCATACTGATAATCACCACGCAGCGGATTACCGTTCGTCAACAGGAAGATGACATTGAAGTTGTTGAAATTCCCGGCAAATTGCATAATGAGCACCGGTGTCGTAGCGAACATGATAAAAGGAAGCGTAATGATGCGGAACTTCTGAAAGCCAGACGCACCGTCTACCTCAGCCGCTTCATACAAATCCCGTGGAATCGCCGTTAGCACGCCCAGTATGAGCACCATGCTGACCGGGATTCCGATCCACATGTTTACAATGACGACTGTAACTTTTGCCCAGAATGGATCGGTTAACCATGGCAACCCCTCAAGGCCAAAAGCCTTCATATACGTATTAATGGGACCAAACTGTCCGTTGAACAGGTTACGCATCAGAAGCAGTGAGATAATCTGCGGAATGGCATACGGAAGAATGAAGATCGTCCGCCACAGCTTTTTGAAGCGAATACCCTTCTGCTCGATGAGAAGTGCAACCAGCACCCCACCAAAATACGTAGTCACCGTTGCCAGAATGGCCCAGATCACGGTCCATGTTAATACTCCAAAGAAGGTATGGCTCCACGATTTAAGCTGAATTAGATCCGTAAAAGTCTTGAAACCGACCCAGTCCACCAGCTTGGCGGGCGGAATATGATCCGGTGCCGAGTAATTGGTAAAGGCCAGGGTAATCGTAAATAAAATCGGCATAATGGTGAAAAACAGGATTCCGAGCGCAGGGATGGATAGGAAAAGATACGGAAATTGTTTATCGAGCAGATATCTCAGGGAAGCAGAAGCTCCGGTGGCCTGCTTGCCTTCCTCTCTTAATTTTCCCGTGATGTACGCATCCCGAATATTGAAAATATATAGAAGAAGAAGAACGAAAAATACCAAAAGTACTATGATTCCGTTGAGCAGCAAAAAGATGGAGTGGTCTCCCTGTTGCAGCACCGTTGATCCATTGACCTTGACGAAACGCTGCGTTTGCTCGCCCAGCGTCCATACTCCCCATACAGCCTGATTCAAACGGGGAATCAGATAAGCGAGTCCTACTCCCTCTAGGATCAGAAAACAAATTCCCTTAATCCATTGACGGTTATACAACTGTCCAAGTCCTTGCAGGACAAGGGACAACACAGCCGCTGTCATGCGATGCTGTCTTTCTCGATTCGGTTTAACAGTGACTGGAACATGCTGTTGTTTCATTCATTCCTACTCCTTCCCGGCAAGCGAAGTTACCGATCAGTTATAGCAGAGTGCAGAGGACATGTTGACTTCCTCTGCACCTGCTCTTTCTTTTTTATTGGACAGTTGCAAGGCTCTCCTTGACTTGTTTGACTGCGTTATCCAGAGAGGTTTTCACATCCTTGCCTCCATCCCATATGTCGGTAATTGCTGCACTGATGGGACCCCATACGCTATCCATGGCAGGAAGCGAAGGCATTGGGGTAGAGTTGTTGAATTGCTCAAGGAATGCCTTCGTGATTTCATCCCCTTGAATTTTCGGATCTGCCGCCACGTCTTTATTGGCTGGGAGAGTGCCGTTCATCTCAAAGTTGACCATCTGGGATTCGGCACTGGAGAGATAAGCTGCAAACAACTTGGCAGCATTCGGATAGGTTGTAAATGCATTGACGTAATAGGCCTTGACTCCAGAGAAGGAGGTCATCGGTTTGCCTTCAATCGCCGGAAGTGGCGCAACACCGAAGTCAATGCCAGCATTGCGATAATCGGCGATGGACCAAGGTCCGTTAATATCCATGGCCAGTTTCCCGCTTGAGAAGAGACCTTTCTTGATGTCATAGTTCACATCGCCCATCTTCACAGGCAGTACTTCCGATTTCAGCGTTTGCAAGAACTGACCGCCCTTGATGGCTCCCTCATTGTTGAGGCCAATATCCTCGCTGTTCATGCCTTCATCACCGAAGATATATCCGCCCTGGGAAGCCAGATAAGCAAAGTTGTAATAGAACTGCTGTAGCTCCCACATCAGAGTGTACTTATTGTTTTTGGTGTCATTAAAGGTTTTGGCAAAGCTGATAATGTCATCAAATGATTTCGGTGCTTCGGGATAAAGCTTTTTGTTGTAGAACAACGCATAGGTTTCTACGCTGTAGGGATAGCCGTATAAGATGTCTTTGAAGGTTACGGCTTTAACCGCATTGTCACTAGTGGATTGTGTAGTCTGTTGCTCAAAAATATCGTTCGGCAAAATCAGTCCAGCTTCTGAAGCGCTACCAATCTTGTCATGTGGGAAAACGACCACATCCGCAGCCAATCCCGCGGGTCCGTCCGTAGTGAGCTTGGTCACTTGATCCGTCGGCGGCAATTCCTCGATTTTTACAGAAACGCCGTATTTCTCTTCAAATTTCTTCGCCCGTTCTTCGATAAAGCTGCGCTGATTTTTATCCTCCCATATGACAAGGCTTGCGCCCTCTTCTGGCTGAATATTTTCCGCGGTTACTGTGGTTTCTCCAGTCTCACCGCTGTCTGTTGTGGTTGGCGCAGCGCCTCCACCTCCGCTTGAACACGCGGTAAGTGTGAGTGCCATGAATCCTGCAAGTGCTGCTTGCTGCCATTTTCTCATTGAATTTCCCCCTTTTCGTAGTCATGATCGATGCTGTACTCGCGCTTTTCACCCGTTTTTCTGTGTACTGTTCCTGTATTCCGAAGTTCGGCTTATATCCGTTTGAACGTAATACAAACGTTTGCTCATATTAACCTCAGATGGGTACAATCCTTATGTAATCGGGATGAATTTTCTAGGAAGTATGTTGATTCAAGTCATGTAAGCGCTATAATAACAATCACATCATACAATAGCGAACTTTATTTGCACAAACGTTTGCACAAGTCATTTTCGTCCATTTTCCTTCACTTTTATGGCTTATGTTCCTGTAATTTCCGATTTGCTTGATCTCCCGCCGTCTTCCTTTGTTTTGCTTTCCCCTCTTCACCATGATGCAGTTAGCAATTGATTTATCGAAGTCTTTGAATTAACATAGGAGACATGTTGAAATGCTTGTACAGAAGGGATTTTTCACATGATTACAATCAAAGATATTGCCAAATTGGCGGGTGTATCCCCTTCTACGGTCTCACGGGTTATTTCCAACCATCCCAGAATCAGTTCGGAAACGTCACTCAAAGTGAAGCAAATCATGAAAGAAATGAATTATCATCCAAATATGATGGCCAAAAGCCTTGTTTCCAAAACGACTCAAACCCTGGGTATCATGCTGCCCCGACCTGCTGAAGAGCTGTTTCAGAACTACTTTTTCGGAGAATTGCTTCGGGGAATCATTACGCATGCCACCCGCATGAATTATGAACTTCTTCTCTCCACCGAAACGTCTTCCAGCGATGAGTTGAATGCTATATCCCGCCTGGTACATGGGCGACGCGTGGATGGTATTTTGCTGCTTGGCTCCAAAAGGGAAGATCCGATTATTTCGTTTTTGGAGGCGGAAAAGTTTCCTTTTGTGCTGATTGGCCGCAGTGAAACGCATCCCGATGCACCGATGGTGGACAATAACAATGTACAGACAGCATTCGATGCAACCACACATCTGATTGCCCAAGGGCATAAACGAGTGGGATTTGTTAGCGGACCACCAGATTTGACGTTGTCTCATGATCGCCTGCTCGGATACAAAAATGCGCTTGAAAAAGCCGGTCTTAATGCTAACAATGACTGGATCGTGGAAGGAGAATTCCTACAGGAAAGCGGCTTCCGGGCGATGTCCCTGTTCATGTCGCTACCCGACAGACCAACCGCCCTCGTTGTCATCGACGACAATGTTGCCTTTGGCGTGCTTCGTGCTCTGGCCGAGCTGGGATATAACGTTCCTGAAGATATAAGTGTTGTGAGCTTTAACAATATTGCTTTATCGGAACTTGCTTCGCCGCCGCTTAGTTCCATTGATATCGGAACTTATCAGCTGGGCTATACTGCGGTTCAGGTATTGTTAAAAATTCTAAACGGTGAACACCTGCCTCAGAATCCAGTGATTATTCCGCACCGCTTGATTGTTCGGGATTCTTCCCTATTTACGTTATCCGGGAACGCGTAGACATGTTTGTGCAAACGTTTGTCCTATTGCCTAATGCTCCACATTCTCGCCTGTTACGGACATGCAAAAAGAAGCCCATACACTGGTATGAGCTTCTTTGCATATTTCAGTTATGGACGACGGATTAGTATGAACTCCATCCTGCATCTGCCGTTACGACTGTTCCGTTCACGAAGCTGGATTCGTCCGATCCAAGGAACAGGGCCACCTGTGCAATTTCTTCACTTTTACCTGCACGCGGATTGATCGCCATTCCCAGCTGTTGTCTGCTGGCACCGAAGTGGTTAATGTTTGTCATTGTGGAAGCAATATTGGTTTCAACCCCACCCGGAGCAATTGCATTACAGCGAATACCTTGTTGAGCATACATGAAGCCTGTATTTTTAGTGAATCCCACAACTGCATGTTTGGAAGCCGTGTAAGCCGCGCCTGCACGTGCACCATGCAATCCGCCGGCTGAAGCGATGTTGACGATAACGCCTTTTTGTTTTTCCAGGAAGATTGGCAGCACTTTGCGGGTAGCACGCATGACACTTGTTGTGTTGATTGCAAAGATACGCTCCCACTTGTCATCCACAATGTCACCAGCTGGTTCCATACTGTCCATAATGCCTGCATTATTGACCAGAATGTCCACGGTTCCATATGTGTTAACTGTCGTATCGATCAGGTTCTGAATATCTTCTTCCTTCGCCACATTCGCAACCACAAACGTCGCTTCTCCACCATTTGCCTTGATATCCTCTGCAACCGCCTTCGCTGAAGCTTCATTGATATCCGATACAACCACCTTAGCACCTTCTTGCGCGTACAGTGTTGCAATTGCTTTGCCCATACCAGAACCCGCACCTGTTACTACAGCCACTTTATCTTGAAGTCTCATGTTGTATCATCCTCCATGTATTCGTTCACAATAAGTTAACAAACAAATGTTCATTAACTCTTATCCTTAGTATAATAAGTCATAGCATTCCTGTTCAATCAGTAAAAGCTTGCCCAATTGTACGTTAATCAACACTTCTAATTCCGAATGTACTATATCTTAAAATACCTATTTACGAGGAGTACTGCATATGACCGAAATTCCGAGTTCCATGGATCGAAGAATCAAGAAATCCAAAGCGGCCCTGAAGGATGCCCTCATTCAATTAATGCAAAAGCAGTCATTCAAAGAAATATCCATTACCGATATTGTGCAGCTGGCAGATCTGAATCGGGGCACCTTTTACAGACACTATCAATACAAAGAAGACCTGTTCAATGAGATTATTGATGACATCATTAAGGATCTGGTCTTATCCTATCGTGAGCCCTATCTGGATAAAGAAATATTTGAAGTAAGTCATATGCCCTCTTCTGCAATCAAAATTTTTGAACATGTGCATCAGCATGCGCAATTCTACACCCTTGTCGTTAAATCGGAGGCATCGTCCAATTTTCAGCAAATGATCTGCGATGTTCTGCGTGACCTTGCTCTTCAGGACCTCAACGAAATATTTCCGTCCCATATCAATCGCGAGCTGCTGGCAAGTTATCAATCCCATGCGATCTTTGGCATGATTATTGAATGGATTCGGCAGGAATTCAAGCATAGTCCCACTTATATGGCAGATGAGTTATTTAAAATCATTAATTACAAACCTGGAAATGTAGCGTATCACACCTCGTATAAGGCACCCTAAGTACAATATGTACACACAAATCAGCATAAAGTTTGAATGAAAGTCTCTCTTTTGCCTCATATTAATCAGGAATCAATTGAATAGTTTCGCAAAATATGGGTAAAAGATATGAACGCCATATTTAACTATTTACATGTGTACCTAATATAATATGAGGAGGAATCATGATGACATCTTTCAAATATCGGCTTGAACAAAAAGAACCCCGTACGGGCCCAGGCGGTATTACCCGCGGTGCTTCCGTTCGGGATTTTCCTGCGTCCATTGGAATAGCGGGCGTATCCATGCGCCTCGAACCGGGAGGCATGCGTGAATTGCACTGGCATGCCAATGCGGCAGAATGGGCTTATGTGATCAGCGGCTCCTGTCGCACCACTGTCATTCACCCGGACGGACATGCGTACACCGATACATTTGAGCCAGGAGATGTATGGTATTTTCCACGTGGTTACGGACACTCCATTCAGGGATTGGGACCGGACGAATGCCATTTTATTCTGATATTTGATAATGGTGATTTCTCGGAAGATCATACGTTCAGCATTACCGATTTCCTGTCTCATACACCGAACAACATTGTTGCCCAGAATCTTGGAATTACCCCAGAGCGTGCAGCGAAATTGCCTCAGGGAGAAGCCTATTTCGTCAAAGGGCCTGTCCCTAATGACAGCTCCTCTTCCGGAACTTATCGCCGCAATTCGGAGCTGACGACTCCCCACCGATACCCGCTGCATGCCAAACAGCCCAGACGTGCACCAGGCGGCGGAACCCAGCGCACGGTTACTGTCGAAGATTTCCCCATCTCCACCACGATGGCCGGATCATTGATCGAGCTGCAACCAGGCGCATTACGAGAAATGCATTGGCATCCCAACGCCGACGAATGGCAGTATTACATTAGCGGCACTGCCGAAATGACGGTATTTCTGGCAGAAGGTCATGCGGTGACAGAGCAATTCGAAGCAGGCGATGTGGGCTATGCACCGATGGGTGCAGGTCACTATATCAAAAATACGGGAGATGAGGTCTGCCGTGTGTTAATTGGGTTCAACAGCGGACACTATGAAGCTATTGATCTGAGCGAGTGGCTCGCAGGCAACCCGGATGATGTGCTGTCCACTAATCTGGAAATGTCCAAAGAGGAAGCCGCACAACTTCCGGATGACACTCTTTTTATCGCACCGGACCCGAATAAATCGAAGTCATAGTCCAACCACTACCGGTACCTATTGAATATAGGTTTGGGTTAGTGATCCTTCTGTCATATATCACGAAACCACTCCAGTATCATGGAAAAGGGGTTGGACATCATGGCTTCTGCTTCCGATTCGACCAGTGATCGCAAACGTGTGGGACATACCGTAGAACGACTGGAGCCGGGTCTTTCCCGGCTTCTACTGTCATGTGTACTTGTGCTGATCTCCGGTTTCATTGATGCCGTCGGCTATCTGCAGCTGGGGAAAATCTATCTTTCTTTCATGAGTGGTAACAGTACCAAGCTTGGTATCGCGCTATTTGAAGGAGACTCCGCTGTATTAACGAATATAGGTCTGGTCATTTTTTTATTCGTTGTAGGCGCCTTTATCGGTACGTTGATCACAGATCGATCGGGAAAATGGAGACTGGCGGGCATCTTGGGCTTTGAATCCCTGCTGTTTGCCGGCGGCATTGTATTTTTGCTATTCCTCCATACCCAGAGTGTGCTTTTCCCGATTGCCATCGCCATGGGCATGCAAAACACCATGCACCAGATGGTTGCTCATGCTGATGTGGGCAAAGGATTTGTGACAGGCACATTATTCGGTATTGGACAGGCACTGGCCAAAGCCGTTCGGGGTAAGGCTCCTGCTTCCGAATGGGCAGTACTCGCCCTGTCCTGGGTTATTTTTGTGATCGGTGCAGCTCTGGGAGCATTGCTATTAACCCAAGGAAGCCTGCTGCTTGCCCTGATAGCTTCACTGGCTCTGCTTCTTCTGCTGATCCCCTACGTCCTCCATGTTCAACGTGATTTGACCTAAGCAGCAGAAAGGCAAAAAAAAAACGGTTGAACCAGATCTTTTCTGTGTTCAACCGTTTTTTGATCTCATGTACGAACTTCCACTATACCCCTCTGACTACCTTTCAAACTACAGCCCCAGCTTCTGCCCTTTCTCCAACCGCTGAATCTGCTGCTCTCCGGTATCCGCCAGTTCACGGAACTGATTAATGGTCTCCCGCATCCGTGGCAAAGCCTCCTGCTTATAGAGACTGATAGAGTCGAGCGCGGAAAGCACATCTGTGAAGGCCTGCTTCATCGTATCCACGGAAATGCTGGCCTCATAAGCTTGCTTCTGGATGGCAATGCCCTGATCTTTCAGCATTTTGGACGTACCTGCGATCAGGTCGTTGGTCGTCCGGTTAAGCAGTTCAATTTTCTGCAATACAATCTTCTGATTGTACAGTGCACTCGCAACAGTGACGGCAATTTTCAATGCCGAGATCGTTACATTTTTGGCCCGATCCACACCGCGGATCAATTCCTTGTTGTTGCGAATGACAACTTCAATCGCCATGATGCCCTGCTGGTTCACCACCAGCATTTGCTGTAAATCCATGACCCGCTGACGTAGCGGGAACAGCACTTCTTCGGTAATGAAGCGAACTTTCTCCGGGTCCTCATTACGCACCTTGGCGGCTTCGATCTGTGCGTCAATCGACTCATCCATCAGCACCCCAAGCTGAATTTCCTTTTGCAGTCGTTTGGTGAGCTCCCGAAGATTTTGCTGTTCAATTTCCAGTGTTGTATTGTCGTTTCTCAAGGTCGCTCTGCCTTTATCCAGCGAGGTCACAATATCGGCGATGACCGCGTCAGCCTTCTGGTATTTGAGAAAATAAGCCCGTAGCGGATTGAACAATTTGCCAAGGAATCCGGTCTTGGCGAAATCGACCACGCTGGGGTCTAGATCCTTCAGTTGCATATGCAGCTCGGTCAAGCCTTTGGCGACCTGACCGCCCTCGTCTCCCGTCTTGGACAGATGTCCAACGGAGACTTGAAGCAACGCGTTTTTCTCGGAAGAGGATCTCATCGTATTCATGCCAAAGCCATCAATGGATTGCAGAATCTCCTTTCGTTTCTCCAACGATTCGAGATCCAGTGTCATGATCATCTCCACATTGGCATTTGCGACTTGCTGCAGTTCCGCCACCTCGGCAGGTACGGGCTTTATTTCCTCCTCTATTACCTTCTGAATTTCCTTCTGGCTAGGTATCTCCATCGAAAACGACATCCAAGTTCCCCCTTCAATTACGTGCTATATAAAATGGAATAATGTACCTTACATTAGGTCAATTTGAGTGCAATCCCCGTGCTACATCTGCACGTTGAACAGGTTACCGATTTTGTATACAACATCGTCTGTATCCGCGTTAATGCTTGCCGCTTCGTTAATGCTGGAGATGCTCTCCAAAGCTTTGATGTCGGCGTTATAACCAATCGTGTAGATTGGCACTTTGTACGTCTCAACCAGATCACGAATATCCTTCAGTGTATGACCTTCGTTGGTCTCTCCATCACTTAGGACAAAGATCAGTGGTTTCACATTTGGATTGGTAGCCATATAATCTTCAAGCATCTTCATCGCCACGACGATCCCATCAAAGGTTGCCGTACCGCCACCCGCTTGCAGGCTATCCACCGTACCAACAAACATCGACTGCTGATTCGTATCATACTTGGCAATTGGCAGATTCACCGTTACTCCACTAGAGTAGGAGACGAGGCCGATGCTGTTATCTGTGCCAAGGAACTTCTGGCCTTTGCGCAATGATTCCTTGAGTCGGTTCAGCGGTTCGCCGTCCATACTCCCGGATACGTCGGTTACAAATACGGCGGCAATCGGTTTACTGCCGTTCTTTTTCTCTTTCCATACTTTCTGAGCGGACAACAAGGTGCCACCATCCACTGTGTTCAATTCAGACTTGTAGTCTTGCAAGCCGTTGAAGCCGAATTCCTCAGCCGATTGCTGATACTTCGCTTGGGTTACGAATTCTGCATACTTCTTAATGATCTCTTGCTTGTTCTGCGGCAGTTGCCCCAGTGCATACAGCGGGCTGTCATGTCTTACGCCAAAAGGGGTAAAGACATATCCACTTTTCAGATCTGCGGTGTTTACGTAAGTCTGGTACTCCAGTACAAATGCGTCCAGTCGCCCTGACTTGGCTGCCTCACGCATCTGAATGGTTGTGGACGCCGTAAACGGTACGTTCGCTTGGAACTTCTCAAAACCCTCAATCGCTTTCTCACCAAGCGGATTGGAGCTGTCATATGTGTTGAGTGCCGTCACGAGAAAGTTTAGGCCCGTGGAACTGGCGAACGGATCGGTGTACCCCATCGCGAGCTCATTGTTGGCAATCGCTTCGGTCACGGTTTTTACATTAACCGATCCGTACGTGTCGACCAGCGCATCATATTTGGCTTTCGAGATGACGATACCAGGAACGTTCCCCACCAGTCTTTTGGATACCAGGTCTGTCTTTACTCCGCTTGCAGCTACCATCTCGCCCCATAACTCATTCGAGGGAGTGTACGCATCAGGCACATATTTACCAGACTTAATATAATCAGCAGCCGTACCGGATGCGATATTACGTAATTTCACTGAAACCTGTTTGCCGCCAACGGTAATGTTAGCCTTGTTGAACTCTTCGGTGACCTCGGTCAACCAGCCATCTGCTCCGGTTCCCGCCTTTTCAATGGAAGAAAAGATCTCTACATAATCATTCGTTGTATTCTCGACCGTGATCGGAAATTTGGAGATGTCCGGCAGTGATTCAGCCACATCCACCGGATCGAGATCAATCTGTCCCTTCACAGGTTCAGCCGTTGCCGGCGCAATGTCCGCATACAACTTGCCTAACTCTTTGCCTGCATTCTCTGTCGTTACCTGTGTACTGGATTTACCAACGTTCGACGTCAGCGTAATCCCTGCATATACGAGGCCAAACACGAGTACCAGCATCACGATCGATATAAAAAAAAACTTTCCCTTCTTAGCCATACGTACAACCCCTCACTGTCTGTATAATTTGGTGTGCTTGATTAATTGGTCAATTTCTTGCATACATGGCATTTGTTCAATATCTCCTGCTTCAAAGCTGTCCAAGCGGGAGATTTCCAGCATCAATTGGTCAAGCTTCAAAAGAATTTCCTCATTGGTATGAAGCGAGTTTTTCACATAGCTCAGATAGTCGTTATATACTTTGGTCTTTTCCTGAAAGAGCTTTTGGGGAAGTGTAGCGGATTTGGACTTCATCAGGCTGGCGTACTCCGCTTCATCGAACACATTGAGTCGGTTAAGTACACTTCGGATGTTGAGGTATAACAGCTTCTCCACCTCGAGGGTGACCGAAGCAAATTTCTTGTAACTCAGTTCCCCCGGATCAAATCGCTGATTCAACACGTTCAGGAGGGTTTCTTTCTTTTTCTTCATGCGGCTTAGTTGAGACAATCCCAGTGTGATATCTTCCTCAAGTACTTTAATGCGTCGATAAAAGGATAACGCTTCCACATAATCTTCATGGGTTTCGATATTCTTCACGGGCAAGACTACAGGCTGTCTGAACAACAAGGTGTAGCTTCCATAGAAGAGGGCCATCACGCTGCCGAACAGAAATGTCACCGAGAGCGCTGTTGTAAATGCTCCCCCGCCAAACTCCAGTCCGATGAATCCTGGTGAGAACAATAGAACATTCATGACCACAACGCCGAAGATCAGCCCCAGCAGTTTTATGTACTTTATCATGTAAATCATCAGACCTCCTTTCGCGCTATGTGCTGGACCTTTATGTCGATATTTACCATTGGAACTTTATTTCATTGTACATGATGTTGCCGCATTCGGGTGGATTTATATGGATATTCATAATATACGTGGCTTGGGCTTATCCCATTTCATCTTTAGAGGGACAACGTGGATAAGATTTTGTAACCTCTGGGAAATGAGCCTGGTACCCTTGAACAATCGGTGGCGGAAAAAGAAATGTTATCAGGTAATACGTGGAAATTTGCAGTGCGTGTCATTTTTTATATAGGGCTTATTCGATACGATAAAAAACAAAAACACCCCGACGCCTGCGCCGGAGTGATGATGTTGTTGTCTAATCTAATTCAGCTTGAATAAATTCCGAAGCGGAATTTCCAGTTCCGGATATAACACCGATTGAATCGTTTCTTGCTCCGTGTACAGATGACGGTTCTGGTAACTGCCTTCTTCCAATGTGTACACATGAACGGTCTGATTGCCAGGGTCTACAATCCAATATTCATTCACACCATATTTCTGATACAGATTAAACTTCTCGTTAAAATCCTTCAGCGCAGTTGATGGAGACAATACTTCTATGATTAGAGACGGTGCACCTTGACAGCCGTTTTTGGTTATTTGGTCTTTGGAACAGACCACCGATAAATCCGGTTGGACAACATGATCAGGTACGTCATACTGTTCATTCTCGCTGAAATACACGTCAAAGGGAGCAACAAAGACGATACATTTCCTCTGAAAAAAAGTACGCAAGGAGAAGTGCAGCTCACCCACAATAAACTGGTGTAATGAGGTGGGGGCTGGAGACATATTGAAAGCTTTGCCGTTAATTAACTCCCAATTCCCCTCCCAAGTTAACCAATCCTGAAAACTATAGATGCCTTTATTATCAGGTTTTGCCACACTTCCATCCTCCTCTTTTACCTAATCAGCATTTTACTATTATTATACCATTGTGTTTGCCCAATTTCATACAATGCCTCTTTTACGAAAAGATAGATTCCGGTTTGCTGCGCGTTGTACGTACCTCCACCACTTTTCCGGCACATCCGTTGTCGTCCAACGCTTGGAATGCAACTCGCACACTGTCTTTACCTGACGTAACCGTCTGAGGGATGTCATAGGTAACGAAGAACACTTCACCGATCTTGTTCATATGAATCCGCTGTTCACCGATCACATTTCCATCGACGGCGATACTAAATATTCTTTCATGCCGTGTTCCTTCCCGTTCAAAAGGAGAATGATCCCCGCCCCAGTATGCCACGCATACATAGTTCGGTGCAGAACCATCCACCGCCAGCTGGTAGCTGAAGTAAGCCCCGCTGACACCATATGCTTCTCGCCACATATGCAGCTTGTTGCGGCTGTCTGTATATGAACCGTTATGCTGTTCTGCACGGCAATTGCTATCCAGTTGATGTCCAATCTCATCCTGCTGACCGTCAGGTTGCACCCTGTCGATGGTGATATCATTCAATTCCTTCTCCAGTGCATTCCCTTCATCGTTGAACGGCCAATAGACCGTATAGAACTCATGATGCACATCATAGAACGGGATCAGCCTCACCGGATTGCCGTCCGAGGTGACATCCTTGCTGATCTCAAACGTTAACGTACTTGCGTCTACAACCTTGATCCATTCACGCACATCCTCCTGCTCTGTCCAAATTACAGGTACAGGTGCGGTTTTGGGGTTCAGTGCCGTTTCGTCCACGATGGTATCCTCGGGCAGCCCTTCGCTTCCCAGAGCCCCTGCCAGTACAATTGGGCCGTACTGGAATGCCACCTTGTGTGCATCGTCCCTGGACGTGTATTGGTGGAGCGACATCGGCAGCGTGATGGTGATGACATCGCCAGCGGTCCATGTACGCTCGATGTCGAGGTATCCGGGTTCCATCCGGGTATGCGGATGGGCCGTATCCCCGTTGACCGTTGCCGTCATTGGCTCCTGCAGCCATGAGGGCACACGTAGTCTAAGATTGGCCGAGGCGCTGCCTTCGGTGATCGTAAGGGTTACCTTTTCCGAATAAGGAAAGTCGGTTTCGAGCTTCAGCGATATGCCTTGGGATCTCCAGTCCAACTGGGAAGCAATATACAGGTTAACGTACAGATCCTGCTCATCCTCGAAATAGATCGCCTCGGCGTATTTGCCCGGGTTCTCCATGCCAGATCCTGTACAGCACCACCAGGCGGTATCGTGAGTACCGTAGATTTTGTAGTGGCCTTGCAGTGTTGATGCAAAATACGTTTTGTTGCCTGTGTCCGGGTCCTGTGTGCCCAGGATATGGTTGTAGATCGCATTTTCATAATAGTCCATGTATGCGCTGTCGGGATTCCAGGTGTAGAGCTGCTTCGTCAGATGCATCATGTTGTGGGTACAGCAACTCTCTCCGGTTTTAATGCCCAGACTCTCCATGCCTTTCGCTTCATAATGCTCCGAAATGCTCGTTGCACCAAATACATAAGACCGATGATGGATCGTGGTATCCCAGAAAAACTCCGCCGCTGTCCGGTAGCTCTCGTGGTTATGATCCTGGTTATAGATTTCGGCTGCACCGATGACTTTGGGAATCTGCGTATTCGCATGTTTGCCCTGAAGATCGTCCTGCTTGTGTTCCAACGGTTCGAGGATCAATTGATGTGTGAATTTGTTGGCTATCTCAAGATATAAAGATTTCCCGGTGATTCCATACAAATGTGCAAACACTTCGTTCATACCGCCGTGTTCACATAGAAGCATGACCTGCATCTGTTCTTCTGTCATCGGGCTTAGACCGTCCACCGCCCAATCAGCAAACCGTGTTACCACCTCAAGGGCTTGTTGATTGCCCGTTAATTTGTAGGCATCAGTCAGACCACGATAGATTTTGTGCACGCTGTACCAAGGCACCCAGTATTCGCCGATGTTAAAACCACCAATATGCTCTGCCCGAAATGCAATACGGAAAGCTTCTTCGGACAAGCCGCCGACATACCCGCTGCCCGTTGTCAGCTGAATGGATGCAAGCTCGTTGATGGCATAGTCCAGCGTTTGCTTTAACGTTTCATTACCTGTCGCCTGATAGGTCACAGCCAGGGCAGACAGATAGTGTCCGAGGGAATGTCCGCTAATCGAGCGTGCCTCCCAACCCGCGTATCGTTCCTTTTTCGCCGATAACCCATGGGCCTCAAAACATGGTGCCAGAAAACGATCAATGTCCAGTGATAACAAATACTTTTCTCCAACTTCCTGTGACGTTTGAAAAACGCCATTTAACAGATCTACATGCTCCGGTCCCAGAAATCCCGTTTTGGTTTCAATCATTCTACTAGCTCCTCCTCGGTATGTAGTGGATATTTAGAAGTACTTATATAATTGTACAAAGGGTAAAATCCGTGTTGAAATTCATGTGTCCCTTACGAACTTTCTTCATACAGGCCTTGAATATCCTCATATTATCAAATAAAATACAACTACATCAGACTCATAATCCAAGAAAAGGTGGAGAAATCCGTCCTATGCAAAAGCCATTGGAACATTACCTGTGCGGCAAGTTCATAACCGAAGGTAATTGGAGCCACATGAAGCGCAGCATGCCTGTTCACGAGGTCATTTTGATGTTGGAAGGCGAGATGTACATTGCGGAGGAGGACGAGCAGTTCGTGATTCGTGCAAATGATCTGCTGTTTCTGAGAGCTGGACGCACCCATTACGGCTATCAGGTTAGCGATGCTCCCGTCAGCTTCTACTGGGTTCATTATGATTCGATTGAGAAAGAGTTCGACCAGTATCCCACCCATGCGACTATTCAGGTTCCGTCCACCGCCAATCAGCTGTTCAAGCAATTGCTGCATAGTTCATCGTTCTCACCGGAAGAAGCAGACGCGGCATTGCTGCTGCTGCTCAAAGAACTGGAACGCAATACACAGGCGGGTTATCGGCCGCACAATGCGATCGTTGACCACATCTGCAAGTGGGTGGATATTCATCTGCATACCGACATTACGGTTGGTAAGATTGCCGAGACTTTTAATTTTAACAAGGACTATATCTCCAAAATGGTAAAACGTGAGAAAGGCATTGGGCTCAAAACCTATATCCTCACGGAACGGATTCGCCGGGCCAAGCAGATGCTGCTCAATACCAATGCCAGTGTGAAAGAAATTGCGGGGCAATGCGGTTTTTCGGATTACAAACTTTTCCTGCGCATGTTCAAACAATACGAAGGCAATACACCCACCGAATATCGCAATAATTTGTATTCCACACAGCTCAATCGCCTATAATGAACCTTATACGTGCGAACCTTGGATGTGCTTGTGCGGATTATACCAACTCATAGAATTTCATGAGTCATATATAGAAAATTTGAATTAATCCAGTACCATTGGGTGTGATACAATTCAAGTCAACTATATCTCTTATCAAACCAAGATCAGAAGGAGAACTTGAGATGACAACGGCAGTAAAGATTCATCCCGCTACAGAAGCTGACCATGAAGAAATTGTACATATTCTCATTGAAAGTTACTCCGAGTACCGGGACACGTTCCAAACACAGGAACAATGGGAACATTATTTGAAGGACATTCGGGAATCGCCGAGCAATCCTTATATCAAGCAATTATGGATTGCCAAAATTGATAATCAGATTGTCGGAACGGTGCAATTGTTTGAGACAGCGCATAAGGCTTACCCGAACTTCGAGTTGCCTATTGATTATCCGTTTATTCGACTGTTGGGTGTTGATCCCAAATGGAGAGGTCACGGCATTGCCAGAGAACTGCTTCAACAATGTGTTGAATCTGCCAAAGACATGGGCAAAAATACGGTGTATTTATATACGGGCGGCCAGATGGTCAACGCGATCCGATTATACGAACGTTTCGGTTTTGTAGAAGACCCGGAATTCAGTTCCGAGAGTGGTGGAGGCAAAGCAATTTGCTACCGTTATGATTCATAATTCTCGCAAATGGTAATAAGCGTGGATAACACAAAAAGGGTTGCCCATAAGTCATTAATACGACCGAGGGTATCCCTTTTTAGCGTTATTCTAATCTAAAGAATTGGAATCGAGCAGCAAATGCTATTCGCTCCATTTTCCACACTATTAACAGCCGATTTCCAACAGAATTTTTGCATGGCTCTTGTCGGTCATACCTTTACTTTTCTTACAGCTTCGCTCATCTCAATCGTTTGCTGCCTCAGCAGCGTGGACGTTTGTGCCACCTTCTGGAACATGCTCGACTGCTCCCCTGTTAAGCGATAAATGTCATCTGAATGATCTGAAACGCCGGATGAAATTTGCGAGATGGTGTTGACCGATGCTGCCGCTTCCTCGGAACCCGCCGATATCTCTTCCGCTGCTGCGGAAACCTCCTGGATACGGCGTGTCACCACACGAAACGCCTCAACCATATGCGTGAAGGCAAGCTCTGCTTCTGCTGTGCTCGTCACCCCCTGGCCGATCTCTTGCGAGGTAACATCCATCTGTGATCCGATATGCTGGGACTCCTTCTGAATACCGAGCAACAAATCGGATATCGTCTGCACAGATGTGCTTGAAGCCTCCGCCAATTTTCGTACTTCATCCGCTACAACGGCAAATCCCTTCCCATGCTCCCCTGCATGAGCGGCTTCAATTGAAGCATTCAGCGCCAGCAGCTTGGTCTGACTCGCAAAATCCCGCACCGTATGAAGCGCACCACCGATTTGCTGCGAGAAGTTGTTAAGCACTTGGACCATGGCTACAACTTCAGCAGATACAGCCGAAATGCTCTCCATCTGTTTCTTCATTTGCGTCATGCTCTGCTTACCTGATTGTGCCGTAGCAAGTGCAGTTGTTGCAGCGTCGGACACGGCTGTAGAGGACTCTGAAATATCGGTAATGCCTTTTGCGATCTCTTCCATCGCATTAGCGCTGTCGCTAGCACCTTGCTTCTGGGTATGTGCTCCCTGTCTGATCTGCTGCACGGACTGGTCAACGCTCTTATTCATCTCAAGCATGTCTTCTGCATCACGATTGAATTGCTCCGTTGATTCCGCGAGAATATCAGTGGTTACCGAAACACCCTCGACCATGTCGCCGATCATTTTATTTAAGTCCCCAGACATATGAATCATCGCCTTGAATGTGCTGCCAATCTCATCCTCACTCTGCAGCCGATAGGCTGTCAGGATTCGGTTAGCTTCCGCCAGCTCACCTTGCGCCATTTGTTCGACGCTTGCCTTCAACGGTTTCAGCGGTCGCAGGCCTCTTACGATGAACCACAATACAACCGCGATGCCTGCAAGCGTAATGAATAATAACAGGGCATACAGCGGAATGCTGGATTTCATAATATCTGACTCAATACTTCCAATGACCGACACAGCCGTATCAATTCCAATCACACCTGTCAAAGCTCCATTACTGTCCAAAATCGGAGCGTATGAGGAAATATATTCACCATACTCCTCATTATGAATGATAGGGGAACTGGCTGTTTTCCCTTGCAGGAGCTTTTGGACTGCATCACCTGGGATATCCGTCACTTCATTGATCGGTGATGCTTTATCTGCATCTTTCATGCCGTCCACCATAATGAGAGGTGTGCCTGTATCATCTATTTTTACAAAATACACATACATCGCACCGATGCTCACACGAAAATCATCCAGCTCATTACGAATCTTCAAGAATGCGTCATTTTCCTTGGGATCTTTGGCAAATTCCACATACGGCTCTGCATCCAGCTGTTTCACATAACTCTCGGCAATTTGAATATTATAACTCGATATGGCCTCCTGCGCGGCTAGCTTCATATTCGCCAGCTGAAGCAGCATGCTTCCCGCAGATATAATCACAATGACCAATGTAACAATGGCAACAATGCGAACAACCAAACGTTTCTTGAAAAAAACGACCATCCAATCCTCTTCCTCTCACACCTGTATGTAAGCCTTTTCGACTACGACTACCCAAAAACTACATGCTTGAAGCACTATGTAATGTGAAAATAGTATATGAAGTTGTCGAATTAGGCAAGAAAATATCGGGTCACCCACAGGAAGATGATTTCCAGATAACGGCCTTCTCCGAGTCTAATGCTTTGTCCCTTTCCTAATCAGAATGCCATTCATCGATAAACAGACAAAACCAGCTCTCACTTCCACCTTAATCGGAAAAGAGGCTGGTTTTGAACTGTCTTAATTTTTTCGATTAACTTTAGATAGAATCGCCGTTATTGATCAACTTGGCCTTGATCAAAAGTCTCTGAACAATCGCCGCAGTTTCGGCCCGAGTAAGCTTGCCTGTCGGCATCAAACCTTCTTCTGAGCCCTCCACAAGTCCGTTATTCACAGCTGAGGCTACTGCCGACTTGGCCCAAGAAGAAATCGCCGTCTGATCTGCAAACGGAGATAGCACAGACTCCACATCTGCCCCTTCCGTTTCAATCGATGTGAGTTTCATTGCCCGGGACATAATCACCAATGCTTCCTGACGACTAATCGTCTGAGCAGGCGCAAATGTCTGGTTCTGGTAGCCTTCGATCAAACCGTATTCCACAGCCTTCGCAACAGCTCCTGCATACCATTCGCTGGACTTCACATCTATGAATGTGGTTTGGCTTCCATTGTCGGCCAATCCCAGCGCGCGCACCATAATCGCTGCGAATTCCGCCCGTGTAATGACCGCATTCGGATTGTAATGATTCTCATCTATCCCCTTGATGATCATTCGTGAAGCCATATCGTTTACAGCCTGTTTCGACCAATGACCTTCTACATCCGCGAATGTCTTTGGATGCCAAATCAGCGAGTAGTCGCTATTGGTAAGGCTGTTCACGACCGCATAATATTTCCCTTCTCTAGTCGTGATGAACGTAGGCACATGACGAACACTGCCGTCTGGATTGAGCACCGTAGCCGTTGTCACCCTGCTTGGATTAAGACCTGCGGGAAGTGGAATTTCTCGTTCCACATAACTGCTGAATTGTTCTACGTTTACCGTTTTGCCATTGTAGGAAGCCGTTACATTAAAAGTGACTGGTGGAGCTACAACAGCATAGTTTCCTTGAACAGCTGCCTTCTCTGCAAGAAGGACCGTAGCCTCATCACTCTTGGCAATCTCTACACGAACGACAATGTCGGACAGTTTGACCTGTATCCCAAGTGTCGAGGAAATCTTGTCGATGGCTATTTGCCCTGCAGGAAGTTTGTAGATTCCGCCTGGCGTTTGAACCTCCAAAACGGCTTGCTTGGTTTCCATGCTCTTCACAGCATCGCCAGTCAATACCACCGATACCTTTTCCACATTAGTAGTCACGGGAATGACTACGGTGGACTTGTCTGCTGCTTGCTTCAGCTGATCAACCAGTTTGGCTTGATCGACTGTGACCCTCAGTACAGTCTTACCGTTCTCTTTAGTGAGGGAACCTGTCGCAATCTGATCTTTCAAGACACCATCGACGATGATTTGCAGACCAGCAGGTTTCTCAACTGTTGTTGTGCTTGAGTTTGTTGAAGGCGCACCAGAGTTATTTGAATTGTTGGAAGTACTACTCGTCCACTTTGCGTATAACGTCACATCAGATATTACTTTATCCGTTGCGAAGTTCCACACATTCGTTACCGCTACTTCCTTATACCATCCCGCAAACATAAAGCCAACCTTTGTTGGTTCTGTCGGAGCACTTATCGTGGTGCCACTGTTCACCTGGGTAAGCCCAGGAACTGTGCTACCTCCCTGCGAATCATACGTCACTGTGTATTGCACCGGTCCATCATTAACCGTAACCTTACCAGGCATCAGTGTTTTTTCCATTCCAACCGCGAACGAGTTAGCTATGGAGAAATGGCTCAATTCTTCCGTTTCTACTGTTAATTTCTTGCTCCCTGTTGTTGCTCCACTTTTGATCTTGAAGCTGACGGTGAACAGTTTTTCTCCCGATGCAATCGGTGTGTCACCTGCATCGCTGTCTGCCCACATCGCTTTCAACCAACCTGCTACGTTATCGAAGTTGGAGTCGAAGTTATTGCCCGTTTCCCCTTCAATCTTCGTTACTTCCAACGCTTCTGTATCAAAATCAATTTGTATTCCATAGGCTCCGATTCCATATGTTGAGTTGGCTACGGAGACAGGTACTTTTACCGTAGTTCCGGGCGTTCCGCTCACCGAGCCGATCTGAATCTCTGCTGCATGACGCTTCCATGTTGCGTATAGCATCACATCGGACGTTACCATATCCGTTTCGAAGTTCCAGGAATTTGTGCCTGCTTCTTCTTTGAACCAGCCTGCAAAGGTATAACCGGCCTTCGTCGGCGCTGGCGGTTCGCTAATCGTCGTTCCACTACTCACATTGGCAGTGCTGTCAATAACGCTGCCTCCCTTTGAATCGAACGTAACGGTATATTGTGCCAACTGAACAGCCGTCCATGTTGCGTATAGCGTCACATCGGACGTTACCCTATCTGTTGCGAAGTTCCAGACATTCGTGCCTGCTTCCTCCTTGAACCAGCCTGCGAAGGTATAACCGGCCTTTGTCGGCGCTGGCGGCTCACTGATCGTTGTGCCGCTGCTTACATCTGTAATGCTGCCAACGGCGCTACCTCCCTGTGCATCAAACGCCACAGTATGCTTTACAGCATTAACCTGAATTTTGCCCATTTCAACCGTTGTCGACGAAAGTGTCCCCCCTTCATAGAGATTGTGCGTAGGTACACTCAGCGTCAGTTCCCCAGGCTGTGCGGTATCCTTGATCTTGAAATGAAGAGTGAATACCTTCGCTTCATCAAAAATCGAGTAGTTCACCAGATCAGCTTGTACATTGATAGTCCCATCACTGGAGAAATCCGAATTGAAGCTATCTCCATTTGAACTCACACCTAGATTATTCGTAATTTCATTTCCAGTCACAAGTTCCAACGAAGAAGTGTCAAAACCAATCGAAATATCGTATTCGTTGATGATAAGATTCGGTATCAGGTATACCTCCACGTCAACGGTATCTCCAGGGTAGCCTTCACCACCACTCACCTTCATCGAGTTAGAAGCTGGTGCACCAGCGCTGACAAACGTACCAAAAGGCAAGATCATACTAACCGTCAGTAAAATCGATATTAATCTCTTCCAAAGCATAAAATCAGCCCTTTCCTGCGGCAATGGCGAGAATCGCTTTTATATCCGCTTCGTCCCATTGTCCGTCGCCATTCATATCGAGCGCTTGCAACTGCTCCGGCGTCAGCGTGATCTTGCCCTTAATATGCATTGTCAACAACAGCGCATCAGCAGGCGTAACTACACCATCCCCATCCGCGTCACCCATGACAAACGACGTGTAATGCGCCGTGTAGGTAACATCCGCAGTTATCTTAGTAGCCGCTACCTGCTGACTGCTGAACTTCGTAACTCCACCGTCACTGCTCCATCCTGCAAATCGGTAGCCGCTTGCAGGCGTCACTGTTGGAACTGCCACCGGATGCCCACCAATTGTCACCTGTTCACTCGTTCCGCTGATCGTGCCATGAGCGCCTGATCCGTAGCTGACAGTAGCAACTTGCGGTGTCGTATCACGAATTGAAATGTCCAGCGTCTGGGATGTTCCTGCGCTGAACGTGAAATTCAGACTTGTCGTCCCTACTACTTGTGTCGCTAGATACGCCTTTTTGATGGTAACTATATTACCGCTAACTGTGTAGTCCTCGCCTGCAGTCAATAAGGATGCCTGATTATCAATACCGGTTAACATGTTTCCGTTCAACGTCAGCGTAACATTCACATTGACATAACCCGCTGATGTAGTATTTTTGTCGAAGTTTTCCTCCAACGGATTGATCATGCTGTTTGCTTCCACTATTTTCTTTAATATAATGCCATCTTGCCCAACCACCACAAAGGTATTGTTACCATAGCCTACACTGTTAAGCTCTTCCTGCCTGTCGCTCGCTTGAGTTGTCCAATTCGTACCATTCGTTGATGTTAAGAGTAACCCACTTTTTCCTGCCGCTATAAAAGTTCCATTGCCGTAACCCACGCCATTAAGCGTGTTCGCTGTCCCGCTTGCTTGCACGACCCAATCCATTCCGTTGACAGAAGTCAGGATTGTCCCGGACTCACCAACTGCCACAAACTTTCCACTTCCGTAGCTTAATTTTTTCAGATTCACCTGGGAACCGCTCGTTTGGAGCGTCCAGTTCTCCCCGTCAGGCGAAGTTATAATCGTTCCTCCCACCCCCACCGCCACAAACCGATCATGTGCGTATATCGTATCATTTAGCGTATTCGATGTAGGACTCGTAATGGAGGCCCAGATTACTCCGTCAGCCGAAGTCCAAACTTTACCGGCATTACCTGTCGCTACAAACTTCCCAGCCCCATAACTCAAGCCATATATAGCATCTGTCCAGGTTGACGCCCTGTTTGCCCAGACTGTTCCGTCCGTCGAAGTAAGGAGTGCCCCATTAAACCCCACCCCTACGTAAGTGTCATTACCATACTCGATATTTGTTAAACCAACGGAGGAGTCGATCAATTTTCTGTCCCAGAATGTACCGTCTGTAGAGGAAAACAACTCTCCGTAAGGACCGACCGCTACAAAATGGTTATTAATGAAACTAATTTCTCTGATGGCTTGCCTGGAGCCTTGAAGCCGATTCGTCCATATCGTCCCATCTGCCGAGCTAAAGAGGGCTCCCCGAATGCCCACTGCCACAAATTTGTTGCTGCCATAGACAACACCGTTAAGATTATTGCCCGTGCCGCTAGTCTGCACTTGCCAGCTACTGGCTGAATCGGAAGAAGTGTACACCTTACCACCATGTCCTACCGCCACGAACTTTCCGTTGCCATAGCTGACATCAGAAAAGCCCTCTGAAGCGGAACTACCTTTATTTTTGCCTATTGCCCAGGTCCATGATGAATCCGAGATAGATTGCGAATATACGATAGCTCCCTGGTTATCAACTGCCACGAAGCGGTTGTTCCCATAAGTCACGCCGATATATGAATCTCCATTGGTGCTGTTGTACGCCTTCCAGGACACTCCATCTTTCGAGACAATCCTCGTACCAGATAAACCAACAGCAACAAACCAGTTTCCACCATAGGTTACGTCCCAGAGATAGCCCGTTGCGCTACTGGTTTGGCTAACCCAGGTGGAACCATCACTTGACAGCAGTATTAATCCCGCTTCTCCTACTGCCACAAATTTGCCGGCACCAAAAGTAACACTCAACATATTGGTATTCCCCACCTTTTGACTTTGCCAGGTCACTCCATCGGTTGAGGTGAGAACCGTTCCACTGCTTCCCACTGCCACAAATCTCCCATTGCCATATACAACGCTATACAAAGTGAATAACGTATTGCTCTTGGGACTCGCCCAGCTTACACCGTCTGTGGAAGTAACAATCGTTCCATACTCGCCCACTGCCACGAAGATGTTATTTCCATAGGCCACCGTGTTCATCGTCTGAGACGTCGGCAGAGGACTTCGAAGTTCCCATGCGGACGACTCGGCTATTGCATACTGCGGAACCAGCATTCCTACTATTAGGAACGCTAATATCACCGAGATCCATTTTCTGAATGTCATCATCTTTTCTTTCACTCCCCCTCATTTTGCTCCCATCCCAAATCCGTTGACCGCTGTCCGATATCTATCAATCAACAGCATTAGTCTAGCAAATTACTTCTCAACATTTTCACAACATTCCACCCATAAAACGACAAAAAAAGGGTCTAAAGGCGTAAACCTTAAGACCCATACTTTTTTTGTGATCGGTTTTGTCACACTCTAATTTTCCTCCAGCAGCATTCGCTTCTTCAAAGCCTGCACATTTCCGACTCCGCCCAGATCTCCCGCATGCCTCAAGGAGTCAATGAGTAGATCGTAGTAACCCTCCCGACTGGGCTCCAGATCGATCAGCTTTCGAAGCATCGCTATCCGTGGCTCGTTCGTCGCCCCATTCAGAGCATTCGTCAAGTAGGACATCAGGATGGAACGCAACTCGATTCGGTAAGTATCCGCCCATTCATAATGCTCCATCTCGAAGTAATTGCCGCTATATAGATGAAGCATGTCCTTGGCTTCGGTTCCGGCAACTCCCCTCTTCATTCGACCAAGCAACTCTTCAAGATCGCTTCGGATAAACACCGGATTAATCCAGTAGCGCTCGTCGCCGTACCTTACTACTTCGCCATAGCCCACCGACTTAAACAGACTCCGCAAATAATACAGGGAAGTGTGCAACAATTTTTGCCCGCGCTCCGGCGCATCATTCGGCCATAAGTTTTCCAATATGGCGTATTTGTAAACGGGCTGTCCGCGATGATGCCAGAGGAATGCGAATAACTCCTTCGTTTTCTTGGTCCTCCACGTTAATAGCCTTCCGTTTGCAGCATACAGCTCCATGCTGCCTAGTACTTTAAGCGAAAGCAATACCTTACCTTCAACGACAGTGTCCAATTCGCTTGAACCAACGTTGGCAACTCCCCTGTCAAGATCTAGAGGACTGCTACTTAGAATCCGATTTTTGGCCTGGAGATTGGAATAACGGTGCAGTGTCCTGGCCAGCTTGTCCTTGGCGACCGGTTTAAGCAAATATCCGATGGCGTCGGTGTCATACGCATCAATCGCATACTGATCATGTGCCGTTACAAAAACGATCTTAGCAAAGGGAAAGCACGCAGTGATCTCCTCCGCAACCTCCAGCCCGCTTACTCCAGGCATTTCGATATCCAAAAAGATTAAATCCGGCTGCAGCGCGCCACATTGTTCGAGCGCTTCGGCGACCAGCTGAAACCTGCCGACAACCTTCACACCGCCAACTTCGGCCAGCATAATATCCATGACGTCAAGCGCGATCTCTTCATCATCGATCAGAATGGCTTTCCACATAAGGCTCCTCCGTCAAGTAAATTGTAATTCGGGTTCCTTCGCCCAAGCGACTATGAATCTCCAGAGTCCGCCCGTATCTCATTTGTAGCCTGCGGTTCACATTACCAATGCCGATTCCCCCAGTCTTGCCTTGCTCCAGTAATCTTAGCGTTTGTTCGTCCATTCCACCCCCGTCATCCTCGACAACGATCTCCACACCGTTAATGCTACGGGTGACAATAATGTTCACGGTCCCTCCTTCAGGCTTCTGTCCGATCCCGTGACGGACGGCATTTTCGACTATAGGCTGGAGGGTAAGTGGGGGCACCATACCGTGCGCATCTTCATCGATTGTGTAGCTCACGTTCAGCCGTTGACCGAAGCGAAGCTGCTCAATGGCAAGGTAGGCGCGTACCAATTCCAGTTCCCTCTCTAACGGTACTGCATCACCCTGGAAGATAAATGTGAACTTGGAGCGGAGATAGGTGGTCAAATGGTGGATCGTTTCCCGCAGCTTGTCCACGTCCTTATAGCTGAGCCCAACTAGTGCATTTAGGCTATTGTACAGAAAATGCGGCGGAATCTGGGCCTGCAAAAAGTCCATCTCCCGGCGTACCGCCTGCTCAGAGGAGCTTTTCATCGCCAGAAGCGATTGCACTCGTGCTCTAAGTTCTGCCAGCTCAAAAGGCTTCTGCACAATATCATTGGCCCCTGCTGCAAAGGCTGCCAGAATATCCCCCGTCTGCCCCGAAGCGGTCAGCATCAGCACCGGAAGCTCAGCCAGCCCGTGAATCGACCGGATGTCCTTACAGATGTCCAATCCCGATACGCCGGGCATCATCAGGTCGAGTAGAACAAGGTCCGGCTTCTTGCGCCTTAACACCCCCAGTGCCTCTTCGCCGCCTCCCACAGCCGTATACGTGTACCCCATGGAAGCTGCCACGTCCATGGCGACCTTCAGATTGGAGGGTTCATCGTCGACAATCAGAATATGGAGCGCCTCATCTGGCACCTCCACAGCTAGCTGAACCCTAGGGAGCAGCGCTGGGTTCTCTTCAGGCTTGATATGTGCCTCACACTCCGTATAATTCTTATACTCGTTATGTCCAGCGTATTCAATAGTGGCCGCCACCTGGTTCTCCCCGCGCCGTGCAATTGGCAACATGAATGTAAACCTGGAACCTTTGCCGACCTCAGACTCTATCTGCATATGTCCGCTCTGCAACTCGACAAGTTGCTTCGATATGCCAAGCCCCAGTCCAATACCGCCCCGCGAATGCGCACCCTGCTCATTATATTGAAAGAACGTCTGAAACAGGTCGTCCATGATCTCCGGAGGAATACCCCTTCCGGTGTCGCTAACGGATATCGCCAGCATATTAGCCCTTCTCTCCGCTGAGATGGAGACCGTTCCACGATCCGTATACTTCAATCCGTTCTCCAACAAATTATGCAAAATCTGCCGAAGCCGGTTCTCATCAGCCATGATAAGAGGTAGATTGGGAGGCAGCTCATTTACAAGCCTGACTCCGCTCTTAACGGGCGAGATCGATAAGGTCTCCATAACAAAATCGGTTGATATGTAAAGGTCTACAGGTTTCGTTTGCACGGAGAGTTGACCGTACCGAATCCGATTCATATCAAGGATGTCATTCACCAGTCCGGCAAGTCGCCTTCCGATCAGGTGAAGCAACCTGACGTTCTCACGATGCTCCGCTGCAAGCGGTGCTTCTTTATTCTCCAGCAGGGCTTCAGACAGATTGATGATACCATGTAAAGGCGTGCGAAGCTCATGCGACGTTTTGGCCAGAAACTCATCTTTTTGCCGGTCATAGATAAGCAATTGATCAGCCAGGCGTTCACTGCGCAGGAGAGCCTCACGAATCCGGTCCCCCATCAGGAATGATTGTGACAACACGACTAGCAGTAGCGTAACGATGATGTAATACGGGCTGTCCAGCGCCAATTGATAACGGGTCAGTGCGAAAATCCAACTAATAATCAAAAAGAACACACCAAGCAAAATATAGTAAATTCTGACCCCGTGATGGCGATTGCGAAAAATTGAAGCAAAGATAAACCCGAAGGCCACTATCTGCAAAAATACGCCAGGCCACAACAGATACAAAAGGTGATCATTGGGAAACCCAATCAGTAAAACCAGATACACATAGGAAAACCAGCGAACTCCCCTGAACAAATATCCGCTTCTCTCGTTTAGATAAATGCGTACATAGTGAATGAAGAACATGATCGCCAGATACGGAAGAATGAAGAGCAGCTTCTGCAGCAGCAGAAACGACATCGAGGGAAACAGAGTCGCCATAACGATCTCGTTGTCGATGCTGAAAAACAATCCTAGTGTCAGACAGAACAAGCTAAAGAAAATTAGATAAGGCTCCCGCCGCCATTGCCTGAACATGCCTGCAAAATAAATGCCAAAAACGAACAACGTGGTGATAACGATGACGTCAGCCATTCGGGCATTGTCCCGCCGGGTCATAACATCCGTTGCCAGTCCAAACTCAGGTGCTTGCACAAGTCCACCTTGCAAGTACCGATAGCTCGACACCTGGACAAGAATCTCAATGGTCCGGTCTTCGGACTTGATCATTCCAAAGAACGGAAAATTGCTGGGCACAAATTCGGCTGCCGATAATCCGGGTTGTCCAGTACCGCCAAGCTCCTCGTCTTCCATATAAATACGACTCGCCATCCGAATCTTTTTGGCTCTAAGTCCATAATCCTCGGGATCGTTTACCAACAGTCGCAGACGGTACGTCCCCGCACCATAGCCGCTTTCCGACACTTCTCCCTTCCATCCTCCGGGAACAGGAAGAATGTGCGGTTTTAGTTGCTGATTCGCGCCCCGATTGGCGAAGTCGCTGGGTGTCAGCAGTTGATCCTTGTAGAATTCCCATTCCCCGCGAAGCGGGATGATCCCCTGTTCAGCAAAATCCCACTGTCTGGCATCCAGTACGCCTTCCCTCGCCTCCGGATAGTGCACGTTGGGATGAAGCCATTCATAGATAAAGATTGAGGTCGCTCCAGCAAAAACGCCGACCATACCAATTAGAACAAGTAATTGTCTTCTCATGACTGCGTATTCCTTCCTGTCATCGGAGAAAAGATTCGAAATAGATTTATCATATCGAAGTATTTCAAAAAAAACTATTAAAAAGCCTTCGACATTATCATAACAATTTTGATATCGATCGTCCGCTGATTGTATGAATTAAACATCTCACCCAACTCAAATGAGCTGTCTGCTTCTCGTTTTCGACAAAAAAACATCCTGACGCAAGCGCCAGGATGTTTTGATATTGTACAAATATTATACTCTTACAGGATTATAAAACCCGTCCCTTTGTCTTCCGGAATCGAATCAGAGACCAGAGAATCAGTAATACGAGTACAGTTAGACAGATGCTTATGCTGAAACGGTTGCCTTCATCAAACACGAACATGACTGCAATAACGCCGAGACACAGCACAGCAGCTCCAGTTACGTAAGGAAATCCCCAAACTTTAAATGTCGGTTGCACCGGATATTTTTTCCGCAGCTTCAGCTGTGAGGTGGCAATACAGATCCATACGAGCATCACGACAAACCCCGGAACCGCCAGCAGCACGCGGAAGAGCTGATCTTGTGCGAATAGCCCCAGCATGGAGCCCCCAAGCAGAATCACAGCACATACCAGCAGTGTATTTACCGGACTGCCGTTGCGATTCGTATGTGATAATGCCTTGGGAGCTTCACCACCTACCGCCATGGAATGCATCATACGGGATGCGCCGTAAATGCCCGAATTCGCAGCAGACAGAACGGCGGTCACCAGAATAAAGTTCATAATATGTGCTGCACCCGGAAGTCCCGTGGAAGCCAGCACCTGTACAAACGGACTGCTTTCAGGCCCCAGCTCATTCCACGGAATGAGCCCACAGATGATGAGAATCGGCAGCGTAAAAAATAAAATGATTCTCAGCATAAAGTTCCCTACAATTTTGGGCATCACCTTGTCCGCATTTTCCGTCTCCGTTAAGGTTAAGCCAATCAGCTCAGATCCTCCATACGAGAACATGACAACCAATAATGCTGAGAAGATCGATGACCATCCATTAGGGAAGAAACCGCCTGCTTGCGTGTAATTATGCAGATAAGGCGTATTGTCACTTGGAATGATCCCGAAGATCAGACCCGCCCCAAGGATAATAAAAATAATAATCATGGCGATTTTAATACCAGCCAACCAAAATTCAAATTCCCCAAATACCCCTACACTCAGCAGATTAATCAGTATAATAAACACCGCACATGCCAAGCTCAGCATCCACAGCGGTACTTCCGAGAACCAGTACTGCAAAAAGCTCCCTGCTGCGATGACCTCAATTACACAAACCGACAACCAGAGGAAACAATACATCCATCCCATGATAAAGGAGACTCTGCTGCCGAACGCTTCCTGCACAAAGTCTTTCATATTTTTGTTCTTGTACACTGTAGCCATTTCCGCCATCGCAGCCATGACAACCAGTAACAATAAGCCTGCAAAAATGTACGTTACAATGACTCCTGGACCTGCAAGTCCAATCGTTTCGGCGCTTCCTTTGAAAATTCCGGTTCCAATGACACCGCCCATAGCCATAAAGCTAATATGCCTTGGTTTAAGTTTCTTCTGCAATGTTCCTTCTGTCTGAGCCAATTCAAGTCCTCCTGATGTAAAAAACGTCTGTAATCTTCTGTTATGTTTTCTGAAACATAACTTCCAGTATACCCTATTGTTCATGGATCAGCCCAGCAGTTCCGTACGGCCAATTCATCCCAAACGAATGCTGACATGACCTATGTTTTATACCCCACAATGATACAAAGCAATCTGTATGCAATTCAATCCGTTCATTTGAATACATTCTACTCTTCTTACGATCTCCAATATGTATGATTTGTTGCAGTCTAGCACTTCGCGAAACAATCATTAAACGCAAAAAAACCAGCGGTCTGTATGCAACAGAATGCTGGTTTTCTGTGTTCCTGCTATGTTTACTGCCTATCGTGTAATTTATAATTCCTTCGTCATAAAAGCGCTGTTCGGGTCCAAACTATAATCTGCGAATGGCTCACAGTATACAAACCCAAAGTCCTCATACAGCTTACGCGCCGGAATAAAAGAATCCATCGAACCTGTCTCCAGACTGATTCGTTTATATCCCCGATTCTTGGCAACCTCAATAATATGGGCAAGAATTTGTCTTGCTACGCCTTTTCTCAGGTGGGCTGATGCTGTACGCATCGATTTCAATTCTGCATGCTCCGAATTCAATTCCTTCATGGCCCCGCAGCCCAGCAGCTCTTCCGCTTCCCATGCGCACCAGAATGTAATCTCAGGTTTCTTTAACCCATCCAGATCCAGAGCGTGAATGCTTTCCGGCGGCGAATCTGCTGCCATACCCTGCAAATGTTCTGCAATTAATCCAATGACTTGATGACCGCTCAAATCGTCTACTTTGATCTCCATATCTACCACTCCTGCCGACAATTTTGTTGTGTGTTGTTTACACTGAATACATGTCCAATGATTATATAGTACTACCATGGCAGGTTTTCTGACAACAGCTTCAAAAACACAAATGAAATGTCTATTGTGATACCCTTAAATTTCCATTATAGTGAGGCTATCTGATTACAAAGGAGCGAGGAATATTGCGTAGAAAGCATATAGCTAATTGTCGTACTGAGGTGAAGCAAACTTAATTTGTGAAAAGGAGACCATCATGACACTATCGACTGAAAATCTGTTTTATAGCAAACGATTGAAAATGACTCCGCCCCGTGCAGAAGATGTGCAGACCATGCTGCAATGGAATGAAGATCCCGAATATTTGCGAAATGTGGATACGGATATTGCCATTCCATTTTCGGAAAAGCAGCTTGAAGATGAAGGCGAGACGAAGGACAAGGAAGTTTACTTTCGGCTTCGAACGCTTGAGGATGAACGACTGATCGGATTCGTTGTCATTCACAGCATTGAATGGAACAACCGATGCGGACAACTTGCCATTGGCATTGGACTCGCAGAGCATCGCAACAAGGGATACGGCACGGAAGCGTTGAATCTTATTTTGCGGTACGCCTTCCATGAATTGAATCTGGACCGGGTCGGTCTTGATGTCATCGCCTATAATGCCAAGGGCATCCGTGCCTATGAGAAGGTCGGCTTTCAGTTGGAAGGTCGTGCTAGATCAGCCGTTTATCGTGATGGAAAACGCTTTGATCGCTTATTGATGGGAATTCTAAGACCGGAATGGGAAATACACAATCAGATCAATGTGGAGGGTGGACAAGCATGAATATGAATGCGGAAGTCACTGAATTTATCGAACAGATCCCGGTTCCCTGGCAAGCCGAGGTTGCAAGTAAACTGCGGGAGTTGGTACATGAATCCATCCCTGAAGTAGAGGAACGTGTGCAATATAAGAAACCGCATTTCCTGAAAAACGGTAAATATGCAGCGGTCATCTCCCCTTCCAAGCCGGCAGTATCCTTCACGATCTTCAATGCAACCGGACTTGAGCTGCCAGATGGGATATTTGAAGGCCCAGCGGAACGTAAAACAATTAAGATTAAGGAAAAAGATACGCCTGACTATGAGTGGCTGGCTGCACTTCTGACACAAGCATCCGCAGAACTTTAAGCTGGAATTGAGATATAAGGTGTCTCAGTTTCTTTCAACCGACTATAGCAACTATTAAAAAGGCCAACCAGCATATCTGGTTGACCTAATCATACGAGGGGGCTTCCTAGAATGTTAATACATATGGGATAGCCCCTTTTGGGTATGCAGCTGTCAATACAAATTTAAATCGCATCTATGCAATAACAGATCATTAGAGTTCCCTCATCAGGATTGTTGATAAGTTACCGCCGTCATCTGACACGGCTCGCAAATGAACATGTAATACATGCCATCCCCGTATTCCTCAACCTCGTTCCAGTCCATTTGTCCAACGGCCCTCATCCTAGAAGAGCAGCATGGACAATTCGGATACTCCGCATCCTGAACCCATCCGGGATGGCCCCCAATCTGGGATGTAGAAGGCTCCATCGCCCACTCACTGCCATGGAACGCATGACGTGGTGCAGTCGCAATCCAAAACTGCCGGCCTGCATCCGGTGCAAGCTGAACATAGTCGTCCGGGTCAAGATCATCCGCTCCCATCGGCATCACATTATGCGCACTCCAGCACGGTTCACCTACTGAATCCATCTCCATATAAACGACGCCATAACAACTGCATATAACGCAAGTCTGCACTTGAAGCCGCTCACTATTCCATGCAACATCCTGCAGTGCTGGATGCTGTACATCCAGATCAATTAAGGTCGTTAACGGACCGCCACACCACTCACAGTTATCGGTACTGGTCAACAGCATGGAGATCGAATTGCCAATAGATGTGTCGTCAGCCCCTTCATTCTCTTTTACTTTATAGAGTGAATAACTTGGAGTGATAAATAAATCCCTGCGCTGGCCTTCATTCGATAACTCCCAACCGGCTTCGGTAGTATAGTGCTCAGGTGCGACATGCAGCTGATCTGCCCAGCGAGGCGGAGACTGCCTCCATTGCTGGAACTGACGTACAACCACTTCATCTCCAATATAGGCGAGCATGAGCAACAGATTATTCCGATTCTCATCATCGGTGTTCACCCGCTGCAACAGTTGATCACGTACTTCAGCCGAGGCGCTCTTATACAAAATGACAGGATAATAGATTTCGTGCTCCAACAGCTCAGGAATCTGTGCAGACAACGACGTATCATGGTAACAGACCAGATACACCAAAATATCTTTACCTGTATCGTCATCCCCCGTACGAATCAGTTGCATCGCATAATCGATCATGAGGGCTTGCTGCTCCGTAGACAAGGACAGATACACCTGTTCTTTGGAATGCTCGTATGCCACATAACGGATTAGTGGATCATGATCCTGACGTGTATGCATGATTTTCAAAATCTCCACAGGGTCCATGATTCCCTCATACAAGTCCACGTCGCGCCGATTGGCTTCAATGTATCTCTGATGTGCCTCGCGCTCCATCTCTTGCTTGCAAGGCATGCAGTACCCACCTGTTCTGGCAGCCGTTGCTGGCAAAATCGTATTTGGGCACCCCTCTCGTATGCACGGAATGCGTTCTGTCATCTATGGGTACCCCCTATGCTTTTGATCCTTCTTCACGTTCTACAAGCTCCATCATGTCGATCAGTGGGATGGTAGATTAGTGATGTCCCAGTTGGTCCTTCGTAAATTCATAAAATGCGAGCGCATCTTCGCTGCTGGCAAAACCCGCCTGAGCCATTTTTTCGCTGCCGCCACCTTTGCCCTGGTAGGCTCCGAGATTGCCCTTGAAGAAAGGTCCACAAGCCCACTCCGGCGGCTGCCCGTTCTGTGCTAATACAACTTTGGCCTCCGAGATGCTCGCAAAGAGTACAAGTCCCTCATGTTCTAATGTCAGCTTGGTCGCTAGACTCTGCATATCCTTGAGCGATTTGTCTTCAAAGATTTGGGCAATGACAAGCCCTTCCCGTGCAGATAAAAGCTCTTGTGCATAATAAGCGTCATTGGAAGATTTCACAGCGTTCAGCTCTGCTTGCAGCTGCTTTTGCTCTGCTTCCATTTTGTCGATCCGATCCGCAAGCTCTTCCCGGCTGGTCTTCAATTTGGCTGTAATTCCGGTCAGCACGCTTTGCGCGGCGCTGAATTCATTCAGTGCACGGTATCCGCATTTAAAATAAATCCGGGTGCCGCCCTTCACTTTCTCGGTTTTCAACAGTTTAATAATTCCGATCTCTCCTGTGGCTGACACATGTGTTCCACCACAAGCGTTATATTCCACGCCCTCGATCTCCACGATGCGAATATCTTCGGTTACGGAAGGCTGCTTCACCAGCGGCAGACGTGCCGCCTCTTCCGCAGTGACCCATGAACTGCTGATTCTGGCATTCCGGTATATCTGCTGATTAACTTCCATTTCAATTGCAGCCAGTTGATTCGCTCCCAGTTCGGCTGCCACATCGATCGTGATGTAATCTGTGCCCAGATGAAAGCTGAGCGTCATCGCATCTGCCAGCTTCAGCGTAATAGCCGACAGCAAATGCTGCCCGCTATGCTGCTGCATATGATCGAATCTGCGCTGCCAGTCGATATGGCAATCCACGTCATTCTGCTCCGTCGCACGCTCCAGTTTGTGCAGCACCTCACCATCTTCACTAATCACATCCAACACATCAATGCCGCCGATCTGCCCCAGATCACAAGGCTGTCCACCCCCATGCGGATAAAAAGCCGTCTCCGCCAGCGTGACATATATACCATCTTCTTTGTCCACTCTGCCTGTAATTTGTGTATGCCACTCCCGTGTGTACGCGGAGTCATAATAGATTTTTTGCGTCATCGAATCATCCCGATCCCTTCTCGTTCAAATGGCTGTCCATACTCTCCAGATTACACTATCTGGAACCTCCAAGCCAAATTTTCCGACTCACATCTTCGCTTTTCCATATCAAAAAAGACCGCTCTGTAAGCCAAGCTACAGATCGGTCTCCATACTTATATCCACTATCCACGTTAATGAAACGTTGGATATGGATTGAACCTTATAATTACACAAAAACGAGATGCAGTCATATTAATTTGGTATAGACACAAGAGCGAAACAGACAGAAAGGACCTGAAGAAGCGGAGCGTACTCCTTTATCACCGGATTTCTCCCTTCAGGGGAAAATCATTGAAATCCGGGGGTAAGAGAGATCGAAAGGTTTTCTGTCTGTGTAGTTCCTGAGTGTCTAAATCAAGTATGGTCTGCAATCGGAGTGACCAAGTGTAATCTCGTTGCACTCCATATTTATTTCATTGCCTGGGATAGCTCTGTGAAAATAACACCCAGCGCATACGCTCCAGCATCCGGGTAGCCCAGACTGCGATCGCCAACAGCACCCGCGCGGCCCATACGTGCCACGATGTCTTCTGTTTTCTTCGCGCCTTCTACTGCCGCTTCGGCACCTTTGGCAAACGCCGTTTTGAAGTCAGCTCCAGACTTCGAACTTTGCGTCCATGAGTCTGCACAAGGGACAAGTGCGTCAATTAATGTCTTGTCACCTACAACGGCACCACGTCCGAAGGAACGTTCACCTGTAGATTGAATCCCTTGTACTGCCGCCTGCATCATGTCAGCGAACTCTGCAACGTTCAATTGCTGCTTGTCACCAACGGCTTTGCCTGCTGCCCGGAATGCCGAACCCCAGATTGGGCCGGATGCACCGCCACAGTATTCCATAATGACAAGAGAGCATGCATCGAGGAATGAACCGATATTCTTGTTCTCTTCGTTCCCGATATGGTTCCATTCGCGCTTGAGCTGTCTGAAGCCCTTCGCTACGCTCATACCAAAGTCGCCGTCACCCGCATGGGAATCCAGTTCACAGAATGGTACTTCGTTCTTGATAATGATTTCACTCATCTTATCGATCAGGTAGACGATATTATCCAGGGAGAATTGATTGTTGTTGATCACCGCAGACGTTGCAGGTGTTTCCACTTCATAGGATACTGGCGCATCTTCAGTTACGACGGCTTCCAATGCTTCGGAATATGCCACTTGCGCTACTGGAGGGCCAGATACTTTGAAAGCAGGTGTATCACTTTCCTTAAACAACAATGTTTTCAATTCATCGTCCATTTTCAGGATGGTTACCGATGCGCCTGCCATATCGATGCTCGTCATGTAATTGCCAACAAACGTAGTGGCTACACCCAGTCCTGAACGCTGTGCCAGCTCACGCTGAACCGAGTTGTTGAGCAGATAGAGCTCCTGTAAAGGTGTAGCACCAAATCCGTTGACAAGCACAGCAATCTCAGCGGAAGCATCGTTGTCCAGCTTCATGTCTGCAAGCAGTGCTTCAACCATACGTCCTGCAAGCTCATCCGCAGATACCAATTTCTCGCGGCGAATGCCGGGCTCACCATGAATTCCCACACCGAATTCCATCTCATCTTCAGCGATTTCAAATGTCGGTGTTCCTTTGGCAGGCACGGTACAGGATGTGAATCCAAATCCGATGCTGCGAACGTTCTGGGCTGCTTTCTCAGCAACGGATTTCACCTCTGCCAGACTGCGGCCTTCTTCGGCTGCAGCTCCAGCGATTTTGTGTACCAGTACGGTTCCGGCAACGCCGCGGCGCCCTACCGTATACAGACTGTCTTGAACAGCAATGTCATCCTCAACCCGTACATATTGCACGTCAATGCCATCTTCCTCGGCAAGATGCGCCGCGTTCTTGAAGTTCATCATGTCGCCGCTGTAGTTCTTAATGATTAGCAGCGTGCCCTTCTTGCTGGCTGTGGACTTGATCGCCTGATATACCTGAATCTGGGAAGGAGATGCGAATACATCTCCACAGACCGCAGCATCCAGCATGCCTTTGCCAACGTAACCTGCATGGGCAGGTTCATGACCACTACCACCGCCGCTGATGAGGCTAACTTTATCCCCATTAATCTCTCTGCGTTTAATGACTTTATATTTTTTCAAAAATTCAAGCTCCGGGTGCGCCAGCGCAATGCCGTTGCACATTTCCATGACAACATTTTCAGCCTGATTGATGATTTTCTTCATTTATTTCGCCTCCCGGCGAGCTGCTTTGTAGTCCCGTCCCATACGGTCAGCCGCCGCAATGGCAGCAGCCACTTCAGGAACAGTTATCGGGAACGGCATAGCGTGAATGGATTCCTCCGGAATACATGCGATCTCGGCCACCTTCAACAACTCTTCCTGACTAATGGTATCTACACCGATATCCGCCAAGCTTACAGGCAGTCCCACTGTGAGACAGAAGTCCATGACTTCATGCAGCTCTTCGGTTGGTGCATTTTCAAGGACGAGTTGTGCAATCGTACCGAATGATACTTTTTCACCGTGGAAGAAGTGATGTGTACCCTCCAGAACAGTCAAACCGTTGTGGATCGCATGGGCTGCAGCCAGACCGCCACTTTCAAATCCAAGTCCAGACAAGAGAATGTTTGTCTCAACGATGTTTTCCAGCGCTTGAGTCACGACGTTGCTGTCACTGGCTACTTTTGCTTTCAATCCATCCGTCAGCAGCATTTCATAACAAAGTTTTGCGAGAGCAAGTGCTGCATTCGTACCTACTGCGGATGGCGTGTATCCTTCACGGGAACCCATCGGCAGACTTGCGTTAACACGAGAGTACGACTTTGCTGTAGCTCTTGCTTCGAAGTACGTAGACAACGCGTCACCCATACCCGATACAAGGAAACGTGTTGGTGCGTTTGCAATAACCGTTGTGTCCACGAGAACAACACTAGGGCTTTGTTTGAAATACGCATAGTCATCAAAAGCACCTTCCGGCGTATACAACACAGCAGAGTGACTTGTTGGCGCATCCGTTGCTGCGATGGTAGGACAGATGATTAGCGCTTCGCCTTCTGCCACACATTTGGCTGCATCGATCGCTTTACCGCCACCGAGGCCAATTGTACATGTGCATCCTTTTTCTTTCGCAATTTCCTGGAGACGAGCAACTTCCTCGCGGGAACATTCCCCTCTAAAACCGCTTTCAACAAACGTAATATTGAATTTTTGTGCCGTTGCATCGAGCTTCGCCTTTACACGCTGTACATCATCCGGATGTGCGATCAGCAATGCAGATTCACCAAAGGATTTCACAAAGTAACCGAGGTTCAACAATTCGTCTTCGCCTTGCACATATTTCGTTGGACTAATAAATGCTTTTCTCATAATGATATAAACCTCCTATGGATGATATAAGTTCGTTTTCGTTTACTGCATAAATGTCCTGCAAACCTTCAACAAGGCTATCTGATGTAATTCTTAGATGAACTTAAACATTAAATTTTAAATACTCACAATTAACCTAAATATATACCATGCATGTGAGGTTTACAGTGGACTTTGATAACAAATTATTATAATTTGCAATCGTAATTTTTTGCTTTTCAACGGAATCATGGTATCTTATTGTCATGCGATAGGTTAATTTTTGACATCATCTATACATTACCCGTCATTAACTCATCTTAATATGTACAACTTGCTAACTTTTAACGAACGAAATCATTCATCAGGTTAGCTATGGAGGGTTCCACCCATGATTAAAGAATATCTGCACATCAATAAAATCCTCGACCTGAATAAATGGAAGCGTCTACAGGATTCTCTTGCCACTGTGACCAAGCTGGCTATTCTAACCGTTGATTATAAAGGCATTCCCGTAACCAGCCATAGCAGCTGTCAGGCCTTTTGCCAAAATGTTCGCAAAGATCCCGAACTGCTCCCCTACTGCCAGAAATGTGATTCTCGTGGTGGTCTGGAAGCCGTTCGATTGAACGAACCTTATGTATATCTGTGTCATTTTAATATCGTGGATATCGCGATTCCAATCACCATTGATGGAAAATATATCGGTGCGGTAATGGCAGGACAGGTGAAGCTCGCTGACCCGGAGAAAGGGACGGAACTGGAACAGATCGTCACGTCCAAGAACGTGCCTATGCATGCTGCAAAGCTAAAGGAATTACAGGACGATTATGACCAGTTGCCTGTCATGACCTATGAAGAGGTTGTGAAAATTTCCAACATGCTTTCTTTACTCTGTAACTACATCGTGGAGGAAGCACTAAACAAAAATTTACTGGTGGAAATGTTCGAGAAAGCTTCGGGTCATCAGGAGTCTCTGAATCTGTCCACTATTCTGCCCGGATACTCCATTCGTAATATTGAGTCGATCAAAAAAGAAATGACCAATGCGATTGCGGATGCCTATCTTAAAAATAGTGCAAGTGATACAGAGAGCTCCAGCCCGGTGCTCCAACCTGCTTTTGAATATATTCACAGTCACAAGAGTGAGCAAGTCTCGCTTAAACAAATGGCCGATCTGTGCCACCTGAGTCCAAGTTATTTCAGCAGGCTGTTTGCTAAGGAAACAGGTGAGAACTTCACGACTTATATTGCACGACTCAAAATCAAATGGGCCAAGCAATTGCTGGAAGTTACGGACATGCCCGTGTCACAGATCAGTGATGAACTGGGGTTCAATGAATCGGGTTATTTTATCAAAATATTTAAGAAATTCGAGGAGATTACGCCAGCCTTATATCGCAAATACATGCAAGAACAATGAGCGCGTTTAACCATACGTTTTCGTTACAAGAGAAAACTCAGTGATATCTTTTTCATATCAAAGATGGGGTTAAAAGATATTTCACCTATTAATCTGCCATTGCTACAATGGAGTCCAGATTACTTAGGGAGGCGTCACGAATGGAATATCGCAAATTGGGAAACAGCGGTTTAACCGTCAGTGAGATTTCACTGGGCAACTGGATTACGCATGGAGCACAAGTGGATGATGGAACCGCAAAAGCTTGTGTCCAGGCTGCTTTGGAGGCAGGCATCACGACATTTGATACGGCAGACGTCTATTCCAACACCAAGGCAGAAACGGTGTTAGGACATGCTCTAAAGGAGACTCGAAGAGAAAGTATTGAGCTGTGTACCAAAGTCTGTCATCCAACCGGCTCGGGTCGCAACGACAGAGGACTTTCCCGCAAACATATCATGGAGGCCTGCAACGCTTCATTGCAAAGATTGCAAACTGATTATATCGATGTCTATTATGCTCATCGTTATGATCCAAATACGCCGCTGGAGGAAACATTCCTTGCGTTTGCCGATCTGGTTCGTCAGGGCAAGGTTCACTATATTGGAGTTAGCGAATGGACTGCGGCTCAGATTGAAGAAGGTTCCGCATTAGCTAAGGAGCTTCGCGTGCCTTTTATTGCGAGCCAACCACAGTATTCCATGTTATGGCGGGTTATTGAGCAGGAAGTTGTACCAGCAAGTACACAAGCAGGTCTGGGCCACATTACATGGTCTCCCCTGGCTCAGGGCATACTATCTGGTAAATATATTCCGCACGAAGCGCTGCCAGCCGGATCACGTGCAGCTGCCGAGGCTGGAGCACCCTTTTTCAATAATCTTGCTGGTCGGTGGTTACGTGACGACGTTCTGACTGCTGTTCAGCAGCTTATTCCACTCGCGAAAGACATCGGGCTGACGCTCCCTCAACTTGCCGTCGCCTGGGTTCTTCAGCATCCGTATGTGTCATCCGTCATTATTGGGGCATCCCGTCCAGAGCAAGTCCTTGAGAATGTGAAAGCCTCTGGTGTTCAACTGGATCGGGACATCCTGTCCCGCATTGATGAAATATTGGGTGAGTGGATTGAAAGAGATCCTGCCAAGACGGGTTAGAACAGGTTGTTCGGTCATCGTAGTGCAAGTGTAATAATCTTTAGCTCAACTTATATTCCCATCAACGATTTCATCTACAATATTCATAAAACGGGAAATCACTTCCTGATTCATGTCCGTCCGCCATGCCGTGTACAACGGTACGGAGGGCGGACTTTCTGCTAATGGTAGAAATACCACCCCCCTCCGCTCGAACACATCTACTGAAGAAGGAACGATGGATATACCCATACCCGCTGCAACGAGATTCACAATCGTGTACATCTGAATGGCTTCCTGTGTAATACGAGGATCTACACCATGCTCCCTGCAATAATCCAGAACGAGACGATGGAACGGAGAACCCAGATGCCGTGGGAATAAAATAAAATCTTCGTCTGCCAGCTCTGTTATGGACACCTGAGTCTGTGAAGCTAAAGGGTGATGGTCTGGCAGCACTGCGAGTAATGTTTCCGTCTGACAGACCCGGAACGACAAATCTCCGTTGTGATCCTGATACCGCAAAAATCCAATATGGATCTGTCCATCTGCTAGTGCCTGCAATTGTTGGGACGAGGTCATCTCACGCAACGTAAGTTCAATCTGCGGGTACGCCGCACGGAATTTTCTCAACACATCGACCATAATACTCCCTGAAGCCGAATCCACAAAAGCAACCGTTAAATGTCCAATGATCCCCTGGTCAGCCTTCTGCGTAAGCTGGATGGATCGCTCAAGTTGGGCCATGATCAGCCTCGCCTGTTCCAGAAACACGGCACCGGCTGCCGTGAGACGAACCATTTTTTTTGTGCGTTCCAACAGCTTCACGCCGAGCTCTTCTTCCAGATTCTGAATCTGCTGGCTCAGCGGCGGTTGCGTCATATTTAATTTCTCAGCCGCACGGTGGAAATGAAGCTCCTCCGCCACGGTGATAAAGTATCGTAGTTTTCGAATATCCATACGTCTGGTGTACTTCCCTTCCGACTAGCCTGTTACTTCATCTGTTCCTGAACCCAAACAGCTGATTCAGCCAGCATCGTCATTAATTCATTAAAGTCCACGGCAATCTCACGAAGAGGCAGTTCTCCCGCATCGTGGATTAACATCAGGACCTTGCCAGAATTTTGATCCAGTATAGCAATGCTTCCTTCGCCAAACCCACCAATTGGAAATGGTTGCAGATCAGCGGGCAACTCGTATTCCTTCTCATATTCACGATATACATCCAGGAACTCGGGATATGCCCAATTCAATTCTTTCACCGAATACAAGGCAGGATCGCCGAAGTTGCATGCACCAAATTCAAGCAAGAGCTCACGATACACTGCGGGCAATTTCACGTTATACTTTTGCTCAAAATCCTCAATGCTCTGTTGCGTTTCAGGAGTACACCCTTCTCCCATTGTTGTATTGTAAGCTTCAACCAAAAGATCACGAATGGGTTCCAATTCTTTCGACTCCACTTGAACTCCTCCTCTATAAATGAAAATCAATGAAATTTTGGTCCAAAAATATGTTCACTATTAACGACACGATGATACCAGAAGCTACATTATTACTGTTATTGCTGCATTAAAGTACCTTTCGTCACCTATCTTTCTTTTCCTGCAACAAAAATACCCTATCCAGCAAGTGGATAAGGCAGAATAAAACATAATAACCATGGCATATTTTAGTTCACATGTTTCCGCAGTTCTTCATCCAGCCATTGCAGCGCTGAATGCAGCTTGTCCTTGGGTACATTCTGATAACGATCCCCCGTTGACAATTCAAAGGCACAGCTATTAGCACTGGTCTGCTGCAAGTATGAAGTAATCCCTATCCCGAATTGCTGGGTCATGGATGCTAGAATACGCTCCACCTCGGCTTGGGCCAAGGGAAAATGTACGTGAAACATATTGGAGACGGGTACTTCTGGCAATGTACGTATACCGTGACACGCATTTAACAAGGAAGCAAGTTCCTTCGCCTGCTCATAATAAAGCCCCATTTTGCCAATCCGTTCATTGAAATAATATTGGGAACTAAGAATATATGGATATAGGCCAATCAGATCACCGCCATGCCGACGCTTCCATATTTTAGATTCTTGCATAACATCCGTATCCCCTGCCAATATAGCCCCAGCAATTCCACCAATGCCTTTGTAAAAAGACACGTAGACACTATCGAACAGACTGCAAATCTCGGCGGGTGTCTTCTGATAATAAGGCGTGATTTCGAATAGACGTGCCCCGTCTAGATGAAGCTTGATTCCGCGTTCACGGCAATAAGCCGAGATTGCTTCCAACTCTTCATAGGCAGGCAATTGTCCACCAATCTCGCGTTGGGGCAGTTCAAGCAGCAGGCAGGAAATCTCTTCATTCATCCCCTCCACATCTTCTAATCGAATCAATCGGTCCTTATCCGCCAGCAAAATGGATTCAATCTGATGCAGTTCCTTCAGTCCGTCTTCCTCATGGATTTCCAGGTGAGATAATGGGTGATAGGCTACTCGCTTGATGCCTTTGCGATCACACCAGATACGTAAGGCGATTTGCTGGGCCATCGTACCACTGGGGAAAAATACAGCTGATTCCTTACCCAGAACGTCAGCCATCTGCTGCTGGAATCGATCAATGATTTTGCCGTTGCCATAATGATCACTATACTGTTCCCCATCCACCTGCTCCAGCGCTTCCTGAAGTACTTTGACTTTACGACTTCCGTGACCGCCTATAATAAACTCTGCCTGATTAAAGGCTTCAGCTAATGTTAACTCTGTATTCTTCAAGGTTATTTACTCCTTTATTGTTCTGGTTTTTTGCTTCGTTATCATCTGCACCAGTGCACCCAGCGCTCCGGATTGATGCTCACTCCGGGAATGCACAAATCCTACCTCCAACCTGCGATACGGATCAGGCAAAGAAAACACTGTAACTTCGCCTCTCCCTTCTGCTTTCATAACCGAGGAGCGTGGGAGCAATGACACACCCAACCCGGCAGATACGCCATTCATAATGGTGTCCAGTGTTCCATATCCCGTGACATTGAGAGTGTGCACGCCTTGATCTTTCAAAAAGGCTTCTGCCTGCGCACGATGTGTACAGCCTATTTCAAAAAACAACATCGGTTTGCACAATAAATCATGCAGTTCATGGGTTCCGGGTTCGGCAATCAGTACCAACTCTTCGTCGTACACTTTCATATAGTCCAGCTCAGGGTGGTCGACTGGGCCATATATCAAAGCTCCATGCAGCTCATGTTGAATGACCTTCTGATTGAGTTCATGTGTACCCCCTGTAATTAATGAATGCTGAACCTCGGGGTAACATAAACGGTATTCAGCGAGCAGCGGCGTAAGAAAACTGGAGGCTGCGGTCTCAATCGCGCCAAGACGGAGTATCCCAGCAGGTGGATTCCCGACCTGCGTTGCCTGCTCCGCTTCATATAACAAATGTAATATTTTATCCGCATATCCCAGTAAATTCTCACCCGCTGGTGTGAGCGACATGCCCCGGTTGGAGCGATGAAACAGCGGTACTTGCAGCTGATCTTCCAACTGTTTAATTCGTGTTGTTACATTGGATTGCACATAATTCAGCGCTAATGCTGCTTTGCTGATACTGCCTTCGCGGGCAACCGTCTGAAATATTTTCAAATCTCCTGCATCCATGCACTGATCACCTGCTTGTTATCTATTATCTGAATTGATACTGACATTCATTTTTGTTCATTTTACGTGAATCTGCCCCATCTGTACAATGAGGCTCAGTAGTGAAGTTTTTATATACACAAGGAGGAATTTTGAAAATGAAAGCTATTATACATTCCGGCCATAGCGGCCTTGAAGGTCTTCAATATACAGAGTCAACATCTCGAGCACCCGAAGCCGGTGAAGTACAGATCCAACTAAAATCTGCTGGAATTAATCATCGTGATCTGTTCATCATGGCAGGTCGTACATCCCAGGACACACCACTCATTCTTGGTTCCGATGGAGCAGGTGTAATCATAGCAATTGGAGATGATGTAGAGAACTTATTTGTAGGTGATGAGGTCATTATTCACCCTACTCTCGGTTGGGACCACGCTGTTGAAGTACCTATTGTGCCCGATATTGTAGGAGGCCCTACGGATGGAACTCTCGCACAATATATTACGCTGCCTGCTAGAAATGCCTTGCCCAAACCCTCTCATCTATCATGGGTGGAAGCAGGGGTGTTGTCCCTTTCGGCTTTGACAGCATACCGCGCCTTATTCACTCGTGGCGGACTTAAGCAGGGTGAACATATCCTCATTCCCGGTATTGGCGGCGGTGTAGCGACCTATGCCCTGCTCATGGCCGTAGCTGCGGGTGCCAAGGTAACCGTTACATCCAGAAGTGAAGCCAAGAGACATGAGGCCCTGCGTCTGGGCGCTTTCCAAGCTCTAGACAGTCATGCAGACTGGAGTCTGCAGAATGATCTTGATCCTGTTGACTTCATCTTGGATAGCATCGGACAAGCCATGTTCCCAAAATATTTTGATATAATCAGACCAGGTGGCCGTATCGTGATGTATGGCGCAAGCTCGGGAGATGATCTGGCTGTTCCAATCCGCTCGATCTTTTTCCCGCAAGTTAGCCTGATTGGCACCTCCATGGGCAGCCGTGAAGAGTTTATTCAGATGCTGCAATGGGTGGAGAAACATGATATACATCCTGTGATCGATGGTATATATCCGCTACAGGACACAGTGAAAGCATTCGAACGTATGGAAAAGGGAGAGCAGTTTGGCAATCTTGCTATACTCGTGGAGTGACATCTGGTTTTAGATGGACCTTCATTAATTAGGTAAAATCATTTTACGATAATGGGGTGAATCCATCTGACCCGTCTCGCTAAACGTACAGCAATTGTTCTTGTCGCGATTATACTTTTGGCCCAAATTCCGATGTTGAAAGCAACCTTTGCCCGCGGGGTAACTACGCTATATGTGAACATAAAGTACCCCGAACGATCCTTTCAATACAGGGATTTCATCTATGAATCTCATTTTGGAAGCTATCTCATTTCTTATGCTGATCAAAACGGACAACTCATTAGCCTGATGCTTGAGCCCAAATTTTTACCGGTGATCGTTACGTATGATCCATTGGATCAACCCATGAAAGACTAGTTTGTTCACTCTATGAATCATTCAGGAGGTATCGATATGGCTAACCATTTGCATTTGGTCGAAAGGGTTCGCAAACTGATGAATGCCGAAGGAACAGAAAATGAACTGGATGAGATGCTAACCGAGTTAGAGCAAGAGATGCCTTACGCGGAGATCAGCAATCTGATTTTCTGGGATGATCGAGACCTGACACCCGAACAGATTGTGGAGGAGGTGCTGGCTGCTCGTCCAATCATTCTTCCGCCCAGCCCTTAGTTCTTATCCTATTAAATAAACATCACAAATCCAGGCCAACCCTCCCCAACTTCCATATTTTCGTTATAATGTAAACAAGACATCAGGAAAACAGGAGGCGAATTATGGAAACGGAAGGTTTACGCAACGTTGAGAAGTTGGCGCTGAAGAAACACAAGATTTACAAACAAAGCTTGATCAGGTACCTTGCACGCTCCATGCTTGCCAGCATGTTTATCGGGTTTGGCGTCATCGTGGCGTTCAAGACGGGTAACTTCTTTTATATGGAGGATTCCCCTTTTACATACCCTATGGCTGCCCTCACGTTTGGCGCGGCAATTATTCTGATTGCCTATGGTGGCGGTGATCTGTTCACTGGAAATACGTTTTACTACACTTATGCTGCCTTACGCAAAAAACTGAAATGGTTCGAAGTGGTGAAGCTGTGGATCGCGAGTTACAGTGGGAATCTGATGGGTGCAGCGGTATTTGCCCTGTTAATCTACCTGACGGGTCTGTTCGATTCATCTCAGGTGAATGGTTTTCTGCTGAGTGTCGTAGAGCACAAGATGGAGGCACCAGCCATGCAGCTCTTCTTCCGGGGCATTCTGTGTAACTGGCTCGTATGTTTGGCGTTCTTTGTGCCAATGTTCATGAAGGAGAATGGTGCGAAAATGTTCGCCATGATGCTCTTTGTCTTCTGTTTCTTCATCTCGGGATATGAGCACAGCGTCGCCAATATGTGTACGTTTGCGATTGCGCTGGTACTGAACCATCCAGGGACGATCTCATTCGGCGGGGTTATTCATAACCTGATTCCGGTCACGCTCGGCAATCTGGTGGGCGGCGTGCTGTTGATGGGCTTCATGTATTATGCGGTGAACAAACCGTTTCTGGACGAAGAGACACACTAATCTTTGGGCAAAAAAAGCCCCCTTACTGGCCCGGTCACCTGACCTTGGCTGGACGGTAAGCCAGACCACAAACACCCGCGCAACCTTTCCATCCTGTGATGAAGGTTGCGCGGGTGTTTGTTTATGGGCAGGTTCCCTATATATCTGCCCTCGGTTCTACCCGCCTTGTACCCGAATGGGGCTACAAGGCTTGGCTCCGTAGCTTAGTTATACTCACGCCACGGAATATATTCAATATCGTTGTCGCCACGCGTGACCACAATCATATTCTCGATTTTGCCTGTATCCTTGTTGGTTCGGTAGATCATCGTACGCGTCTCGCCTTCTTCCGGCACGGAGAACAGGAACTTGTCCGCAACAAAGGAGGAACCGAGCCCTGTCGCATGTTCTGTAAAGGCAGATCCGCTCTTGCTGGTCAACAGCAGGCCGATTCCATAAGCTGTAGCCGTTTGTGCTCCTTTGCCAAAGAGATGCTCCCCTTGACTGGTCGTATGGGTTTGTTCCCAATACTCGTATTTTTTCGTATCCTTGTTGTAATCCACGACGTTACCCTGTTTATCCAAGCTGATGCTGGTCGTTTCACCCTTGTCGCTTTTAACCTGATACGTACCTACAATCGAATCCTCGGTAATTTTCACCGTCTTGCCTGTGTTCGGATCGGTTTGATAGATTTCGTCCTCATATTGAAGCCGAATAACGTTCATGCTGGCCTGAAGCTGCTGCGCCAGTTTCTCGTCACCCATTTCCTCGGCTTTCTTCAACATTTCCTCATAGTTTTTGTAATCCTCGGCGTCCTTCTTATCCCAATCCTCCATATTCTCCGGAGGACCTGACGTTTTGCCCGAGCCATCACCTTTATGTTTACCGAGGGACGTAAGAGTCTGTGCCGCAGCCAAAGCCACCATAAGAGCCTTGTTCACAACATCTTCATCCGTGGTGCGGAAACGCTCGGCAATTTTCTTGAGTTCGGATTGGATGGACAAGACCAGCTCAAGAACAGACTTCATTGTTGCTTGGGCCGTTGCATAATCGTTATAAAAGCGCTCCCGCTCCATTCCGTCCCAATTGCTGCGCATGACACGGATCTGGCTATCCAATGTGGACATAAACTCCGACAATTGCTGATGTGCCTGGGCGAATTGCCCACTGACTGTATCCAGTTGTTCCGGTGTTACCTTAATCTGTGTCATCCTGCACGCTCCTCTTCGTCATATTCCTCCTATTTCGTGGTCCACCGTTCTTTATCTTGCAGCCTGATCTGCCTTGATCTCCAGATGCAGCAGCGGAAACGGATTACCGGAACCATCCAACTCGGAACGACCCATTTGTACAAATCCCATTTTCTCGTAGAATCGGGCTGCTCCAGCATTCTGCTCATTGACATCCACCTTGAGGTGACGACCTTTGATGTTAAGGGTATGGTTGATCAGAAGACGCCCCAGGCCCTGCCCGTGCTGACTGACATCTACAAACAACATCTCAATAAAGTTATCATCCAAACCGATAAAACCAACGGGTTCATTGCCAGCATCCAGCGCTTCCCATACCTCGACTTGCCTTTGCTGCAACACGTCGCTCACTACTTTTTTATAGAACTGGATGTGATGCTCTTCTAAAAACGTATGTGTTGCCCGAACGGCTCTCTCCCAAATCTCGACCAACTTGTCATGATCCTGTTCACGATATGAAGTGATTAACATGTCCAACGTATTCTCCTTTTCCTAGAAAACAATTATGTAAACATCCGATCCTGCGATTGGACTTGGTTAATACATGAAATTTTATATAACTCTATTTATATTTTACCATGCCCAATACTCAATCTGTACCCACCATTACCAATCTTGAGCCAAATTTTACTGCTATTTAAGGATTCCTTACCAAAAAAACAGAAAATAAAAGGCAGCTAAAGTCACCTTGACCCTGGTGCTCTAGCTGCCTGATATTCGATAAGTTCACTCGGCATCGTCAATCTAATGCCGCTTGGCTGCAGCATCATTCAACATTACTAATCAATGCTGCAATTGTGCAAGGATTTGCGGATCCTTGATCTTCTTGTCTTCAGCCAATAACATCACTTTGGATAAGATTTCAGCCGTTCTCGGATCTTCATCAAGGAATGGCAGGAATATTCTGCCTCGATGCTGACTGTGCACAGGAACGATATGAAGCGCGCCCGTCGCCTGTTTGAACACATTGCCGCTGCCAAGATGAACAGCATACTCGCCCAGTTCACCATCAATTCGAGCGTAATTTCCATCGAGACGTACGTTATCGACCTTCAACAGACGCAGTGACTCATTCACAATCACATGACGCATCTCAATCGTGGTCAAGCTGGCTTCCGGATCTATTCCGCCAACATGTGCAACGCTAACCACCAAATCAATTTCACGCATGACTTCCGAGAAGAAGACCGGCGGTACATCCTTCAACGCAACAGGTTTATACGTTTTTCGATCATAGAACTGCACCGTCTCCAGAGTAGGCGCTTCTGTATCTGCGGGTGAGAACCAGTCTGCCATGGCATAGAGATTGGCAATCAGATTATGCTCATAGCTTACCTTTTGCAGTCCTTCCTCATAGCTGACTGTCCATTGACGTCCTTTAAGCAGAGCAACTGCTTTTTTCGGCTGAATCTGATAACCTGCATACCGACGGGATACCGTTCCATTAGCCAGCTCATCCTCATTTGGAAGATAGAGTTCACGGAACACCTGCTTGAATGGCTGACGTTCCTGACGGTTGAACAGATCCCGTTGGAATTCACTCCAGCTTCCACTCTGGAACAGATGCAATGGATGCGCAATCAGTAGGCGATCATGTGCCGCCAAGGTTTGTATCGTGCTTGTCGAATCATCCGAAGCCGGAGTAACCAACCCACCGGACGTTACATCGAATCTTCCAAGCTTGTCATCTGCTTGGAACACAAGCGTGCGAACCAGTGGACGAAGAACCGGATTCTGCAGTAGACTTGAAACTTCCTCACTCGTAAAGGATGTTCCTGCCGTCATGGAACGCTCCAATTCCTGTCTTGCCCGGCGATACTGATCAACCAGATCTGTTTTTAATTCCTTCAATTCGGTGATGTATCCATCTTTCTTGAACCGAGCAGGTACAGATTTGAGTGTTTTGCCTTTGCTTACGATGAGTAGTTCCGGCTGGCCTTCTTCATCAATGACCAATTGGGCTGTAGTAGCCTCATCCAGTTCATGCGGCTCAAAATAGGATTTCATCTCATCCAGCTTGCGAGCTTCCATATCCCACATCAGCCGGGTAACATCGGCATATCCTGCATTACGGGCAAGGTTGCCCAGCGCTATCTGGGATACCAGACCTTCACTGGCACGGCGCTGTGCACCAAACTGTTTGCTCTGCATCAGAAACTTCTGAATGAAGTCGTACCGCTCACGCAGGTCCTGTTCCCGTTCTTCTGCAAATGGAATCAGGCTGTAGGTCAACAAATGATCTTTATTACGCTTATCTTCCACGGACTGACGCATATCTTCAAGTTTCAGTTTCCCAAGTGCCGCATCCGCGAACAACTGTGATCTGCGGTGATTGGCTCCCCCGGAGATATATTTGGCACAATCGTACAACAGACTGAACCGTTCCTCACCGACGGCTTCATATGCCTCCTCGAACCAGGCGATATCAAATGCACCTTCGTTAAAGTCCTGAGGTGAAATTGGAGAATAATGCGCCACAATGGTTTCCTTTTCAGCAGTGAACCGTTCATTGATATGAGCATGGAAGTACCAGGCTGCACTGCGCAGTCCTTCCCATCCGAGATGCTTCGCAACAATCTCCATCCATTGCGGTGCGTACATTGCGGCTTCCAGGAGCTTCTTCTCCTGGATGGGATGCTTCGCCAGCAATTGTCCCAACAGTACTTCGTCCTCTCCATCACGTGGATGGCAAACCTGGATCAGATGGCTGAACGTTTCTTTACGTGTCGTATTGTCACCGTAGCTGTAGATATATCCACGGACAAAGGTATCCTGATCCATGGCAGCAACGAGATGCACCCAATGCTCCATACCTTCAATGCGTTCAAGCTTCATGGCCAGCGTACTTACTTCTGTTGAAAGCTCTCCTCGGGTCAACTCAATCTCCAAAATTCGTTCAACAACGGTTCTTCGCAGTTCTGCCAATACCGGTTTCTCCGTAATCCAGTCGGACCGACTGGATGTCAATTCCCGAATAAACAGGGCACGAGACTCTCCCACAAGCAGCTGCTTGTAGACTTCCTGTACATCAATGAAGTCCAATTCATAGGCACGCAGGTAATCGTTCAGAGTGAGGAAGGAACCTCGGTTACTTTCCTTATTTAATCGGTCGAATTGGCTTAGCGTCTGGAAGTATCGCATGAAACTGTTATCGTCATATACACGATCCCGGACAATATAGAACCATGGGCCAGACAAAAGAGCGAGCATGCCCAATTCCTTTTCCATTTGTTCCTCAGGCATCATTTTCATCAGCGCATAGAGTGTCCGCTCAGCTATTTCAAATGTATCTGACTTATCACTGTCCTCATAAACGGCCTCCATCAGCGTTTTCACCTGATCTGCGTAACGAAGCTCACTGACCATCTTTTTCATGTCCTGGATATATTGAACCGGATAGACCTCTTCGGCAAATTCCTTGCGCCATCCTTCCAGCAGCCAGTGTTTCTCCAACTCACTATATTCGTATATGGTGGAGTAGTAACGGTAATAACTATCCAACTTCTTGTTCAAATCCTCCAAACGGATCGCAAACAAAATTTGCAGCAGTTCTTTACTATCCAGACCACTCTTCTGAACATATTCTCCCCATATGTTATGGAGAGGGAACTGCTCCAATAATTTTATATCTTGCCGCTGATCATAAGGAATGAAGACCATAGCACGCAATGTCGCACCTACAAGCAAGGTTTCTTTGTAGCCCGCATAATATTCTGCCTCATATTCATATTCCCTGTGCTCATGTAGCAACGCATCCAACCCTTCAAGAAACTGCTTCGCTTTTTCCAGGGAAAGGGTAAACATGTCCTTCGGCTTGAAGCCCCCGAGATCACGTTCTTCCTGAAGCAGTGGATTTTCCCATGAAGGATCATACAGGCCGAATCCATTAGCCGCCGTATACCTGCTGCTCTGCTCTGTAAGCTTGTCCAGCAGCTTCTGCTCCTTGGCTGTTGGAGTCTTGATTAACGCTATGATTGGCTGCATCTGCTCCTGCTGCTCCGTGCGTTGTGGATCTGCGGAGATCTCGGTCAACAGTTCCAGCGCACCCAATCGTTGCAGTTCAGTTTTGGATTGTACAAGTCGTTTCAGGGATACCATCAGCTGATCGGTTGGCTGAAGCAATAACACCTGAATGGTCTTCTGACGCAACGATCCCGTTTTCAGTTTGAGCAACGCCTCCATTTGCAGCATCTCTTCGAGCGTAAGCGTCAGCAGCTTGGCTTTGAGCAGAGCATTCTCACGGTTGTTCATGCTCTTATCCGACAGACTGTCAAAAATAAACTGTCTTTGTACTTCATTCTCGGGATGATGGACAAACTGGGACAACAATTCTCCTCGCAAATCCGGGCTTAGCTTGTCTTTGAGCGCAATGACCTCGCCAATCCATTCCGGGTCCATGTCATACGCAGCAAGGTATAGCATTTTTTTCACTATATCATCCGGATCGATCCGATATTGAACAAATTCAAGAACACCGGATGGCCCACCTGCACCTCCCTGCGGAATGTAGGCCAGCATTTGTTTAAACAGATCAAAGTCACGCCGACGCACGGCTTTATCTTCAAAAACAGACAGCGGCCAGACGTGAACACTACGTTGATTCTCCCCATTTTCAAAGCTCCAGTTAAACATGTACATGGCATCATAATTCTCAATCACCCAATGCAGCAACTCCAGATCCTGTACTTCAAGATACTGACGTGCCATGTTTAAGCGCAGCCCTCTGTTCTGACTGTTAGCAAGTACGTATTGTGCAACAATCTGCTGATATACTTTCCCGTGATCCATGATCTGGATGACTTTTCGCTCCAACTCATTCTCTTCAATGACTGCCGTTGCCCAGAGACTGATAAATAATTGGTTTGCATTGGCGCTTTCCTGCCATTCCTCTCGCACCGCAGGATCAGTCAATGCTTGATGTGCTTGTGTAATTAGTTGCGCAGCAACACGCTGATTCGCCGCTTCAATTCCGATCCCTGTCCATACGGCGAGCGCTCTCACTACCGAACTGAACCGAATCAGGTTGTTGTCGATGATTATTTTTAATATGTATATATACGCCTCAAGCGTTCCTTCATCCATCCGTTCCACAATGCTCTGGCGCAAACCCTCCTGCAGTCTGGCTGCTACCAGCAATTCTCCAACCATCTGGTAAGCATCCACCTGATCACTCATAAAGATACCTTTGATCATTTCAGTGGTCAGCAATGCATTCTGATTGTCGCCATAGATAATATCATGCAGCGCCTGCTTCATATCCCCGGTTTCATGATCCAGTTCATAGGCAATACAATCCGGTAAAACGGCTCTAATCTCATGAAGATAATCAAACTTGTACTCCCGAATGGATACATATTCGTTCAGAGAGAAGCCATGCATCTCCATACGGAACAAGGCAATCATTTTACGAAGAACCTGTCCAATATGCTGTTCGGGATCGGTTGTACGAAATGGTCTGCGCTCATAATGTTTACTATAAGGAAAATTCGCGGCACGTTCTGCAATGTAACGGAACCGAGCCAAGAAGGATTTACTGACCAGTTGCTCCAATACATCCAATAATGGACGGAACAATGGAGTTTTCGTCTCAGCAGACATACGTTTCAATTGCTGCTCTGCATCCAAATAGGCCTTTTCGTCTTCGCGCAAATAGGTGAATCCAGCCATCTCTGCAACATAGCCTGCGAGTTCCTGCTCCACACCCTTCAACGATTTTACTTTTTCCTGCAACTCTTGTTGATACTGTTGAACTTTATCTTCCTGATTCATTCTATTTTCCTCCTCGTCATCACTCTCTACCACAGACGCCCGGCAAGCATTGTAAAGCGAATAAATACCACGTTATCGTCTTCCTTTATCATCAACGGCTCATCCAATGCCTGCAACTCTTCATCATTGAGAAATACCTTAAATAACCCATCTTCATATGCGGTTACAGCTGTATCCATGGCGCCTTCTACATCGGGAACCCCTTCGTTATAGATCGTGCCAAAGCCTACTTTTCCTGCTGCTCCCTGTTCTTGAATATCTTCGGGCATCAGGTAGGCAAGCCATTCCGCTTCACTCTTCTTGTCCTGAAGAGCCTTGAGCTGCTCAGCCACCATGTTCTTAATAAGCTTTCTCAGCGTATCGGTTGTTTCCGGAAGTTCGGCAGCTTGTTTGGCAAGTGCCGGCTTGCGTTTACCCAGACTTTTCACCGTAATCCATACGTTCACTGCTTAACCTCCTATGTATAGCTTTATGTTAGAAGAAGCCTCTATCAGCCCTTATATCTATACCACCATGGAAAATGGGCCAAACTTAAGCATCGGCCTATTTCGTTATCCATTCAAATATACGTACATATGTGCCCCTATTGAATATTCTAACGAATATCCCGACCATATTCATGGGCCATTTCTCATGTTTACATGCAACTAGCGAACTAATGACCTTTATTGCACTTTCGTAGCCGGAACAGTCTTCGCACAGCAAATAAAAAGAGAACAGTGCGCCTTCGGGCGTCACTGCTCTCTGTAAGTTTACGATGGATATTTCTGCAAAATAATGACCGCATTATGACCACCGAAGCCAAATGAGTTGGACATCCCGATCTTCAGGTCAGCTTCTCTTGCAACGTTGGGAACATAATCAAGATCACATTCCGGATCGCTCTGCTCTTGATTGATTGTCGGTGGAATGATGCCGCTACGCAAGCTTTGAATGAGCGATATGGCTTCCGCCCCACCAGCCGCACCCAGCATATGTCCGGTCATCGATTTGTTTGCTGTTACCGGAATATGATAAGCTTCCGCACCAAACAGCTGCTTAATTGCTCGTGTCTCGGAAAGATCACCCGCTTCCGTACTGGTAGCATGAGCATTAATGACATCAATCTCATGTGGCTGAAGCTGTGCATCCGCCAGAGCGGCTTTCATGGCCAAGTATGCACCACGTCCTTCCGGATGGGTTGCTACCATATGATACGCGTCTGAACTAGCGCCATAACCTACGATTTCCGCAAGGATGTTTGCGCCTCTCGCAAGGGCGTGGGACAAAGACTCCACAACCAAGACCCCGGCACCCTCAGCCATGACAAAACCATCTCTGCCTGCATCAAATGGTCGACTCGCTCCTTCGTACGCTTCGTTTCGTGTAGATAGCGCCGTCGCATTGCCGAAGCTTGCCAGTGATACTTCGGTGACAGCTGCCTCCGTTCCTCCAGCAAAAATCACGTCTGCTCCACCGTGACGAATCAGCCGGAAAGCCTCACCTATCGCGGTGTTGCCGATCGAACAGGCTGTCACTGGCGAGAGAGTGGGTCCCCAACAGCCAAATCTCATGCTCACCATAGCCGCCGCCATATTGGATATCATCATGGGTACCAGTGTTGGACTGACTCTTGCAGGCCCGCGTTCAGACAGGAGTTTACCTTGTTCCATCAGGGTCTGGATTCCGCCAATGCCAGAACCGATATACACGCCTACTCGCTCCCTGTCCACATGATCCATCTCGAGACCGGAGTCAGATAAAGCCTGATCTGCTGCCGCAATAGCAAATTGCACGAACGGGTCCATACGCCGTGCTGCCTTCCGTCCAAACCGTTCTTCTCCGTCAAAATCACGGACTGCCCCTGCTATCTTCGTTTTATAGGACGTTGTATCAAACGCTTCAATTGGCGAAACTCCTGATTTGCCTTCCACCAATCCATTCCAAAATGTATGCACATCATTCCCCAAAGGAGAGATAATCCCCATTCCAGTGATAACAACACGTTCCATAATGCATCCTCCTTTAGTGCTCTTTCCATACTTGTTTAGTTAAGTTATGCACTTATATTGCCATTCGTATTATCCTATTACAAGTTGTCAATTATAATAGTATAATGACTACCATGATAAACTCAGGAACGAAGGTGATGGAATGAACCATGATGTCAGGCTACAGGCACTGTCCGCTTTTCTAAAAAACCAGCGTTCCAAAATCTCGCCGGAATCCGTCGGATTACCCGCGGGCTCCCGGCGAAGAACACCTGGATTAAGAAGAGAAGAAGTATCCCAATTGGCAGGTGTGAGCACAACATGGTACACCTGGCTTGAACAGGGCCGAGATATTCAGGTATCTCATTCCGTATTGGATAACATCGCCTCAGCTCTCAGGCTGACAGCAGATGAACGGAAGTATTTGTTTTCCCTTGGTTTGGATTACCATTCGGAACTTCATATCCTGGATGAGAAGCCACTCCAAATTCATCCCTCTTTGCAGAAAATATTGCAGGAACTTCGCAATTGTCCCACAATCATCTCAGACCGACGCTGTCACATTGTGGGCTGGAATGACGCAGCACGGCATGTGTTTATGGACTTTGAACAGATTCCGGCTGAACAGCGGAACATGATCAGCTTGTTGTTTGAACGAAAGGAATTTCGGAGGCTGGCCGTCAATTGGGAGGATTTTGTCAGCGGATTCCTGGCTATTTTCCGTGCTTATTACGGTCAATATGTCGATGATGAATGGTACAACTTGTTTTTGGATGACATGATGGACAGATATCCTGATTTTCAACCCCTCTGGAAACAAAGCAATGTTAGCAGCGCCCCGGATGTGTTGATTGAATTCAGACATTCCAGAGCTGGCAAAATGCTTTTTGATCTTACCTCACTCCAGGTTCAGGGAAATGCCGATTTGCGGTGCAGTATCTACACACCTGCAACAGACACGGCTACAGAGCGGAAACTGATTCGCCTCATGGAGCCAAAGGTAGAACACGACTCAGACAAAAGCTGATGCTGATCTTCTCCTTTACTCCGTAATACAAATGAACAAAAAAAGACCCAGGGCGATGAGGCCTGGGTCTTCATGTTTGTTTGTTTGTTTTGAACCTGTCTGTACAATCATTTCAGTTGCAGATTAACGGATGTTATTTAAAAGCCGGGATCGCAATATCTGCATACTTCTCTTCAAAGAAGGCTTTCACTTCTGGACCCGCCATACGCTTCGCCAGCTTCTGAATGGCTTCCGAATCCTTGTTATCTTCACGCGCAACCAAGGTAATGGCAAAATGGGAATCATCCTTCTCAGTGAACAGCGCATCCTTCTTGGGTGTAAGCCCCAGCGGACTCGCATAGGCTGGCGTCATGGCAACCAGATCCGCATCATCCAGCATGCGGGCCAGCATCAACAGATCCACTTCTTTGAACTTGAAGTTCTTCGTGTTCTCCGTGATGTCTGCTTGCGTTGCATTAAAACCGACGCCTTCTTTCAGCTTGATCAGGCCGTTCTGTTCCATCATGACCAGCGAGCGTCCAATGTTGGACGGATCGTTGGCAATCGCTACCATTGCACCTTCAGGCAATTCTTCAATGGATTTATACTTCTTGGAATATGCTCCGTAGATGGCATTGTAGATCGGCTGCACAGCCACCAGATTAGCGTTATTTGCTTCATTGTACTGATTCATGTAAGGGACGTGCTGGAAGAAGTTTGCGTCTACTTCCTTGTTCGCCAGTGCAGTATTCGGTTGAACGTTATCGGAAAGTACAACAACTTCCAGATTAACGCCATCTTCTTTCAGCAATGGTTTCACAATATCCAGCACATCTGTCATTGGCGGAATCAAAGTAGCTACTTTCAACGTCACTTCTTGTCCGGCTTGAGTACTTTCCTTATTTCCTTCCGCCGCAGGTGTTTCTTCTTTTTTGCCGCATCCGGCTGCTACGAGCGTCACTGCCAGCAGCATGAGCATTAGTTTTGCTTTCATCTGATATAAACCCCTTCATCATGTAATCTGTATTGTTCATGCTGTAATTCAATCTTTCTGCACTGCTTGTCCTTCTTCAGGATCTGCGATCGAGCCAGCGGGACAGTCTGCTGCCAGTAAATTGGATCATCTGTACCAGGATAATCATAATGATAATCGTAAATACCATGATCTCCGTCTCGAATCGCTGATAACCGTAACGAATCGCAAAATCACCAACACCGCCACCACCGACAATACCCATGACCGTAGAGTAAGAGATAAAGCTGATGGTTGCCGTTGTTAAGCCGAGTACAAGACTTGAGCGGGCCTCCACATACAGGAATTTCACCACAAGCTGTATGGTCGATGCACCCATGGAAGAAGCAGCTTCAACCACACCCTTCGGGACATCAAGCAAGGCCTGTTCTACCAGTCTGGCGTAATACGCAATGGCGATGACCGAGAGCGGCACGGTTGCTGCGAGCGTCCCGATGGATGTTCCAACGATCAGACGTGTGAACGGAATCATAAATACCACTAGCAGCAGAAACGGGAAGGAACGAATGATGTTGACGAGACTTCCCAGAATCGTGAACAGAGGTCGATTCTGATAACGTTGCCCTTTTCTGAACAAATACAGCAGTGTGCCCAGAGGCAGCCCGATTAACACGGCTGCCGTGATAGAGATCCCCACCATGACAAACGTCTCTCCGATGGCCTGCCAAATTTCATGCTGATACTTCACAACGGACTCAGGTATCATCATTATGGTCCTCCTGATCGCCATGAATAGAGGTATTTCGTCCGCTCATGGATACATCTTCACCCATCAACAAGGATGTTAAAAGATCAGGCTTCGGTGCCGGTATGCTTCTTACTTCCGCTTCCGACAGCGTTTTGATGATCCGTCCCTCTTTCATCACCGATATCCGGTCGCAGAGCTTTCGGGCAACCTCCATCTCATGTGTAACGAGTACAATAGTTACCCCCAGCGTTTCATTGACATGACGCAGCACATCCAGAATTCCACTCGTGGTCTGCGGATCAAGCGAAGATGTTGGTTCATCACAGAGCAGCACATCCGGGCGGCTGGCAAGTGCTCTGGCGATGGCAACACGTTGCTTTTGCCCTCCGCTTAACTGCGCAGGATACTGGTTGGCCTTATCTTCAAGTCCGACAAATCTCAATACCTCAAGTCCTCGTGCAACCCGCTCTGTCCGAGAGACGCCAGCGAGTTCCAGAGGCATGCAGACATTGCCACTTACCGTTCGATTGCTGACGAGATTGAAGTGCTGAAAAATCATGCCAATGGACCTCCGTACCTGACGCAGACTCGGCTCACTCATCCGGGTCAAATGCTGCCCATTCACAATGACTTCGCCGTCATCAGGCTTTTCCAATCCATTGAGCATGCGCAGAAGTGTGGATTTCCCTGCACCACTAGAGCCGATAATGCCGTGGATCTCTCCCTGGCCTACTTCTAGAGAAACCGAGCTTAACGCTTCGAATCCCTGATCTTCACGGGACCCACGCTCGTTGTAACGCTTGCTTACCCCGTATAATGAAATCATGGGAGATTCCTCCTGCGATTGATCGTACATGGTCCTTCAAGAACACATGAAGAAAGCCCGCACAGCCGATAACCGGAGCGCGAGCAATCCTGTTTATTCATAATAAATCATCATTCGACATGAAACAAGCTTTAAGGTGAGATATCTGTGTGCAAATCATTAGCATCATATATACTAAACCGTCCGTTGGACGACCCAATATAGACTTCATTTCCAAGCCGGTTCATGGTTCCATTCTTAGCATCCCGATCACGATGTTCCGGGTTTCCCATCACGACGTCATGCACACGGCCGATCAAGGTACCGTCATTTTTATCCATGATCAGGAGATCCTCACCCATCGGTAGCAAAAGCTGATCTTCAATCACCACGTAACTCCCCTGATTGGTAGGGTATTGAAAGGCAGCAATCGTGTTTTGTGCAGTCCAGCGGGTCTCCCCTGTATCATAGGCAAGGGCTGCCGGATAACCGTTCTTGATTACATATAATTGATCGCCCTCCACAAGTGCGCGTTCGATCTTGTTATTCTGCGTCCACCATTTTTTTTCGGTCTTGGGATCATACAAGGTGGTTATGTAATCCTCGTATTCACCATACATTTCCCCGTTGTTGTTCTCTCGAATGAGCACCATGCCGTCATTCAGCACCTCAATTTGCTGTCCAACCCGGGCCGGAAATTGTGCAAGCTTCTGTCCGTTGTTCAGATCAACCAGCACCCACTGGTCATCCAGCAGCATCCAGCGTTCTGGCTGTGCGGGCACAAACGGATCGATACGAGCAATTCCGTCAAAATAAGGATTCCGTTCGGGATGCTCTATCGTTGACTTCCCTGCTGCAATGCTCCACACGGTGCGGCCTGATCGCGGATCAGCTGCAATCAGTTTATCCTTTTCCCAATACATGACATAAGGATCTTCCGCGCTCTTATTCAATAATTCATAACCGGTCGTCAGTTTTCGCTTCCATAATGTTTTTCCGTTTGCACTGTCCAGCACCGTTAACCAGCTATTGCTTGAGCCTTCAACAACCGCGCTGTCCACAATGACGACATTCTTCGCTGCCGTGATCCCATTCAATCTGAAATTTTGCTTGGGGATATACTCCCACTCGACCTTTCCGTTCTTCAAGCCCAGATGGCGTATACGATCCACGTATTTTTTCTTGTCAGGGTCATAATCGGTGTAGATTGTAACGTATTGGCGTCCCGCATCCACCTCTGCCTGCTGTCTTCCAAACCCACCATTGATCGCCCATAATTTCTGGCCGGAATGTCGGTCAAGAGCATATATGGAACCTTCGTAGTACCCCCCGCTAAATCCACCGTCATCCCCTTTCATCAGGAGCACATCCTCCGTTGCTGCTTGTAGAAAGGTGTAATTAATATCCCCCTGATTGGTCCATACCGATTTCCAGGGTAAGGTGGCAGGCAGCATTGTGCCATAGATTTTAGTCGTGAACTGATATTCATCTGAACCACCAAATTCCCAATTAGACACTACACCGTTTCGATCGTCCTGGGGTATATTCCAGCGCGTACGAACCAGCCTGCCGTTCTTGTTAAATGTCACGAGAAAATGAGCATCTGCTCGCTCGTACCGCCAGGTCTTTCCTATGCTCATGGCATAACCCGTATCGTTTAAATTGCCGGAATGCTCTTGCCAATCCGGTTCGCCAAGCCACTGCGCCACCTGTTTTGAGGTCGTTTTTGAATTCAGCACAATATCTATCAAATGACGTATAGTGGACGTGGGCATCGCCAATTGTCTACTGAACCAGCCATCCGCTACCTTGGTATGCTGTGCTACATCCTTTGCCTTAACCCAAAGCAATGCTGGACGATAAGTGGACGATTCCTTGTTCCAGACGCGCGGGGCAATGGACACGCCATACCAGTCCTTCGTCGCTGCAACAATGAACGCCTGCTCTTTCAGGAATGCCCCTGAAGACCATGTTGCCTGACTTCCGGGAAACAGGTACAGCTTGCTGCCCGATTGAAGCTTGAACGTTTGTGGAATGGATTTCGTCAGGCTTCGGCTTTCTTTGGAGGTATACCAGCCAGGTATCCAGAATTCAGTGTAATCGCTACCTTTTAGTTTGACCCATTCCCCGCGAACAGCGTCGATTTGCAAGCTCCCTTGAGCGGAGCTATACCCGTCTATGTCCATCCGATCAGGGGAAACACTGCTCTCGACCACTTGGCTGTAAATAGGTACTCCCTTTGCAACTGTGACCTTATCCCCCTTTTTATAATTAAGCTTCACCGATAGCACTTGCGTTACTGAACCCGAACCTTGCCCCTCCAGCCCCCTGGCATGGTTGTACAACAGCAGTCCCCCCGTAACCAGCACAACTAAGACACCAGCAACGATATTCCACGGGTAGCCCGTCCATTGCCTTTTACGCCCCGTCTTCACGTCAGTCCACTCCAATCATTTGAAGTTATTTCCATTTAAGACGTTTTGAACTAGGAAAAGTTACTGTTACTCCCAAATATATTTACAAGGTACGAAATAATTACAGGTCTCACCTTACATCCAATAGGGTTGAATTATAAGGGAATGTGGTTCCCAATATATAAGCAGCCGTTAACATGATGATAAAATACCCCATAAACCATACATCTGCTGGGGAATACCCGATCTGAATGTAATAGGTCCGGCTCCCGCCTTCCTTGAATCCTTTTGCTTCCATCGCCACCGCCATACGTTGCGCACGGCGAATACTCTGGGCAAGTAGTGGAATTGCATATCGTTTCAGTATGCCGTATACATTCCAGCGGGAGCCATGCTGCCTCCTTCCCCGAATGCGGATGGCATAACGCAGCGTCTGGAATTCATCCAGCAAAATCGGAATCATACGCATAGCCGCCAGAAAACTATAGGCATACTTGGGTGGGAGCCTCCACTGCTGCATGAGGGAATAAAAGAGACGCACAGGCTTGGTCGTCAGACCGAACAACAATCCAGCTGCCGCCATACTTAGGGAACGAAATCCTAGGTGCAACCCGCGGTAGAAGCTCTCTTCGGTAATATGAATCAATCCCCACTGAAACCAGGTGGTCTCCCCTTTACCAAACATGATCATACCTGTGGAAGTTGATATAAATACCAGAATGAACGGAGATGCATACAGCAATAATCTGGGCCATGCGTGACCTGTCCAGCCCAGCAGTAACAGCATGACAACTGCCACATTAGCCATTACATTCAGGTTGTGAATAAGGATGACGAAGACAAACAGCAATGTCAGGAAAATCATTTTCAACCCCGGATTCACCGCGTGAAGCCAAGTCTCACGATGAGGAAACGAGAGCTGCATCCGTTAACCTCCCCTCATGCACCGTCCAGATCCGGGTGCAATAACGCTTCACGATTTCACGGTCATGTGTAACCATCACAATGGCGGTCCCTTCACGCCGCAACCGCTCCAGCTGTGATAACATGGCAAAAGTATTCCGAGCATCCTGTCCAAAGGTAGGTTCATCCAGTAACAAAATACGCTGTTCCCGTACTAGAGCTGATGCTACACTCAGTCGTCGTTTCTGTCCCATCGACAATTGGTATGGATGCCTACCGGACAGCTCACTCAGTCCGAATTGCTCCAGCATGTGATCGGTTCGAATACCTCTTTCTGCGGCAGTTAACTTACCGCTCAGCAAGGAGAATCCCACTTCATCCCGGACTGTATTGGTCACGAATTGAAATTCAGGATTCTGGAATACAAAGGCAATGTGATCTGCAAGCTGCTCGGTTTTTCCGGCCGATTGTCCTTCCACACCATAATGACCTGTCGTTTTTAGAATATTCATCATGGACAGCAATAATGAACTTTTACCTGCCCCGTTAGCCCCGACAATCCCCACCCAATCTCCGTGCCATACCTTGGCCTGCTCCACCTGAATGAATGGCGTTTTTCCGCGCCATCCGGTGAATTGCTGCATTTCCAGTGCTGGTTGGGGCAGCGCAGAGGTTTCCCTCTCCTTATAATCTATACTTTCAGTTTCTGTTGCCCCATAACGAATAAACTCTCCTGTGACCAACGTCTGTGCTTTCGTCTGCCCTCGTTCTTCCCAAACCCCTGGATACCAGATTCCGTATTCCCTGAGCATATTCCGCTCATCTGTAAACACCTGATTCGCCGGGCCATCTGCCACAATCTTTCCTTCAGGCGACAATACGATGATTCGGTCCACCCACTCGACGATTTCATTAATTTTATGTTCTACGATAATGAGTGTTTTGTCCTGTGCAATCTGTTTCACCGTTTCCCATACTTGAGAGGTTCCTTCATCATCCAGCAGTGCCGTTGGTTCATCCAAAAAGAGTACGTCTGGCTCCATGGCCAGAATCGAAGCCATCGCAAGACGCTGCTTCATCCCCTGTGACATGGATTGAATGAGTGTTCGGTTATGTTCAAAGCATAACCCCACCTGTTCCAGATATCGATGGATAAGAGCAGGCATCTGCTCGCGTGGAATATTCCGGTTTTCCAGTACAAAAGCAATCTCTTCATCCGTATATGACATACAGAACTGGGTATCCGGATCTTGAAAAACAATACCGGGCTGCTCAGGCACCTGAATGTCATCACATTTCATCGGAATCTCCACAGATCGCGGAATCAGACCACTCAGAATTTGCAACAAGGTTGATTTGCCAGAGCCGCTTGGTCCAAGCAACAACACTTTCTCCCCTTGACGCACAGAGAGAGACAAGCCTTGGAACACCAAGGCCTTCTCTCCAGGGAACTTACATCTTAGATTCGTAACACCTACCGCTTGCACATTCTCCACTTCATTCATCTAGTCCAGCGCCTCATAATCCTGCTTCGACACCGGTCTAAGGGATCGTGTTACACCTGTAAGCTCCAGCGCTTTGGCGAGATAATAGGTGAATACACCCGCAATCAGAATACTTCCAATGAAGCGGAATCCGATAAACAGCGTGTAGTTCCAAGCCGAGAGGGAATCAATGTACCCATACTGATAATCGAGTACAAGCGAAGCCGCTGCTGCACCAATAGCCGCAAGGCAGGTAACGAACAGATTGCTTTTCCGATACAGAAATGCGGCAAAGAAAATCTCCGCTCCCAGCCCTTGCAGCAGCCCGTATACCAGTGTGGACATGCCCCACTCACTTCCGAGAAAAGCACTCACCGTGGATGCCGCAACTTCTGCCAGAATGGCTACACCTGGCTTCCGAATGATTACAAAGGCAAAGGTGCCCGCCATGAACCACATACCGTAAATCATCTGCTCCGCATGAACGCCGAATGGCTTCATCAGATCATATGTAGGTCCCCATATTTTGTAGATCACCCCGAAGACCACTGCAATCACAATCGTTACCAAAATATCGGTTAACTTCAATCTGTTGCTGCCTACTGCTGTTGACATGTTCTCTACTTCCTTCCTCTGTTTCCCTAGATTTATAAAAAAAACAATAAAACAAACAAAAAAAGCCTCCCCGGTTCACAGGCAGGCCATACGCACAGTTTACAATTCTCACGATGCAACGCATTAGGCAGATATAGAGAAAGAAGAAAACAAACGACACCATCCCCGTCACATCAGAGAAATCCCGTTGCAACCAAGAAACGCTGACATTTATGTTCTATCCCTTATCGCTTACCATTGCTCATCGCAAATTCATGTTCTCTACGCTGGCATTACCCAGATCAGATATACGGTCAGCAGCACAAGGCCGCTCTCTCAGCCCAACTTCATTGAGCACCCGGTTCACTTATTTCATTGCTTCTACTGTACAACACATGGGTATTTGTGACAATCCCGATAAGAAAAAATCAGTTTAAACTAGAAGAAAGAGTGATTAACTATATGTCTCATTTATGCGTCATATACCTCTGCTTCAAGAAATAACGTCTCTGTAATTCGTTACATCTCAGAAAGATGCAAATGAGAGCGAATAACGGGTGCCAGGTTCATTAGACCAAGATAACGCGAACAAGGGATGTCCCCGTCATATTCATGAGGACATCCCCTTTAATTGTTATGCTTCATATCCTTTAGAGGAAAATTATTGAGAAACGGTAAGCTCTGTTTTAATATTGAGTATTCCCGGATTGACTTGTTTTGCCCGATGCAAAGCCTTTAAACAAGGTCGGTACTTTGGAGTAACGGGTATTTGTAATTTTCCCTTGCGATGTACTGCTGTCCGTACGCATAATAGAATCTTTGACATTGGAAATGTCTGAGTTGTCGAGCGTCATGTTCACGGCGAAGGTTGTTCCGCCATTCTGACGTACCAGCTTGCCAATATCGTCTGCACGGAAATTTTTAATGTTAATCGTTCCGGCTGCATTCATTTGAAATACTTTATCATAGGCCTTGTAAGCTGCACCACCAGTGATGTTAACCGTTCCGGCTGATTTCAGAGTCAGAGCGTCCTCACCGACATCCTCCCAAATCACATTTGATATCGTGCAGTTACCATAACAATGAACACCGTCAGCTGCAGGTGAACCGATAATCACATTTTTGAGCGTGGCGCCTGCCTCCAACCGAAATACCGGCTTCTGATCTTCCGCTTGAGATCCATCTCCCAGGGTGGAAGGGTTGGCTACATACGTTTGGCCTTTGCCATCAAAAGTTTCTCCCTTGGCTACAATAATCGTTGAGTTTACAACAGTAGGTGCAGCAAAAGCCGGAATTGCACCTAATAATGAAGCGACCAGACCCGCAGACAGCAGCAACGTCAACATTTTTTTCATAATTTAAATCCTCCCTTATTCTGATGAATTGGCGTACAAGCATAAGCTTGTCCTCAAGGAACCGATCAGAGGTGCACCTCTGGCTCGGAACCTACCCTGATCCTACCAAAAAAGGAATGTTACGATAATAATCATTAGCTTAGATATAGAAATAATAGCATTATGCCTGTGTTCTCGGCATTTTTTGCATCGTACTCCATTGTGTAATGTGCCGATCTCAACTTCGGCTATGCTTCTTTTACAACTTGTAATCTATGGCGATATGCTCCTTTATCGTTCTAGAAAAAACGAAAGACCACCTCATCTGTTTCCAGACAACGTGATCTCTATTATTTTGAATCTCATTTTATTTATTAAATTTCGCTTTAAGCGCCGAACCGCTGACGATATCCGCACTTCCGACATAATTCCTCCACTGCTTCCCGTTTGGAGAAACCATAGAACAGATTGTTGGCTCGTTCACCATCCACAATCTCCGAGAACGATTTTTCATGAACGTTGCCCAAGTTAATGACACCCTCACCATCGAGACAGCATGGTACCACAGTTCCATCGACAAGCACGGCTGCCTGACTGCGAAGCGCATGACAGAAACCTTTACCATCATCTTCGGGTGCATCCAGACTCGGCCACTGGAATTCATGATCCTGATTCAGATACACATTGGGGGCAATTTTGACACCGCTCCCCGGCACCACTTTCTCCTCAATACGGAAATCTAGATTGAACTCCCGTTCAAGAACCTCCAGCGTCTCCCGGTTTCGGTTCATCTGCGCATTCGTGAAGTTATCCTGTGTCAGATTCCAGAGTCGGAATGAAATAATGACATTGTGCTTCACTGCTTCCCGGACAAATGACAATACATTGCCCAGATAGCCCTCACGGTCTGTGGAACCTTCATGACCATCAAAGCTGTGCAGGGAGAAATTCATCTGACGCAGTGCCGGTTTGCCGAGCAGTTTGTGCTGGGTCTTGGGCAGCAGCGTACCGTTCGTCGTAATGTTGACCTTGAATCCCTTCTCATGCGCTGAATCCAGTAACAGATCAATTTTGGGATGAAGCAGCGGCTCACCTTTGACATGCAAATAAATATGTTTGGTATGGGGTTTGATCTGATCCAATATATTGTTGAAGACTTCAGGGTCAATGAAATTTTTGGCACGTTTCGTCTGTGGACAGAAGCTGCATGCCAGATTACATATACTTGTGATCTCAATATATACTTTCTTGAACGTTTTCAACTCGGGGTCCCCATTCTGCTTAGAGGGAGAACAGTCCCACCCTCATTTGTGATCCGGCCCATGTGTGCCACCACTATTATATCGGGTTCAAGGGACAAGGTAAATCGACTAGGATGTTAATTCCCTTTTTCTCATCGAATTCGTTAACTACGTTCACCTATAGATTCTTTCAATCGAAGTATAGGATGTATTGATTGTCCAGGTCATTGTAGTTGCCGAGACGCGATGCTAGAATTTAAACAATTTAAAACCAAGTTAAAACGTAAGAATAATAAGTTATAAGGGGAGTGTATTCATGATTACTGTTAAGGCACCCGCAGTATATGTACACGAGGCTAACATTCTTGAGCAAAGTGGTTCGCGAATTACACAGCTTGGGCAGCATGTTCTCATTATCACCGGTGAGTCTGCATTAGAAGCCGTGAAGCCTTACCTTCTTCCTTCACTGGAGGAGCATAAGATCAAATTCCATGTTCAGTTGTTTCATGGTGAGGTTACAACAGGCCAGATTGATACTTTTACGCAGCAAGCTTTTGATCTGGATGTTGATCTGATTATCGGCGTCGGTGGTGGTAAAGTGCTCGATCTATCCAAAGCGGTGGCCGAGCAAGCCCAATTGCCCATTGTAACAGTCCCAACGATTGCCGCAACCTGTGCCGCCTGGTCCGCCTTAACCGTGCTCTATGATGAACAGGGCCAATCTGCAGGCTATCGTCCCCTGCGGCGTTCGCCTAATCTCGTTCTGGCTGATTCTCATATTCTGGCGAGTGCACCAAGACGGTATTTGGCCGCTGGGATCGGTGACACACTCGTAAAATGGCATGAGTTCGCCGTTAATCTAAGTGGCAACGCCACCAGTCTCACTCTTCGAAACAGTGTCAGCACTGCCAAGCTTGCACTCGATATTCTTGAAGCGCACGCCATCGAAGTCTATGAATCCACCGATACAACCGGCAGTACACCCCAATTCCGTGATGTTGCCGATGCCATTATTGTACTCGCCGGCCTTGTAGGCAGCATTAGTGATGGATCACTTCATGCCGCGATTGCTCACGGGCTGCATGACAGCCTCACCAAATTACCCGAAACACACGCTTCGCTACATGGAGAAAAGGTAGCCTTTGGACTCTTCACCCAGTGGATTCTTGAAGGCAAAGCAGGGGATGAGCTTCATGAGTTGACCACGCTGTTACATAAGCTGAATCTGCCTATCACTCTTGCCCAACTCGGCATACAACAACAGCCTCAGGAAGCTGCTGCACGCATTGCAGCAGGATTACAGCTGCGGGAAGGTAGTGCGGCACACCTCTCCTTCGGAGTTAGCACAGCGCAGGTAACTGAAGCCATTCTTCAGGCAGACCGTATCGGCCAGGCATTTATTGAATCCAGTAATTCTATTGAGTCCAATGTATCTATCACTAAATTCACTGAGTCCGTTGAGTCCAATGAGAACAGCTCATACACCAAGGAGGTTTCCTCCCTATGATCCGTCCAAACCGCCAGCACACTCTTGCCTTAACTGCATTTCTGAGCGCGCTTCTGTTGTTGCTGATTTCCGGCTGCTCTGCTGGAACTGACAATCAGGCTGCGGGTACAGGCACAACACCGACAGCGGCATCAGCTGCTTCGAATAGAGACGTTACCATTCGTGTTGGTCAGACCGGATGGGGCAATCTCGAATTGGGACTGAAAGCCGCCGGACTCGATGACACCCCCTATAAAGTCACTTATAACGTATTTCAGGGAGGTAACCTGATCCTCGAAGCGATGGCTGCAAATCAATTGGACTTTGGTGTAACCAGTGAAATTCCGCCCATTTTTGCATCTCAGGCTGCCAATGGTGGAAGCTTCAAAATTATTGCGGTACAACAAGGCAGCACCTTAAATCAGGAGGTCGTTGTTCCCAAAGATTCATCGATCAAATCGGTTGCTGACCTGAAAGGCAAGAAAGTTGCTTTCGTAAAAAATACAACGGCCCACTATTTCCTGCTCAAAATGCTGGAAGAAGCCGGATTAACCTGGAGTGACATCAGTCCGGTCGAACTTTCAACAGCCGATGGACTCAGCGCCCTGATAAGCGGGAAAGTGGATGCACTTGCCAGTTACGGCAATGCCATCATCTCCGCACATCAGAATGAAGCAACAACGCTCGCCAGCGCCAAAGATATCCTGTCAGGCAGCTTCCTTGTAGCCGCCTCCGATCAGGCTATTGCAAATGCGGAACAGAAAGAGGCCCTTGCCGATTATCTGGAGCGAATCAACAAATTCAATGATTGGGCTCGTGCCAATAAGGATGCGTGGGCTCAAATTACAGCAGACAACACCCACCAGCCCGTGGATCAAGCCCTTAAAACCTACACGGATGGAGAAGCACAACGCCCATCACGTATTGTTGCCATTACTGAAGAGGCCATCAAGTCTGAACAGGACGTAGCGGATACGTTTCAGCAAGCGGGAATTTTTGAGCAGGCAGTCGATGTGAGCACATTCTGGAGTGATGCACTTCAAGATCAACTTCCAGCTCCAGGTAGCCAATAACGAAGGAAGCAAGGAGGTAGGCATAACGTGCGGTCCAAAACCTTTAACCGGGCATGGTTTAACCAGTTCATTCCTTTTGTTGTACCACTACTCATTCTGGCTCTGTGGCAATGGCTGACTGCATCTGGAGTTGTTGCAGCCAATATTTTGCCCCGACCCGCTCAGGTACTGGAGGCCTTCATTCGTCTGCTTCGTAACGGTGAACTACTGAACAATATCAGTATTAGCGCCAGACGAGCTTTGGGAGGATTCCTCATTGGTGGGGGTCTCGGTTTCCTGCTGGGTGTGCTGAACGGCATCTCCTCCCTTGCGGAAAAGATCGCCGACTCCTCGGTGCAGATGATCCGCAACATTCCGCATCTGTCCTTGATCCCCCTCGTTATTGTGTGGTTCGGGATCGGTGAAGAAGCAAAATTATTCCTCGTTTCCCTGGGTGTATTCTTTCCGGTATATCTGAATACGTTCCACGGCATACGATCGGTCGATCCGGGTCTGATTGAAATGGGCAAAGTATATGGCCTCAGCCGTTGGTCCCTTTATAAGGACATTATCCTGCCTGGTGCACTGCCTTCCATTCTGGTGGGCATTCGTTATGCACTTGGCATTATGTGGCTGACACTTATCGTAGCCGAGACGGTTGCGGCGGATGCGGGGATTGGATACATGGCGATGAACGCGCGGGAATTCATGCAGATGGACGTAATTGTCTTAAGCATTCTGCTATATGCCCTGCTGGGCAAGCTGTCCGATACCATCGCCAAATGGCTGGAACGGCGCTGGCTGCGCTGGAACCCGGCCCTATCCCGCAAGTAAAGCAAAGGAGTGTGAATTGATCCATGAGCACAAGTCAGATCAGTCCTTTTCTTCAAGTAGATGGGGTTCAGAAATCGTATGATCAGCGGACGATTCTATCCGACATCAACGTCAATGTAAGACAAGGGGAATTTGTAGCCATCGTTGGACGAAGCGGCTGTGGCAAAAGTACTTTGCTGCGTCTGATCGCCGGGCTGGAACCCCCCTCTTCCGGGAGCATTATGCTGGGCAACAGAAAGCTTGGCAGTACAGCACCCGAGACACGGTTTCTGTTTCAGGAAGCCCGGCTGCTGCCTTGGAAATCCGTGCTCGACAATGTACGACTGGGCATCCCCGACAAGAACAAGGAAGATGCACGCCAGTCGCTTCGCAATGTAGGACTTGGAGAGCGTGAAGGTGATTGGCCGGGGGTATTATCTGGCGGACAAAAACAACGTGTCGCCTTGGCACGGGCACTCGCAAGTCATCCACGCTTACTGCTGCTGGATGAACCGCTGGGTGCATTGGATGCATTGACACGAATTGAGATGCAGCAATTAATCGAACGCTTGTGGGTAGAAGAAGATCTGACTGTCATTCTGGTCACGCATGATGTCAGTGAGGCGATTGCGCTGGCAGACAGAGTGCTGTTAATTGAGGATGGTCATATAACGATGGATACCCGAATTACGCTGGAGCGGCCACGCGTTCGGGACAGCGGGTTTGCTCATTTTGAAAACCTGATTCTGAATCGCTTGTTGACTCCGCCACAAGAGACACCACAGCAGATTGCCCAGAAACAGATATCATTCTCGATCTAATTCCACTGGAAAGAAGGCATGATTATGCAATCCCTCTCACCCGTTCCCTCTCCACCTGTTAAAGACCTTTTAACTCAAATTCCGGCTTATACGCCTGCCAAATCCATGGAACAGATCCGGCGGGAGTTGGGACTGGAAAGTGTAGATCGACTTGCAGCGAACGAGAATCCGTTCGGTTCTTCTCCCCTGGCAGCGGAAGCGGTCAGATCGCTGGGTTCCGATCTTTTGGCTCAATACCCCGACGGTTCCAGCCAACTGCTGCGTGACAAACTTGCGGACCGTCTGGGTGTGCGTACCTCCCAACTGGTATTTGGCAGTGGTTCATTCGAGCTCCTTACCCTTACCGCCCAAGCCTATCTTAATCCCGGCGAGGAATCACTCATTCCAGTGCCCTCCTTTAACTGGTATAAGGGCGCTACACTGCTGGCAGGCGGTGTCATCCATGAAGTGCCGTTGGTCAACCATTCACTGAACCTGGAGCAATTCCGGCAACGGATCAATGCTTCTACCCGAATCATCTGGCTGTGCAATCCGAATAATCCAACCGGAACCATTTTCACGGCAGATGCCCTACATGGTTTACTCGAACATGTTCCCTCCCATGTCGTGGTTGTCCTGGATGAAGCATATTATGAATTCGCGGAAAGTGAAGATTATCCTGATACGGTTAAGCTGCTGGAGCAGTATAATAATCTGATTATTTTGCGGACCTTCTCCAAAATATATGGACTTGCTGGCCTGCGAATTGGATATGGCATCGGGAATGAAAGCATTATTGAAGGCATTAACCGGGTCAAGCTGCCCATCAGTCTGACAGCCACATCCCAAGCCGCTGCTTTGGCCAGCCTGGATGATCATGAATTTGTTTCTCACTGCCTGCACTACAATCGTCAAGGAAGGGAAACGTTAATGCAGTCCTTTGATCAGTGGAACTTACCCTACATCCCTTCCGAAACAAATTTCATCATGGTTGATCTGTTGCAGGATAGTGGCCCGATTACCAAAGAATTGTTGAACAGAGGCATCTCTGTCCGCGGCGGTGCCGAATTCAGTATGCCTACCTGGCTTCGGATTACGATTGGTACACCGGAGCAGATTGCCCGTCTGATCGGGGAGCTTGATTCACTGTTACATTCAAACGATTAGATCCTAGTTACTTTCCTAACTCACATTACGCACACTTCTTTTAAGCCGCCCTCTTTACATTCCACTTGCATGTGATATATGCTGAACACACAACTGCATATCTTGAACATTGCACTAGGGGAGCCTTGCGGCTGAGACGAATCGAACGATTCGGACCCTTTGAACCTGATCTGGATCATACCAGCGGAGGGAAGTGGAGCGGCCTCTCAGTAAGCGGATTTTTTCATGTTGATGATGAAATTTAATGTGAATTGAACTTACAGACCCACTCATTTCTCCGGAAATGGGTGGGTCTTTTTCGCGTTCTGCGAGCAGATCAGAAGGTGTAATTAAAGATCCCGCGGTTTGAAGTTGAATTATGAATACAAGGGGGACGGAACGAGATGGATAACGATATAACCATTCACAACATGAGCTACGCTTTCCCGGGAAAAAGGGATTCCCCCGTGCTCTCCAATGTGTCGATGACTGTAGCCAAAGGAGAATTCGTTTCGCTCATCGGTTCCAGCGGCTCCGGTAAAAGTACCCTCTTCAAGCTGCTGGCAGGCTTGCTTGAGCCAACACACGGAACCATTGACATTCCTTGGGTTCAAGAAGGAAAGCGACTGGGGCAGGTGGCCTACATGCCACAAAAGGACCTCCTGTTATCCTGGAGAACCGTCATGGGGAATTGCATGCTTCCCTCTGAACTGGCTGCAGGTCGGCAGGATAAGATAAGGATTCGAGCAGATATCCTGGCTGGCCTCGACAGATTTGGCTTATCCGGCCACGCGCATGCTTACCCGGACGAGCTTTCAGGTGGCATGCGCCAGCGTGTCGCGCTGCTTCGTACTTTGCTGACAGGTGGCCAACTTATGCTTCTGGATGAACCATTCGGCGCACTCGATGCCCTGACCAAACGGGATATGCATCGCTGGCTGCTGGAGCTATGGGAAGGCCTGGGCAAAACCGTGTTGTTCATCACACATGACATTGAAGAAGCCCTGCTGCTCAGTGATCGGATTATCCTGTTAACTCCGGTGGGCCAAGGTCAACAGCTGCAGGATCTGTCGGTACCTTTGCCACGTCCAAGACATTCGGACATGATCTACGAACCGGCTCTCGTTCAGATGAGACGACAACTGGAGGAACAATTGCATGCAAGACGGTAACTTGAGAGATAGCATGAAGCATAGCATAAGAGGTTGGCTTGCCCGTTATGGTCTGTTTCTTTTGCTCATGATCTTGCTGCTTGTCATCTGGGAGTGGATTGTGCGTATGGGGTGGGTGCCTTCCTTCATCATTCCAGCCCCGACGGCGATTGCCATTTCGCTGTATGAACATCGCCGCCTCTTGTTGGCTACACATCTGCCCGCTACCTTGATGGAAGTTGTCGTTGGTTTTGGCTTGTCCATTGGTGCCGGAATTGCACTTGCAACGGGTATGTATATGAATCGGTCGATTGAAAAAGCGTTATATCCCTTCATCGTGATCAGTCAGACGATCCCGCTGATTGCCTTGTCCCCCGTCTTCATCCTATGGTTTGGCTACACCTTGTGGAGTAAAGTCGCGGTGGTGTTCCTGATCGCATTTTTCCCGATTGTAGTAAGCACCTACGATGGCCTGCGCCAGGGTGATCCGGAGCAGCGTGAACTGCTGCTGACGATGGGGGCCAGCAAGTGGGATATTTTTCGCAAACTCCAGATTCCACTTGCCCTTCCCTCCTTCTTTTCGGGACTGAAAATGTCTGTGGTGTATTGTGTGGTCGGTGCAACGATCGGTGAATGGCTCGGTGGAAGCAAGGGTCTCGGTTACTTCAGCCGCAGAATGTCGAGCAATATGAACACGGATGCAATGTTCGCCGCCATTGTGCTGTTATCCCTGCTCGGTATCGCCCTGTTTGTACTCATTGCATGGATGGAGAGAAGATTCAGTACACCACGTCATGCAGGTAGAAGAAAAACTGGATAACTTTCGGATTTCAAAAACAGATAAACGGAAATGAGGAATTTGAAGCTATGAAGAAAAAACATATCTACTCCCTACTCCCCATTCTGCTCATATCTATGTTACTGATTATCAGCGGATGTGGAAATACGGGTACCAATACACCTGCTACAGATTCAGCTTCCAAAGCAAAAGATACAGAATCATCTTTGGCCGAACGGCCATCGACATCCAAAGACAAGCTGTCCATCATGCTCGATTGGTACCCAAATGCAGTGCATTCCTTCATCTATGTTGCTCAGGAGAATGGTTACTTCGCGGATCAAGGTCTGGATGTCGATATCCAGATGCCTGCCGATACGAATGATGCACTCAAACTTGTTGCCGCCGGGAAAATCGATCTTGCACTAAGCTACCAGCCGCAAATTTTGCTCGCGCGTGGGGAGAACATTCCTGTACGTTCGATTGCAGCCGTCGTTCGCCATCCGCTCGTGCATCTGTTGACTGAAGCAGACGGTAAAGTGAAATCGCCAAAAGATCTTGAAGGGAGGACGGTCGGCTATTCCTCAATCCCTTTGTATGAAGCAATGGTGCGTACCATGATCAGCCAGGATGGCGGTAATCCCGACAAGATGAATTTGGTGGATGTGGGATTTGACCTGATCCCTTCCCTTGCTTCCGGGCAGGCAGATGCCATTATGGGTGGTTTTATTAACCATGAACAATTGATTCTGGAAAAGGAAGGCCATGCCATGAAAGCGATCAATCCCGTCGATTACGGCGTACCTGATTATTATGAACTGATCCTCACTGCAAGTGATGCGGGCATTGAAGCGAAGAAAGATCAGCTTACCCGCTTCATCAAAGCGATGCAGGAAGGACAGAAATATGTAACAGAGCACCCCGAGGACGCGCTGAACATTCTGCTCGCACATGAGAACGAAACGTCTCCACTTGACCCGGAGATCGAAATCAAAAGTCTAAACATTTTACTGCCACTGATGAATGAAGAAGGTCAGCCGTTTGGCAGGCAGGACGCCTCTTCTTGGGAAAATGTACGTGCATGGTTGGTTCAAAGTGAACTGATTCCGGATTCCGTAAAGGCTGAGGATGCTTTTATCAACTTGCAGGGTGAGTAAGTAAAATCGATTACTGGACGAGATCAAGGGAAATTTGAAAGTTGTAAATTCATTATCAGATGTCGCCCACATGAGTAGTTACGGAATTCAATAACTGTACGATTAGAATCTTTATCGAGGATAAGGACTCTTTAATTAAGCTTTCTATATGGACTTTCCAGCTATCCGAGAATAACTTTTAGTTCCCATGAATTTAATGGCCCACCCTGCCCTGACACTTTTATTGATTAATTTGCTTATTTATAAGGAGGAACTCATATGTCTTATCTGGAACGTGTTCGTACACAAAACCCGCTTGTTCATAACATTACGAATATTGTCGTCGCTCCGTTTACGGCAAACGGTTTGCTCGCACTAGGTGCATCTCCCTTTATGGCCTATGCGCATGAAGAAGTCGCAGATGTTGCCAAGATGTCGGGAGCGGTTGTACTGAACATTGGTACTCTGGACGAAAAGGTAGTTGAGGCGATCCGCCTGGCTGGGCAATCGGCTAATTCAAATAACGTGCCTGTTGTGCTCGATCCGTTTGGAGCTGGCGCAACCGCCTATCGTACGGAAACCGTTCAGATGCTCGTTCGTGAGCTTCGCCTCACGATATTGCGTGGCAATGTGGCAGAAGTCGCGAATGTCATCGGTGAGCATTGGAGCATCAAAGGTGTGGATGCAGGTCAAGGCGATGGAGATCGAATCGGAATAGCGGAACGGGCAGCACAAAAACTCGGCTGTGTGGTCGTCATTACCGGACGCGAGGATGTCATTACGGATGGACAAACGACGTTCCTGACGAGTAATGGACATGCCTTGCTTACCCAAGTATCGGGTGCAGGCTGCTTACTCAGCTCGATAATTGGTGCTTTTGCAGCCATTGCGAAACCAGGAGACGACTTGCTGAGCAGTGTTGTGGAGGCACTCGTTTTCTATGGCGTTGCAGCAGAGATTGCGGCGGAACGTACCGCTGACCTGGGACCGGGCAGCTTCCAGATCGAATTGCTGAATCAACTGGCTCAAGTGACACCTGACGTTCTCGCGCAGCGGGCACAGGTTCGCCAGATTGATGGAGGTGCGCAATGAGTATTACACAGGCTTTGACGATTGCTGGTTCCGATAATGGTGGCGGCGCCGGAATTCAAGCTGATCTGAAGACCTTTCAGGAGCTCGGTGTATACGGCATGACTGTGATTACAGCTATTGCTGCCCAAAATACAACAGGTGTGCAGGGCGTCTTCCCTATTTCATATGAAGGTATTGCTCAACAGTTGGATTCGACCGGTGATGATTTTCAGCCTACAGCCGTGAAGACGGGCATGCTCTACAGTGCTGAAATAATTAAACTGGTTGCCGAGAAATGGCGGCAATACGGCTGGTCCAATCTGGTCATCGATCCGGTTATGGTTGCCAAAGGCGGCGCTCCCCTGCTGCAACAGGAGGCCGTTCTAGCGCTAATTACGGAGCTGCTGCCTCATGCACTGATCACGACGCCGAACATTCCGGAAGCCGAGCTTCTTACAGGAATGTCTATTATGAATTTGAGTCAGCGTGAAGAAGCCGCAAGGCAGATCGTGCAGATGGGCTCCACGTATGCTTTGGTGAAAGGTGGTCATGATGAGGGAAATGGCATCATTGTTGATGTGCTCTATGATGGTCAGTCTTTTCATTATCTGGAGAACGTTCGGGTAGTGACAAGGCATACCCATGGAACGGGATGTACGTATTCTGCGGCCATTACTGCCGAATTGTCGAAAGGCTCAGCTGTGCCGGCTGCCGTCACCACCGCGCGAGCATTCATTCAGGCAGCCATCGAAGATGAGCTGGGGATTGGGGCCGGACATGGGCCGACGAATCATTTTGCCTATCAGCGCAGACTGCGGGGTGAACAGTAATGCGCCCACTGGATGCAGAAGCGGTACGGCATGCGATGCAGGTGTATTTGGTAATGGGCAGCGTGAATACGACGCGTGACCCCGTGGAAGTGCTGCGCCAAGCCATCGCTGGCGGCATTACGCTGTTCCAGTTCCGTGAAAAAGGAACTGGCGCTCTGGTTGGCGAAGCACGCATCACGCTTGCGATGCGGCTTCGCGAGGTGTGCAGCCAGCACGGGATACCGTTCATCGTGAACGATGATGTGGAGCTGGCTGTGGTGGTGGAGGCCGACGGCATACATGTCGGCCAGGACGATGCGGACGCGGCGCTGGTACGCGCCCGCATCGGAGAAGGGCGGATGCTTGGCGTATCCGCCCACTCCGCGCTGGAAGCCCGCCGTGCGGTGCAGGCGGGCGCCGACTATCTTGGCGTCGGGCCAATGTACCCGACGCGGTCCAAAGCGGATGCCCACGCTGTGTTGGGCCCCGCTGGGGTTGCCGAACTGCGCGCCGCAGGCATCGCAGTTCCGGTGGTGGGTATCGGCGGCATTACGCCCGATACCACGGCCGCCGTGATGGCGGCAGGAGCCGACGGCGTAGCCGTCATCTCCGCCATCGCGGGCGCGGCCGAGGTGCGCGCAGCGGCTGCGCAGTTCGCTGCGGCGGTGCGCGGGATGCAGGCGTAGCCATGCGCTCCCTGCACCGCCAGCCCGTGTGCTGCACCAGATAGATGGTGCAGCACACTCAGTTATTCTCAAGATGCAGCTTCCGTGCCTGCATCTTATTTTTTTCATTTTCACCTGTTGACTCTCACGTAACGTGACGCTGTACAATCGGTAGTGTAAGGAGGTTTCCATCATGGCCATGAAAGTAAAAGAAGTGGCCGAACTTGTCGGGATCAGTGTGCGCACACTGCATCATTATGATGAGATCGGACTGTTAACACCGGACGAAGTGACTTCTGCCGGATATCGACTGTATTCAGATGCCAATCTGGAAATGCTGCAGCAGATTTTATTTTTTAAAGAACTCGATTTCTCTCTGAAAGATATCAAGGAGATTACAAACAATCCATCGTTCGATCGAGAAGAAGCCCTGAATATGCATCGCCGTATTTTGCTGGAGAAACGCCAGCGGTTGGACCAAATGATCGCCACCATTGATAAATCGGTTCAACACGTGAGAGGAGAAATTAAGATGACAGCCAAAGAACAATTTGAAGGGTTTAATTTCAGTCATAATCCGTATGAGCAGGAAGCGCGGGAACGTTGGGGAGACCAAGCAGTGGATCATGCTAATCAAAAGTTACACATCCAGTCTACTGGGGAGCAAGAAGCTCTATCCGATCAAATGAATTCAATCTACTCTCGTCTTGCAGCAATTCGTCACACGGATCCAAACTGTGCCGAAGCTCAAGCCGGAATCTCGGAATGGTACAGCTATCTGAACAACATGGGCAATTATTCTCCTGAAGTCTTCAGAGGGTTAGGCCAAATGTACGTAGACGACGAACGTTTTACACGTAATATTGATCAATTCGGCGAAGGCTTGGCTGTATTTATGAGGGATGCCATGGCTGTGTTTGCTGATCGAAACAGCTAATCTAGGCCTACATTGATTCCACCTATAACATTATCCGATTCCCCTCGCAATCAGGTATACGTTGTAGACAAGTAGTTCCATTTCGATCTTTCTATTGCTTTGCTAATGAAATCTTGCTCTCTCGTTATAGGCAATATGCTCGTATTAAATAGAACTCCGTTCTGTCACATCTTTTCCGTGTTCATGCAATGTGCTGGACAGCCCAGGATTCAACAATTACTCAGTTTACACAAAAAGGGACGCACGCCCTAAGGCGTCACGTCCCTCTTTTAGTATCTCAGCCGCAATGTGAATAAGCCATTTACAGTTATTCACTCTGAGTACTTTTTTTAATGGAGCAATCCCTGTATTACACAGGTTTTGCTTCCTGCTAGCCATCGGTTAAGCTCTAGGAGCGTGATCAGACGAAGAAGCATCCGATGCCAGACTGGTCTTCGCCATCCGTCCTGGAATCTGCCATGCCGATACGATCGCCAGTACGATGAATAACAGGTCAACTGGCTCGCTGAAATAATCCGTAAAGGTATCTACAAATGCACTTACCATCTCACCATCGAACACCAGATTCATCATGCTCGCATCGCTGAACAACCGGAAGTAAAATACACCACCGTCAGATACTTCCCAAGTAAAATGCCGATAAGTGCAAAGATAACTGCAATGGCTTTATGTGCCGTCGCGATCCGTTTGTTCGAGAACAATACAACCGCGTAGCCTGTGAGCGCCCCAATGACGATAGCAATGAGCCCTAGCTCCCTTTCCGTCATGGCAGCGATTACTGCCCACACAATTCCTCCTACAATTGCTGCCAATAATCCACCAACGATTGGCATGCCGATCTTGATCCCTTGTTTCTCTTCCACGTTGTCTTTCCCTCCTGAGTCATGCTTATGCTTATTTTCCAGAATTCACCTTTCCTATGAAACCACAAATACTCCTTTTATTCAACAAATTTCTAATATCTTATAATCATTAAAATAGGTTCTGCACCAATGCTTTTATCTCAAAATAACGCAAAAAAACCCCTCTATCAGCCTTGAATTGGCAGAGAGGGGATCTCATTTAATCTTATTAATTTAATAACTCTTTTATTAACCTATGAATAACATACTTAGATAAGTTAATGTTTATAATTGCGTCGCGTTGGAGGGATTAATGACAGCAGCAATCTGCGCCAAAATGGCATCCACCGATGCTGGGTCATTCACATCATACTCATCGATGTTCAAACGCAGTACCGGACAGGCCGTAAATTGATTAATCCATACCGAATAGCGCTCATGCATATGCTCCCAGTAGGAACGGTCGGTCTGAATCTCCATCTCCCGTCCGCGTTCCGTAATCCGATTCAGAATGGATGGCAGGCTGCCTTCCAGGTAAATCAGTACGTCCGGATGAGGGAAATACGGTGTCATCACCATAGCTTCAAACAAACTGCTGTACGTCTCGAAATCCGTAACCGACATTGTGCCCTGATCCGCATGCATTTGTGCAAAGATACCTGTATCCTCATAGATGGAACGATCCTGTACAAATCCACCGCCCAGTTCAAAGATTTTCTTCTGTTCCTTGAAACGCTCTGCCAGGAAATAAATCTGTAAATGGAAGCTCCAGCGTTCAAAGTCATGATAGAACTTCTCCAGATATGGATTGTGGTCGACTTGCTCGAGCGAAGTCTTGAAGCTCAAACGGTCTGCCAGTGCCGCTGTCAGAGTGGATTTGCCCACCCCAACGGTACCTGCTACCGTAATTAATGCATTGGCCGGAATGCCATAATTGTTCATGTGATGTACTCCTTTACCTGATTAACAATCTGTTTGAAATGTTCGGGATGTTCTACAAAATCGAGCTGCTCCGCATTCACCTTAATGATAATTGGCGGATTCGGGCTGCTAGCCAGGTAGTCCATACCTGTTTTATAATCTGCAATTAACTGCTCCATATAAGCGGGGTCCATATCCTGCTCAAAAGACCGTCCACGTTTGTTGATCCGGTTCATCAATGTATCGAGCTCAGCCTCAATATAGAGCACCAGATTGGGTTTCGGCAGATCATCCGTTAAGAGGTGATAGATTTGACGGTATTTGTCCCGTTTCGTGCCCTTTAAGGTACGATCGGCAAAAATCATATTTTTATAGATATGATAGTCCGAAATGACGGGTGTATTCTTCTTAATGTAGTGCACGCCTGTGTCTTCCAGTTGCTTAAACCGGTTACACAGAAAAAACATTTCAAGCTGGAAGCTCCACTCATCTATATCCTGATAGAAGGAAGCCAAAAAGGGATTCTCTTCTACAATTTCCTTGACCAGCGGAAGGTTCAATTCCTGAGAAAGCATCGTTGCTAACGTTGTTTTCCCCGCACCAATCGGACCCTCCACGGCAATAAACGGGGCTGATTTCATCGTGATTCAGTTCCTCCTCGTACTCATGCGTGTTTCCGTTTCTATATAGACCCCACCTATTGTATCACAGCTTGGATGATGGGAAGGCCAGTATTTTATGTATAAAATGAGTTTTATCTCTAAGACCAAGATATATAAAACAGCCTACAGGAGTTATATTCATTCCCATGATCATAATAACAGAAAAAGACACGATCGCTTATCTACGATCGTGTCTTTTGATTGCTTGGCGGCGTCCTACTCTCCCAGGACCCTGCGGTCCAAGTACCATCGGCGCTAGAGGGCTTAACGGTCGTGTTCGGGATGGGTACGTGTGGAACCCCTCCGCCATCGCCACCAAACGCGATTTGTCGAAGCATAGCTTCTTGAAATCATTGTAGAACTGAAAATCATACACACATTCTGTGATGTACCGATTTTCATTTCAGAGATTATTCTCTGAAAACTAGATCCGAAACGAAATGTGCGATTTATAACTTGCATATTGGATAAGCCCTCGACCGATTAGTACTGGTCAGCTCCATGCATTGCTGCACTTCCACCCCCAGCCTATCTACCTCGTCGTCTTCAAGG